>NZ_CP126980.1:7374166-8002500 GCF_030252345.1 Actinoplanes oblitus | reverse complement strand
GCGTGTGCTAAGTGGAAAAGGATGTGGGATCGCATGGACAACCAGGAGGTTGGCTTAGAAGCAGCCACCCTTTAAAGAGTGCGTAATAGCTCACTGGTCAAGTGGTTCCGCGCCGACAATGTAGCGGGGCTCAAGCACACCGCCGAAGCTGTGGCATTCACACTTTGTGTGGATGGGTAGGGGAGCGTCGTGCAGCGGGTGAAGCGGCGGAGTGATCCAGCCGTGGACGCTGTACGAGTGAGAATGCAGGCATGAGTAGCGAATGAAGGGTGAGAACCCCTTCCGCCGGATGACCAAGGGTTCCAGGGCCAGGCTAATCCGCCCTGGGTGAGTCGGGGCCTAAGGCGAGGCCGAGAGGCGTAGTCGATGGATAACGGGTTGATATTCCCGTACCCGCAAAGAAACGCCCAAGACGAACCTCACTGTACTAACTACTTGAAGTGCCGGCGGTCTTCGGACCTAGGGCATGGAGACTAGGACCTTGGTGGGTAGTAGTTTAGTGATGGGGTGACGCAGGAAGGTAGATGATCCCGGCCGGTGGTTGTGCCGGGGTAAGCGTGTAGGCCGTCATGTAGGCAAATCCGCATGGCAATAGGCTGAGACGTGATGCCGAGCCGTTCTGGTGAAGTCATTGATCCTATGCTGCCGAGAAAAGCCTCTAGCGATGTTTCGAGCGGCCCGTACCCTAAACCGACACAGGTGGTCAGGTAGAGAATACCGAGGCGACGGGTGAACTGTGGTTAAGGAACTCGGCAAATTGCCCCCGTAACTTAGGGAGAAGGGGGGCCGGACGCGTGAAGCCCCTTGCGGGTGGAGCGTGGTATGGCCGCAGAGAGCAGGGGGAAGCGACTGTTTACTAAAAACACAGGTCCATGCCAAGTCGTAAGACGATGTATATGGACTGACGCCTGCCCGGTGCTGGAACGTTAAGGGGACCTGTTAGCTCTTCGGGGCGAAGCGGAGAACTTAAGCGCCAGTAAACGGCGGTGGTAACTATAACCATCCTAAGGTAGCGAAATTCCTTGTCGGGTAAGTTCCGACCTGCACGAATGGCGTAACGACTTCCCCACTGTCTCAACCACAGGCCCGGCGAAATTGCAGTACGAGTAAAGATGCTCGTTACGCGCGGCAGGACGGAAAGACCCCGGGACCTTTACTATAGCTTGACATTGGTATCTGAATTCGATTGTGTAGGATAGGTGGGAGCCGGTGAAGCTCGGACGCCAGTTCGGGTGGAGGCGTTGTTGAAATACCACTCTGTTGGGTTTGGGTATCTAACTTGCGGCCCTGATCGGGTCGAGGGACAGTGTCTGGTGGGTAGTTTAACTGGGGCGGTTGCCTCCTAAAGGGTAACGGAGGCGCCCAAAGGTTCCCTCAGCCTGGTTGGCAATCAGGTGTTGAGTGTAAGTGCACAAGGGAGCTTGACTGTGAGACTGACGGGTCGAGCAGGGACGAAAGTCGGGACTAGTGATCCGGCACTTGCGTGTGGAAGCGGTGTCGCTCAACGGATAAAAGGTACCCCGGGGATAACAGGCTGATCTTCCCCAAGAGTCCATATCGACGGGATGGTTTGGCACCTCGATGTCGGCTCGTCGCATCCTGGGGCTGTAGCAGGTCCCAAGGGTTGGGCTGTTCGCCCATTAAAGCGGTACGCGAGCTGGGTTTAGAACGTCGTGAGACAGTTCGGTCCCTATCCGCCGTGCGCGTTGGATACTTGAGAAGGGCTGTCCCTAGTACGAGAGGACCGGGACGGACGAACCTCTGGTGTGCCAGTTGTTCCGCCAGGAGCATGGCTGGTTGGCTACGTTCGGAAGGGATAACCGCTGAAAGCATCTAAGCGGGAAGCTCGCTTCGAGATGAGGTATCCCACCACCTTGAGTGGGTAAGGCCCCCAAGAGACTATTGGGTTGATAGGCCGGAGATGTAAGCACGGTAACGTGTTGAGTTGACCGGTACTAATAGGCCGAGGGCTTAACCACCCTAAATTTTCTGCTTGCGTCCACTGTGTGATTCACAGCAAACGAACAACCACCCTGTTTCTTCTCAGGGATTCTGGTTGGCTTCCGATGATGTCGGGGCCGGCTGGGGTGCCGGAGAGGGATGCGGGTTGCTGGTTGGTTCCGCGCTGATAGCTGTTTCGGTGGTCATAGCGGAGGGGAAACGCCCGGTTACATTCCGAACCCGGTAGCTAAGCCCTCCAGCGCCGATGGTACTGCACTCGGGAGGGTGTGGGAGAGTAGGACGCCGCCGGACTCAACTTAAGAAAAGGCCCACCCCGTGACGGGGTGGGCCTTTTCTTTTTGTACCTGGAAAAGGGCGGTGCGGCAGGCGACTGGCGGCTTTTACCGCTGGACGCCGGACGCTCCGCAGGCGACGGATTACTCGTAACAGTCCTGGTTCTGGTGCTCGAGGCCGAGCTCGATCACCTTGTCGTTGTCGAAGGTGAAGCGGTAGTTGACCTTGCCAGAGGCGTGGGCCCAGGCGCGGCCGTCACCGAAGCGTTCGGTTTCGTCCACGTCGCTGCCCTCGAAGTCCGGATAGGCACTGCGGACCTGGTCCATGGTGCTGCCGAAGCCGATTCCCTCGGGCGTGTGCATCTTGCCGTAGGCCTGGATGGCGACGACACCCAGCCGAGGCGAGTGGGTGATCTCGCCGCCGGAGCTGCCGGCACCCTTCAGCCGGGAGTTGCCGCAGCCCTCGGGCCCGTCGTACGTGGTGTACCCGGTGATCAGGCCGGTGGCCTTCGCCTGGTTCACCGTCATTCCGATCTTCAGTGAGCCGATTCCGGTCGGCCCGATGACCTGAGAGACCGCCCGCACCGCCGACCGGCTGGACGACACCCCGGCCCGCGGCGTGGAAGTCGCCTCCGGACTCCTTGTCCGCCCCGATGCCGGAGCGGAAGCGGAAGCCGACGGCATCTTGGTCGCGGACGGCCGCCCCGAGGCCGGAACCGTGGCGCCGACCGGCACCGCGGGCCCGTCCAGATGCTCCGGCGCCGCCGCACACCCGCCCAACAACCCGACCCCGGCAATCAGCCCGACACCCCATCCGGCCGGTCGTCGCCACATCACCCGTCGCATCACTCTGTCCCCCATTCAGCTCCATCGCGCTGTCATAGGGTCCGATGCCACCCCGACCCCATCAGTTCTACCCCCTCCGTAACGGCTCCATAACGCCCCGCGGGGGACTCTGGGAAGCCCTGGTAACACTCTCGCGCGGGCGGGGGTGGGCAGCCGCAACGGTTCGGGAACTCGCCCGGCGACGCTCGACCTTCATTTGGGCTCCGCTGCTTCTTGGCGTGTCGGGCCGGAAACACCGCTCCTGGCACAGTCCCCTTCTTGGTGAGCGGATCGGCGTGGTCGTGCGGGTCGGGGTGGGGTGCGGCGGATCGGCGGGTTGGTGGCAGGTTGGTTCGTTGCGGGGCGGCGGCTCAACCCGGCCCTCGGGTGACCGATCACGCGGGGCATGCGTAAGTGGTCGCTCGGTGCGTTTCTCACGTCGGCGGTTGCCGCCTCGGCAGCCCTGACTGTCCCGTCCCCCGCGGTGGCGACCGGGACGGTGATCGGGGCTGATGCGCCCGGCGCGCTGCCCGGGCGGTACATCGTCACGCTGAAAGAGCGGGCGGGCGGGCCGCGCGTGCGGAGCCTCGGCGCGGGGAAGGTGCTGCGCGACTTCCGGGGGATCGCCGGGTTCGCGGCGGAGATGAGCGCGACCCAGGCGCGGCGGCTCGCGGCCGACCCGGCCGTACGGTCGGTCGAGCAGGACCGGCGCGTCCGCATCGCCACCACCGAACATGCCGTCGGCCTGGGCCCGGTCGCCGCCGGCCAGGACAGTGGCGTGCGGCTGGCCAGTGCGGGGCAGGCGGACGGTGCGGGGCGGACCGGCGGTGCAGCGCGGGCCGACGGTGCAGCGCGGGCCAACGGTGCGAGGCGGGCCGACGGTGCCGGCCGGGCCGACGGTGTGCGAGCGGCTGGCGGTGCACGGGCAGCTGGCGGTGGGCAGATCGGCGGTGGGCAGGCCGCCGTCGGTGGGGAAGGGGCGTTCCGGAGCGCGGGAACGCAGACGAGTCCGGCGTGGGGACTGGACCGGATCGATCAGCGGTCTGTCGCGGGGTCCAAGTCCTACACCCCGACCGACGACGGGTCGTCGGTGCACGCGTACGTGATCGACACCGGGATCCGGATCACGCACAAGGAGTTCGGCGGGCGGGCGTCCTACGGGTACGACTTCGCCGACGACGATCGGTACGCGGCCGACTGCAACGGGCACGGGACGCATGTGGCCGGCACGATCGGTGGCGCGCACTACGGCGTCGCCAAGAAGGTGCGGCTGGTGGCCGTGCGGGTGCTCGACTGCTACGGCGAGGGCGACCTGTCCGACGTGATCGACGGCGTCGACTGGGTGACCGAGCACGCGGTCAAGCCGGCCGTCGCGAACATGAGCATGGGCGGGGCGGCCAGCCCGTCGCTGGACTTCGCGGTGCGGCAGTCGATCGCCTCCGGGGTCACCTACGTGGTGGCGGCCGGCAACGAGGACGTGGACGCCTCCTGGAGCAGCCCGGCCGACGTGTCCGCGGCGATCACCGTGGCGGCCACCGACAGCCGGGACCGGCGGGCCACGTTCTCCAACTACGGCAGGGTGGTGGACCTGTTCGCTCCCGGGGTGAACATCAAGTCGTCGGTCTCCGGCAGCAACAGTGCGACGGCGGTCTACAGCGGTACGTCGATGGCCGCCCCGCACGTGGCCGGCGCCGCCGCCCTGATCCTGGACGCCGGCCCCGCCCTCACCCCGTCCCAGGTGCGCGCCAGGCTGGTCGCGAACGCCACCACCGGCAAGGTGACCGACCGGGCCGGCGCGCCCAACCGGCTGCTCTTCGTCCCGGCGCCACCCGCCGAGCCGGTGATCGCGACGTCGCGGACGGCCGTGGCGACCGTCGGTACGCCGTACGCCAGCAGGGTGAACCTCAAGTCGGGCCGGACCGGAACGTGGCAGGTGGCCGCGGGCAGCATGCCGCCTGGTCTGTCGCTCGCGCACAGCGGCGCGATCACCGGCACCCCGACCGAGCCGGGGGAGTACGCGGTGACCGTGCGGTTCACCGATTACGTGCCGCGGGCGGTGACCCGCACGATCGTGATCCCGGTGGTGGCCGGTACCCCGGTCCTCGGTGCCGAGCTGCCGCCGGTGCGGGCCGGCGTCGACTATCAGGGCCGGTTGGTGACAGCTGATGGTCGTGAGGGCGCCTGGAGCCTGCTCGGCGGCGCGCTCCCGGCCGGGCTCAGCCTGGACGGGACTGGCCTGATCAGCGGTGTGCCGACGGCTGTCGACGGGGAGACGGCGAGCTTCACAGCCGGGTTCACTGATGTCTGGGGCGGCACCGCGACCAGGAATTACACCCTGGTGGTCGGCCCGGCCGCCTGATCGGGCCGGAGGACGAGGGGAAGCCCCGGTGGGATGCCGGGGCTTTCCTCACCAGTCGAGCGCGGCGGCGTACTTTTTCGCGATGTCCGCTGATTCCGGCAGGTCTGCCTCGACCACCGGCAGGCCGGGGCGGGCCACGATCGCTCCCAGTTCCACCAGCAGCTGCCGCAGCACCGCCTCGGCGGCGGTCGCCTGCGGCGCGATCCCGGCCGTCACCACCGGGACCGCGAGCTTGCCGGCCAGCGCCTGGTTGGGCAGCTGGTCCAGCAGCACCTTGAGCAGCCCGGTGTAGCTGCCCTTGTACGTCGGGGTCGCCACCACCAGCAGGTTCGCCGTGGTCAGCGCCTCCACCGCGGCCGCGGTCGCCTCGTCGTCCCGGGTCAGCAGGCCGGCGCCGAGCGCGCCCACCTCGATCACGGTGGGCGCGGGGGAGCCGAGCCGGTCCGCGAAGGCCTCCCCGACCGCGATGGCCAGGGTCGAGGTCCGGGACCCGGCGCGCGGGTTACCGGACACCACCACAATTCCAGTCATCCGTTTCGCGGCGTCCGAGGCGGTCCGCCGCGCCTCCTTTCCACGATTATCTGCGACTATCCGGATATGTCGGGCACGCCACACGCGGCGATCACCGGTGGGGCGGGCCCGAGCGCGGTGATGGCGTACGAGGTCACCCGCGCGGGGCCGGCCGCGAGAAGGGCCGCCTCGCCGGGCTGATCCACCCGGAAGAGTGACCCCGTCCACACCGGACCGCCGGGCCCATTGCTTGAGAACCACTCCACCATCGATCCCGGGAAGGCCGCGGTCAACAGCGATCCCAAATCCTAGTAAGAAGATGGAGTTTGTGGGATGTGGCGTGCGCTACTACGATGCGGTATGCCTATCTAACAGATAGGAATTATATCCTTGCTGGGTGCCGCCGGATCCGGGGGCACGAGTCGTCGAAGGAGCACCCCATGTCCGCGCTCGCCATCGCCCACCCGCGTCCCGCTCATGCCCGCCCCGCCCTGCGCCCGGTCCCCACCCTCCCGGCCGACGAAGCCCCGGCCCGCGGCGTGCTGGCGGACGAGGCCGCGGCTCGCGGCCCGCTGGTGGACGAGGCCCCGGTCACCGTCACGATCAGCATCGCCGGCGGCCTCACCGGCCGCGACCGGGTGCTCGCCGCCCTGCGCGACCTGGTCGACGCGGCCGGCCCGGGTGCCGCCATCGAGCTGGAGCCCCCCGCGCCGCAGGCCGCTGCCGCCGACGACATCGTCCTGGACCCGCGAGCCCGCACCGCCCTGCGCGGCGGCCGGCGTCTCGACCTCAGTCGGTTGGAGTACGACCTGCTGCTCTTCCTCGCCCAGCACCCTCGTCAGGTCTTCAGCCGGGCCCAACTGCTCACCCACGTCTGGGGTCACCGGCACACCACCAACCGCACGGTGGACGTGCACGTCAGCCGCCTGCGCACCAAGCTCGACGACCCGGAGCTGATCACCACGGTCTACGGCCTGGGCTACCGGCTCGCCGACGACGCCCCGATCAGCGTGCGGGAGCGCTGATTCATCCCGAAGGGGTCATACCCCCGCACTATGGGACGAGGCTTTTCCCAGCTCAGGGGCAACTTGATCGAGATTGTTCCAAATTGACTTCTCCTTGCAACATTCATTGATCAATTTGAATACTTGCGAGCACTGGCCTACCGGACCGGTCGGGCCACCTACCCAATCCCCCTGGGAGGAAACCGTGCTCAACCCGAAGCTTCGCCGACCGATCGTCGGCCTGGCGGTCGGCATCCTCGTGGGCAGCGCCTTCGTCGCGACGTCACCCGCCTCGGCTGCCCCGGCCCTGGGCGACGCGTCCTTCGCGCCGTCCGCCCTTGCCAGCAAGCTGGACGATCAGCTCGGCTCCCGTGACGCCGGCTCCTACCTCGACGCCTCCGGCAAACTGGTGGTCAACGTCACCGACGCGACCACCGCAGCCGAGGTCGTCAAGGCCGGCGCCACCCCGCGCTACGTGGCTCGCAGCGGCGCCACCCTCGCCGCCGCCGACGCGAGCCTCAAGGTCAACCTGAAGACGCCCGGCACCGCCTTCGCCGTCGACCCGGTCACCAACCAGGTCGTGGTCAGCGTCGACCAGAGCGTCACCGGCGCCAAGCTGGCCGCGGTCAAGGCCACCGTCGCCAAGCTCGGCGACACCGCCCGGATCGAGAGCATCCCCGGCAAGATCAGCACTCGGATCTCCGGCGGTGACGCCATCTACACCGGCGGCGCCCGCTGCTCGCTCGGCTTCAACGTGCGCAACAGCGCCGGCACGTACTACTTCCTCACCGCCGGCCACTGCACGAACATCGGTTCGACCTGGACGAACGGCTCCAGCACGCTCGGCACCCGGGCCGGCACGAGCTTCCCGGGCAACGACTACGGCATCGTCCGCTACACCAACACGACGATCACCAAGAGCGGCGCTGTCGGTTCGCAGGACATCACCTCCGCCGGCACCCCGGCGGTCGGCGCCACCGTCTACCGGCGCGGTTCCACCACCGGCATCCACTCCGGCCGGGTCACCGCGCTGAACAGCACCGTCAACTACGCCGAGGGCACGGTCTCCGGCCTGATCCGCACCACCGTCTGCGCCGAACCGGGCGACAGCGGCGGATCGCTCTACTCCGGCACCACGGCGCTCGGCCTCACCTCGGGCGGCAGCGGTAACTGCTCGTCCGGCGGCGTCACGTACTTCCAGCCGGTCGTCGAGCCGCTGAGCGTTTACGGCGTCTCGGTCTACTGAGCCGTCACCGCCCGGCCGGAAGATGACCGAAATCCCACGCGAGGCCGGCGCGGTATCAGCAAGGAGCGGCGGGGTCGCGATCCGCGACCCCGCCGCCAACCCGTTCGACGGTACGCCCGGAGCGCTCCGCCCCGGGCGGCCGCGCTCAGCCCCGATCCTCCCCGGTGCGTTCCTCGCCCCGGCGGCGCAGCAGCTTCAGCCCCGGCAGCCCGGCGATCGCCAGGTGCAGGTCCTCGGTCACCTCGAGCAGCTTGTGCAGGTCCGGCCCCACCTGGTCCAGCTTGTTGAGCAGCGGCATCACGTCGTTGACCAGATGGTCGCGCAGCGCCGGGAGCTCGTCGACCATCCGGATCGCGGCGGTCACCTCCTCCGGCGTCAGCTCCTCCACGAACCGGGCGGCCAACGGCGCCGCCTTGCGCAGCGTCGGCGCGTACCCGTCGAGCAGCTCGGTGGCGACCCCGGCGGCCTGGTCGGCGCGGGCCACCACGGCGGAGGCCTGAGCCGCCACCGCCGCCGCGTCGCCGACCAGTCCGCGTGCCGTGCCGCTGACCGCGCCCACCTCGGCCACCACCTCGGCGGCCGCCGTGGTCAGCGAGCCCGCCTCGATCACCAGGGTGCCGGCCGCGTCGGCGGTCCCGGCCACCCGGCGGATCACGTCACCGGCGGCCGTGGCGATCGCGCTCGCCTCCTCGACGGTCAGCGTCGCCGCCGTGGTGATCGCCCGCACCTCGGCGATCGCCGCCTCGGCCGCCGTACTGATCGCCTGCACCTCGGCGATCGCCGCCTGAGCCGCCGCGCTGACCACCTGGACCTCGGTCACCGCGGACTCGGCGGCGGTGGTCACCGCTGTCACCCGGGCGATCAGCTCCTCGGCCTGGCCGATCGCCAGGCCGGCCCGGTTGACCAGCAGCTCGGCCTGGCCGAGCAGGCCGGCGGCGCGGACCGGGACAGCCGCCACCGCGCCGGCGGTCTCGATCACCTGGCCGATCGCGGCGCGGGTGAGGTCGGCGGCGACGGCCGGCGCGGCGAGCGCGAGGCGGGACATCTGAACGGCACGGGACAACAGGGACGCCATACCCCCATTCTGCGCTCCGCGGGCAGCCGGGGCCGGTGACGGAATGTCGCGGCGCCACGGCGCACCGTGGAAAATCGGATTCTCCTGGGCGATCCATAGGAGTCGGGACACGCGTCGTGGCGCCGGCACGGCAATATGGCGGGGTGCGACGTACCCCGAACTGGATCGTGATCATGGCCGCCGTGGTCGTGCTGGGAGGTGCCGGCCTGGTGTTCAAAGGGCTGATCGGCAGTCAGGGTGAGACTGCCACCTTCCTCACCGGGAACGCGACCAGCGCGTCACCGGCCGGGCCCAGCCCCGAGGAGCTCGCCAGGGCCGAGCGGGCCAAGCGGGTCAAGGCACTGGACGCCGCGCTGACGAAGTACGCCGCCACCGTCCCCGGGTTCGCCGTCGCGGTGCTCGACAAGCGGACCGGTGACCGCTACGCGTTCCACGGCGACCGGAAGTTCCGGACCGCCAGCGTGGTCAAGGTGCAGGTGCTCGCCTGCCTGCTGCTGACCAGGCAGGACGCCGGCCGCAAGCTGACCGCGGACGAGGACGCCAAGGCGAAACTGATGATCCGCAACAGCGACAACGACGCCACCACCGCCCTGTTCACCAGCCTCGGCAAGCAGTCGGCGATCCAGCGCTGCGACAAGCGGCTCGGGCTGAAGCACACGGTGGTGAACAGCGCCTGGGGCCTCACCGAGACCACCGTCACCGACCAGGTGAAACTGCTGTCCCAGCTGGTCGCCGACGACAGTCCGATCTCGGCCAAGGGCCGGGCCTACGCGCGCACCCTGATGAGCACCGTCAACCCGGCGCAGCAGTGGGGAGTCCCTGCCGCGGCCAAGGCGGGCGAGGAGTTCACCGTGAAGAACGGGTGGCTGGCCCGCCCCGGCACCAGCGACCTGTGGATCGTCAACTCGGTCGGCCGGATCACCGGTGACGACGTGGACGTCTCCATCGCGGTGCTCTCGCACGGCCACCAGACCCAGGAGGCCGGCGAGGCCGTGATCGAGAAAGCGGTCAAGCTGACCCGCTCCCACCTCAGGTACTAGACGTCTCGCGGCGCTTGTTCCACCAGGTCACCGTCTGGTTCACCACCAGGATGACGACCACCGCGGCGAGCACGCCCTGCCAGGGCCGCGGGAAGATCGAGCCGCCGGCCAGGCCGATCGCCGCGTACACCACCGACCACAGGGCGCAGGCCGGCAGGTTGGCCACCACGAAGGTGTCCCAGGAGATCCCGGCGAAGGCCGCCGCGAGCAGCACCGGCACCCGGCCGCCCGGGATCAGCCGGGAGACCAGCAGCACCGGGACCTGCCTGGCCTTCAGCCGGTCCTTCACCGCTGCCAGGTGTTCCTCGTCGCGCAGCCAGCGCAGCCGGCGGGCGAGCTGCTCGCCGCCGAACCGGCACATCGCGTACATCACCAGGTCGCCGGCGTAGGCGCCGGCCGCGCCGGCCGCCACCACGAACGTCATGGTCACCGGCCGGCCCTCGTGGAAGGCCAGCGCGGTGGCGCCGCTGACCGCCGCCCCGGTCGGCACGATCGGAATGATCGCCCCGAAGCACACCACGGCGAACAGCCAGGCCAGCGCGCCCAGCGTGGCGGTCACGCGGCCGGCCCGAGGGTCAGCGTCTCGCCGTGTGCCAGCACCCGCACCCGGGTCTCCGGCGAGGTCCGCGCCGCGTGCTCGGCGAACCGGACGCCCGGCGCGTCGAACATGTGCCGGCGGATCCGGGCCATCCCGATCGGCCAGAGTGTGCCGTAGTGCACCGGCACTGCCCAGGACGCCTTCACCCGGTGCAGCGCCTCGGCGGCGTCCCGGGCGTCCAGGTGACCGTGCGCGCCGAGGGTGGGACCCCAGCCGCCGACCGGGATCAGCGCGAGATCCAGCGGGCCCAGCCCGGCCATCTGGTCGAACAGGCCGGTGTCCCCGGCATACCAGGTCCGGGACTCGCCCTCGACCACGTAGCCGATCGCGGTGGCCCGCTCCCGCGACCACGGGCCGCGGCCGCCGTCGTGCCGGGCCGGCACGGCACGCACCCGGACCGCGCCGATCGCGATCTCGTCGCCGGGGGCCATCTCGACGCACCGCGCGGCCACCGACGCGCCCAGCACCTTGGCGGTGAAGGCGGCAGCGCCGCGCGGCACGACCAGCAGCGGCTCACCGGGCACGGCCTTCAGCGACGCCACGTGGAAGTGGTCGGCGTGCAGGTGAGAGAGGAGCACCGCGTCCGGCGCGCCGGGCAGCCGGGGCGACGGGCCGGCCAGCCGGCGCAGGTGCGCCAGCCGGTCGGTGAGCACCGGGTCGGTGAGCAGGGTGGCGCCCGAGTCGGCGAGCCAGATCGTGCTGTGTCCCCACCAGGTGACCGATGTCGTGCTCACCGGCTCACGGTACCCAGACGTCGCAGCACCTGACCGCACCGACGGGCGTAGAGCTGCTGGAACAGCACCGCCACCGGGCCGGCCAGGCGCATCAGGGTGCCGGCCGGGCGGCTGAACGCGGTGACCGTGAACCACACCCGGTCGCGCGTGTCGCGTTCCACGACGAACGCCTCCTCGCCGCGCGCCGGGTGACCGGGCAGCGTTCCGTACCCAAAACCGATCTTCCGCTCCTCCTGGGCGACCCAGACCACCTCACACGGGGCGGTGACCGGACCGAGGCCGATGGTCAGCCGGACGCCGGGCTCGGCCCGCCGCGCACCGGCTCGGACGCCCGCTCCGGTGGCGCGGTGCATCCGGAAGGTGAGAACCGCCTCGCCGGCGGCGGCGAACACCCGCGGACCGGTGCCGATGCGGGTCCGATAGCGCAGATGCCGATAGCCGTCCGGGAGCGGTCCGCCGCGGGTCCGGCCGACTTCGGAGTACGTCACGCGAGTCACCTGAGAAAGTGTGCCCTTCCCGAGGCACGATGATTCCTGAGTCGCACCTGTGACTTAGCTCCGGCAGACTGAGCGCGTGACAGGACCCCGCTCCGCCGTTGTGGTGAACCCCGCCAAAGTGGCCGATCCGGATCAGCTTCGCCGCACCCTGCGCACCAGCCTGACCAAGGCCGGGTGGCCGGAGCCCGCGTGGTATGAGACGACCCCCGAGGACCCGGGCCGTGGCCAGGCCAAGAAGGCCGTGGCCGATGGCGCCGAGCTGGTCTTCGCGTGCGGTGGCGACGGCACCGTGACGGCCGTGGTGACCGCCCTGACCGGCACCGACGTGGCGCTCGCCGTGCTGCCGGCCGGCACCGGCAACCTGCTCGCGGCAAACCTCGGGCTGGGCACCGACCCGGCCGCCGGGCTGCAGGTGGTGCTGGAGGGCGGCCGCCGCCGGATCGACGTCGGCACCATCGACGACCAGTGCTTCGTGGTGATGGCCGGGATGGGCTTCGACGCGATGATGCTGCAGGACACCTCGGAGAAGGCGAAAAAGCACATCGGCTGGCCGGCCTACCTGGTCGGGGCGGCGAAGCACCTGCTGGACCGGCCGATGCGGGTGCGGATCCGGCTGGACGGCGGCCCGCCGATCCCGCGCCGGCCGCAGGCGGTGATCGTCGGAAATGTCGGCCGGCTGCAGGGCGGCGTGCGGCTGCTCAGCAAGGCGCAGCCGGACGACGGGAAACTGGACGTCGCCATCCTCAGCCCGAACAACCTGATGCACTGGGCGGCACTGGCCTGGGCGGTGGCGAGCCGGCGCAAGCGGGTGCCGCGGATGGAGACGTTCACCGCCTCCCGGGTGGAGATCTACAGCAACCGCGCGCAGCCCCGGCAGCTCGACGGTGACCTCATCGCGCCGGGAAAGGCCATGAAGATCTCGGTACGCCACAAGGCCCTGCTGCTGTGCGTCCCGCAGCCGGACGCCGACCCCGACCTGGCCTACGACGCCGCCGCTGTGGCGAAGCGGGCGAAACGCCGTTGAGCAGCACCCAGCCGGTCCCGGAGACCCGGACCATGGCCGGCGACGAGCTCTCCGCCGACGACGCCTACCTGGCGCTGCGCCACTACGGCCGCTGGCCGCTGCTGCGGGACGCGTTCATCCGATTCCGGTACGGCGACGGGTTCAGCCACTCGCGCGCCTTCGCACTGCAACTGTGCCTGGCCATCGTCCCGTTCCTGATCGCCCTCTCCGGCCTGGCCACCGACCTGGGCGCGGAGAAGGGCGGCCAGGTGGTCGCGGACACCGTGATCGCGATGACCCCGGGCGCCAGCGAGCCGCTGGTCCGTGAGCTGCTCGAGGACGACGACCGGACCGAGGAGGCCGGCGAGGTCGCGCTGACCCTCGGTCTGATCACCGGCGTGATCGCGCTGGTCACCGCGATGGCCCAGGTGGAGCGCGGGGCGAACCGGATCTACGGGGTGGAGCGGGACCGACCGGCGCTGCACAAGTACCTGCGCGCCCTGGTCCTCGCGCTCTGCGCCGGCCTGCCCGCCCTGTTCGGCTTCCTGTTGCTGGTCGCCGGCCGGGCCGCCGGCGAGTCCGCGGAGCGACATTTCGACATACCCGGCGGGGTCCGGGTGGCCTGGGACGTGCTGCGCTGGCCGCTGAGCCTGGCGCTGATCGTGTTCGCTGTCGGCGCGCTGTTCCGGCACGCGCCGCGGCGCAAGCAGCCGGCGCTGTCCTGGCTGCTGTTCGGCGCGGTGGTGGCGACAGTGCTCTGGTGGATGGCCAGCCTGCTGCTGGCCGGGTACATCCGGGTGAGCGGGAGCTTCGGCGCCACCTACGGCCCGCTCACCGCGATCATGGCGCTGCTGCTCTGGGCGAACCTGACCGGGATCGCGTTCTTCCTGGGCCTGGCGTTCGCCGCGCAGCTGGAGGCGCGACGGGTCGGCGCCAAGCCGGCCCAGCCCGACCAGTGGGAGCCGGCGCCGGACGTGCCCGCGCAGCGCGCCACCGGTGTACCCAGCGAGTCGACGGGGTAAGAACGGCGGCACCCGATGTGTTGGGAGCCTCCCGTGACTTCTGTGCCTACCGCCCCGGATGACAACCGGGCCGCCCCGGATGACAGCCGGGCCGCCTCGGATGACAACCGGGTCGTCGAGCGGGCCGGCTGGGCGCCGGTCCGGCACTTCGCCGAACGCAGCGTGCTCGGCCTGATCGCGGTGATCGCGGTCGGCCTCGGGTTCGCCGCGCTCCTGCTGCTGGTCCGGTTCCACTGGTCGCCGCTGCAGAGCCTGGACCACGCGGTCGCCGACGGCCTGAACCATCAGGTCGCCGGCTCCTCCGCGGCGGTGAAGGTGCTGCAGCAGATCTCCTCGTTCGGCGGCCGGGTCTTCATGATCGGGCTGGTCGCGGTGGTCGTCGCGATCCTGCTGATCCGGCGGCGGCCACGGCTGGCGCTCTACCTGATCGTCACCGGCGCCGGCGCGCTGGTCCTGGACCCGTCGCTGAAGGCGCTGGTCGGGCGGCTGCGGCCGGTGGTCGAGGAACCCGTCGCGCACGCTCCCGGCAACAGCTTCCCGAGCGGGCACGCGCTCGGCTCGATGATCGTCTACGGGATGCTCGCGCTGGTGCTGCTGCCCGGCGTCCGGCCCCGGTGGCGGCCCTGGTTCCTGGCCCTGGTCGCCGGGATCGTGCTGCTGATCGGGTTCAGCCGGATCGCGCTCGGCGTGCACTTCCTCTCCGACGTGGTCGCCGGGTGGCTGCTCGGGATCGCGTGGATCAGCACGACGGCGTACGCGTTCCGGGTCTGGCGCCGGGAGGCCGGTCACCCGGCCGACCACCTGATGCACGACGGCCTGGAGCCGGAGGCCGCCCAGGACCTGCGGCCGGCGCCCGCCGAGGGACCGGTGCTGCCGCACCCGTGGGCCAAGGCGGCGGAGATCCTGGTCGGCTGGGTGCTCACCTTCGGGCTGCTCTACCTCTTCGGGTACGGCGTGACCCGGTGGAACCCGAGCTGGGACGACGGGGTGCCGCGCTGGCTGCAGACCTTCCGTACCCCGGCGCTGGACGACCTGAGCTGGTGGTGGAGCAAGGCCGGCGACACACACGCCATCCTGGCCATCTCGCTGGTCTTCTGCCCGCTGGCGCTGGCCCTCTGGCGGCAGTGGCGGCCGGTGCTGTTCCTGGCCCTCACCATGGTCGGCGAGCTGACCCTGTTCCTGACCAGCGCGGCGGCGGTGGACCGGCCGCGGCCCGGGGTCGAGCAGCTGGACGGGCACATGCCGACGTCGTCGTTCCCCTCCGGGCACATCGCCGCCACCATCTGCCTGTGGACCGCCATCGCGATCATCGTGATGGCCCGGGTCCGGCAGCCGTGGCGCTGGATCTTCCCGGTGCTCGCCGTGCTGATGCCGCTCGGGGTGGCGCTGTCCCGGATGTACCGCGGGATGCACCACCCGACCGACGTGCTCGGCGCGATGCTGCTCACCGCGGCGTGGCTGACCGTGCTGTGGTGGACGGTACGGCCCAACGCCCGGGCCGTGACCGCCACCGAGGCGGCCCTGGAGAACCGGCAGATGGTGGTCGCCTGATGCGCTTCATGACCTGGAACATCAAGACCGGCGGAGTGGACCGCGGCCGGCGGATCCGGCTGCCGGCCATCGCCGAGGTGATCGCCGCGGAGAAGCCGGACGTGCTCACCCTCCAGGAACTGCGCGACTTCCACCGGCACGACGGGCGCCGGATGGCCGACCTGGCCGGGGCGGTCGGGATGACCGCGCACCTGGCCCGGTCCGGGTTCGGGATGCCGGTCGCGGTACTGGTCCGCGAACCGCTGCGGATCACCCACACGGCGAGCGTGACCTGGCGCCTGCACCACGCCGCCGCGGTCGCCGTGGTGGACACCGGGTCGGTGCCACTCACCGTGATCAGCACCCACCTGGACCCGTTCTGGCCGTACCGCCGGATGCGCGAGGCCCGCTGGCTGGCCGCCCGCTACGTGACCGGCTCGCACGTGGTGCTGGCCGGCGACCTGAACGGGCTCGACCCGGCCGGCGACCACACCGAGGCACTGGCCAGCCAGCCGTCGATGTTCCGCAAGCGGCACCTGTTCCCGGACGGCCGGGTGGACAGCCGGGCGCTGGCCGCCTTCGGCTCGGCGGGCCTGGTCGACCTGTGGGGCCCGGCCGGCTCGGGCGACGGCCGCACCGTCCCGACCACGCAGGGCGGTGGCCGCGAGTTCGGCGGCATGCGCCTCGACTACGTCCTGGCCACCCCGGCCGTGGCGGAAAAAGCGCACGACATGCGTGTCCTTCGGGGCGGCCCGACCGAACACGCCTCCGATCATTATCCGGTCCGGGTCGACCTCGACCTCTGACGTCGTCGCAACCTCCGCCCTCAGCTGGTCTGGTCGCAGCCCGCCTCGCTCACGGTCCGCGCTCGCTCACGGTCCGAGCGCCCGCTCTCGACCCGAGCGGCTGCTCATGGCCCGCGCGCCTGCTCACGGCCTGCATGACCGCTCATGAGGCGCGTTTGCTCACGGCGCGCTTGTTCACGATCCGAGCGCCCGCTCACGATCTGAGCGCCCGCTTATGGCCCGCGCGCCTGCCCACGGTCGGCGCGGCCGCTCTGGTCACGGCCGTGCCTGCTGACTGTCCGCGCGTCTGCTTGCGGTCCGCACGTGTGCCCTGGTCACGGCCGTGTCTACACGCGGCCCGCAGGTCTGCTCATGGCCCCTGTGGCTGCCCTGGCCAGGGCAGCCACCCGCGGTCCGTGCGCCTGGTCACGGTCCGCAGCCGGTCGCCGTCTTGGTCGCCAGGCCAGGGATTCGCTGGTCACGGCCCCGGCCGCCAGTTGCGGCCAGATGGGGAACGGCCAGAGCGGATGCACTGTCGGTCGCGGTCGCGCCCATCGCTCTCGCCCGCAAGTCCGATCATTCCGATACGTCCGCAGCCCCCGCCCAGCAACGCCCCTGGCAGTCGCCCGCTGCCCGGCTGGCCGTCACGGTCGTATCCAGGAGCCGGAGGCAACCGTGAGGGCCAGCCGGGTGGTGGGGGCTGGTTGTGGTGGTGGTGTCCGGGGGTGGGAGGCAACCGTGGGGGCCAGCCGGGTGGTGGGGCTGGTTGTGGTGGTGGTGTCCGGGGGTGGGAGGCAACCGTGGGGGCCAGCCGGGTGCTGCGGCTGGCCGTCACGGTGGTGTCCGGGGGGTGGGAGGCAACCGTGGGGGCCAGCCGGGTGGTGAGGGCTGGTCGTGGTGGTGGTGTCCGGGGGTGGGGGGCAACCGTGAAGGCCAGCCGGGTGGTGAGGGCTGGTCGTGGTGGTGGTGTCCGGGGGTGGGAGGCAACCGTGAGCGCCAGCCGGGTGATGGGCTGGCGCTCACGGTGGTGTCCGGGGGTGGAGACGTGCGTCAGGGCCGGCCGGGTTCGGTGCTGGTGGCCTGAGCTCAGCCCGGCGGGGCCTCGCGGTCCGGCACCGGGATCACCGTGCGGTTGGCCACGGGAGCGGGCTGGTGCGCTTGGATCGGGGCGAGATCGTACGAAATGGGGGTGTGGCTACCTCGCGTCGGACGGATGGGCCGGCGCGGTCGCGGAATTGGGGTGGGCGCTGTGGGCGCCGGCGCAATGGGGGTGTGGCTACTTCGCGCTGGACGGATGGGCCGGAACGGTCGCGGATCTGGGGTGGGCGCTGTGGGCGCCGGTGACGCCCAGGTCGTAGGCGGATTCGCCGTGCAGGGCCAGGTCGAGGCCGCCGTGTTCGTGTTCGCGGGTGACGCGGAAGCCGATGGTGCGGTGCAAGGCGGTGGCGATCAGCCAGGTGGCGGCGAAGGAGAACAGGGCCACGGTGACCGCCGCGGCGGCCTGGTGGCCGAAGAGGGTGAGGCCGCCGCCGAAGAGCAGGCCGCGCGGGCCGCCGGTGGCCGTGGCGGTCGCCAGCAGACCGATGAGGATCGTGCCGAGGAAGCCGCCGACGCCGTGCACGCCGGCCACGTCGAGCGAGTCGTCGAGGCCGAGGCGCTGTTTGAGGCCGACCACGTAGCCGCACAGGGCGCCGGCGGCCACACCGATCAGCAGGGCGCAGAGCGGGTTGACCGCGCCGCACGCGGGGGTGATCGCGACCAGGCCTGCGACCGCGCCGGAGGCGGCGCCCAGGGTGGTGGCGTGGCCGTCACGCAGGCGTTCGACCACCAGCCAGCCGGCGATTCCGGCGGCGCCGGACACCTGGGTGTTGAAGAACGCGAGGCCTGCCGAGCCGTTCGCGGCGAGCGCCGAGCCGGCGTTGAAACCGAACCAGCCGAACCACAGCAGGCCGGCGCCGAGGACCACGAGCGGCAGGCTGTGCGGGCGCATCGGCTCCGAGCGGAAGCCGAGCCGCTGGCCGAGAACGATCGCGAGCGCCAGGCCCGACGCCCCGGAGTTGATCTCGACGACCGTGCCGCCGGCCAGGTCCAGGATGTGCAGGTGTGCGGCGATCCAGCCGTGCGGGCTGAACACCCAGTGGGCGATCGGCGCGTAGACCAGGGTCACCCAGATCGCCACGAAGATCACCCAGGTGCTGAACTTGGCGCGGTCCGCGATCGCGCCGCTGAGCAGGGCGGCCGTGATGATCGCGAACATCATCTGGAACGCCGCGAAGACCAGGGTCGGCGAGGAGCCGGTGAGCGCGTCCGGACCGATCCCGGTCATCCCGGCCAGGCTCAGGTCACCGATCAGGCCGCCGCCGGCGTCCGGGCCGAAGGCCAGCGAATAGCCGTAGGCCACCCAGATGACGCTGACCACCGCCAGGCAGGCGAACGTCATCATCAGCATGTTGAGGGTGCTCTTGATCCGCACCATGCCGCCGTAGAACAGCGCCAGGCCCGGAATCATCAGCAGCACCAGGGCGGCGCTGACCAGCAGCCAGGCGGTGTCCCCGGAGTTCAGTTGTGCGGTCACACGGCCTAGCCTCGCCATGGTCCGTTTCGGCTCGGGGACCCGTGCGTTTCCGCTGTGTTACGGGCGTCATGCGACGGGCATCTCCAGCGTCAACTCGTCGCGCAGCGGGATGCCGTGCTCGCCGACCAGCGGAATCGACGGCTTGATCGCCCGCGCGGCGTCCACGGCGCCCGGCGCGACCGCCGTGATCCGCAGGCCGCGCCGCTGGTAGAAGCGGAGCGCGTCCAGGTTGTCGTTGGTGGTGACCACCCAGATCCGGGCCAGGCCCCGCTCCCGGGCGACCCCGGTGGCGGCGTCGAGCAGGGCGGTGCCGACGCCGGCCCCGGACGTGAACGCGTTGAGCGAGACGATCTCCAGGGCGTCACCGTCGACGTGATAGGTGAGCAGGCCGGCGATCTCGCCGTCCCGTTCGGCGAGCAGCGCCGGCAGATCGGCCGCGTCATAGGTGACGCCGTGCACCACCAGGATCGGCGCGTGCCATGACTCGGTGATCAGCCGGACCACCGTCGCGCTGTCGTCCGGGCCGGCGGCATGCACTAGCAATGCGGTCATGTGCCCCATCAAACCCGCATACTCGCGACATGACGATCGAGTTCCCCTCGCCGACCCGTCCCGCCGGCAGCACCGCCGAGGTCTTCGCGGGTTACCTGTCGTACTTCCGTGAGACGCTGCTCGCCAAGGTGTCAGCGCTCCCCGAGGGGGAGCGCCGGACCAGCCGGCTCCCTTCCGGTTGGACGCCGCTCGAGCTGGTCAAACATCTTCGGTACGTCGAACTGCGCTGGATCGAGTGGGGATTCGAGGGCGTGGCATTCGACGACCCGTGGGGTGACCGCAACGTCGACCGCTGGTACGTGGCGCCGGAGGAGAGTTTCACCGAGCTGGCCGAGGCGCTGCGCGCGCAGGGCGAGCACACCGCACAGGTGCTCGCCACGACCGACCTGAGCGCGGTCGGGCAGCCCGGCCCGCGCTGGGAGGGCGCCGCGCCGCCGACCCTGGAGCGGATCTGCTTCCACCTGGTCCAGGAGTACGCCCGGCACGTCGGGCACCTGGACATCGTCGCCGAGCTGGCGGCCGGGGCGGTCGGCGAGTAGTGGCCGGGCCGTGTTCCGGACCCCGGAGCGCGGCCTAGAACACCACCCGGTCCCGGCCGGCGTGCTTGGCCGTGTAGAGGTTGCGGTCCGCCTCGGCGAGCAGCGACGGCAGGGTGCCGGTGCCGTCCGTCGAGGTGGTCACGCCGATGCTGGTGGTGACCGGCAGCGTGCCGGTGATCGGCCCCCACGGATGCGCCCGGATCCGCAGCCGCAGCCGCTCGCAGCGGTCCGCCGCCTCCTCCAGCCCGATTCCCGGGAAGACCAGCAGGAACTCCTCGCCGCCCATCCGGGCGGCGAGGCCCGAGCCGGGCATGGCCTCCTCCAGCAGCTCGGCTACGTGCTGCAGCACGGTGTCGCCGGTGGCGTGCGAGAGCGTGTCGTTGACCCGCTTGAAGTGGTCCAGGTCGACGATGGCGAGCGTGATCGGCTGCTGCGCGGCCGCCGCCTCGAGCAGCAGCGCGGGCACCCGCTCGTTGAGGTACCGGCGGTTGTAGAGCCCGGTCAGCGCGTCCCGGTGGGCCATCTCGCGGAAGTGCTCGCTGGCCCGGCGGGCCTCGTTGGCCTCGAAGACCGCCTGCAGCGCGCGGGCGCGTGCCTCGCGCTGCACCGACTGGAGCGCGGCGGTCTCCGCGTGGAAGGCCCGGTGCTCCTCGTACGCCTCGGCGAACCGGCCGGTCGCCGCGTACAGCGCGGCCTGCTCCTCGCGGACCCGGGCCCGGACCGCGGCCAGCCCGCGCTCTTCGCAGAGCCGCAGGTTGGCGTCGATCGCGGCCTGCGCCTCCGGATAGCGCCCGGCCAGCCGCCGAGCCAGGGCCAGGGTGAGCTGGCACTCGGCGACCGCGTCGCCCTCGTTCGCCGCCACCAGGTCGGCCAGCACCGGGGTGAGCAGTGCCTCGACCGCGTCGTAGTGGCCGCCCATCAGCTCGACCCGGGCCATCGTGTCCAGCTCGTTGGCGCCGAACCGGTGGCCGGTCCGGGCCTGGATCTCGTGCATCTGGGCGACCAGCGCGCGGGCGCCGGCCTCGTCGCCGTTCTCGTACGCGCTGTAGACCATGTTGTTGAGCGCGAGGCTGGTCATCTCGTGGTCGCCGTCGGCCATGGTGAGCGCCAGCGCCTCCTGGGCACGCCGGTCGCCCTCGACCCGGGAACCGGTCTCCTCCAGCGCCACCGACAGCGACATCAGGTGCTGGGCCCGGATGGTGACCGGAATGTCCTCGGTCAGGTGCGCGACGGCCTGCACGGCGTGTTTCAGGCCGTCGGAGAAGTCACCGACGTACCGGTAGAAGACCGACAGCTGACGGTGCGCGCGGGCCAGCAGGTACGGCGAGTTGTGCCGCTCCGCCCAGGCCTGCACCCGGTGCGCGGTCTGGCCGCCCTCACCGATCCGGCCCTCGCGCAGGTCGACCGAGGCGAGCAGCAGGTCGGCCCGGTGGTGGAGCTCCTCGGCACCGAGTTCCTCGGCCCGCCGCCGGATCTCGCCGGCCGGCTCGCGCAGCGTGCGGAACTGCGAACTCGGCCGGGACTCGAGTTCCGCCACCGCGGCCGCCAGGGCACCGAGCTCGTCCAGCCCGGCGGGGACACAGTTCGCCGTCTCCGTCGTCACTAGTCCCTACTTCCTGTAGTCGCCGTGACGACCAACACTCCGGTGCCGCGGTGGCAGAGTGGGTCCCGGCCGGGTGCAAAGCGGTTGCGTACTCACCGGGCGGTGCAGACCGGGGCGGCGGGGCGAAGCCTGCCGTCGGCGGCGCGCAGCGCGACGGTGAAGCAGTAGTTCGCCTGCTCGTCGAGGCGGTAAACCTGGTAGTCGGTGGCGCCGGGGGAGAGCCGCTCGACCTCGGCGGGTGGCTGCCCGGCACGGCCCCCGGAGATCACCACCGGGCCGGTCGCCCCGGACGGGACGGTCCAGCTCAGCGACACTCCGGTGCGGTTGTCGCGAAGTGTCACGTTCCGCGGCGAGCCGGGTGGGCCGGCGGTTTCCCCGGAGGCCGCCGCCGACGGTGCCGCGGCCTGCGGCGTGGTCACCCCGTCCGCGTCCGGCAGCGTCGTGATCACGACGGCGGCCGCGGTGGCGACGCCGCCGGCCAGCGCGATCGCGAGCAGCGCCGGATGTCCGCGACCGCTTCTGCCGGCCCGTTCGTAGTCCGGAGCGCGGTGGCCGGGCAGTGGCGGCGGGGTGTCGGCGCGGGCGTGCCGGCCGGCCGGGTCGCCGGCCAGGCCCAGGTCGCTCAGGTAGAACGGCTGCTGGTAGACCGTGCCGTTGGGGTCGGTGGCGCGGTTGTCCGGCGGCGGCTGGAGGACGTCGTCGAGGGTGTCGTCCGGCGCGGGCGGGGCGGGGACCGTGGGGCGGCGCGGAAAGGGCCGGAAGCCGCCCGGCCGCAGTTCGGTGTCGTCGTCGCGGCCGGGCCGGCTCATCCGGCCGCAGGTGTGCCGCCCGGAGCGCTCGGCCTCGGCGAGCTCGGCGGCCTGCCGGATCAGCGGGTGGCCGGCCGGCAGATGCCGCTCGCTCAGCCGCCGGGCGGTGGCCAGGTGGTCGCGGGCGGCCGCCTCCCGGCCGCACTCGCGCTCCATCGCGCCGAGCCGGGCCAGCATCTTGATCGCCGGCGGGGCGTCCTCGCCGTAACGGTCGCGGTAGCGCCGCCAGGCGCCGGTGAGGCGGGCCCGGGCGGCGGCGCAGTGCCCGGCGGCGTGCTCGGCGGTGGCCAGGTCGGCCTCGGCGGCCAGCACCCGCGGCGCCTCCGGGTCGTCGATCCGGGCCAGCTCGCCGACCAGGTCGTGATAGACCAGGGCGGCCCGGCCGTACTGCCCGACGCGGTACAGGACGGCGGCGTGGGTGGCGGCGGCGGCGATGGTGCGCTCGTCGCGGGGGCCGTGCAGCTGCTCCTCGGCGGCGTGCGCGAAAGCGGCCCAGAGCCGGGCGGACTGCGGGTCACCGAGGGCGATCAGGACCCGGGCGAACAGGGCGGCGGCCACCGCGAGCTCGGCGGTGGCCCGGCGCGGGTCGGCGTCCGCGGAACGCAGCACCTCGGTCAGCACGGCCCGGGCGCCCGTGAGATCGCCGGCCGACGTCAAGGTCTGTGCCCGGGCGGTGAGTTCGGCGAGAGCGGGAGCCACGCACCCATAGTGCTCGTACGACTACCTTAGGTACAAGTCTTGGGGTGTAACGCCCAGTGCTGAGTGGACGGGGTAGAACAAGCGCCATGTCAGTCACGACGGTCAAACGGGAACTGTTGATCCGCCACCTGGAGGCCTGGGCCGCGGGTGCCCTGCACCGTGGTCGCCGGGCCATCTATCTGCACGGATACGCCGACGCGGACGGCGGCGCCACGGCCGAGGCGGCGGTCCGGGCGCTGGCCGACCTGCCCGATCTGGCCCGCGGGCGGGAATTGTCCATGGTGGCCGTCGGTGACGACATGACGACAATCACTGATCGGCTGGGCGAGGTGCAGCACCAGGCCGGCGCCGGAGCGGGCCTGACCGTGCTCGGCATCGCCGCGCCGGTGGCGGTGGCTCTCCAGGCGGCCGGGGCGAAAGGCGTACCGTCGCTGGGTTTTCTCGATGCCGGTGCGGCGAGCGAACCGCCCGCCGTGGCCACCGTGGCGGCGCTGGCCGCCGGGCGTCCGGCGGAGGCGCTGCTGGTGCTGCCGCCGGGAAGCTCCGCGGCGGCCTACCGGGACGCGGGGTTCCCGCTGCGCACCGCGGCCGAACTGGCCACCGATGACGAGCCCGGGCAGGTGGTGGTCTTCCTGACCGGCTCGGGCAAGAGCCTGGAGCACTTCAAGGAGGCGCTCTGGGCGGTCGACGAGTTCGCCGGGGTGCGCCTGCGTGACCCCGGCGATCCGGACCGGCACCTGATCGACATCTCGCTGCAGCCGCACCCCGGCCCGCTGCGCCGGGAGATCCTGGCGTACCTGGCCGAGGTGGGCCCGGCGACGGTGAGCGACCTGCGCACCTTCACACTGACCGAGACCGTGTACCGGGCCGCTGACGCGAACCGGGTGCTGCACCTGATGCTCGACGCGCGGCAGGTGAGCCGCGACCCGGCGGCCGGACGGCTCGGTGGTGACGTGCTGATCAGCCCACTATGACCGGGACTTGTCCTGCTTCCAGGACAGCGGGCCGGGCAGGTCGACGCGGTGCGCGCGGGTCCGCGAGTTCCAGGACCAGCGGCCGATCTTGATGCTCCAGGACGAGAAACCGTTCTCGGTGAAGTTCAGGACCAGCGGGCCGAACTTCTTGCGGCTGCGGAACATGAGGCCCATCGGAAACGTCTCCCATCGTGCTTCAGTCGGTGATGGGCGGACGGTTCCCGATCGCGTCAATCCACAAACGTCAGCGCGGCTGCCAGGCGTCCGGGCGGGTGGTCAGCTTGCGCACGTGCGCCGGCATCCGCCCGCTGATCAGCTCGGCCAGGCTCACCTCGTCGACCACCTCGCGGACCGCGGCCCGCACCGCGACCCAGAGGTTCGGCAGGTTCTCGGCGGCGCCGGAATACTGTGTCTCCTCCGGACGCAGGCCGCGCACGCCGGCGAGCGGGCCGTCGACGGCCCGCAGGATCTGGCCGATCGTCACGTCACGTGGTGGGTGGGACAGCGTGTAACCACCCTCCGCGCCGCGCTGCGCCCGCACCACCCCGGCACGGCGCAGGTCGGCCAGGACCGCCTCGAGAAACTTCCGAGGCATTTCCTGGTCTTGGGCAATGGCCTGAGCGGACATCAGGGACGGGTAGGCCTGCGCCAAGCTGAGCGCTGCCCGGACCGCGTAGTCGCCGCGCGCGGAGATCTGCACGCGACTATTCTGCCTCGCCGCCGGCGTCCCGGTGCACATACCCCAGGGCGATATGGGAATTACCCCTTTTCCGCCCCCGGGGTGGCGCGGCGGTCCGGCTCAGCCGGCGGCTGGTGCGGTCCGGTTCGGTCCGCGGGTCGGCGGGGTCCCGGAACGCCGCCGGGCGGTCGGGTTCGGTCCGCGGGCTGGTGCGGTCCGGTTCGGTCCGCGGGCTGGTGCGGTCCGTTCAGTCCGCGGGCTGGCGGGGTCCCGGAATGCCGCCGGGGCGGTCGGCGAAGCGGGCCCGGAACTGGCCCGGGCTCAGCCCGGTCTCCCGGTGGAAGAACCGCCCGAAGTTGGTCGGCTCGCCGAACCCCAGGCCACGGCCCACCTCGGCCACCGACAGGTCGGTCGCCGCGAGCAGCCGTCGCGCCTGCAGCGCCACCCGGTCGTCCACCACCTGCTTGGCGGTCCGTCCGGTCACCGCCAGGCTCGCCCGGGTGAGGGTGCGCACCGAGCAGGAGAGCTCGGCGGCGTAGTCCTCGACCCGGCGGCTGTGCGGGTAACCGTCCTCCAGCCGGCGGCGGAACCGCTCGAAGGTGCGTGCCTCCACGTTGGCGACGTCGCTGCCGGTGCGGTCCAGCAGGCGGATCCGCAGCAGCAGGGCGGCCAGCTGGTGGCGCAGCAGGGCGGCGGCGACCCGGCCCGGTGGACCGGCGGCATCGGCCGCGAGGTGCTCCATCGCGGCGCGGAAGACCGCCGGGTCGGGCAGGACCAGCGGGGTACGGGCGGGGCCGGCCGGGTCGTCCGGGGCCAGGCCGGGCAACTCGTCGGAAGCGAACAGGCCGGGCCGGAAGACGACCGTCATCGCTTCGTCAGGCGGCTCGCCGTCGCCCGGGCGACCGGCGCCCGGAAGGTCGAAGTGGAGTGCCTGGCCCGGGCGCACCCAGAGGATGGTCCCCGGCCCGGCCAGGTGTGAGGTGAAATCGACGTCGGCTAGCAGCGGCCCCGTGGTGATCAGCACGAGTGCGTGGCACTCGAGCAGCCCGGTGGCGGCGCCGGCCGCCACCGGAAGGGCGCAGGCACCGACCCCCGCCCATTCGGGCGGTATACAGGCTGGAGCGCGCTCGGCGCGGTGAGTGATTACTGGCATCGCCGCTGACGGTAATCGTCGATGACCGGCAACGCATCCCTTACTGCACCGACCGGGCTATTTGTCCGTTTTGCGCCTCGGTATTCGCTATACGTCCGATTCCGATTCCTTTTCGGAGATCCAGACTTTTCACAGATAAAGGGCGACCCGCACAGATCGGCAGTGTCTGTGCGGGTCGGCCCTTTCGCTGAGGTTTTACCGGCCGGCAAGCAACCGGTTCACCGCCGCGTCGACATCCAGGTGCTCCGACTCCCGGCCACGCGGCACCACCACGTAGGTGCGCCGCAGGAATCGGACGAGGACGCTGCGCGGCACCTCGAACAGTGCGTTGCCGTCAGGCGACGACAACGCCAGTGCGACGAAATCGCCCCGCGGCGTGGCCCACGGCCACACCCGGACGTCGCCGATACCCGCCGGCTCATCAAGGCCGGTGACCAGCAGTTCCCGCGCGAAGGACCAGCTCACGGCTTCCCCACCGGCTGATTCCGCGTGGAACAACACATGGACCGCATACGGGTCCGACGGGTCGTAGCGCAGACTGGCGCGCACCGGCAGTGCCGTCGCGTCTGGCGCTACGAGCCGCAGCGAGGTCTCGACCTCGACGGTCGTTGGACGAATGGTACTCATGGACGAACTCCCCCCGGCACCGCTGCGAGGCTGGTGAACCCCGCGTTTCCCATACTCAGGTGATCCCTGTCGTTACGCTCCGCCATACGCTGATCTCACCCAGTAGTGGGAAGACGGTTCCGAAAACCCCTCCGCCCAGGACGCAAAAAGATATCTTGTCCTGTTCTGCCCATGTACTCGGTTCCGCCCGGCGTCGGGTGGTCCAGCAGTTGACTTACTCCGGTAACGTCCATTCCTCCCGGGTAGTGACGGGGCTCCGGGACACTGGGGGATGAAATGGGTGTAAAACCGGACGACAAGGCTTCTGACGTGCGTCTGCTCGACCGTATCCGGTCCACCCCATCCGGGCGTCTGGCTCTGAAGATCGGCATCGGAGTGCTCGGCACCCTGGTCGTGGCCCTGGGCATCGTGCTCATCCCGTTCCCCGGCCCGGGCTGGGCCATCGTCATTCTCGGTCTTGCCATCCTGGCCCTGGAGTTCGCTTGGGCGAAAAACCTCCTGGAGTTCACCAAGCGGCACGTGAAGAACTGGACGCACTGGATCGCCCGGCAGAGCCTGCCGGTCCGCGCGGTGATCGGCGTGGTCGGGATGATCTTCGTGGCCGCCGTGGTGTGGGCCGCCGTCCGGCTCAGCCTCGGCGTCGACCTGATCCAGTGGACCCGGGACTGGTTCGCCACGCACTGAACCACCCCGGTTTTTGCGGCGGTGCCGCGGTCCGGTAGAGTTCCATCTCGTTGAGGGCGATTAGCTCAGCGGGAGAGCGCTCCGTTCACACCGGAGAGGTCACTGGTTCGATCCCAGTATCGCCCACATAGCCTTTAGCTGCAAAAACACCCGCCACAGAGATCATCTGTGGCGGGTGTTTTCGTCATGATTTCGGGAGCGCCGACCGTTGGCCAGCTGGTGACCTCCCCAGAACGGGGATCGTTCGCTCCCTGTCGCCAAGGTGGTCACCGTTCGCCGGTGGCCTGCCAGCGTTTCCGCGGGCCGTCGACGAGTCGTTGTTCGACGGCGGGGCTGACGCGGCTGTAGATGCCGCGGACTCCGGGTAGGCGGTGGCCGAGTCGTTTGGCTTGGGCGACCTCGGGGACGCCGTCTTCGATCATCCAGGTCTTGTGGGTGTGTCGCAGGTCGTGGAAGTGCATGCCGGGGATGACGGGGGCGATCAGTTTCTTCGGGTCGCCGTCGGTGGCGGGTCGCCAGAAGCGGCGGGCGAAGTTCGAGCGGCGGTGGAGACCGCCGTCGGCGCCGGCGAAGACGTGGGCGTGGTCGTGGCTATCCAGGTGCTCACGCAGCCGGGTGACCAGGAACGGCGGAAGCGCGATGCTGCGGACAGCGGCGGGGGTCTTGGGCGGTCCGAGCTCGAGGGTGCCGGCGATCTCGTGCAGGGCTCCGGTTTCCGGTTGATGTGGATACGGGCGTCGCCGAGGACGCAGTTGTGCCGTTGCAGTCCGACGAGTTCGCCCCAGCGCATGCCGGTGTAGGCGGCGGTGATGACGAGAGTGGCCTCGGGCTGGTTGAGGTGGCTGGCGATGGCGAGGACCTGGGCGGGTGTCGCCCAGGGGCGTTCGGCTGTCGGGACGGCTGCCGGACGTAGGCGACGGCAGGGGTTGAGTGCGATGCGGCGTTCCTCGACGGCTGGGTTTCCCCCGGTTCGATGGAGCGTTTTTCCTGCTACCGGCCGGTGGCGGGGTGAGCAATACGGGCTCGGTCTGGCTTACCTGAGCGTGATGCCAGGCCGTCTCGTATTCGTCCGGGCTGAGGTAGCCGAGCTCTTTCTGGATGCGCCGGATGTTTGTGCCAGCCATCGACGTAGGCGAACAGTGCGTTCTCGGCCTCGTCGCGGGTGCGCCACTGGCTTCGATAGACCAGCTCGATCTTCACCGTGGACCAGAAGTTTTCGATCAGCGCGGTGTCGTAGCTGTCGCCGACCGAGCCCATCGAAGGCAGGATTCCGTTGTCGTACAAGCGTTCCGCGAACCGGAACGACGTGTAGTTCGAGCCCTTGTCGCTGTGATGGATCAGGTCACCGTCGCGGACGTCACGCGAATAGATGCCGTACTCGAGGGCGGCCAGGATCAGGTCGGTGTCGCAGCGGGTCGAGGTCTGCCGCCCGACGATCCGGCGGGAGAACGCGTCGCGGACCGCGGCGAGCCAGAACATGCCCTCGGCGCACGGGATCCGGGTAGCGTCGGCGACCCACAGCCGGTCCGGGCCGGCCGCGGTGAACTGCCGGTTGACCAGGTCCGGGGCCGGCTCGCGGGTCGATCCTGCTTCGTGGAGCCGCCGCGCCAGCCACGCCGCAGGAACGCGCCCTGCCAGTCCTGAGCCCGCCTCAACCGCTCGACACGCTTGCGGCCGACATGGATGCCGTCGCGGCGTAGCTGCTGGTGGATGCGGTCGGAGCCGTAGGTGAAGCCCGAGTTCTGCCAGATCTCGTAGATGTTCGACAGCAGGCCCCGGTCGACCACGTCGCGGTCGCAGGGCGGCTCGACCTGCTTGCGCCACGTGTAGTAGGTCGACTCGCCGATCTCCAAGACCCGAAGAAGGAGCGCGACCGCGAAGCGGTCCGACTGTTCGTCGATGAACGTCAGGACCGTCGCCAGGTCGGGCTCCGCCGCGAAATACGCCGACGCGGCCTTCAAAATCTCGTTGGCCCGCCGCAGCTCGGCGTTCTCCTTCAGCAGGCGCCGGTTCTCCTGCAGCATGTCCGTGGTCGGCCGATCGGCACGCTCGCCAGCGTCGGCCTCGGCCTGCCGGATTCAGTTCCGCAACGCTTCCGGGTGCACGTTCAACTGCTCCGCCAGCCGCTTGATCACCGGCTTCGGATCCGAATCCCGATACAGTCGAACGGCGCGTTGCCGCAGCTCATCGGGGTACTTCTTCGGTGCTGCCACAGATACTTCTTCCCCACGGCCATCAGACCATGATCAAGAAGCTCCATGAATACGAGGGCGGCTCAAACAGCAGCGGTAACGACATGATGATCGGCTACACGGTACCCGAGATTCGGCGCCTGTTCGCCGCCCTGTTCATCCGCCGCCACCAGCCCTAACATATTTGGTGGTGGTCACGCTGGCGACGCCAACACCAAGCCCGCCTCGGCCACTACAAACGCCGCGGCTATCCACTCAGATGAAGTGCCGTTGCAGTACTAAGGTTAGAAGTCAATCGTGATATTCATCTCTACGGATGCGATTTCGACTCATTCATCCTGTCGACGGAATCACCATCGCCATCCGCATCCTTCCTGTCGCTCGCCGCGACGTCGTTGTAAAATCGGCGTGAAGTCCGCCCACTGTATCGGGCCGGGCTCACATCGGGCAGCGATCCGCAATGGCGCATTCCGGTAGAATTTTCCACCACCAGCCATTTTCTGCCGATCGACCGGCGATACGCGCCGACTTTCGGGTGGTCGTGGCCGCCATTCCATCGATCCCACCATCCCCCCGTTTCGTCGTATCGTTCATCGGCTCGTATGAATGTGAGCGAAAAACGTAGCCACGGGGGCTGCGTACGACGAAACAGGTTCTTCATGTTCCACACTCTCCGGCGTAAATCTCTCGCCCTGGGCGTTGTCGTGACCACGGGTGCCACGCTGCTGGCGTTTACCGGCTCTCCGGCGCTTGCCGACAACGGCAAGCCGAAGGCTCCGCCCGCCAGCCAGCCCGACCTCATCGACTCGCAGGACCCGAACGGGCAGCAGAACCGGCTCACCGACCTCAAGACCTGGATCATCCAGCAGCCGGGCCTGGTCCACAGCGGCTACATCGAGTCGGTGAACGATGCCGAGACCCTGTCAACCACTCTGCTCTGGCACGGCCCGGCCGACGACACGCAGCGCGACATCGTGGCCGAGGCCCGGCGCCGGGGCATCTCGGTCAAAGTGGAGCAGCGCCGGTACAGCCGCGATCAGCTGGTCAACGCGGTCCAGACGCTCGCCAAGCGGGGCAAGAACGCGTACAAGAACTTCGATCTGAACTCGATCAGCGGGATCACCGCGGAATTCGACGGCATCAAGGTACAGGGGGTCCCGGCCGGCGGCTCGGCACGCACGCTCGCCGCTGGGTCCGGGGAGCAGACGCCGCAGGCGACCATCAGCGAGGTAGCGCGAGAGGCGAGCGACGATCTGGGCGTCGCGGTCAGCGTGGATCTTGGCGGCGGTGACACGACCTTCGCGGCCACCCGGGACAAGGACACGCCCGCTTACAACGCCGGCGGTGTCATGTACAGCCCGGCGACCCGGGAAATCTGCTCGACGGGCTTCTCGGTCAACGTCGGGGGCACCCGGTACACGACGACGGCTCGGCACTGCACAGCGCACGACTATCGCCCGCTCAACAACAGCAGTAACAATTACGGCGACGGCGTGCGCAACTCCACGGACGGCGCGGCACGCCAGATGAGCGCCAAGGGATCGCCGCTGATGTTCGACGGCTCCCGCAACGACGCCAACGGCTACAAGAAGACGGTCGTCGGGTACGGCGACGTGAGCCTGCGCGACAGGGTCTGCACCAGCGGAGGCAACTCCGGTGTCCACTGCGGTATCCGCATCACGCAGATGGTGCACTGGTTCGACGACGGTTATTCGCACGTCAGCAACTCCACGTTCGCGACGATCGTGGGTGACCAGGAGACCCAGAAGACCGCGGCATGCCAGGGCGACAGCGGCGGCCCGGTACTGGTGACCGCGGGCGACATGAAGGTCAAGGCGGTCGGCATGATCCAGGGCGGGCCGGCCGACGACTCGCGGTATCACACCTCCTCCGCCACCTGGTCCGGCGGCGCGATCTGCACCTGGCGCTTCTACTTCACGGCGATGCGCACGATCGTCAACACTCTGCCGAACGCCTCCCTGGTGACCGGCTGAGCCACAGCCGTCGGTGCCTGACCCGGCCTCCGGCAGCAACGGACCGTTCCCTCCGGGGACAGCACCGTCGCGGCCGGAGGCCGACCCATGCGGTCGCCAATCCCACGATTTTTCTCGCGACGCCCTCCACAACGAGGGTGTCCCGTGGCGTTATCAAGCTGAACCGTGCCGCTCCGCCTGGCCGGCAGTACCACCGAATGAGGTCGCTGTGACGTTCGAGGAGTTCCTCCGCGCTGAGATGGCCGGGCTCGCCCGGTTCGCCGGCGCGCTGACGGGCGACCACCATCTGGCCGAGGACATCCTGTCGGACGCTCTGCTGGTCGTCTCAGCGCGGTGGGGCCGGATCCGGCAGATGGAGAACCCACTGGGGTACGTCCGCCGTACCGTGGTCACCACCTTCCTGTCCGAGCGGCGCAAGACCCGGCGGCGCCGGACCGAGTCGACCGCCGACCTCGCCGTGCTCGACCGCGCCTGCGACGATCCGCACGCGGCGGCGGACGACCGTGACGCCGTCGCGCGCCTGCTCGCCCGGCTGAGCCCGTACCAGCGGGTCGCGGTCAGCCTGCGCTACCTGTTCGACCGCACCGACGACGAGATCGCCGAGATTCTCGCCTGTGCGCCCAGCACGGTGCGGTCACACCTGTCCCATGCCCGTGCGGCCCTGCGGCTGGCCGCGACAACTGCGGAACGAGGCTGATACCCGATGGATCCGGCCCACCTGCGCGACGTCCTATCGCGCCACGACGCCGACCCCGACGCGGTCCTGACCCAGCTACGCGCCAAGCAGGGCGTCCGACGGCGGCGGCAGGCGATGATCGCCGTGGGCGCCGCAGTCGTGCTCGTCGCCGGTGGCGTGGGCGTCTGGTCCCGGCTCGGCCAGGTGCCGGCGACCCCGAACCTCACCGCGGGTGCGTCGCCCGCCGGCGCCGACCGGTCCGCGGGCGCTGACGCAGGTCAGGCCGCCAGCGCCTGTCTCGCCCTGCCGGAGTCGCTCTCCCGGGCGCCATCCGAAGGGGTGTCGGTCATCGTCGCCCGGGGACAGCTGACCGGGCGTATCCGCCTCGACGGCTACCGATATCACGAGATGACGCTCAGCCACGTCCGCACCCTCACCGGGCCCGCCGTCGGGGAGGGCGCCACCGTCTGGACGCAGGCCGCGAGCGGATCCGAGGGCGGACCAGAGGGGCCGTTGTGGGGTCCGGGCGGCGCGTTGCTCGGCTTCTACGCCCCGCAGAAGGTGAACCGTGGATCACTCGGGGCCGTCGTCAGCCACGTGCCGGTCGTCGGTGGGAGCGCCGTTCTTGCCGCCGACGGGTGCTGGAACTCGTTCACTGCGGCCGGCCTCAACGGGGTGCCCTATCACGGGCCGCTCACCGAGGCCCCGGGCAGCGACACCTATGCCCGGCTCCAACGGCGAGGCCTGGTCGCAGTCCCGCTGGAGACCATCGAAAAACTGACAGCAAAATGATCTGCTCGGCACCGGCGGGGCCCGGGGACGCGTGGAGCTGGTTTCGGCTGGGGTCACCAGTAGTCACCGTTGTCGAGCCAGCGGGCTTGCAGGTTCCCAAGCAGCCGGATGGTCATTGGCGGGGTGACGTGGGCGTAGACGCCCCGGATGCCCGGGATCACGCTGCCGAACCGGCGATTTACTATTGGTTACTTACTCGCGGATAATCATTGATGCTTTTCAGGGGGATCGGTTCACCGCTTGCATCTAGGACCTCCCGGCTTCCAGGCGGTTCTTTCAGTACAGCGGTGGTCTCGTTGATCTCGGCCACCAGGTCGCTGGTCCCGTTGGATTGCTTGAACCGAACGCGGACCTGAATCGTCTTCGAGTCCTGCTTCAGGACGTCGGCATGGCCGAGGCCGTCGCTGGGCCCTCGCGAATACAGGACGACCAGCTCGGAGCTGCCCGGGACAGGCGGCCGGTATCCGACCAGCGGCGCATTGGCCTCGGAGGTTCCGCAGCCGGCGAGAAGGGCGGCCCCGAGCGCGGCCACGGAAACCGGCGCGACCAGCTCCCGCCACCTGCCTACCAGAGCCACAGGCTACCCGGGAATCCTTGGTAGGCGTCGTAGATGTCGGTGAACTGAATGGCGCACTGGTGCAGGTCCAGCGAACCGGCGTAGTGATCAGTGCCGCCGCCACTGCCGGAGCTGATGATGCCCTTGGCCGCGACCGTACCGTCGGAGTTTACCGTGTACACAGGTCCGCCCGAGTCTCCGTGGCGTGGGCACCAACCGGACTGGGACTTGCTCGTCACCTCATTGTGGTTGAGGCCCAGATCTGTTTTGACGTCGACGCCAGTTTTACTGACGGTCCAGTCGCAAATTTCTCCGGACTCTTTGCCGCCGGTGCAGAACTTGTCACCGGCAGCGGCGCGGCGGTGCCACATGGAACGTACCTGAAAGGAGCTTGTGCTGCTGTGGCCGCCGCGGTAAACCCGGTCGCGGACCGACTTGCCGGGCCAAACCTCGATCAGCGCCATGTCACCGTAGAGCTTGCTCTGGCCGGACAATTTGCCGGTTCCGCTGCCCTTGGTGTAATTCTCCCGCGTTCCGCTCTCGATGAATCCCAGGTATGCCGAACTGGTGGAGACGTAGTCGCCCGTGGGTGTGCAGTGACCGGCAGTCAGCTCTCCGACCTCTGTACCAGGCAGGCTGGTTGTTCCAGGTGGTCTCGGCCGTCGGAACACCGGTTGACCAGACCTCGAAGGAGGCTGGCTGGCACGTTGCCGAGTAGATGTTCTGCAGGTCCAGCGTTGCCGACCGGATCTGCTGATCGGCAAGGGGAGTGCTCGTCAGATCGACGGAGAAGAACGACCGGTACCGGCTGGTGCCGCCGTCCCACGAACCGACAAACGCGTCATCGGCGGGATTCCAAAACGAAGTGTCCGGTGCGGCGGAGTTCACCACCGCGAAGCCCGCGCGATTCAGGCTGAGTCCCGGATCGATGTAGACGGGAAAGATCGTGCCCGGGTCGCTCAAAAGTTGCTGAGCGGGGGCGATCGTCAACCGCCGGCTGTCGAGGCGGACCGGCATCCGGCGTTCGGCCCGGACCCGACGCGCCATGCCCGCACCAGTGGCGTGCTTCTTCCGGGCGTCGCTGCTTGTCTTAGCGGTGAGTGCCTCGGTAGCAGCGTCCCACATCAGTGGGGTGCTGCCGGTGAAACGGTGCGGCCTCGAATGTCGGTCACATTGAGATTACTGGCCGAGTCGCTTTTCACCGACAGGCCCTTACCGCCCACGGCGAACGAGAGTTCCCGGAGCTTCGGGCTGACCTGGCTGCAGGCGCCGAGTCGTTCGGCTTGAGCGGCCTCGGGAACGTCGTCTTCGATCTCGCAGCTTTTTCGGGTCACCGTCGCTGGCGGGTGGCGCTGAGACACCGATGAGGTCATGACCGGGGGGTCATGACCTCATCGTTCGGCCTACTGGAACCACAGCGTCCAGGACGCCGGATGCGAAATGGCGCCGGTCGCGGCGTGGACCACCAGAACCGTGTCGTCGGGGCAGCCCACCGAGGTGAGGTACGCCGCCGCCGGCCTGAGGCGGCTGAACGAGCTCTGGCCCACCGACGGCTGGGAGCTGGTCGGCGCGGTCGACCACTCGGCGGCCGCGGCATCGGAGACCTCGTACTGGATCAGGAAAGACGTCGCGCTCTGCGGGACGCCCTCGACGCAGAAGTAGGTGGCGTTGCCGGACCGGATGCTGGTCTCGGTGAGGCCGGGCGTGGTGGCGGACAGGTCGACGGCGTCCTCACACGTCTGGGGCGAGCAGTTGAGGTATCCGAACCGGATGCTCGAGCCGGCGTTTCCGGGTTCTCCGGCGGGGCCCGGGACGCCTTGAGGACCTTGCGGGCCAGTGGCGCCCTTGGGACCCTGCGGGCCCGCCGGGCCGGTCTTCCCTTGCGGGCCGGCTACGCCCGCGGCGCCGTCGCTTCCCTGAGGGCCGGCCGGGCCTTGAACGCCCGCGGGGCCCTGTGGTCCGGCCGGGCCCTGAACGCCCGCGGAGCCCTGTGGCCCGGTGACGCCCTGGGTTCCCGCGGGGCCCTGTGGTCCGGTGGCGCCCGGAGCTCCCGCGGGGCCTTGCGGCCCGGTCGCGCCCCGCGGGCCGGCGGGGCCCGCGACGCCCTTGGCGTTCCAGCTGATCGCCGTCCAGTTCTTGGCGCACTGTTGCGCGCTGGAGCTGCGGAGCTTCACCTCCCCGGCGCTGTTACGGCAGGCGTAGATCGTGCCGTCCTGCCCACCGGTCGCCGCGCTCGCGGAAGCCGTACCCGCCACACCGACTGTCGCGGCAACAGCAGCCGCGACGGTCACCGCCCTGTGCCTACGTGAGATCATGAAGCGAGAGTTGCCGAGCGGGGATGCACGACGGGCGCCCGACGGTTGCAGGCTGGTGGCAACATCCGCCAGTCCCCGCATTTCGCGACAAAAGCGAACAATGCTCGCCTAGCCTCGGTGGCGTGGGGTTACGCCGGGCCGCCACGGCCATGCTGGTCGCGGTCCTGCTGGCGGTGACGATGCTGACCGCCGGCCGTGCCGGGGCCGCCATCTCGTCGCCCTTCCGGGCCCGCTTCGACGCGAACACCAACGGTTCGATCATCCTGCGCGGCAATGCGAACCTGACCTGCCTGCAGACCGGGCAGCCCACGTGTGCGCAGGCCCGCAACGGCACCGCCGTCGGCACGAGCGCGAACAACAACAGCTACGCGATGGCCTACACGGACGTCGACACCAACCCGCTCACCTTCAACGACAGCATGGCGACACTGGACATGCCGCCCGGCAGCACCGTGCTGTTCGCCGGCCTGTACTGGGGCGCGGATTCCTCCTCGCCACTGCGCGACCAGGTCCTGTTCAGCACCGACGGCGGCGGCTCGTACAAGTCGGTGACCGCGGCCACCCTGGTCTCCAACGGCAGCATCGCCCCGCCGCTCGCCACCATCTATCAGGGGTTCGCCGACGTCACGGCCCAGGTGGCCGGCGGCGGCAACGGGGTGTACGCGGTGGCGAACATCCAGGCGTCGATCGCGTCCGGCTCGTATGCCGGGTGGTCGTTGGTGGTCGCGTATCACAACGCCGCCGAGGACATGCGCGCGCTGCGCGTGTACGACGGCTTCGGCCAGGTCTCGGGTGGTAACACCAACATCCCGATCACCGGCTTCGAGACCCCGCACACCGGCACCGTGCACGCGAAGATCGGCGCGGTGGCGTACGAGGGGGACCGCGGCACCCCCGGCGACAGCCTGCAGGTGGACGGCCGGCCGCTGTCCGACGGGCAGAACTCGGCGACCAACTTCTTCAACAGCACGGTCAGCGACTCCGGCACGCCGGTCGGCGGGCGCAACCCCGGCTACGACAACACGCTCGGTTTCGACGTCGACCAGGTCGACGCGACCGGGATGTTCGGCAACGCCGCCACCTCGACCACGTTGACGCTGACCACCACCGGCGACCAGTACTACCCGGGGGTGATCACCTTCACCATCGACCTGTACGCGCCCAACATCACCACCACGCCCACCGTCACCGACCTGAACGGCGGCGACCTGCTGCCCGGTGACGTCCTTGAATATCGCATCGCGGTGCGCAACGAGGGCAACGACATCGCCGACGGCGTCGTGCTCAGCGACGCCGTCCCGAACTACACCTCCTACGTGCCCGGGTCGCTCACCGTGGAGGGCGCGCCGGTCACCGATGCGACCGGCGACGACGCCGGCTCCTTCGGGGCGGGCGCGGCCGGGTGGACGCTGGGCACCATCCCGGTCGCCGGCACCACCTTCGTCACCTTCCGGGTGACCGTCCAGCCCGGCGCGCCGCCCGGCTACCCGATCACGAACCTGGTGAACGTCACCTATTCCGGGCGCACCAGCGGGGTGAGCGTCGCCGCCACCGGCGCGACCAGCGCCAGCACCGTCCAGCAGCCGCACGACGACCTCGCCGCGGCGCTCGGCGTCACCCCGGCCGTCGTGCAGCGGGCCGCCACCCCGGCCGTGGTGACCTACACGGCGACGGTCACCAACACCACCGGTGACCTGGAACCGGCCGCCACCGCCACCCTCACCCTGCCCGCCGGCGTCGCACCCGGGGCGATGCCGACCGGCTGCTGGGCCAGCGGACAGGTGGTCACCTGCGCCCTCGGGCCCCTCGTCGCCGGCAGCTCGGCACATGCCACGGTGCCGGCGACCGTGACCGGGTCGGCGACGGCGAACCCGGTCGCCACCGTGCGGGCCGGGGGCACCGGCGCGGACGCGAACAGCGCCAACGACACCGCCACCGCCGCGCTCGTGGTCAACCGCCCGCCCAGCGCCGTCGCCGACGCCGCGACCACCGCGTTCGGCACGTCCGTCACGATCACCGTGAGCGCCAACGACAGTGACCCGGACGACCCGATGTCGACCCTGGTGTACTCGGTGTCCAGCCCGCCGCCGCACGGCGTCGCCGTGGCGCACAGCGACCGGAGCATCACCTACACGCCGGCCGCGGGGTGGTCGGGCACCGACACGTTCCGCTACACGGCAGACGACCCGAACGGCGGCTCGGGCACCGCCACCGTCACGGTGACCACCGCCAACGCGGCGCCGGTCGCGGCCGACGACATGGTGAACACGCCGACGAACACCCCGGTCACCGTCGACGTGCTGCAGAACGACCTGGACCCCAACGGCGACCCGCTGACCGTCGACGGGGTCACCCAGCCACCGCCCACCGACGGCACCGTGACCTTCACGGCCACCGACGTCACGTTCACTCCGGATCCGGTCTTCGCCGGTCCGACCACCTTCACCTACACGGTCAGCGACCCCAGCGGCGACACCGCGACGGCGGTCGTGTCCGTCGACGTGGAGAATGCCAAGCCCACCGCCGCCGACGACCTGTTTCCGGTCAGTTATCCGGCGGCGCAGGCCGGGGCGGTGCTGCCGGCGGCCGCCAACGACACCGACCCGAACAACGATCCGCTGACCGTCACCGCCGCCGGTCAACCGGCGCCGGGTGCCGGCACCACGTCGCTGTCCGGCGGACTGATCGCCTACACCGCGCCGCCCCGCTTCTCCGGCACCGCGACGTTCTCCTACACGGTCAGTGACGGCCGCGGCGGGACGAACACCGCCCAGGTGACGGTCGTCGTCGCGGACGCGCCGCCGGTGGCGCAGGCGTTCGTCACCACCACCGGCTACCGCACGGCGCTCACCCTGAACGTGCTCGCCGCGGCCACCGACCCGAACAACGACTCGCTGCACGTCTCCGGCGCGACCGCACCGGCGCACGGCGCGGTCACCCGCGATCCGCTCGGCAAGATCACCTACCTGCCCGACGTCGCCTTCTCGGGCACGGACTCGTTCGCGTACACCATCGACGACGGCAACGGCGGAACGGACACCGCCACCGTGACGGTGACCGTCGCCAACGGGCTCCCGCACGCCCGGGACGACGCGGTCACCGCGCCCGGCGGCCCGCCCATGGCGATCGACGTGCTGGCCAACGACGACCCCGATCCGAACGGCGACCCGCTGACCGTCGCGATCGACGGCCCGCCCGGCCACGGCGGCGTCACCGTGGGCCCCGGCGGGCGGGTGACGTACACGCCGGCGGCGCACTTCTCCGGCGTGGACACCTTCCACTACACGCTCGACGACGGCAGCCACACGCTGGTGGGCGCTACCGTGACGGCCACCGTGCTCAACGTCGCGCCGGACGCCCGGCCGGACGCGACGGCCACCGACACGAACACCCTCGTCATCGTGCCGGTGCTGGCCAACGACGACGACCCGAACGGCGACCCGATGACGCTGGCCGCGGTGGACCCGGCCGCGCACGGTACGGTCACCGCGAACGCGGACGGCACGGTCACGTACCTGCCCGCGACCGGCTTCACCGGCACCGACGCGTTCGTGTACTCGATCACGGACCCGCTCGGGCTCGCCGACTCGGCCACCGTCACGATCACCGTGCGCAACGCACCGCCGATCGCGGCCGACGACGCGTTCACCGCCCTGCCGGCTACCCCGGCCAACCTGTCGGTGCTGGCCAACGACAGCGACCCCAACACCGGGCAGGTGATCACCGTCGCCTCGGCCACCACACCGGCGCAGGGCACGCTGACGCTGGCCGGCGGACTGCTCACCTACCGGGCGAATCCCGGCGCGGCCGGCATGGACGGCTTCGACTACGTGATCACCGACGATCGGGGCGCCACCGCCACGGCGCACGTCTCCATCCACATCAACGGCGTGCCGGCCGCCGCCGACGACGCCGTGTCGGTGCCCGCCGACACCGCTGTCGACATCGCTGTCACCGCCAACGACACCGACCCCGAGTCGCAGCCCCTGCGGGTCACCGCGGCGGACACCCCGTCGCACGGCGCGACCCGGCTCAACCCGGACCAGACGGTCGAGTACCGGCCGGATCCCGGCTTCTTCGGCACCGACACCTTCGGCTACACCATCGCCGACAGCGCGGGCAACACGGCTTCCGCGAAGGTCACGGTGCGGGTCGCGAACGCGGCACCGGTCGCGCGGCCGGACACCGCCGCCCTGCTCTCCGACCGGTCGGTGCTGATCGATGTGCTCGCCGACGACAGCGACCCCAACCCGGGCCAGACGGTGACCGTCGTCTCGGCCGGTCAGCCGGCGAACGGAACGGCGGTCCTGGCCACTGGCGGCATCAAGTACACCCCGGCACCCGGCTATGTCGGGCCCGACGCGTTCCCGTACACGATCAGCGACGGCAACGGCGGCACGGCGACCGGGACCGTCACCGTCACCGTGTCGGACGGCGTGCCGGTGGCGGTGCCCGACGCCCGCCGGACACCCTACGGCCGTCCGATCGCCGTGGACGTGCTCACCAACGACCTGGATCCGGCCGGCACCCTGGCCGTCACCGCGGTCGGCGTGCCGGACCGGGGCACGGCGACGTTCACCGCGAGCATGGTGAACTACATGCCGCCGGCCGGATTCTCGGGTACGGCGACGCTCGACTACACGGCCGTCGACGACGCCGGGCACCGCACCAGCGCGGCGATCGCGGTCCTCGTCGGCGTGCCCCCGTCCGTGCCGAACAAGCAGACGACCGTGCTCGACGGCCAGTCGGTCCGGTTCGGACTGCCGGTCACCGGGCAGGACGGCAGGCCCGTCACCCTCACCGGGGTCAGCCGGCCGCAGCACGGCAGCGTGGTGGTGAATGCGGACGGCACGGTCACCTACGTGCCGGATCCCGGTTTCAGCGGCACCGACGAGTTCACCTACCAGGTGGTGGACGCCGACGGCAACGTGGCGGTGGCGATGGTGCACGTGATCGTCCCGCCACCGCCAAGCCCTTCCCTCTCGCCGTCGGTCTCCGGATCGGGACCCGCCCCGTCACCGTCGACGTCCGGGCCGGGACCTTCCCCCTCGCCGCCGGTGTTCGCCTCGTCCTCGCCGCCGGTGTTCGCCTCGTCCTCGCCGCCGCCGCGCCGGCCCGGACCCAGCCGGACCACGCCGCGCCCGACCACACCGCGCCCGACCGCGCCGAGCGGAGACACCCGGCCGCCGGCCTCGCCGGTCACCGGGCCGGAAGCGGTCACCGTGGCGCTGGCCGGCCTGTACGTCGTCGCGTCCGGCGCCGCCCTCTGCTGGCTCGCCGGCCGGCGTTCGGGGAAATCGTTCGCGAAAGCATCGAGGAAGAATCCGCCAGGGGTATGACGACCTGGCCGCATCCCCGTCAAGCCCCGCCACAGAGATCATCTGTGGCGGGCGTTCCGTCATGATTCCGGGAGCGGACGGGGAGCACCGGCCCCGATCGGATCGGGTACGCCGTCAGGTGCCGATGGCCTGCGGGAAGGTGAACACCCGGTCCGGGTCGACGCGGTTCTTGATCTCCACGAGCCGGGGGTAGTTGGCCCCGTAGTACGCGGTGCGCCAGTCCGGCAGGTCCGGGTCGATGAAATTCTGGTAGGCGCCGCCGGTGACGTACGGCGTCATCGCCTCGCGCAGGCCGGCGAGCCACCGCAGGCCCGCGCCCACCGTTGCCGGGTCGTCCCCGGCGGTCCAGGACGTGTCCATGCTGAGCAGGAACAGCCCCTCCCGGTGCACGTACGCGGTATCGGCCGGGGCGACGTCGTTGACGGCACCGCCGTACGCGAACAGGGCGAATCCGCCGCCGTCCGGATTGGTGCCGGCCGGCCAATGATCCACCGCGGACAGCAGCAGCTCGATCGCGTCGGCCGGCAGCGGATCCCGGACGAAGGACGTCTTCACCGCGAACGCCTCGGCCGACGTGTCGTGCAGCAGGTAGCTCTGCGCCTGCCAGAACGTCCGGTCGGCGATGTCCGCCCGGACCGGGCGGGCCACCGCGAGGACCGGGTCGAGCAGTTCGCGAAGGTCGCTGGCCGGGCCGAGGTGCAGTCCGACGGCGGACACCACCGGGTCGGATCCGGCGGTCGCGGCGACGCCGAGCCGGGCCGAGAACTCGCGCGGCGCGCGGCGCTGCACCTCCTGCATGACCTCGAGCACCTTCGGAGCGGCGGCGCGCTCCCACAGCAGCAGGAAGGTGGCGACGTCGGGGACCGGGGCGGCCTGGAAGGTCGTCGACACGTTGATGCCGAAGTTCCCGCCGCCACCCCCGCGGCAGGCCCAGAACAGGTCGGCGTTCTGGGTGGCGTCGCAGGTCAGCAGCTGGCCGTCGGCGGTCAGCAGGGTGGTGCTCACCATCGTGTCGGCGGTGAGCCCGAACGCGCGCGAGGTCGCGGCGGTGCCGCCACCGAGCGCGAGCCCGGTGACGCCGACCGATGCGCCGTTGCCGAGCGGGAAGGCGATCCCGTGCGGTTCCAGGGCGGCGTACACCCCTGCGGTGCGTACGCCGCCCTCGATCGTCACCCGGCCGGTGGAGGCGTCCACCGACACCTCGTCCAGCGCGCTGAGGTCGATGACGAGCCCGCTGCCGGTCGAGTAGCCGCCGTAGCTGTGGCCACCGCCGCGGGCGACGATCGGCAGGGCGGTGTCGCGGGCCCAGGCCAGTGCCAGCCGTACGTCGGCGACGTCGGCCGCGCCGACCACCGCGGCCGGTTCGACGGCCGCGTGCCGGGTGTTGAACGGTGTGCTGGACGCCCGGAAGCCGGGCTGGTCCGGGCGCAGGACCCGACCGTGGACGCCGGTCTCCAGGGCGCGCCAGGCGGCAGTGCTGACGGTGGGCACTCAACCCACCTCTTCCAAGTACGAGACGCCGGTGCCGGCGTGCGGGCCGTACCGTTCCCAGGTCTCCCGCAGCCGCAGCGGGCCGTCGCCGCTGGTGATCGGGGTGTTCAGCGAGCGCCCGCAGATCACCTCGCCGTTGTTCAGGACCATGGTGTAGCCCAGGTGCAGCGTTCCGTCGCTCTGCCGGATGCCGGTGATCGAGCCGCGGCGCACCTCACCGCCGGAGAAGTCCGCCCAGATCACGTCACCCTGCTGGTGGTAGGTGGCGACGGTGCCGCTGGCGTCGCCCGGCTTGCGGAACCGCCGCCCGTCGTAGTCGATCATGACGGCCGGCCGGCACGCTCGAGGAACGCGGCCGCCGTCGCGCCGTCCCACCAGATCGCGTAGTAGGAGAAGTCCTGGTCACTGTCGTTCTCCACGTGGTGTTCCAGCCCGGGCCGCATGGTCAGCAGGTCACCGGCCGCGATGCGGTGCCGTTCACCGGTCGCGGTCACCAGGAGGCCCCGGCCGGCCATCCCGATGAAGATCTCCCGTTCGGGGTGGGAGTGGGTGTCGGTCACGTCGCCGGGGCGCAGGACGCACCAGGCACCCTCGAACGGCGTGTCCACGCCCGGCCACGGTTGCAACAGCTTGAGATCCAGCCCGTGCTCGCGGGCGAGGTGGTCGGGTTCCTGCCGGCGAACATCCACGCCGCCGGTATCCGGTCCGGTCACGGTCCCGCTCCGTTCGCTGGTCATCGTCGCCCGGCCTCAGGTGTCTCGAGGATCCCGGCCGCGCCGGCCTCGCGCATGATCGCCTCCCGGTCGCGCCAGTGCGACCAGAACGCTCCGGTGTATCCCAGCCGGCTGAGGCTGGTCAGGAACGGGTTGTCGGCGTAGTTGTTGTCGATCTCGCTGGTGCCGCCGATCGTCGGCAGCATGACCCGGTGGTGCTCAGCGGGATCGACGAGGTCCCAGAGCCGTTCGACGGTCCGCTCCCACCGCACGGACGGGTTGGTGACGTCCTCGGCCAGGTCCGGCGAGAGGTAGCAGACGAGCCGGAAGTCGCCGTGTTCGTCGAACATGAACTGCCGCTCGTACTCGGCCGGGCCGGAACAGGCGGCCAGCGGTTTGAGCACGATCGGTGCGGTCGCCGTGTTGGACTGCAGCCCGGGCGCGGTGCGTACCCCGTCGCACTGCTGAGCGAGATCGACCCCGAGCGGAATGTACGGGAACAGCCGCAGCCCGAGGGAGAACCCGGTGACGGTGGCGTCCAGGGCCATGAACGCCTCGACGCACTCGCGCATCGTCTCCATCGTCTCGCCGGGCATCCCGAACAGCGCCTCGACCATGGTCTGCAGGCCGTTCTCGTGGCACAGGCGGACCAGCCGCTCGGTGTCGGCGAACGTGTAGTACGTACTGCCGCCGCCGGTGACCTTCCAGTCCCGCAGCAGGTCGGCGCGGATATGGTCGGAGCCGACGTTCACGCCGCGGCAACCGGCCTCGGCGAGCAGCCCGGCGAACTCCTCGTCGAAGGGTGAGGGCTGGCAGTACACCCACAACCGCAGGTCGTTGAGCGGGTTGCCCGAGTCGGCCCGCTTACGCCGTACGATCTCGCGGAGCACGCTCTTGGCATGGGCGATCGACAGGTTGAACTCGCTGTCGGTGGTGTGCAGGTCGAGCACGCCCTGCTCGGTGAGCGACTGCATCTCGTCGACGACGGCGGCGATGTCCCGCCGGCCGAACCGGTTGCCCTTGGCGTTGGGCTCGACGCAGTGCGCACACCGGTAGGTGCAGCCGTTCTTGGTGAGGATGCTGCCGAGGCCGCCCTTGTGGTAATGCTGCAGGTTGTCCACCTTGTACGGCTGGCCGGACCGGCGCCGGTAGGCCCCGGACCGGTCGACCTGCCACACCCGGTCCTCGCCGTCGGCCGTCGGCGACACCGGCGCCGACAGGCCGTGCGGCAGGCGCAGCGCCGGCGGCGGCACCCGGGTGACGCCCTCGGGTGTGTTGCGGATCAGGCCGGGCACGGTGGCCGGATCGCGGCCGGTGGCGACGGCGTCGGCCAGGTCGACCAGGATCTGTTCGCCCGGGCCCTTGACCCCGAAGTCGACGCCGAAGTATTCGACGAGGGCGAACGGCATCGTCGAGAAGCCGATGCCGCCGCAGACCAGGGGCGCGTCGGACAGCCGCATCACCTCGGTGATGATCTCCTTGTGCTCACCGACGAAAGGGCGCTGTTCGAGCGCGTACACCGTGTCGGTGTTCCGCACCGACACCCCGACCAGCAGGGGAGTGCGCTCCGCGAAGTACTCCGCCAGGAACGACTTCCACTCGTCGCGGCGGAACGTCAGGTCGAGGACGTCGACGTCGAATCCCGCCTGTTCCAGTGCGGTGGTCAGCACGTCGAGCCCGTACGGCGCGATCGGCGGGAACACCTTGTTGGGGTTGACCAGGGTGATCAGTCCGCTGCTCATCGACCCCTCCTCAGACGATGCCGAGGCAGATGCCGAACTCGGGTTTCGAGTCGAGCAGGTACGCCCCGGCGGACTGGAGGATGCGATCGTGTGCGATCAGGTGCTGACACAGGGTGGTGGTGTCGCGCAGCCACCGGTCCATCGGTGAGCTGCGGTTGATCGACCAGGCCTGGAGCAGGTCGTACAGGCGGTCGACGATGCGCCGGGAGGTGCGGAACGCGTGCACCCACGAGAGGGGGCAGGCGGCTCGTTCCCACCGGGTCAGGTCGTCGAGGGTGCCGCCGGCCGACAGGACTTCCCATTGCCGGGTCATGGCCGCGTAGATGCCGGCGCGGGCGGCGTTGTACTCGGCCTCGCATTCGGCGAGGGTGACCTGGACGCGGAAGGTGTCGGCCCAGGCCGTCCCGGTCATCCGGTCGAACCGTTTGAGTGCGGTCTCGCGGGCGTGGTCCAGCGCGGCCCGGGCCACCCCGAGGGGAACCCCGCACATGGTCCGGGTGAACGAGTCGGGCTGGGCGAGGGGGCCGGGTGTGCCCTTGACGGTGTCGAAGGTGAGGGTGTGTTCCTCGGGGACGTAGACGTCGGTCATGGTGTAGTCACTGCTGCCGCTGCCGCACAGTCCGGTGGTCTCCCAGTTGTCGAGGACGTCGACGTCGGACCGGGGCACCAGGAACTGTCGTGATTCGTGCGGGTTGCTGCCGTCGGGGCTGGCGTACGGCTGTCCGTCCTGGAAGACGAAGGCGCCGGACATCACCCAGTCGCTGTGGTTCACCCCGCTGCCGAACGACCACCGGCCGGAGAGCCGGTACCCGCCCGGTACCCGTTCGGCCCGGCCGGACGGCTGGAGCAGGCCGGCCACCACCATGTCGATGCTGGAGAACATTCCGCGGGCCACGCCCTGGTCCAGGAAGCGGCTGTAGATGCCACCGTTGGCCCCGATCACCGCGCACCAGGCGGCGGAGGCGTCGCCGTACGCGAGAGCCTCGACGACTTGGGTCTGTTCCATGGAGGTGAGCCCGGGTCCGCCGCGCTCCTCGCCGAAACACATCCGGAAGACGCCGGTGCCGCGCAGCAGCTCCACGACGTCGGCGGGCAGTGTGCGGGCTCGTTCTATCTCGGCGGCCCGCTCGCGCAGTACCGGGGCCAGGGCTTTCGCGCGGTCGAGGATTTCGGCTGCCGTCTGGGGTGGTGAGGTGACCGGCACCTGCGTCGTGGTCATGGCTGTACTCCTAAGTCGGGTTTTCAGCTGACGATGCCGAGGCAGATGCGGAATCTCGGTGGCCGGCCCAGCAGATAGGCGCCGGCGGACTCGAGGATCGCGTCCTGGGCACTGAGGTTCTGGCACATGGTGGTGGTGTCGCGCAGCCACCGGTCCATCGGTGAGCTGCGGTTGATCGACCAGGCCTGGAGCAGGTCGTACAGGCGGCTGACCACCCGGCGGGAGGTGCGGAAGGCGTGCAGCCAGGCGATCGGTGACGCCGCCCGCTCGTCGGGCGTGAGGTCGTCGAGGGTGCCGCCGGCCGACAGGACTTCCCATTGCCGGGTCATGGCCGCGTAGACGCCGGCGCGGGCGGCGTTGTACTCGGCCTCGCATTCGGCGAGGGTGACCTGGACGCGGAAGGTGTCGGCCCAGGCCGTCCCGGTCATCCGGTCGAACCGTTTGAGTGCGGTCTCGCGGGCGTGGTCCAGCGCGGCCCGGGCCACCCCGAGAGGAACCCCGCACAGGCTGCGCATGAACGACTCGGGCTGGGCGAGGGGGCCGGGCGTGCCTTTGACGGTGTCGAAGGTGAGGGTGTGTTCCTCGGGGACGTAGACGTCGGTCATGGTGTAGTCGCTGCTGCCGCTGCCGCACAGTCCGGTGGTGTCCCAGTTGTCGAGGACGTCGACGTCGGACCGGGGCACCAGGAACTGTCGTGATTCGTGCGGGTTGCTGCCGTCGGGGCTGGCGTACGGCTGTCCGTCCTGGAAGACGAAGGCGCCGGACATCACCCAGTCGCTGTGGTTCACCCCGCTGCCGAACGACCACCGGCCGGAGAGCCGGTACCCGCCCGGTACCCGCTCCGCGTGACCGGCGGGGGCCAGGACACCCGCGGTGATGGTGTCCAGCGTCGGATACATCTTCTCGGCGACCGCCCGGTCCAGGAAATTGCTGAGCAGGCCGGTGTTGGCGCCGATGATGCCGCACCAGGCGGTGGAGGCGTCGCCGTACGCCAGGGCCTCGGCCACCCGGGTCTGCTGCATCGAGGTGAGCCCGGGGCCACCCCAGTCCGCGCCGAAACACATCCGGAAGACGCCGGTGCCGCGCAGCAGCTCCACGACGTCGGCGGGCAGTGTGCGGGCCTGTTCGATCTCGGCGGCCCGTTCCCGCAGCAGCGGGGCGAGGGCCTGGGCCCGGCCGAGGACATCGTCCGCGGAGAGCGTGGTCGAGGTCATGTGTTCAGAGCTCCTCAGAGTCGACGTCGAGCAGACCGGCCGGCATGGCGAACGGGGTCTGCCCGTCCGGCGGCCCGACCGGGTCGCCGGTGAGCTGGACCAGGGCCGCCGCCGCGGCGAGCCGGTCGAGGCAGGTAGCGGTGTCGTCGGCCTCGCACACCACGAACGAGTGCCGCGCCAGGTAACCGCCGGGCGGCAGGCGCAGCAGGGCGCCGGGTTCGGCCATCGGTGCCGCCGTGACCAGCCCGGGCGCCGCGGCCGGGACGGTGACCGACCGCAGCACGCAGTCCTGCTCGGGGTAGCCGAACCGGATGCCGGCCACCACCCGGCGGGTCGGCGTCAGGTGCGGCCGCTGCCCGGTCGCCACGTCGAACAGCACCTCACCCGGTTCGATGCCGGTGGCGGTCCGGCCCAGGAACGGGATCAGGTCGCCGCCGAGCCGGCCGTTGACCTCGATGATCAGCGGCCCTTGGGCGGTCAGGCGCAGCTCGGTGTGGGTGATGCCGTCCTCGACGCCGAGCGCCCGGTGTGCGAGGGCGAGCACCCGCATCAGGTCGCGGTCGGCCAGCAGCGGGTCGGCCGCGTCGACCAGGTGGCCGGTCTCCTCGAAGTACGGTTCCTCGCCGCTCTGCTTGCGAGCCACGAACATCGGCAGGTACTCGCCCTTGTGCACGGCGCCGTCGACGCTGATCTCGGGACCGCGGGCGTACTGCTCGACGATCACACAGGCCCGGTACGGGCCGGGATCCACCTCGCTCGCCGACAGCGCGACCCGGAAACCGTCGTCCAGTTCGGACTCGTCGGCGGCCAGCACCACGCCGATGCTGGCGCCCATCGCGCGGGGCTTGAGCACCACCGGGTACCCGATCCGCGCGGCGGTCGCGCGGGCCTCCTCGACGGTGTGGGTGAGCCCGAAGGCCGGCTGGTGCAGTCCGGCCGCGGTCAGCTCGGCGCGGGTCCGTTGCTTGTCGCGGCAGCCCTGTACCCCGGCCTCGGACAGTCCGGGCACCCCGAGCTCGGCGGCGATCAGGCCGGCGTCGAGCACGAGCGGCTCGTCCCAGCACATCAGCGCCACGATCCGGCGGCGGGCGGCGATCCGGTCGACGGCGTCGCGCATCGTCCGGGTGTCGAACACGTCGGCGACCACGATCTCGTCGAAGTACTCGCTCTGCCAGGTCGGCCGCAGGTTGTTGACCAGCACCATGTCCAGGCCGGCCTCCTCGGCGCGGCGCCGGATCGGCCGGACCAGGTACTCGCGGTACACCTTCAGGCCGCTGCCGATGACCAGCAAGGTGCCCCGGTCCGTCGCCGGGCGGGTGTCGACGCGGACGAGATCGGCAGCGGTCCGCGCCCGCCGCAGCGCCTCCCCGCCGTCGGCACCGGTGGCCATGACGATGCCGGCCCGGTCCCAGGAGCTGCGCAGGGCGGGGACCCGGTCCCCGGGCCCGGCGGTGACCTGGACCAGGAACACCCCGTCGACGGCGCGGGCGTCCTCGACCCCGCTGACCTGCTCGACCAGACCGGGCGCGGCGGTCACGAAGTGCACCGCGGCACCGCCGGCCGCCCGCCGCGGCAGGCCGGCCGTGACGTCGGCCCCGCTCATCAAGGCGTAGTAGCTGCGCAGCAGGTCCATCCGGTACGCGGCCGCGATGAGGTCGACGATCCCGTCGCCGGGCAGCCGGCCGGCGCACTCCACCAGGTACGGCGTGCCGTCCGTGAGGATCCATTCGCAGTGCACGATCCCGGTGCCGAAACCGGTGGCCGCGACGACGCCGGTGGTGTGCGAGCCGAGCAGTGCGGCGACCTCCGGGGGGAGGTCCGCCGGGACGACGTGGGCCAGCTCCACCGGCCGCGGCCCCGGGCACAGCTGCTTGCCCGTCACGTTGGTGAACAGTGGTACGCCGTCGCGGACGAGCATCTCGACGCTGTACTCGTCGCCGGCGACGTACTCCTCGACCAGCATGCGGACGTCCATCGGCCGGTCGGGCACGAAGATGCCCTCGTCCTGCCGGCCGCAGCGCTCCCAGACCGCCGCGACGTCACCCGGATCGTGGATCACCTCGGTGCCCACCGAGGCCTGGCGGTTGGCCGGCTTGAGCACCACCGGCCCGGTCCGCCCGGCCAGGAACGCCGTCACGTCGTCCGGGCCGGTGACCTCGGCACTGGCCGGGTTGACGATCCCCGCCGCCCGGGTCACCTCGCGCAGCGTGAGCTTGTCCCGCATGATCTCGGCGGCCCGCAGGCCCGCGCCGGGGAGGCCGTAGCGTTCGCTGAGGCGGGCGGCGAACGTGGTGGCGTATTCGATGGCCGGGATGACCGCCACCGGGTCCAGGCCGGGATGGGCGTCGAAGAACTCGTCGGCCGCTCCCGGCCGGAGGTACTCCCAGGCGATCAGGTCGTTGACGAACGGGACGCCGTCGAGGTGCGCGCGGACGGCGCGCTTGCGGATGACGTCGGGTTCCTCGACGTAGATGACCGAACCGGCCGCCTGGAAGCGGGCGACGGCGGCCAGGGTGACGCCGACGTAGCCGACGACCAGCACCGGCCGGCCGGCCTCGGGCGGGAAGCTCATGAGGACTCTCCTGCGGTCTCGGTCGCGAGGGCTGGGGCCGGTTCGGCGGTGCCGCGCAGCGCGAGGACGGCGAGGACCCCGGCGACGCCGTTGATCAGGGCGCACAGCAGCCAGAACGGGCTGCCGAGCGCGTGCCAGGTGAGGACGCCGAACAGCGGCCCGATCGTGGTGGCGAGCCCGGCGACCGATTGCATGGTGGCGATGTACCGGGCCTTGACCACGGGGTGGAACGTGGCGGGATGGGCGAACATGTTCGGGCCGGCGATCATCAGGCCGCCCACCGACAGCACGACGCCGATGACGAAGATCCCGCCCCACCAGGCGGCCAGGACGAGCACCGCCAGCCCGATCGAGTCGATCAGGTGCCCGAGGCCCACGGCCACGGTTTTCGGCAGCCGGGTGACGTACGTGGTGATCTTCAGCTGGGCGAGGATGACGACCAGCGACGATACGGTCAGGACCGCGCTGTACAGGGCGGCCGGGTAGTGCTCGGCCACGATCGCCAGGGGCAGGGCGCTGGTCGACTGGGTGTAGGCGATCGTGCCGAGGAAGACCGCGGCCAGGTAGCACAGGAACCTGCTGTCGCGTACCAGCAGGGCGTAGACCTCGCGGCCGGTGGCTTTCGGTGCCGCGCCGGTCTCCGGCTCGCTGTCCGGGGTCAGACCGATGGCGCGGGGGAGCACGAAGAAGGCGAACGCCGCGTACAGCAGCGCGGTGGCGCCGTCGAACCAGTAGAGCAGGTCCCAGTCGACGAGGATGAGCCCGGCGGCGATGAGCGGTGCGAGGGCGGCTCCGAGGTTCAGCGCGGTCCGCATCATCGAGAACGCCATCACCTGGTGTTCTTCCGGCATGAGGTCGCTGATCATCACCGCGGCGGCGGGGCGGTAGGCCTGGGTGGCCAGGCCGGCGAGCGCTACCACGACCATCAGCGCGGGCAGGACGCCGGTGTGGGTGATCCACGGGATCAGCCACACCGTCGGGCCGGCGACGGCCATCGCGGTGACGATGGTCAGCCGCGCGCCGACGCGGTGGGTGAGTTCGCCGCCGAGCATCGTGCCGAAGATGGCGCCGACGCTGTAAGCGGCCAGGCACAGGGCGGCCGCGCCCGCCGACTGGCCGCGGAACGCCAGGTACAGGACCAGGAAGGTCTGGACGAACGCACCGAGCTGGTTGATGAACACACCGGCGAGGAGATGCCGGACCGGGGTGGGGGTGATTCGCAGGGTGGCGATGACTCCCAGTTGTGGGTTGCCGCTCACGGGTGCGCTCCTGTCTGACTCGTGGTCACGGGGCTTTTCACAGGGCCTCGGTCAGGGCCCGGACGATGCGGTCGGCGACCAGCGGCGCCGTGGTGAAACCGCTGCCGCCGCACGCGGCGCGCGACCACACGGTCGGGCCGGCCCGGGCGAGCAGCGCCCCGCCGCCGGCCGCCGCCGCGGCGTAGTGGCAGTCCTTCACGCCGACGACGGTGTACCGGCCGGCGTCGCGCACGATCCGGGCGGCGAGCACCCGCTGCGCCCACCGAGGCGCCGGGTCGTCCGGCCGGACGGTGCTCACCTCACGGCACACCGCGTCCGTGCTGAGCTTGAGCAGGGTCCCGGCACCGGACGGCAACAGCCAGGCCCGCCGGTCCGGGCCGAGCCCACCGGCCGCCGGGGCACCGTTCCACCAGTCCATCAGGTCGTCCGGCGGGCGCAGGTACACCATCGTCTGCCGGTACAGCACCACCGGGCTGTCGACCAGGTCGCGGGTCCAGGCGCCGGCCGCCACCAGGATCAGATCGGCGCCGAGGACCCGCCCGGAGGCGAGCCGGACCTGGCCCGCCTGAGTGTCGACAGAGGAGACCGCCTGGCCCGGACACAGCTGTACGGTGTCCTGCCCGGCGAGCCAGCGGGCCGCGGCGCGCAACACCCGGGCGGCGAGCAGCACCCCGGCGCCGTGTTCCCGCAGACCCACCGAGCCGGCCGGAAAGACCATGTGCGGCAGTTCGCCCGGGTCGACGACGTCGACCGCGGCGCCGGCCGCTGTCGCCTCGGCGGCCAGCGCGTCCACCTGGTCGCGCGGCCGGCAGGTGACCACACCGACCCGGCGGAACAACGTGCCGCCGAGCAAACCCTCCAGTTCCCGCCAGCGACGGCGGGCCGTGAGCAGCTGCCCGGTCGCCCGCGGATCGCCGGCGACGAACGCCCGGAACGCGCGGTGCTGGTCGTACGAGGCGGCCCCGGGATCCGGGGTGCCGCCCCGGTCCAGCACCGTCACCCGGTACCCGGCGCGGGCACAGGCGACAGCGGTCAGCAGACCGGTCACCCCGGCACCGACGACGAGCACCCGGCGAGTCCCGGCCACGATGGTCACGCCGCCGACAGGGTGAGCAGCGGCATCGGCCGGGGAGTGATCCGGGTGGCCCGTGGCCGGTCCGGAATGGTGGTGTCCGGCAACGCCTGCTCCGCCAGATCGACGAGGATCGGCGCGGCGCACCGCAGGAACATCTCGACCTCGTGGCAGAAGTCGCCGGCGTCGTCGGCGCCGGTCTCCCACCGGTCCAGCCGGGACAGCTGCTCGGTCAGGGTGAACGCGGCCGCGCTGACGCTGAACCGGCGCGGCGCGAGGTCCCCGCCGAACCGCCGCATCATCAGCAGCGCCCGGTCCCGAGAGGCCTGCGACACCGGAAGTGGTCCGCGCCCGGCCAGGGCGTTGACCCTCTCGGCGACCCGGTTCCACGGCTCGACCAGCCGTTGCCCGGTCACCCGGTCCATGGCGGAGCGGGTGAAGTTGGTGCGCTGGAACTCCGGCCCGGTCGAGGCCAGGTAGAAGCGGATGAGGTCGCGGGGAACCTCGGCGGCCAGCTCCCGGCCGGTCACCAGATGTCCGCGGCTGGTGGAGAACTTGTCGCTGTCCAGCTCGTAGAACTCGTTGGTGACGAACTGCTCGGGCAGGACGTATCCGCCGAGCGCCAACAGCATCGCGGTGCCCACCACCACGAACGCGTAGGTGGCGTCCGAGCCGAAGAAGTAGATCACCCGGCCGTCGGCGTCGGCGTCCCACAGCTCGTCCTCGCCGGTCGGTACCTCACCCCGCGCCTCCGCCGCCAGCGCGGTGCACCGCATGCTCCAGGCGATCGTCTCGGCATCGGAGTAGATGACCTGCCCGGCGACCTCCGGGAACGGCGCCGGGATGCCCCAGGAGATCGGCAGCGTCACCGGATAGTCCGGTAACGGCCGGGACAGCATCTCCTCCATCATCCGGGCCAGTCGCGGCCGCATCGTGGACCCGTGCTTCTCGACGTACGCGGTCAGCCCCGCCCGGTACTCCTCGACCGGGAGCACCAGCACGGTCGCCTCGCGCAGCTCCACCACGTCGCCGGGGTCGAGCGTGGACCGCGGCTCGATCAGGTCGCCCGAGGCCACCCAGGTACCGCAGCTTTCGCACAGACCCGCGCAGCCGTCGGCGAGGCACACCGGGCAGCTGCCGCGGACGTACGCGTCGGTGAGGTACTCGCCGGTGCGGGCCACGTACGGGAAGCGGACCCGCCGCAGCCGGAGTTTGCCCAGGCTGTGCAGGCGCTCGAAGAAGGTGATGACCGTCTTGACGTACCGGTCGTCGAACGTGACGAACCCGTCGGCCTGGACCCGCAGCGTGGCGAGGCTTTCGCGGACCAGCCCGACGGCGCGCTCGCGCAGCTCCTCCGGTACCTCGTTCAGCCGCCGGGCCGTGGTGACGATGTAGTTCTGCGTCGAGTGGATCCCGGTGCCGAACAGCACGTCCTGGCCGACGGCCCGGGCGTACCGGGCGCAGATGTCGGCGGCCAGGAACGGCCCGGCGAGATGGCCCAGATGCAGATCGCCGTTGGCGGTCGGGCCGGGCGCGACGATCATCAGCCGCTCGGTCATCAGGAGACCGGCTGCTCGGCGCGGCGCGCCAGCAGATCGTCGAGGATGTCCTGCGAGCGGTGGGCCAGCACGCTGATCAGCGAATCGGCGATGCCGTGGGTCTGCTCGTTGAAGCCCTGCAGATACAGCGCACCCCAGGCCGAGTCGCCGATGTCGACCCGGTAGGACCGGCTGACCGTGACGCTGTCCAGGCCGATCCGGCCGGCCAGGTCCCGCATCATCCGGGGCATCCGCTGGTCGTACCCGGTGCCCAGCAGGACCACGTCGCAGCGCAACGGCTCGGTCTTGCCGCTGGTCCGGTCGCGCAGGTCCAGCACCACGTCGCCGCCGTCCATGGTGGCCCCGACGACCTCGCACATCGGGCGGATCGACGAGCGGTGCGGTCCGACGAACTTCTGCTGGTACTGCATCGTGTACAGCTCGTCGAGGAACGGCGGGGCGAGCCCGGCGTAGTTGGTCAGGCGCATCTCGTCGAGGATCTGGGCCCGGGTCTCCGGTGCGCTGGAGTAGAACTCGTCGACGAACGACGGGAAGAACAGTTCGTTGACGAATTTGCTGGTCTGATAGTTCTGCAGCCCCACCGAGCGGATCACCCAGGTCAGCTGGCTCATCGGCAGGTTCTGGTGCATGGCGTAGAACATCTCGGCCGAGCTCTGGGCTCCGCCGATGACCACCGCCCGGACCGGCCGGTCGTCGGGGATCTGGCCGATCCGGCTCTGGAACTTGGTGCTGTGGATGACCCGGTCGGCCGGGAGCGCGCCGAAGACCTCCGGGATGTGCGGATCCCGTCCGCCCCCGATGACCAGGTCACGGCAGCGGATCGTGTCGCCGTCGGTCAGGGTGACCTGCCAGCCGGCGATCGATCCGTCGGCGGCGACGGTCGCCTCGATCGCCGACGCCCGCGCGTTGTAGCGGATGCGTACCCGCTCCAGGTTGGAGGCGGCCCACTGCAGATAGTCCGACAGCTCCCACCGGAACGGGTGGAAGGTGCCCATGTTGACGAACTCGTTCAGGCGGCCGCTCTCGTGCAGGAAGTTGAGGAACGAGAACCGGCTGCGCGGGTTGCGCAACGTCACCAGGTCCTTGAGGAACGACACCTGGCTGCGCGCCCACGGCATCAGGAGATTGCGCTGCCATTTGATGTCCGGGCTCTGCTCCAGCAGCATCGTGCTGCCGGCCAGATCCGCCGGGCCGGAGTCCTCAAGCGCCACTGCGAGAGCCAGATTGGCCGGCCCCGCGCCGATCGCCAGAATGCCGACCTCATGGTCTGTCATGCATCTCACCTCGACTTATCGCTCGTGCCCGCGATCGGCCCGTTCCGGTGAGGAACCGCTCTCGACCGCCGCACCCCGATCGTCTGGGGTGCCCCTGGAACACCCGCCGGAAGGACCGCTGGAAGCGACCGGGAACTCGGGCTGGAACGGGCCGCGGGCACACGACGGCCCCCGACTCGTCCAGGTGGACGAAGCGGGGGCCGGCAGAGGAGATGGGGCCGTCAGGTCAGCGTGGCGGGCCGGCCGGCAGCGCCAGGGACAAGGCCAGCGACTCGTCCAGGAACATCAGGCCACGCTGCTGGAACTCGTCGAACGCCTCGCGGATCTCGTCCGGGGACAGGCGCCCGCCCAGCCGTTCGTGGGCCGCGGCCGCGCCGATCGGCCGGTCGCTGCACAGCGTGTACAGATCGGCGATCGGTCCCTCGAACGTGTAGGTGCCCTCGCTACCCGGACGCCGGCCGTCGTAGATCTGGACCAGTCCCGGCGACGACCAGAAAGTCAGCGTCGGCCGGCCGCCGTCGTTCCAGGCCGACACCCAGTCGGCCACCCCTTGGCGTACGCCGTCGTAGGCGTGGTCGGGCAGCGCGCCGGGCAGGTCGTACTCGAAGAAGTAGGCGGTCCGGCGCAGGTCGACCTCGGCGGGGTAGACATAGGCGTACGCCTGTTCCGGGGTCTTCGTCGGCGACGCGGTGAACAGCGGGCTGAACCGCTCGATCCACAGCCGCCCGGCGCTGGACGGCGGCGCGAGGTGCACCAGATGCGGCAGCACCGCCGCCTGGTCGCGGTAATCCTGTTCGGTCTCGCCCGGAAAACCCCAGAGGATGTTCCAGCCGCACCCGACGCCGTAGTACGCGGCCCAGCGCAGCAGGTTGACGTTCTGCGCGGCGCGGACCCCCTTGTTCATCAGCCGCAGCACGTTCGAGCTCAGCGATTCGATGCCCGGCTGGATCCCGGTCACCCCGCCCTGGGCCAACGCGCGGACCTGACCGCGGTTCAGGTTCGCCTTGACCTCGTAGAAGATGTCCAGGGTGATGCCGGCCCGCGCCAGCACCGGGAACAGGTCCGTCAGATAGGCCATGTCGACGATGTTGTCCACGCCGTGGAACCGGAAGCTGCGGTACCGGCGGGCCTGGGCGAGCAGTTCGTCGGCCACCCGCTGCGGGGACTTCGACCGGAACTGCATGCTGGAGCCGTTGAGCCCGCAGAAGGTGCAGTGGTGCTTCTCACCCCACCAGCAGCCGCGAGCGGTCTCGAAGGGAATCGGTACGGGGCTCGGGCCGGTCCGGGGCAGCACGCCGAGCCGGCCGGCCCGCTCGAAATACTCGGTGTAGTCCGGCAGCGGGTGGTCGTCCAGGTGACGGAGCGGCGGGGCCGGCGGCGTGATCACCACGTCGCCGCCGTCCCGGTACACCACACCCGGGACGGTGCCCGGGCTGGCCCCGGCGACCAGGCAGTCCAGCAGCCGGGGGAGGGCGGTGTCGGCCTCCCCGACCACTGCCATGTCGACGCAGTCCACCGCCCGGACCCATTCCGGGCCCATCTCGCCGTCGAAGTTCGCGCCGCCGAAGATGGTGACCAGGCCGGGGTAGCGCTGCTTGAGCCGGCGCGCCAGGGCGAACGACGCGGAGTTCTGCTGGAACGTGGTGGTGAACCCGACCGCCCGGACGCCGTGGAAGACCGGGTCGGCGGCGAGCGCGTCCAGGTAGGCCGGCGTGTCCTCGTGCCGGACCCGCAGCAGCCGATCGCGCCACTCCGACTCGCCGGCGTCACCCAGCACCGCCAGCTCGGTGGCGTAGTCGTCCAGCAGCCGGGCGTCCGGGTCCGGGGCGGCGGACCCGAACGCCTCCAGCGAGAACAGCCAGTCCGCGACCATCCGGGCCTGGCGCCCGGCCAGGAGGTGGTAGTAGTCGGCTCCCAGCCGGGCGGCGAAGTCGAGGTTCGCGTGCAGGGTCCGCGCCGGATAGCCGTGCTGCCGCAGGATGGCCGCGAGCAGGCCGATCTGGATGGAGGGCCAGCCGGTCTCCAGGAACGGCATCGCCACCAGCACCACCGGCCAGTCCGCCCGTTGCCCGGCACCGAGGTGGGGGAGACCCGCGGGGACGGCCGGGGCGTCCCCGCTGACCAGCGGCAGTTCGGTGACCACTGCCGTTACTCCCCCAGAACGATCTGGAGGCTGAGACCGTCGTCGCTCTGCGCCGCGCCCGCCACGAAGGCTGACTGGAATTGGTCGTGGACGGACGGTGCCGGATCGGCCACGGCGGCCCCGCCGCTCAGGACCGCCCCGGCGGCGAGGCCGCGCAGGATGACGACAGCGGCCCGCCGGGCGCGTGTGCTCCCGGTGTCCTTCTCCGATTCTCTCTGTGACAACCTTCTCACCTTTCGTTAGCGGCGCCGACGGCGCCGTGAGCGTCCAACCGTGCCTGCAGGAGTGCGGCGTCGGGGTGGCCGAGCTCCTCCAAGATCGTGCGGGCCTGCTGCCATCGGCTCCGGGCCCGGTCGAGGCGGCCGGCTGCCTCCTGGGTGTCGCCGAGGCGCTGCAGGGTGATCGCCACCTCGTAGCGGTCGCCGAGCTCACCCCACCGGGCGAGCGCCTGCGCATAGGAGTTCAGTGCCTCGTCGTAGTGACCGAGGTGGTGGTGGGCGTTGCCGAGGATGGCCCAGGTGTCGGCCTGGCCGGGCCAGTTGCCCTCGCGGTGCAGGCGCAGCGCGTCGTGACAGTGGCGCATCGCCGCGTCGTGGTCGCCGAGCCGGCTGTAGTACCAGCCGACCCAGCTCAGCGCGTCGGCCTTGCCCATCCGGTCGCCGGCGTCGTGGAACTGGCACAGGGCACGGGTGGCCCGCCGCAGGGCCTGTTCGTACTCGCCCCGGTGTTCCAGTCCGCGGGCGATGTCGAGCAGCAGCCGGCCCTGGCGGGACCCGTCACCGAGCTGGTCGTACAGCTGGAGCGCGCGCCCGGCGTGGGTGTCGGCCTCGGCGATCAGGCCCAGGTGACGGCAGGCGATGTTGAGCAGCTGATGGGCCTGCGCCACGCCGGCCCGGTCGCCCAGCTGGCGGCTGGCGAGCAGGGCCGCCCGCAGGCACCGGGCCCAGCTGTGGAACTGACCCTGGTAGTTGAGGAACGCGGTGACCGTCCAGGTGAGAAGGCTGGTGTACGCGGTGAATCCGGCCCCGGTGGCGTGGGCGATAGCGTTCAGCAGCACCGGTTGCTCGGCGGTGAACCAGGCCAGCGCCTCGTCCGGGGAGGCGAAGGCGAGCACCGTGGCGGCCGGACCGGGAGGACCGACGATGATCGGCGTCCGGTACGGATACAGGGTGCGGTCGGCGGCATGCGCGGAGTGCAGGTAGTGGTCGAGCAGCCGCTCGGTCGCCGCCTGCCGCTCGGTCGCCGACTCCTCCTCCTCGACCTGTTCGGCCGCGTACGCCCGCAGGAGGTCGTGGAAGGCGAAGCGGCCGGGGGTGTGCTCCTCGAGCATGTGGGCGCCGGACAGTTCGGCCAGCATCCGGCGGGCCTGTCGCGCCGGGACCCCGGCGAGGCTGGCCGCGGCCGGCGCGGTGATGTCCGGTCCCGGGTGCAGCCCGAGCAGCCGGAACAGCCGGGCCGCCGGGTCGCTGAGCTGGTGGTACGACCAGGACAGGACGGCCCGCGCGTCGGTGCTCTCGGTCTCGCCGATGAACGCGTCCAGCACGTCGGCGCGGGCCGGGCGCAGCTCCGCCGCCAGCGCGGACAGCCGGTACTGCGGGTGCGGTGCGGCCCTGGAGGCGACCAGGGCCAGCGCCAGCGGGAGCCGGGCGCAGGCCGCGACCACCGCGGCCGCCGCCTGCGGCTCGGTGGCCACCCGCTCGGGACCGATCCGGCGGCTCAGCAGTTCCGCTGCCTCCTCGGCGGTCGGCAGGTCCACGGTCACCGGGACCGCGCCGGCCGCGACCAGGCCGGCGAGCCGGCTGCGGCTGGTCACCACGACCATGCAGCCGGGCGTCCCGGGCAGCAGCGGGTGCACCTGCTCGGTGTTGCGGGCGTTGTCCAGCACCAGCAGCAGGCGCCGGCCGGCGAGCAGGCTCCGGTAGCGGGCGGCCAACTCGTCGACCGTGCCCGCGATCTGCTGCGCACCGACCCCCAGCGCGTCGAGGAAGCCGCGCAGCACCTCGCCCGGTCGGGCGAGCGACCCGGACGGTTCGAAACCGTGCAGGTTCACGTACAGCTGGCCGTCCGGGAACCGGTCGCTGATCCGGTGCGCCCACTGCACGGCCAGTGAGGTCTTGCCGACACCGGCGGTGCCGGTGATGGCCGCGATCATCACGCTCTGCCCGCTGGCGGCCAGGGCGTCGAGGCGGTCCAGCTCGGCCCGGCGACCGACGAACTCGGGCAGCCCGTGGGGCAGCTGAGCCGGTCGGGGTGCCGGCTGGGCCGGGCGGAGGGGGAGCTGGTCCGGTCGGGGGGAGACCGGCGCGGGCGCCGGCGGCGGCCACGGCCCGGGGGCCAGCAGGTCCGGATCGCCGTTGAGGATCCGCTTGTGCAGCGCCTGCAGTTCCGCCGCGGGCTCCACGCCGAGCTCGGAGCGCAGGTGGTCGCGGGCCGCGCGGAAGGCGGCGAGCGCTTCGCCCTGCCGTCCCTGCTGGTACAGCGCCCGCATGAGCAAGGCCCGCAGCCGTTCCCGCAGGGGGTGCTCGGCCACCAGGCGGCCGGCCTCCTCGGCCAGGTCACGGCGATCGCCCAGAGCCAGGTCGATCTCGATGCGCTCCTCCAGCGCGCTGATCCGCCGCTCGGCCAGGCGGTTGCGCTCGGCGTCCAGCAACGGGCTCGACAAGCCGTTGAGAGCGGGGCCGCGCCACAGCTCGAGGGCGGCGTGCAGCGATCGGGACGCCGCTTTCAGGTCACCCTCCGCGACGGCGGCCCGGGCGCGGGCCACCCCGCGGTCGAACTCCTCGAGGTCGAGTGCGCCGTGCGGCAACGACAGGAGATATCCGGCGTCGGTCCAGGACAGCACCTGCGACGGGTGGTGGCCGGGCCGCACCGGTTCCAGCACGCGGCGCAGACCGGACACGTACTTCTGGACGAGATTCACCGCGTACGCCGGGGTGGACTCGCCCCAGACCGCCTCGATCAGCTCGGCGCGGCCGGTCGGCCGGTTCGCACTCAGGGCAAGCACGGCGAGCACCACCTGCTGGCGCAACGGACCGAGGCTGACCTGCTCGTCGTCGCGCCAGCCGAGCAGCGGCCCGAGGACCTGGAGACGGACCCGTGGCCCGTGGCAGCCTCTCACCGCAGCCGGCCGTCAGTCATGGGGAGCCCTCCACCGCGAGAACCTGAGACAGACCACTTGGCCACCGTCCCCGATGGCAGCTTGGATTGTAAAGCGATGGACGTCTAAGTCCAGGGGTCCATCTTCGACAATATCCGACAGTATGGAAAGGACTTCGTCGACATTATGTCTACATCAGACTTCCCGCCCTGGTGTGGATCTCGGCAACTCAGCTGAGCTGGGACATCGGCCGGATACGCGGTGGGATCTGTGCGTTTCGTGGATCGTCTGCGGGCAATGTCTGGTGTAAAGGATGTAACCAATGACTGACCGGTATCGTTGCCGGAAAGGGCCGACCGGTCGTGGACAACAATGCGGCAATGCGGTAAGGCGTTGATTGTCGCCGGGGGCCCGGCCGGACGGGAATGACGGCGCAGTCCGCCCGGACCGGTGGCGTTTCGTGGATCGGCGGCGCGTCCGGTACGACGGGGCGTGTGCTCAGCGTGCGCCCAGTTCGCCGGCCACGGCCTGAGCCTCGTCCCGGGTCAGTCGGGTGGCGATCGTCGCGGTGCCGGCGGTCAAGCGATCCTCGATCATCGGATCGCTGAGCATCCGGGAGCCCAGAACGACGGCGAGCTGGTTGCGGGGCCGCGGCAGGACGCTCAGGCGCCCGGACAGGTCGGTGAACCGGGCGGCGTCCTCGCTCCCGAAGGTCACCGTCACCGTCCAGCCGTTTCCCTGCGCGCTGTCGTCGTCCACCCGCACCTGCTCCAGTTGCCGCGCGGTGAGCCCGCCGTCGGCCGACACCCGTACGCATTCACTGCCGTCGGCACTGGTGTACCGCGTCGTGCTGTCCGGAAGACCCGGCTCGCACGGCCCCGGCAGGACGTCCCGGACCATGTAGAGGCTCAGCGGTGTCCGGGCCGCCCCCGGCTTGGCCAGGTGGTCGTCCCGCGACCAGGGGTGGGCCAGCAGTGCCGCCGCTCCGATCGCCACCGCGACCGCGGCACCCGCCCCGACCCACACCCGGGCCGGCCACCGTCGCGCGGCGCCCGCCGCACCCGGGCGGGCCCGGGATTTCTCGCGCCCCGGCCGCACCCGGGCGGTGCGTTGCGCGACCAGCAGCCCCACCACGCCGATGATGCTCAGCGGTCCGGCCACCAGCCCGAGCCACGGGAGCTTGCCGATCAGGCCGGCCGCGGTCCCCGCGGCGCCGATGAGCACCATCGCTCGCCACACCGGGAGACTGCCACCACTTCTCGACTGCGCCATGCGTCCTCCTTGTCGTCGGCTTTCCCGCCAACCCGCGGCCACGCCTACGCCAGCAGGGCGGCCAGGCGGTGCACGGCGGGGTTGGTGGAGTTGGTCTGGTAGGCCAGGGCGGTGTCCACGGTGGGGACCGGCGCGGCGAACCGGCGCAGGCGTACCCCCGGCATGGTCAGCGCCCGGGCGCGGCCCGCCGGCACCGCGGCGATCACCGTGCCCCCGGCCACGGCCCGGAGTAGTTGTTCGTCGTCCGGCTCGTGGTGAGCCAGGCGGAAGCCGCCGTGCGGCCAGACCTGCGCGATGATCCGGTCGTACATTCCCGGGCCGTTGTCGCGTGGCCACATCACCGCGGGCTCCTCCACGATGTCGCTGCGCTGGACGCGCCGGCACGCGGCCAGGCGATGCCGCTGCGGCACGGCCAGCAGCAGTTCCTCGCTGTCGACGTGCCGGCAGGTCAGCGACGGCTCCTCGATCGGCGGGCGGACGAACGCCGCGTCGTAGCGCCCGGCGAGCAGACCCGCCACGTTCGGCGCGGTCCACGCCGTCTCCGCGACGATCTCGACCTGCGGGTACCTCTCCCGGAACCGGGCGATGAGGGCATCGACCCGGCCGCCGCGCGCCGAGCGGGTGTACGCCAGCCGCAGGCGACCGTCGAAACCGCCGGCGGCCGCCCTGATCCGGGCGGCACCCGCGTCCACCTCGGCCAGCAGGCGTTGCGCCTCGGCGGCGACGATCCGGCCCACCTCGGTCAGGGTGCAACCGCGGGCGTCGCGTCGCACCAGTTCGGCGCCGAGCTGGCGTTCCAGCGCCCGGACCTGCTGGCTCAGCGCCGGCTGGGTCAGGTGCAGGCGGGCGGCGGCCCGGGTGAAGTGCAGCTCCTCCGCGAGGACCCGGAACGACCGCAGCCGGTCCAGGTCAACTCCGGTCATCCGCTCGTCAGCCATGCGCCGACCTTATCCGCGCAGGTGAATCGCCGTGATAGCCGTTTCTTATGGGCAATGCGGCACCGGTTATTGGCCTGCCGGCGCGCGCCCCGCACACGATGCGTCAATGACAGACGTGACGGTTCTGGGCGGCGGGATCATCGGCATGACAGCGGCGATCCGGCTGCAGCAACGCGGGGCACGGGTGACAGTCGTGTGCGCCGCCGGCACGCTGGAGACGGTGTCGGCGGTCGCCGCGGCGGTCTGGTACCCGACCCACACCGATCCGGAGCCGCGGGTGCGGCGGTGGGTGGAGCGAAGCTACGCCGAATTCCTGGGTCAGGCCGAGGCGGGCGTTCCGGGCGTACTGCTGCGACGTACGCGGATGCTGGTCCGCGCGGATCCGCCCTGGTGGGCGCCGCCGGGCACGACCACCACGGCGCACGATCTGCGCTTCACCGCACCACTGACCGAGATGGACAGGTACCTGCCGTGGTTGCACGACCGGATCGTCGCGTCCGGTGGCCGCTTCGTCCGGCGCCGCGTCGAGGACCCGGCGGAGCTCCTCGACCGGTCGGCGGCGGTGGTCAACGCGACCGGCCTGGCCGCGCCGGATCCCGACCTCTACCCGGTACGCGGCCAACTCGTCCTGGTGACCAATCCCGGACTCGACGAGTCGATACGCGACGAGGACAACCCCGCGGGCATCACGTACGTCCACCCGCGTCGCCGTGACACGGTCCTCGGCGGCACCTTCGAACCGGATCGCACCGACCTGGAGCCCGACCCGCGGCAACGCGCGGCGATCATCGACCGGTGCACCGCCCTGGTACCGGAACTACGCGGCGCGCGGGTGCTCGGGGATCGGGTCGGGCTGCGTCCCGCCCGCCGCGGCGGGCCGCGGGTCGAGGCGGTCGACGGTCCGGACGGGCGGATCGTGCACGCCTACGGACACGGCGGCGCCGGCATGACCATGTCGTGGGGCTGCGCCGACGAGGTCGCCGACCTGGTCCTCGGCTGACCGGCGCGCGGCCGGGAAGCGGTGAGCTGGCCCCCTGCCGGTCGGGGCGGCGCGATAGCATCTCGCGCCCGACACGATTTCACTATGCAGAGGCGTTCATGAGCATCGCAATTCCGTCCAGCCTGGTGCAGAACGGCACCGGCATACCCGACGTCTGCTCGCGGCACGGCCAGCCCGCCGCGCTGCGCAAGCCGGTCAAGTTCTGGTCCAAGCCGCCTGTCTGGTCGTACTTCCTGATCGCCTTCGGGGCGCTGCCGTTCCTGATCGTGACGCTGGTGATCCGCAAGGAGGTGCGGGCGGAGGCCTGGCCGTTCTGCCCGGAGTGCGCCAAGCTGCACAAGAATCGGCTGATCATCGGGATCGGCCTGATGCTCCTGTTCCCGCTCAGCATCGCCGTCGGGGGTTCGTTCGGGGACGCGGGCCCGGTGCTGATCCTGGTGGCGCTCGTGCTCGCCTTCATCGGCCTGATCCTGCAGAGCCGCGGCACCTACCGGGTGCTGCCGTGGGGCTTCACGTCCCGGGACGGCTCCACCGTCGACTTCCCGAAGGCGCATCCGCAGTTCGTGGCGGCCGCGCAGGCCGCCTACGCGCAGGCCGCGCAGCAGTACGCCGCGTGGCAGGCGAGCCAGCAGGGCGGGCACGGCCAGCTGCCGGCCCCGTACCAGGCGCCGCAGATGTGACAAGCCGGGGACCTGGATCGGCAGTCGATCCAGGTCCCCGGCGTGCGGGTATCGCTAGAGCCGTTCCACCCCGGCCCCGGCGAGGGTGCCGCGAGTGTCCAGGATCCGCCGCGACTTGTCGGCGATGTCCGCCGGCGTGTAGCTGCCGTGCGTCTGCAGGAGCACGACCAGGTCGGCGCCGGCCAGCGCCGCGTCCAGGTCGGCCACCCGGGTGAGCACCTCGTCGCCCGGCTGCCAGACCGGCACGTACGGGTCGTGGTACGACACCCGCGCGCCGCGGCTCAGCAGCTGCCGGGCGAGCGGCTCGGCCGGCGACTGACGCTGGTCGGCGATGTCCGCCTTGTAGGTGACGCCGAGCAACAGCACCTCGGCGCCGCGCAGCGGCTTGGAGTCCTCGTTCAGCAGCTCCTGAACGCGCTGGACGACGTACGCCGGCATGCTGTTGTTGATCTCCTGGGCCAGCTCCACGAACCGGAACGGATAGCCCAGCTTCGCCCGGACCTGGTAGGACAGGTAGTTCGGGTCGATCGGGATGCAGTGCCCGCCGACACCGGGGCCGGGGTAGAACGCCTGGAAACCGAACGGCTTCGTGGACGCGCACCGGATGACGTCCCAGAGGTCGATGTCGAGCTCCCGGCAGAACTGGGCCATCTCGTTGACCAGCGCGATGTTGATGTGCCGGTACGTGTTCTCCAGCAGCTTGGCCATCTCGGCCTCCCGGGAACCGCGGGCCGTCACCACCGAGTCCACGAACTTGCCGTAGAAGGCCGCGGCGACGGTGGTCGACGCCTCGTCCACACCACCGACCACCTTGGGGGTGTTGCGGATGCCGAACTCGGTGTTGCCGGGGTCGACGCGCTCCGGGCTGAAGGCCAGGTAGAAGTCCTCACCGACCCGGAGCCCGCCGGCCTGCAGGAGGGGCAGCACCTCCTCCTCGGTCGTCCCCGGGTAGGTGGTGGACTCGAGGATCACCAGCATCCCCGGGCGCAGGTGGGCGGCGACGGTGGCGACGGCCGAGCGGACGGCGCTCAGGTCCGGGCCGCCGTCCGCGCTCAGCGGCGTCGGCACGCAGATCACCACCGTGTGCGCCTCGGCGATGACGGCGGGGTCGGTGGTGGCGCGGAAACCGGCGCCCAGCATCCGGCTGACGTCCTCGTCGGACAGGTCACCCACGTGGGAGCGCCCGTCGTTGAGACCGTCCACGACGCGAGCCGACAGGTCGAGCCCGGCCACTGCCAGGGACACCCGGCAGGCTTCCTGGGCCAGCGGGAGTCCGACGTATCCGAGACCGACGACGACAAGGTCCAAGGACATGGTTGTTCCTTTTCTGGTTCTGGAACGGTGGGGGGACGTCGCTACTTCGCGAGGAGCGTGTAGTCGTCGGTGATCAGGGTGCCCTTGCCGTTGATCGCCAGGCCGAAGCTGATGGCGGTGGCGCCGGCGGGCAGTGGCGGCGTGACGTAGTTGGCGAGGTTCCACACCGAACTCGGCGCGTACGTCGGGCTGGAGGCCCAGTAGGTCCAGGTGCCCGCGGCGTTGCGGTAGTAGGTGGCGATGCTGACCTTGGTCGGGGTCGTGCCGGTGAACGCCCAGGCGCCCTTGTACCAGACCCATGCCGAGTACCGGATGCCCGGCGTGGCCGGTGCGACGCAGGTGGCCGCCTCGGAGGCGCGCTGGCTGGGGACGAGCTTGCGGTCACCGGCCGTCCAACCGGTCACGTCGACCCGTTCGGCGACGACTCCGGTGTGCGCGTCGGCGGTGGTCGACCAGGTCGCCACGTTGTTCGCCAGGTCCGCCCCGGACTGCTGGAAGCAGGCCGGCTCGGAGGTCGCCGAGGTGCTCCGCAGTTGTTCGAGCGAGGCGTTCTTGACCAGGTTGCCGGTGGCCGGCGGGGGAGAGGCCTGCGGCGGCACCACACCGCCTGTCGCGTCGTCGCGGATCGTCGACGTCGAGCACAGGTGGTGCTCGTTCATGTAGTCGACGATCGGCTGCAGCGCGGCGATGGCGTTCCGGGTCGTGTCGTACTCGCCGTCGTGCATGACGACTATCGACTCGTTCCTGATCCCCGGGTAGGAGTTGCCGTTGGCGGTGTAGCCGTTGGTGACGTTCGCGGCGATCTGCGTCGCGGAGATCCCGGTCCAGTCCCGCGAGTCGACGATGTTGCCGCCCGGTGTGCCCCACGGCATGACGATGCGGTAACCGCGGTGTTCGGCGATGTTGTCGGCCCAGGCGTTGATGTCGCCGTACGGCGGCCGGTACAGGGTCGGCTTGGGTGCGCCGGCCGCGACGATGGCCGCCGACGCGGCGTCCAGCTCGTTGATGATCTGGGCCTCGGTCAGCGGATCCGATCCGGTGGACGCCCCGGTCCACGACGAGTGGTCGAACGCGTGGCTCTGGATCGAGAACCCGCCGGCCACCGCGCCGGCCACGATGGCCGCGTTGGCCGGGTCGCTGGTGAGCTTGGACCCGAGGACGAAGAAGACGCCCTTGAGATTCAGCCCGGTCAAGGTGTTCAGGACCGCCGGGGTGTTGGTGTCCGGGCCGTCGTCGAAGGTGAAGGTGACATAGCCCGCGGAACAGTCGTTGGCGATCGGGCGGAAGTCGTCGGCCCGGGCCGCGGCCGGGGCGATGCCGAGCCCGGCGAAGAGGAGCGACGCGGCCGCCAGTCCGCCGAGGCGTCGGCTTTTTCGGGAGTGCAAGGTAGCGGTTCCTTTCGGGGTCGGCGTGACGGGGAACGCGCTACCGTGCCGGCGGAAGTTCCCGGGTCTGCCAGCGGTTGTCGAACAGCTTGCCGAGCGCCAGGTAGCGGGTGGGAAGCAGCAGGATCACGTTCAGCAGGATGGCCGCCGGTGTGCCGAGGAAGAAGAGGCGGGTCCGCTCCTTGCGGGACAGTCCGGGCCGGCCCATCAGGTACAGCGCCGCCAGGGAGTAGCGGACCACGACGTACGCGCAGACGTAGGCCAGCAGGGTGACTGGGTGGCTCGCGTACCGGGTGCCGAAGCTGGTCACCGTGGCCAGCACGATGTACAGCGTCATCAGCGGGGTGATCAGCAGCTGGAGGATGCCGTACAGCGGGCTGAGCAGCTGGCGGCCGTCGAGGTACTTGAAGACGTACGGCAGCATCCACCACCAGGACCGCGCCCACCGCAGCCGCTGCTTGTACGTGCCGCGCAGGGTGTCCGGCATGTCGGTCTCGACGAGGGCCTCGGCCACCGCGACGACCTGTCCCCGGCGCAACCCGCGCAGGGCCAGCCACCTGTCGTCGCCGGTGCCGCACTCCACCGCGTAGGCGTCCAGGTGGTCGTAGAGCAGCTCGCTGCGGTACAGCGCCAGCGCGCCCGAGGTGGTCTCCAGGGCGCCGAGCATGGACCGCGAGGCGCGCATCATCACGCAGGACGTGCCGATGTCCATGTCGGCGGCCATGCTCACCCAGGAGGACGTGTGGTTCCGGATGTAGATCATGCCGGTCGCGGCCTGGACGCGCGGATCCGACATCGCGCGCAGCAGCTGCTCACACGCGTCCGGGTGCGGCTCGGAGTCGGAGTCCACAGTCAGCACGAACGTGAAGTCGTCCCGGTTGAAGCTGCGCAGCACGCTGACCTGCGCTCCCCGCTTGCCGGTGTTCTCCTGCCGGCGCCACTCGACCCGCGGATCGTCGACACTCGGCACCACCGGCACCTGGGAGCCGTCGTCGATGACGACGATCCGCACCGGGACGGTCTGCCGCAGCAGCGCGAGCACCGTCTTGCGCAGGCCCTCGGGATCCTCGTTGTAGGCGGGGACGATGCACAGCACGCGACCCGGCGCCGGCGGGAGGTGCAGGTAGCGGCGACCCTTGCTGAACGCCACGACACAGGCCGCGACGATGAACGCGCCGAGGCACCAGTAGCCGATCATCGCGAGATCGCTGGTCTGTTCGAGGACCAGCACTGTCACGGCGGCGAGCACGACGACCACGAAGATCGAAACCAGCCACTGGCGGGTGGCCAGCGACGCCGGCCGTGCCGGGCGCGCGGCGTGGTGGCGGTCGGCGCGGCGCGGCGCCGCCTCGACGAGGGTGTCCTGGTCCGGACCGGAGGTGAGCAGGCTCATCTCAGGTGTCCTCCGGACCCAGCCCGAAACCGCGGGCGACGAACCGGTAGGTGAAAACGGCCAGGAAAAGGAGCAGGAAGCAGGCGATGACAATCTTCCCGATGCCGGTTTCCCCGGGCATGCCGAGATGCTGTCCGAGCATGTGAATGTGCTTTCTGGTCTTACCGCGGCAGGCGGTAGATCGGAGAACCGCGGCCGCGCGCGACGAAGGCGCGAACTCGCAGTGACGCAGCGCTCGCGTGGGCAGCGGAGTCCGCGGTCGCGAGGCGAAAAGGAAGGGACGGCTGCGGGTCGTTACCCGTCGAGTTCTCTGCGAGAACGACGCGCCGTGCGGAAGATGACCTTCATGTCCGTACTCCTCGATGGGCATCTCGACCAGTGGTCGAGAATCCTTCGGGGCCGGTTTCGCCTCTAGCTCCCTGCCGGACCGAGGGCGACCAGATGCCCGGCAGATCATTGCTTCCCGGCAGCCAAGATCGGCTGCTGAGAACAGCTAAGTCGGTGGCGATGAATTCTGCTATCCACCGTTTGGTCCGTGATGCACCGGCCGGCCTGCCCTTCGCCGACGGCCATGCTCAACCGGCGTGGCCGTCCGGTGGAGCCGTCGCTCACTCTCCGGTGTCCATGACATGACTGACGGGCACGGCCGACGGGTTCACTGTGGCGAGGGTGGAGGGTTTCGCCACGCGCTGGTTGACCTGCGTCGTGGTTCTTCTCGGATTCGCGCCGGCCCCGTTCACCCGGCCGGCGTCCTCCCTCGACGTCCCGGCCGCGGCGGCCGCACCGTTTGCCGGTGCGCGAGCGACACCGGCGCAGGCGCTACCCGGCCGCCGGACCCGGGTCGACCTGACCGTCCGCGAGACGAAAGAGGAGTGGGTGATATCGACCTGCGCGGTGCGCTTCGACGGGCAGGACGCGGTGGAATGCGTCGCCATCGACGGCCGGTCCGCCTCGGTGTCGGTCGACGTGCCGGAGAGCGGTGAACTGCACTGGGAGATGACCTTCACCCGCGGTGGCATCGCCACGGTGAAGCCTCCCGCCGTCCTCCGGGTGGAGCCCCCGGCCCCGGAGTCCGGCATCGTGCCGTTCACCGTCCTGCGGGTCGACGGGACCACCGATCCCGGGATCGCCGAGCCGGGCCGGCCCCTCGACGTCACCCTCGCGGTCAACGACGCCGCCGTGGGCCTCACCGACTGCCATGCCACCTTCGCCGGGGTGACCGGGGAGTGCGCCCCGGAGGCCGCCACCACCAGGACCGTCCGGATCGTGGTGCCGCAGGACGCCCCGCGGGGCCGGCAGCTGACTCTGACGTGGACCTTCACCCTGCGACGCGACGGTGAGGACTTCGACAAGGGCGACGGGCACCTGCGGGTCTGGGTGGCGGTGGCGCCACCGAGGTTCGACGTGACGCCCTCGACGGCGCAACCCGGCCTGCCGCTGGTCGTCACCTTCCGCAGCGGCACCACCGGCGTCACCGTCGACACCTGCGCCCTCACCTATCGCGGCGCGGCCGGGTGCGGCGCCGGGCACACCGCGGTGCTCATCGTCCCGGCCACCGCGCGGGTCGGCGGCATCCTGCGGATCCCGTGGACCCTCACCTACCGGAGCACCCGGCCCAACGAGAAGCCGGGCTCCGCCGCGGGCACGCTCGACGTCGAGGTGGTGGCGGTACCGGTGCACTTCACGGTGACCGCCCAGCCCGGCAGCGGCTACCCGGGTGACGAGGTGACACTGACGATCGGCCCGGCGGTTCCGGGCGTCACCATCGTCAGATGCCTGGGGTTCTTCCCGAACCAGCCCGGTGACACCTGCCAGGCCACCGACGAACGCTGGCTCGTCCACACCGTGGTGCCGGACGGGACACCGGCCGGCGCCACCCTGCTGCGCTGGGGTGTCGCCTCGGTGAACGAGGCCGGCGAACCCCTCGTCGACGACGGTGACCTGCCGTTCGAGGTCCTGCGCAAGACGGGAACGACGAAGTCGCCCACCGTGGCCCCGGCCACCACACCGCCCATCCTGCCCAGCCTGCCCGTCCGGGACCCGTCGCCGGCCGGGAAGGGTGGGGCGCCGCGGCCGGAGTTCGTGGCCCGCACCGAACCGGAGGTCGCCAAGCCCGGCCAGGCGGTGCGCGTCACGATCACCGCCGTCACTCCCGGGACGACCGTCACCGGCTGCCGGGCCGCCTTCGACGGGGGGAGGATCGCGCGATGCGACGGCGTCGGCGGCCGGTGGACAGCGATGCTGCGGGTGCCGAGGAGCGCCGAGCCCGGCGACCTGCCGCTGCTCTGGGACGTGACTTCCGGGGCGGGGGCCGGGCAGGGCACCATCGCGTACCGGGTGCTGGACCGCGAGCGGGCCGATCCGCAGTTCGGTGCGGCGGTGGAGCCGGCCTCGGTCCGGCCCGGCCAGCACGTCCGTGTCACGCACCGGTCCTACGCCGGCGGGCCCGCGATAACCGGCTGCAACGCCGGCATCGCGCCCGGCGGGGTGCTGGCCGCGTGCACCAGGACCCCGCGGGGCTGGGTCACCGACGTCGTGGTGCCCGAGGGGGCGCCGCGCGGCATCGCGACCCTGCTCTGGCAGGTGACCTATGCCGGGCAGGCCGGCCCCGGCACGGCGGACGGCCGGACCGGCATCGGTGTGCTGGCCGCCGAGGAGGAGCACGAATCCTGGTGGCAGAAGCTCTGGCGAATGGTCTGGAAGAGCGGTGCCGTAGCGCTCGTCGGGGTGGTCCTGATCGGCGGGCGGACCGTGCTCCGCCGGTGGTCCGGGCGGACCCGCCGGGACGCCGGGAGCACCTCGCTGCCGGCCGGCGTCGCGGTGGTCGCCGTCCTGCCGGCCGGGCCGGTCGCGGTGTCGCCCGGCAACCCGGGGGCCGCCCCGCGCCGGGTCGTCCGGCTGGTCGTACGGCACCCGCCGCCCGCCGTCCACGACCTTATGGAGCCACCATGACCGGACCCACGGGCCCGTCGGTCCGAGCCCTGTTCTTCGACAGCCCCGGCGACGCCGTCACCGCCCTGGCCGAGGCCGTGCGCACCGGCGCGGCCGCCGGCGAGATCCGCGACGGTCTCGGCCGGATGCCGGCGGCCGGCAAGGACGCGGTGCTCGCCGAGGTCGGCAGGGTCGCTGACGGGATTTTGGACATGGGCGTGGCCGACATGGTCGAGCAGGGCTGGAACCGGTACACCGCACTGGTCGACGCGGCCACCCGCAGCCTGGCCAACCCCGGCGGCCGGGAACTGGTGGAGATGGCGACGCACACCGCTACCGTCGACTACCGGCCGAGCGTGGAGGTGCATCTGGCCGACCTGCCGGTCGCCGCCGTCGGCATGCGCGCGCTGCTCGAGTTCACCCTGCGCGGGCTGGTCGGCGTGGTGGCCGACGGCGCGCTCACCGCGATCCGGGCCGGGACCTGGGAGTGCACCGGCACGCTGGAACTGGCCGGTCAGGTGATCGCGAACCGCAAGGGCGAGGTGACCATGCCGGCCGAGATCCGCTTCCGCCGGCCGATCCCGCTGCGCTGACCGGCTGCCTCAGTGCCAGACCAGGCCGCCGTGGCGCAACTGGCCGGCCATCAGGGCGAACAGCACCAGCAGGTCGGCCGCGCCGAGCGCGATGCCGATCAGGCCAGCGTTGCGGCTGGGGGTGCCGTGGCCGTGCCGGCGGGCGGTGACGGCGCCGAGGGCGATGGCTGTCGGGCCGAGAACGATGTTGAAGAAGAACAGGCCGGCCACGCCCAGGGCCAGCGCACCCACGGCACGGTCGTCGAGGCTGCCGACGCGTTTGACGAAGTTCATGACGATCCCTCCCGGGTCAGCGCCGCCGGGCGAGCGCGGCGGCCCGCCGGGTGACGAGGAGAACGGTGGCGGCCAGCAGCACGCCGACCGCGACGAGCATCGGCTGCCCGGTGAGCAGGGCCGGGCCGACGAACAGGGCGATCAGCGCGAGAGCGGCCATCAGGGCGGCCATCTGCGACCCCCTTTCAGTTGACAACTGTTTACTGAATCCACCATAGGCTTACGCCAACTCAGTGCACAGGTGTTTACTGAGTGACATGAGCCACCGCCATTCGACGCCGCCCGACCGGATCACCCGGCCGGAGCAGAAGGCACGCACCAGACAGGCCCTGCTCGACGCGGTGCTCGGCCTGATGGAGGATCGGAGCCTGAGCAGCATCGGCCTGCGCGAGATCACCCGTGCGGTGGGCGTCACCCCGGCCGCCTTCTACCGGCATTTCCCGGATGTCGACAGCCTCGGTGTGGCCCTGGTCGACGAGTCCCTCGGCAGCCTGCGAGCCACCATCCGGACGGTCCGGGACGGGCTCAGCTCCAGCGACGAGGTGATCACCAGGTCGATCGGCGTCCTCGCCCGGCAGGTGCACGACCATCGGGAGCACTTCCGGTTCGTCGCCCGGGAACGCCACGGCGGCGTCCCGGCCGTCCGCGCCGCGATCGCCGAGCAGCTCGACCTGTTCGCCGCCGACCTGGCCGCCGACCTGGCCGCCGACAAGCTGCGCGGCGGCCCGCGCTTCGACCGGTGGATCGCCGCCGACCTGCGGATGGTCACCAGCCTGATGGTCAACCACATGGTGTGGACCGCCGCGGCGCTGCTCGACGCCCCGCCGGACGACGCCGACGCCGCGGCCCGGGTGATCGACGCCGCGGGGCGTCAGCTGCGGCTCATCGTGCTCGGCGCCCGGCAGTGGGCCACGGCCTAGATCAGGTCGTCGGCCCGGTCGCGGGCGCGGTCGCGCAGCTCCAGGAAGCGTTCGGTGGAGTTCCACGGGGCGGTGCGGACGAAGTCGTCGCCGATCAGGTCGTAGACGGCGCAGGCTTCCCGGTAGTAGCGGCCCATCGTGAGGCCGTAGGCGAAGTGGTTCCAGACCTGCGGGGTCGCCCGCGACCGCTGGTAGTCGTCGTGCCAGAACGAGTTGTGCGCGGCGGCGTAGATCTCGCCGGCCACCTCGTTGCGCCGCAGATAACCGGCACCACCGGCGGACCGGCGATGTTCCAGGTGCGCCTTCGCGACGAGGAGCGGGATGTCGGTGCCGGGACAGGCGGCGGCCCTGGTCCGGGCGAAGTCGAACATCGCCTCGGTGCTGCCGCTCCACTTCGGCATCAGGTTCTCGAGCATCTGCTCGTGCCCGTAGAAGTGCGTCGGGTCGATCGCGATCAGCCGGTCGAACCGGCGCCACTGCTCGGCCAGTGGCAGCTGTCGGGCCCGGCCGAGAATCACCAGGTAGTGCCAGGCCTCGGCGCAGTCCGGGGCACGGTCGACCACCTTGTCGAGGCAGTTCTCGGCCAGCTTGAGCCGATCGAACCAGATCTTCCACTGGTCCTGGCCGACCGTTTCGGAGCCGCCGTTGCCGCGCGCCTCCCAGGCCCAGGAGATGGCGCGGGCGCCGTAGACCAGCCGCGGCAGGGTGGCGTCCGGCTCGGCGCGGACCACGTCGGGAATCCACTCCTCCAGGCCCTGATGATGCGACAGCCACCTCAGCCGGAACATCAGGCGTTCCGGATCGGAGGCGGTGAGGATGTCCCGGACCGCCGGCCAGTCACGGTTGCCGAGTGCGAGTTCGAGCCGGTCGGGGCCCTCGGCGTACGGCGAACTGTCTTGTTGCTTCTTGAAAGGCCACATGACTGATCAGCGATTCTTCTCGGTGTAGGCGCGGGTACGGGCGAAGAACGTGACGGTGCCCCAGGGTTCCCTGGTGATCCAGTCGTCGCCGATCGACTCGAAGAGGCTCCAGGCCGGCTCGTGGAAGTCGCCCCAGGCGAACGCGCAGGCGAAGTGGTTCCAGACGATCGGCGTCAGCAGCGAGATCCGGTAGTCGTCGTGCCAGAACGAAGCCTGCGCCGCCTCCCAGACCTCGTCCATCACGGCCGCCGGTTCCCAGTACTCCATGTCCTCCGAGCGATCCGGATCGTCCGGCTCGGCGAGGTACGCCCGATGCTCGATCTCCTCCTGGTGGGCCAGCACGATCAGGGCGGCCAGGTGCGTGCCGGGGAACGCCGCGGCGCGCGTACGGGCGAACTCGAACATCGCCTCCGAGCTGCCGCCCCACCGTGGGGACAGGGCGAGAAGCATCTGCTGGTGGCCGAACCAGTGGTCCGGCTCGATCTCGATCAGCCGCTGGAACCGCCGCCGGCGCTCCTGCTCGGGCAGCTCCAGGGCGCGGCTGAGGGCGATCGACCAGGTCCACGCGTCGGCCCGGCCGGGATCCCGACGGAGCACCTCCTCGACGCACTCCTCGGCCCGCCGCACCAGCCGGGACCAGAGTTCCGTCCCGGCGGCGCTCATCGTGCTGGCGAGGCCGTCCCGGCGCAGCTGCCAGGCCGAGGTCAGCAGGCCGGCGCCCCGCAGCAGGAGCGGCAGCACCGAGTCCGGGGTGTCGGTGACCCAGCGCTCCACACCGACAGTGGCCGCGGCGACCGCGAAGTAGTAGGAGCGATGCTCGGGATCGGTCGCCTCGAGGATCCCGCGGGCGGCCGGCCAGTCCTGGGCCCGCAGCGCGCGGCGCAGGCGCTCGGCGTCCTCGTCGAGGAAGCGACAGAACTCCGGAACGTCACTCTTCTTCTTGATCGACCACACGGCCGCAGAGCCTAAGGCATGTCGATCCGGTGACCTATCGGCTCCGGCGCCGCGGCGAAGCGCATCTCGTAGATCGGCCGATACCTGTCGTCGACGAGGGTGAGCAGGCTGAGCAGCAGCACGAAGAAGAGCGCGCCCGCCGGGTCGAAGTGCCGGCCGGCATTGTCCAGCAGCCATCCGGCCGCCACCACCAGGCCCGCGTTCAGCACCACCCGGATGCCGAAGGCGATCAGCATGAACTGGCTCCCGCGCCCGGACCGGGCGACGCCGAGGCTGATCACGGCGTTGACGACGACGATCAGCGTGGTGCCGAGGAACAGCTGCACCGGTGTCGCCGCGGTGCCGGGCAGCACCTGCGAGTAGATCACCCAGAGCAGGCCGATCAGCGTCACCTTCTCCAGCGTCCCGGCGGAGACGACCCGGCTGTGCGCGGCGGTCCACCGGTTGCGCTCCGCCACGCCTGCCGCCGCGGCGGGCAACGGGTCGGCGGCGACGTGCCACGACCAGTCCGGATCGGGCTGCCGCGGGCGTACCGCGAACCAGTAGACCAGGTAGAGCAGCACCACCGCCGCGACGACCGCCGGGCCGAACCACGGGACCTCGGCGACCGTGTCGGTGAAGTCGAGCTGTGCGATGTGGATCCACCACTCCTGCGGCAGCTTGACGAACACCCAGATCGCGGCCGCGGTGATCACCCAGGACCGCAACGCCACCCGGGCCGGATTCCAGAACAAGCGGTACGCCTCGTAGGCGATGAAGAAGTATTCGAACGTGTTCGGGAAGATCAGCAGCAGGGGCCGCCAGCCGGTCAGCTCGAACGCCACCACCCCGATCAGGCGGTGTGAAACCCGAGACCCTTTTCCGGTACGGCTGAGCCCCGCGCCCGCCTCACGTGGCGATGGACCCCGCGATCCGCCGCAGCGCCGCCGTGAGATCGGCCGCCGACGGCGCCTTCTCCGGGTCGATCAGCCACTGGGTCAGCACCCCGGTGAGCAGCGCCTGGTGAAACGCCCCCACGGCGGCCCGCTCCGCCGGGGTGGCCGGCGCCGGCGCCGTGTCGAAGAGCTCGGCCAGCCCCAGATAGGCCTCGGACAACCCGGCCGCCAGCTGCTCGCGGATCTCCGGCTGCCGCTGGCTCTGGGTGACCACCTCGAGCTGCATCGCCCACAGGGCCCGTTGTGTCCGGAACGACTCGATGATGCGCGCCCAGACGCCCTGGAATCGCTCCAGCGGGCCGGCGTCGTCGAGGTCGTCGGCGGTGAGGGCCTTGGCCATCTCGTCGCCCCACTCCCGCATGACCTGGAACAACGCGGCGTTGAGCAGCGCCTCGGTGGAGCGGTAGTGGTAGCCGATGGCGGCCAGGCTGGTGCCGGCGGCGGTGGCGATGTCCCGGGCCGTGGTGCGGGCGTAGCCCTTCTCGTAGAGACAGCGTTTCGCGCCGTCGAGCAGAGCCTCACGATTTCCCATGGCAGGGAGTGTATCCGTCTGAGACGTCCCTCTGAAACAAGCGTGCAATTCAACCGTCCAGAGTGCTGGGACAACTGTCTTGCACAACTGTCTCACACATGTGTATCGTCGCTCCCATGACGAAGACGGTCCTGATCTCCGGCGCCGGTGTCGCCGGCCTCACGCTGGCGTACTGGTTGCGCCGCCACGGCTTCCGGCCGACGGTCGTCGAGCGGGCCCCGGCCCTGCGCGACGGCGGCTACAAGGTGGACATCCGCGGTGCCGCCCTCGAGGTGGCCCGCCGGACCGGCATCCTGGAGCGGGCTCGCGAGCTGCGCACCGACGTCCGCTCCGGCGCGGTGGTCGACCGCACCGGCAAGCGGGTGGCCAGCATGAACGGGGACACCTTCGGTGGTCGCGAGGAGCACGACGCGGAGCTCCTCCGCGGCGACCTCACCCGCCTGCTGTTCGACCTGACCCGCGACGAGGTGGACTACCGGTTCGGCGACGCGATCGCCGCCCTGGACGGCACGTCGGTCACCTTCGAGAGCGGCCGCACCGAGACCTTCGACCTGATCGTCGGCGCCGACGGGGTGCACTCGCGGACCCGGGAGCTGGCCTTCGGCCCGGAGTCCGGCTTCGTCCACGACATGGGTCACCGGGTCGCCATCTGCACGGTCCCCAACCACCTGGGCCTCGACCGGGAGGAGGTGACCTATGTCAGCCCCGGCCGCACCACGCTCGTCTACAGCACCGCCGGCCAGTCCACCGCCAAGGCGATGTTCCTGTTCACCGAGCCGGCCGGGATCGACGAGAGCGACCCGCGCCGGGCCCTGCGCGAGGCCTACGCCGGGCAGGGCTGGGAGGTGCCCCGGCTGCTCGACGCGGTGACCGAGGCCCCCGACCTCTACTACGACCGGCTCGCCCAGGTGCGGATGGACAGCTGGTCGGCCGGTCCGGTCGCGCTGCTCGGCGACGCGGCGCACTGCGCCTCCCCGGCCTCCGGCCAGGGCACCAGCCTCGCGCTGGTGGGGGCCTATCTGCTGGCCGGCGAGCTGGCCGCGGCCGGCGGCGATCACCGGGCCGGCTTCGCCGCCTACGAGAGCCGGATGCGCCAGTTCGCCGAGCGCAACCAGCGACTCGGCCCGGCCAACATCAAGCGCATGGTGCTCCGCAGCGCCGGCCAGGTGCGGATGTCGATGGTGATGCTCGCGGTGCTGTCCCGCCTGCCCGGCCGCGATCGGATGATGGCCGCGATGATGGCGCCGCTGCACCAGGCCGCCAACGCCATCGACCTCCCGGACTACTCCGCTCTCGCCCAGCACCCCTGAGACGATCGAGACCCGCTTCCGGTACGCCGTCCGCGCTCACCATCCGGGACGCGGACAGCGGCGTTCGCCGAGGCCGGCGGTTCCTTGTCGGGTGGTTCGCTGGAGGAACCCGGCTCGGGCTGGCATCGTTCCCGGGGTGTGCCGGGTGGTTCCGGCAATGCCGAGCTGAAGGAGTTCCGATGCGGCAGGCGCAGCGGCTGAAGAGTGTCAAGTACGACATCCGGGGCCCGGTGCTGCGCCGGGCACAGGAGCTGGAGGCGGCCGGGCACCGGATCCTCAAGCTCAACCTGGGCAACCCGGCGCCGTGGGGCCTGGCCACGCCGGAGCCGATCATGGCGGACGTGATCCACAACCTGGCGGACGCGCAGGGCTACAGCGACGCGCGGGGCATCTACTCGGCGCGGGTCGCCGTCGCGCAGTACTACCAGAACCAGGGCGTGACCAGCGTGCAGCCGGACGACGTGCTGCTCGGCAACGGGGTCTCCGAGCTGATCGTGATGTGCCTGCAGGCGCTGCTGGACACCGGTGACGAGGTGCTGGTGCCGAGCCCCGACTATCCGCTGTGGACCGGTGTGGTGAACCTGTGCAGCGCCCGGGCGGTGCACTACCGCTGCGACGAGAGCACCGGGTGGCAGCCGGACCTGGAGCACCTGGCGTCCCGCATCACCGAGCGCACCCGCGCCCTGGTGGTGATCAACCCGAACAACCCGACCGGTGCCGTCTACTCCGAGGAGACGCTGCTCGGCATGATCGAGCTGGCTCGCCAGCACCAGCTGATGATCTTCGCGGACGAGATCTACGACAAGATCGTCTTTGACGGGGCGCGGCACCACACCCTCGCGGCACTCGCCCCGGACGTGCCGGTGGTCAGCATGGGTGGCCTGTCGAAAACCTACCGTGCCGCGGGATTCCGCTCCGGCTGGCTCGCCACCAGCGGTTTCCCCGGTGGTGACGCGGACTATCTGGAGGGCCTGCAGCTGCTCGCCAACATGCGCCTCTGCCCGAACGTCCCGGCCCAGCACGCCATCCAGACCGCGCTCGGCGGTTACCAGAGCATCGAGGAGCTGATCCGTCCCGGCGGCCGCCTCCTCGAACAGCGCGACCACGCCTGGCGCCAGCTCACCTCGATCCCCGGCGTCGACTGCGTCAAGCCGTCCGGCGCCCTCTACCTCTTCGCCCGGCTGGACCCCCAGGTCCACAAGATTCACGACGACGAGAGGCTGGTCATCGACCTCCTCGAACAGCAGCACCTGCTGATCTCGCACGGCACCGGCTTCAACATCGACACCCCGGACCACCTCCGCCTGGTCTTCCTGGCACCCACCGAGGTCCTGGACGACGCCGTCGGCCGGATCCGCACCTTCCTGTCCACCTACACCCAGTAACCGCCACCAGGTCCTGCGGCTGGTCCTGGCGGTTGTCTCGCTGGTCCGGAGGCAACCGTGAGAGCCAGCCCGAGTTCCCCGGCTGGTCCTGGCGGTCGTCTCGTGGGTCTGGAGGCCACCGTGGGGGCCAGCCGGGGTTCCCCGGCTGGTCGTGGTGGTTGTCTCGTGGGTCTGGAGGCCACCGTGGGGGCCAGCCGGGGTTCCCCGGCTGGTCGTGGTGGTTGTCTCGTGGGTCTGGAGGCCACCGTGGGGGCCAGCCGGGGTTCCGTGGCTGGTCGTGGTGGTTGTCTCGTGGGTCCGGAGGCCACCGTGGGGGCCAGCCGGGGTTGGGGGCGCGTTGCGGTCGTGAGCGGGCCGGAGTGTCGCGTGCGCCGAGCGGACCCGCACGACACGCGCCGCGGTCCGGACCGGGCCGCGACATCGCGAGCCGATCGGCACGGGACTCCGAGTCGTACCGAATGAAGATCCGGAAATGCCAGGGCGGCATCGCGGCAGCGAGGATGGTCTCCGGCGGCCGGGAACCTCGGCGGGCCGGGGATCAGCGGGCCCGGGTGGCCATCGCCTCCACGGCTGACATCAGCAGGTCGAGGCCGAAGTTGTAGTAGCGCTCGACGTCCGGCGCCTGCCGATAGGTCTTCGCGAACTCGATCATCATGGGGAACTTGTCGGCGGGCAGGCACTCCAGCGAGATCCGTTTCTGGCGGCGCCACTCCTCGGCCTGCTCGGGCGGCACGTTCGCCGGGCAGTCGGGCTGACCGGCGACCAGGCCCATCGCGCCGTTCAGCAGGTACGTCGCGATCCAGTAGGACTGCTCGACGTCGAATCCGCCCTCGGCCAGCAGGGTCAGCGTGTCGTTGGTGGCCCGGGTGAAGCTGTCCGCCCGGGTCTTGTCCGCCGCGTGCAGCAGGTCGGGCAGGCACGGGTGGGCGCGCATCACCCCGACCACCGTCTCGACGATGGCGCGCAGCTGTTTCTGCCATGGATCGCCGGCGCTGCGGTCGGCCCGGACCCCGCTGAGCACGTGGTCGACCACGCCCAGCATCAGCTCGTCCTTGTTCTTGAAGTGCCAGTACAGCGCCATCGGGGTGACGCCCAGCTCCTTGGCCAGGCGGCGAATGGTGATGGCGTCCAGGCCCTCCTCGTCACCGAGGCGCAGCGCGCGCTCGGCCACGGCCGCCTTGCTGAGTCGTTCTGCCGGAGTCACTTGACAACCATACAACGTACAGGTCTCATATACGAGGTACATGTACAACGTACAAGGACGGCGTACAGGTACGTCGTACAGGGGAGAGGGACCGATGGAGAAGAACCGCCGGTGGTGGGCGCTGGTAGCTGTCGCGCTCGGCACCTTCATGACCTACCTCGACAACAACGTGGTCAACGTCGCCTTGCCGAGCATTCAGCGGGAGCTCGACCTGAGCATCTCCGGACTGGAGTGGATCACCAGCGCGTACATCCTGGTCTTCGCCGGCCTGCTGCTGGCCGGTGGCCGCATCGGCGACGTCCTGGGACACCGGATGGTGTTCCTCTCCGGTCTGGGGATCTTCACCGTGGCGTCGGTCGCGGCCGGCCTGGCCGGTAGCCAGGAGTTGCTGATCGGCGCCCGCGCCGTCCAGGGCATCGGGGCGGCGCTGCTCTCCCCCGCCGCCCTGGCGCTGCTGCAAGAGTTCTTCCCGGATCCGAAGGAGCGCGGCACCGCGATCGGCATCTGGGGCGCGGTCGGCGCGCTCGCCCTCGCCGTCGGCCCGCTCACCGGCGGCGTGCTCAGCCAGCACGTGTCGTGGGGCTGGATCTTCCTGATCAACCTGCCGATCGGCGTGGCCACCTTCGCCCTGTCGGCGATCGCCATGCCGCGCCGCGCCGGCGCCACCCGGGCCGCCGGCTCGCTGCGCCGGCTGGACCCGCTCGGCCTGGCGCTCTCCTCGCTCGCGCTGTTCGCCCTCACCTACGCCCTCATCGAGGGTGACGCCAAGGGCTGGACCTCGGGCCTCATCCTCGGATCATTCGCGGTCGCCGCCGCCGCGGCAGTGGCCTTCGTCGTCCAGCAGGCCCGCACCGCCGACTCGATGGTCAACCTGGCCTTCTTCCGCCTGCGGATGTTCACCGGTGGCCTGCTGGCCATGGGCCTGTGGGCCTTCGGGGTCTTCGGCATCTACTTCTACATGGCCATCTACCTGCAGAACGTGCTCGGCTTCTCGCCCACCGAGGCCGGCGCCGGCTTCGTCCCGCTGGCACTGATCACCGCTGTCGGCGCGGTCCTGGCACCCCGCTTCGAGGCCCGTTTCGGCGTCGCCCGGGTGACCGCTTTCGGTCTGGCCGTGATGGGTGCCGCGATCGCCGGCATCGCCCGGTACGGCGAGGGCACCGAGTACCTCGACCTGCTGCCCTGGTTCGCCCTCTACGGCGTGGGCGGCGGCCTGCTGATCCCGCTCAGCCAGGTCGTGGTCGGCGCGCTCCCGCCCGAGCGGGCCGGTGTCGCCTCCGGCATGCTCAACGTCTCCCGCGAGGTCTTCGGCCTGCTCGGCGTGACGGTGCTCGGCGCCATCCTGAGCAACCGGGCCGGCGCCACCACCGGCAGCGAGCTGCACCGCTACCTGGTCGGGTACCAGTTCTCGATGGTCGTCGCCGCGCTGCTGGTGCTGGCCGGGGTACCGGTGAGCCTCTGGATGCTGCGGCGGGCGCGGGTCAGCGAGGAGCGGGTGCCGGTCCCTGTTCTTGAGACGGTCTGACGCCCGGTATCGGAGAAGTCGGCCCGCCGTGGTCGACTTCTCCGGGTGAAGGTACCGATCAGCGCCCTGGTAGCGGGCCTAGTCGCCGTCCTGGTGAGCTTCTCCGGCCCGTTCGTGGTGGTGCTCACCGCCGCCTCGGCCGCCCACCTGACCACCGCCCAGACCACCTCGTGGGTCTGGGCGATCGCTGTCGGCAGTGGTCTGTCCGGCCTGGTGCTCAGCCTGGTCACCCGGATGCCGGTGATCACCGCGTGGTCCACGCCCGGTGCGGCGCTGCTGGTCGGCTCGCTGGGCGCGTACCGATACTCGGACGCGATCGGCGCGTTCCTGTTCGCCGCCGCCGGGATGACCATCCTCGGCTTCTCCGGGCTGTTCGGCCGGATCCTGGCCCGGGTGCCGCGGGGCATCATCTCGGCGATGCTGGCCGGCATCCTGCTGCCGTTCGCGCTGGAGGCGTTCCGCCAGCTGCCGGGCGCGCCGGCGATCGTCCTGTCGGTGCTCGTGGGGTACTTCCTGGGCCGGCGCCTGCTGCCCAACTACGCGGTGCTGTTCGCCCTCGCGGCGGGCACCCTGGTCGCCGCGCTCGGCCACGACCTGCACCTCGGCGGGATCCCGGTGCGGATCACCCTCCCGCACCTGACGGTGCCGAGTCTCAACTGGTCGGCGCTGGTCAGCATCGGCCTGCCGCTGCTGATCGTCACGATGGCCTCGCAGAACGCGCCGGGCCTCGCGGTGCTGAAGAGCAGCGGATACCAGCCGGACGACCGGCTGCTGCTCACCGGCACCGGCCTCACCTCGGTGCTGCTCGCCCCGTTCGGCAGTCACGGGATCAACCTGGCGGCGATCACCGCGGCGATCTGCACCGGCGAGCAGGCCCACCCGAACCCGCGGCTGCGCTACGTGGCCGGGGTCGCCTGCGGCGCCTTCTACCTGGTCTGCGGCCTGCTCGGCACCGGCCTGGTCGGCTTCTTCACCGCGCTGCCGAAACCGCTGGTCGCCGCGGTCTGCGGGGTCGCCCTGCTGGGCGCGCTGCTGGGCAGCCTGGCCGGCGCCCTCGACGACCGGCCGGCCCGCGAGGGCGCCCTGGTCACCCTGGCCGCCACCGCGTCCGGGATGACCGTGGCGCACGTCGGCGCGGCCTTCTGGGGACTAGTCGCCGGTGTGGGCGTACACCTGGTCCTGACGCGTTTCAAAGCGCCGCGAGAGCCGCAGCCAGACGACGAAACCCCAGATGACGAAGCCCGCGTAGACCGCGTAGAGCACCGCTGACGGGTAGTAGCCGAAGTGCAGCAGCTCCGGTACGCCGACCAGGTCGACGGCGATCCAGCAGAGCCAGAACTCCACCCAGCCGCGGGCCATCGCGAACGTCGCCAGCATCGACCCCACGAAGATCCACGAGTCGGCCAGGTAGTACCACCAGGGGACCGGGAAGCCGGCGCCGATCGCGCGGAACACGAAGAAGCAGCCGGCCACGGCGGCCAGCGCGGCGGGAACGAAGATCAGGCGCTGCCGGTGGCCGGCCCAGTGCGGGACCACCGCGGTGCCGTGGTCGAGCCGCCGGTTGCGCTGCCAGCGCCACCAGCCGTAAACGCTGGTGATCAGGAAGAACACCTGGCGGGCGGCCTGGCCGTACAGCGGGGTGCCCTGGTCGTTGCCGAGCGCCTGGCCCAGGAAGACGGTGAACAGCAGCACGTTGCCGACGATCCCGACCGGCCACGCCCAGGCGTTGCGGCGCAGGCCGAACAGCGCCGAACCGAGCCCGAACGCGTTACCGACGATCTCGCGCCAGTAGATCGCCTGGTCCGGGGTCACCTGCCACTTGGCGGTGTAGAACGAGGTCAGCAGATGGTCGAGCCAAGTCACGGCTCAAGGTAGACCCGTTTCCCCCGTTGGGCATAGTGGGACGGTGACCACAGTGATCTCCTGTCCGGTGCAGACCCGGCTCTACGCCGAGGGCCGGGTGATCGAGCAGGACTTCGGGTTCGACGCACTCGCCGGCCACCTGCGTGAGCATCCCGCGTCGTTCGCCTGGGTGGACCTCTACCAGCCGCAGCCGGCCGATCTCGCGGCCGTCGCCGAGGAGTTCGACCTGCACCCGCTCGCCGTCGAGGACGCCCTCGCCGAGCACGAACGCCCCAAGCTGGACCACTATCCCGGTCACCTGTTCATCAACGTCTACGCGGTGGAGTACCGGCCCGCCGAGACCGGTCCGCGGACAGACAAGACCGAGATCAGCGCGTTCATCACCAAGCGGGTGCTGATCACGGTGCGCAAGGCGGACTCCGACGTGCGCCGGCTGATCGAGCGCTGGGACACCGAACCGCACCTGGCCGTCCAGGGCGGCGTGAACTACCTGGTCTACGGTCTGCTCGACCTGGTCGTCGACGGGCAGTACGCGGCGGCCCGGGCGATCGACGAGGCGATGGACTCGGTCGAGGACGTGATGCTCGGGGAGGGCGGCGCGCCCCGGCCGGTCCGGCTGCGCGGCTTCGCCCTGCGCCGCGCGCTGGCCGCCCTGCGCCGGGCGGTGGCTCCCATGCCGGACCTGGTCCACGAGGTCGACCGGGCCGAGATCGAGCTGGTGAACGACCATCTGAAGCCGTATTACCGGGATGTCGAGGACCATGCCCAGCGGACCGTCGAGTCGATCGAGCACTCGCTCACCCGGATCAACGAGCTGCTCGACGCCGACCTCGCCGAGCAGAGCAACGTGCTCAACGACGTCACCCGCAAGCTCGCCGCCTGGGCCGCGATCATCGCGGTGCCGACCGCGCTCACCGGCTACTTCGGGCAGAACCTGCCCTATCCCGGATTCGGGAAGTTCTGGGGATTCCTGCAGAGCCTCGCACTGATCGCCGTCTCGGCCAGCGCCCTCTTCTTCTACCTCAAGAAACGCGGCTGGCTATAGGTTCTGTCGCGGGATTCACGCGGGCCCTGCAGCCCCCACCTGAACCTCGCCTCGCTCGCACGTGAATCCCGCGACAGAACCTAGTACCGTCCCCGGTTATCGGGGGTGATGGATGCTTGCGCTCGTTCTCGGTGCCGTGCGGACCAGGACCGCGCAGGTGCTCACCATTCTGGCGCTGACCGTCGTGGCCACAGCGGTCGTCGCCGCCGGGCCCTGGTACGCGGCGGCCGCCACCGCCCGGGCCGCCGAGGCGGATCTCGCCGCCGCGCCCGCGGCGCAGCGGATGCTGTCCATCAGGCAGGGTGCGCTCACCGGTGGCGACGCCGCCGGGGCCCTGGAGGACTTCCGGGATTCGGTACGCCGGATGCTCCCGATGCCCCTCGACGAGCCGGTGTTCGGCCTGGTCAAGCCCCTGAACGTAGCCGGCGGCGCGACCCGGCCGGTGCTCGCCGCGGCGTTCCGCGAGCAGTTCTGTGACCGGGCCGGCCTGGACGGGCGGTGCCCGCGCCGAGCCGGTGAGGCGGCGATCAGCCGGGACGCGGCGCAGCGTCTCGGCCTCGGTCTCGGCGACCGGGTCAGCCTGGTCGAGACGCCGGGGCGGGTCCCGGTGGTGCTCACCGTCGTGGCCCGCTACACGCCCGCCGAACCGGACGGTCCGTACTGGAGTGATCCGCTGTACCGCAAGGACCAGGGACTCGACCCGGCGTTCACCCCACTGTCGACATTCGCCGCCGAGGCGCTCCAGTCGCCCACGCTCACCCTCGACGGCCGGATCCCGGACCGGCTCTTCCGCGGTGCCGGCGGCTTCGACCTGGCCGCCCAGCTGCGCGAGACCGACGCCCGGCTGGCCGCCGCCAAGGTCCGCCTGGTCACCACCAGCGCCGGCCTGCTCACCACCCTGCACCGGGACCGGGTGACCATCCGCGACGGGGTGGTCACCGCCGCCGTGCAGACGCTGGTCCTCACCTGGTTCGCTGTCGGCCTGGCCGGCCGCTACACCGGCCGGGACCGCCGCGCCGACGCCGCCCTGCTCAAGTTGCGCGGCGCGACCCGGCTCGGCACGCTGCGCCTGGTCTGGGGCCAGCATCTGGTCCCGCTGCTGGCCGGCGCCCTGCTCGGCGCGCCCGCCGGGTATCTGCTGGCCCGGCTGCTGGCCGGCCCGGTCACCGACCCGGGCGACCGGCGGGCGGCGCTGCTGCTGTCGCTCGCCGCGGTCGCCGCCGTGCTGGCCGGCGGCCTGCTCGTGCTCGCCGTGCTGGAGGCGCTGGTGCTCCGGCGGCCGGTGCCCGACCTGCTGCGCGGGGCCGGCGCCGCGACGTCCGCGACCTGGCGGTCCGGCCTGGTCGACCTGCTGCTGGTGGCGGTGGCCGGCGCCGCCGTCTACCAGTCCCGGGCTGGTGGCGCCGGCAGCGGGCTGGCCCGCGCCGCCCCGCCGCTGCTCGCGCTGACGGTGGCGCTGCTGCTGGCCCGGCTGCTGGCCCGGGCCGCGGATCGGGGCGGCGCCGCCTGGGTGCGCGGCGGGCACCTGCCGGCCGGGCTCACCGCGCTGCGGGTGTCCCGGCAGCCCGGCACCGATCGGGTGGTCGCGCTGCTGGTGGTGGCGGTAGCGGTCTTCCTCACCGCGGCCGGCGCCTGGTCCGGCGAACGCGTCGCCCGGGACGAGCGCGGCGCCGCCGAGCAGGGCGCGCCCCGGGTGCTGCGGGTGCGGGCGGCGAACCGGACCGCCCTGCTCACCGCGGTCCGCGCGGCCGACCCGGACGGCCGAACCGCGATGGCCGCGGTGGTCGACACCACCACCGACCCGCCGGTGCTGTCGGTGGACAGCGGACGGTACGCCGCGGTCGCCGACCGCGAGCCGCTGGCCGTGTCACCGCCCGGGACCGGGACCGCCGGGCCGGGGTTGCCGCTGGTCACCGGTGACCGGCTGACCGTGCGGGTGCGCCGGGACGGTCCGGCTCCGGTGCAGCTCACGCTCACCCTGCGGCAGGACGGGACCGGCGTGCCGGAGACGGTGTCGTTCGGCGTGCTCGGGCCGGGGGAGCAGCAGGTCAGCGCGCCGGTGCGGGGCTGCGCGACGGCGCCCGGCTGCCGGATCGTCCGCTGGGCGGTGACCACGCCCGCCGGTCCGGAGGTGACGGCCGAGGTGGCGCCGCGGGGGAGTGCGGTGGGCGTACGGAAGATGTGGCAGGCGAACCCGGCGGCGGACCTGCTCGGCCCGGCCGAACTCGGTGATGTGCGGCGGTGGCGGTCCGGTGGCGACGGCGCCGCGCTCGACGTCTCCACCGCCGGTGGGGTGTTGCGCCTGGCCCCCGACCAGAACGCGATGATGCTGCCGGTGGCCGGCGCGGAGGCCTGGGCGGCGGACGTCACGCTGCCGCTGCCGGTGGTGCTGGCCGGGCCCGGACCGCAGGCCCGGCAGCTCGACGACCCGGTCCTCGGTCTGGGGTCCGGTCCGATACCGATCAGCATCCGGGGGCGCGTGCCGGCGCTGCCGGTGCTCGGCCGTTCCGGGGTGCTCACCGACCTGGAGGCGCTGCGCCGGATGACCGGCGACACCGAGCCGCCGGGCGAGTACCAGGTGTGGCTGGCGGCCGGCGCGCCGGACCGCCTGGTCGCGGCGCTGACCGCGGCCGGGCTGCAGGTGACCGGGGACAGCACCCGGGCCGGCCGGTTCGCCCAGCTGGGGCGGCAGGGCCCGGCCGCGGTCACCGCATTCGGGCTGCTCGCCGGGCTGGCCGGGCTGCTGCTCGCGGCGGCCACCTGCGCGGTGGCCGCGGCGGTGGACCGGCGCGGCGCCGGTGACCAGTTGCGCGCCCTCCGGGTGCAGGGACTGGCGACCCGGGTGGCGGTCGCCGCCGGGTACGCCGGAACCGCCGCGCCGATCCTCGCCGGCCTGCTCGGCGGCACCCTCGCCGCGCTGCTCACCGGGCCGCTGACCGGCACCCGGGTGCCGCCGTTCACCGACGGCTGGGACGTGCTGCCGCTGCCCCCGGTGCTCGGCGGCCTCGCCCTCGGGTTCGGCCTGCTGACCGCTTCCGCCCTGCTCGGCCTGACCGGCTGGCTGGCCGTTCAGCCGCTCGTCCGGCGCCTGCGAGCGGCGCTGTGACCGGCCTCGTCCTCGCCATGGTCTGGCGGCGCCGCGGCCAGGCGGTCACCCTGGCCCTGCTCGCGATGCTGGCGGTCGCGTCGGCGGTGGCCGCGCCGGCCTACCTGATCGCCGCCGACCGGGCGGTCGCGGCCGGGCAGATCTCCACCGCCGCCCCCGGCGAGCTGGGTCTGAGTATCGCCGCGTCGCTCAACCCGCGGGCCGGTGCGGACCCGCTCGCCCCGCCGCCGCTGGACTTCACCACCGTCGCCGCCGCGCTCGTCGACCTGCCCGGGTTCGACTACGTCTACGCCACCGAGTATCCGGCCGTCGGCATCGAGCCGAGCCTGGAGTTCGCCTCCCGGATGGTCTTCCGGCAGGGCGTCTGCGACCACCTGACCCTGCGGGCCGGCCGCTGTCCGGCCGGGGAGGGTGAGCTGCTGCTCGGCGAGCGCACCGCGGCCCGGCTCGGGCTGCGCCCCGGCGACCCGGTCACGCTGACCGGGGCCCGGTTCAACGACGACGCGCAGACCCCGGGGTACGTGCCGGCGGCGGTGCCGCAGCGGCTCACCGTGGTCGGCACCTACACGATCCGGGACGCCGGCGAGGCGTACTGGGGCTCGCACGGCTACTTCACCGCGACGCCCGGCCGGGGGCCGGGCGAGCCGGTCTTCACGCTCATGGCGACGGTGGCCGCGATGGACCATCCGGGCAGCGACGTGTCGATCGACGGCACCGCCGGGCCGGCGGCGCTGGACGTGGACCGCCTCGGTGACCTGCGCGCCGGGGTGGACCGGCTCGGCGACACGGCCGCCAAGCTCGGCTCCGGGGTGCAGCTGAGCACCGGCCTGCCCGGCCTGCTCGACCGGATCGACGCCGGCCGGGCCGCCGCCCGCCAGCTGGTCCCGGTGCTGGCCGTGCCGCTGGTGCTGCTCGCCTGCTTCAGCATCTTCCTGGCGGTCGGCTACGGGGCCGAGGGACGGCAGGACGAGCTCGCGGTGGTCGCGCTGCGCGGCGCCCGCTGGTGGACCCGGTGGTGGCTGGCCACCGGGGAGAGCCTGGTCGCCGTCCTGGCCGGCGCGGTGGCCGGCTGTCTCGCCGGGCAGCTGCTGGTCAACGTGGTGGCGGCGAGCCGGTTCCCAGGCGTCGGCGTGGACCCGGGCTGGTCGTCGCTGCGCTACGCCCCGCTCGCCGCCGTCGCCGCGGTGGCCGCCGCGGTCGCCGCCCAGCACCGCCAGCTGCTCAGCCCGGTCAGCACGCTGCTGCGCCGCAACCCGGCCCGGCGCGGCCGCCGAGTGCTGATCACCGAGGCGGTGGTGGTGGTCCTCGCCGTGGTCGCCGGCCTCCAGCTGGCCCTCTCGAACGGCTCGCTGACCGGCCTGGGCCTGTTCGCCCCGGCCCTGCTGATCCTGGCGTTCGCGCTGGTGGCGGCCCGGCTGCTGGTCCCGGTGCTGACCCGCGGGGCGGCCCGGGCGCTGCGCCGGGGCCGGCCCGGCACCGCCCTGGCCGGGTTCCAGCTGTCCCGCCGGCCCGGCGCCGAACGCCTGTTCGCGCTGCTGGTGGCCACGGTCGGGGTGGCCGGGTACGCCGCCTGCGGGGTGGACACCGCGGCCCGCGGCCGGGACGTCGAGGCGGTCCTCGGCACCGGCGCCGCCCGGGTGCTCGACATCGGGCCGGTCTACCGGCAACAGCTGCTCGCCGCGGTCCGCGCGGTCGACCGGAACGGCGACTTCGCGATGGCGGTCAGCCGGCTGCCCAGCGGCGGCCCGGCAGTGCCGAGTGGCCTGGCGGTGGACAGCACCCGGTTGGCCGCGGTCGCCGCCTGGCCGGACGGCGCTCCGGCGGTGCGGGCGGTGGCCGCCCGGCTGCGCCCGGACGCGGCCGAGCCGGCGGCCTTCGCCGGCACCGACATCAGCGTGGCGGCCACCACGACCGGCCTGGGCGTGGGCCGGCGGCTGCGGCTGAGCCTGGCGCTGAGCTCGGTGGACGGGCGCGGCGACACCGAGGTACAGCTCGGCCTGCTCCAGCCCGGGCGGCGGGTGTACCAGCAGCGGGTGCGGCTCTGCCAGGGCGGCTGCCGGCTCAACGGGATCGGGCTGACCGCTGTCGGCACCGCGCTCGGCATCACCGGCCGCGTGGTGATCAACGAGCTGGGCACGGTGAACCCGGTCGCCACGGCGGTGCCGGCCGAGCGCCTGCGGGACCCTGGCGGGTGGCGGATGGCGGCGAACGGCAGGCTGGCGGCGGACCCGGACGGGCTGCGGATCGACCTGGACGCCTCGGGCGGGCTGTCCGCGGCGGCCTGGGTGCAACCGGCCGACACGCCGTGGCCGCTGCCGGTCGCGCACGCCGGTCCGCTGCCGCCCGGCGCGGTGCTGACCGGGCTGGACGCCGATCCGCTGCCGGCCGTACCGGTCGCCGAGCTGCCGGCGGTGCCACTGCTCGGCCGGCACGGCACCCTGGTCGACCTGGAGTACGCCGACCGGGTGGCGGTCGACGCCGCCGAGGCGCAACTGCCCCAGGTGTGGCTGAACGACCGGGCCCCGGCGGACATCGTGGACCGGTTGTCGGCGCGGGGCCTGACCGTCACCGGCGACCATCGGGCCGGCCTGACCGCGCTGCGGCTGGCCGCGCAGGGTCCGGCGCTCGCGCTCTGGTTCCACCTGCTGGCGGCCGGTCTCGCGGTGCTGCTCGGCGCGGGTGGGCTGGTGCTCGCGGCGGCGGTGGACCGGGGGCGGCGCGTCGAGGACCTCACCGCGCTGCGGGTGCAGGGGCTGGGACGGCGTGCCGCCGGGCGGGCGACGCTCTGGACGTACGCCGTCCTGGTCTTCGCCGCGACGGTGGTCGGCCTGCTCGTCGCCCTGGGCGCCTGGGCGCTGACCGGGTGGACCCTGCCGCTGGCCGGGCTCACCCCGCCGGACCTGCCGTTGCCGGCCTGGCCGCGGCCCGGCGCCATGCTGGGCGCCTGCGGCGCGGTGGCCGCCGTGCTCTTCCTGGTGGCCCTGGCCACCGGGCGTGACCTGCGCAATCGCGTTGAGGCGAAGACCGTGAACGGGAGGAACGGATGACTTCGGTGGACCTGGCGTCGGTGGATCTGGGGTACGGGACGGGTGAACCGGTGCTGCGCGACGTGACAGTCAGCGCGCGCCCCGGGGAGGTGCTCGCGATCACCGGAACTTCCGGAGCCGGCAAGACGACTCTGCTGAGCGCGATGGCCGGGTTGCTGGCACCCCGCTCGGGCGCGGTGACGGTGGCCGGTGACCCACTCGGCGACCGGGACGCCGCGGTCGGCCGCGGGGTGGTGCTGATCCCGCAGGAGAACGGGCTGGCCGCCATCCTCACCGCCGCCGAGAACATCTCGGTGGCGGTGATCGCGACCGGCGGATCGCCCGCCGACGCCCGCCGCCGGACCGCCGACGCGCTGGCCGCCGTCGGCCTGGCCGGGCAGGCCAACCAGCTGATCGAGGAGCTGTCCGGCGGCCAGCAGCAGCGCGCCGCGATCGCCCGGGGACTGGCCCTGCGCGGCGAGGTGGTGCTGGCCGACGAGGTGACCAGCGAGCTGGACGCGGCCAACCGGCAGAAGGTCCTGGAGCTGCTCCGCGCCGAGGCGGACCGCGGCGCGACGGTGGTGCTGGCCACCCACGACCCGGAGGCGGCAGCGGTCTGCGACCGGGAACTGCACCTGGTCGACGGCGCCGCGACCTGGGCTCGCGGCTGAGTTGTCCACAGGCCGGAACTTGCGGGCACCACGGCGGGCGTCGAGCGCGTAACCTGCCCGGAGAAACGGGGAGGATCGATGTTCGCGCTCGTGCTCGGCGCGGTGCGGACCCGGACCGCACAGGTGCTGACGATTCTGGTGCTGGCCACCGTCGCGGCCGCCGTCGCGGTGGCCGGGCCGTGGTTCGCCTATGCCTCGGCCGACAGGTCGGCGACCGCCGACCTGGCGGCGGCCGGCGCCGCCGAGCGGGTGCTCACCGCCCAGCGCGGGGTGAACACCGCGGGCGATCCGGCCGGCGCGCTGACGGCGTTCGCCGGCCGGGTCCGCGACCGGTTGCGCCTGCCGATCGGTGAGCCGGTCACCGGCCTGTTCGCCTCGCTGACCCTGGTGCGCGGCGCGTCCGGGGTGCCGGTGCGAGTGGCGTTCCGGGACGGGTTCTGCGAGCACGCCCGCCTCGACGGCCGGTGCCCGTCGGCGCCGGGCGAGGCGGCGATCAGCGAGGAGTCGGCGCGGCGGCTCGGCGTCGGGCGGGGCGGCACGCTGGAGACGCAGACCTCGATGGTCTCCGGGACGGTCACCGTCCGGGTCGTCGCGCTCTACACCCGGCAGGACCCGGACGGGCCCTACTGGGCGAGCGATCCGTTCCGTGGCTCCGGCGGGCTCGACCCGGTCTTCGTCCCGGTCGCCACGTTCCGCGACAAGACTCTGTGGACCGCGACGAGCGTCTACGACGTCGTCCTGCCGGACGCCATGATCCGCGGCGACCGGGCGCTGGCCGCCGAGCTGGCCGCCGCCGACGGCCGGCTCGGCGTCGACGAGGTGCAGCTCAGCACGAACACCCGCCGGCTGCTCGGCACCATCGCGCGGGACCGGTCCACGGTGCTGCGCGGCGTGCTCACCGCCGGGGTGCAGCTGGTCGTGCTCACCTGGTTCGCGATCGGCCTGGCCGGGCGCTACACGTCCCGGGCCCGGCGCGCGGACGCCGCGCTGCTCAAACTGCGCGGCGTCGGCCGTTCCGGGGTGCTCCGGCTGGTCTGGGGCCAGCACCTGGTGCCGCTCACGCTCGGTGTGCTGCTCGGCGCCCCGATCGGCGTCCTGCTGGCCCGGGTCCTGATCGGCGGGGTCCCCGGCGCCGGTGACCGGTCCGCCGCGCTGACCTGGTCGGCGGTCGCGGCCGGCGCGGTGCTGCTCGGCGGCCTGGCGGTGCTGGCCCTGATCGAGGCCGCGGTGCTGCGCCGGCCGGTGGCGGCGCTGCTGCGCCCGGTGGCCCCCGGTGGCAACCCGTGGTGGGCCGCCCTGGCCGACGCGCTGCTGCTCGCCGTCGCCGCGGCCGCGCTCTTCCAGGCCCGGTCCGGGAGCGCCGCGGTGGGCGTCGACGCTGCCGCGCCGGCCCTCGTCGCCCTGGCCGTCGGGCTGCTCGCGGCCCGGCTGCTGGGGCGGGTCGCGGCCCGCGCCGGTCGCGCGGCACTGCGCGGCGGCCGGCTGCGGCTCGGCCTGAGCGCCCTGCAACTGTCCCGCTCGGCCGGCGCGGAGCGTCTCTTCGCGCTGGTCGTGGTCGGCGTGGCCGGGTTCCTGACGGCGGCCGGCGGTCAGTGGGCGGAGGGCGCGGCCCGCACCGAGCGCAGCACCGCCGACCTGGGCGCGGTCCGGGTCCTCACGGTGCCCGGCACCAACCGCACCGCGCTCGTCGAAGCGGTTCGCCGGGCCGACCCGGGTGGCCGGGCGGCGATGGCCGCCGTGGTCAGCCAGGACAGCGAGGTGCGGGTGCTCGAGGTGGACACCACCCGGCTCGCCGCGATCGCCGCCTGGCGCCCGGACTACGGCCCGGTCACCGCGCTGCCGCTGGCCACCGCCGCGGCGAACCAGGGCGGCCTGCCACCGATCACCGGCGACCGGCTGACCCTGCGCTACCGGCGGGACGGGTCGCAGCCGGTGGCGCTGAGCCTGAGCCTGCGGCACGAGGCCACCGGGGCGCCGGTCACCGTCTCGTTCGGGGTGCTGGGCGCCGGCGAGCGGACCGTCGACGTGCCGGTCGGTGGCTGCGCCGAGGCGCCCGGCTGCCAGATCGTCAACTGGTCGCTCACCTCGGCACCCGATCGGACCGGCCGCACCCGGCCACCGCCGCCCGGTGCCGCGGTCACCGTTCGCGAGCTGCGCCAGGACGGGGCCGAGCCGGTGGTGCTGGACGTTACGACACTGGGCGACATCGCCAGGTGGCGGCCCGGCACGGTCGGGTCGGCGCTGGACGTGGCCGCCACCGGCGGCGCGCTGCGCCTGATCGCCGACCGGAACTCCGGTGGCCAGCAGCACGTCGGCGCCGAGCTGTGGGCGGCCGGGACGCGCGGGCCGCTGCCGGTGGTGCTGGCCGGCCCCACCCCGGAGGCGTGGCGGTACTCGGACGCGCTGCTGGAGGCGTACGGGGAACCGGCCCCGGTCCAGGTGACCGCCACCGTCCCGGCGCTCCCGGTGGTCGGGCGGTCCGGGGTGCTGGTCGACCTGGACGCCACCCGGCGGCTGTCCGGGGTCGCCGACCCGGGCGGCGAGTTCCAGGTCTGGCTGGCCCCGGGCGCCCCGTCCGGGATCGTCGACGCGCTCACCGCCGCCGGCCTGACCATCGGCACCGACACCACCGCCGGGCAGCTCGCCGAGCGCCTGCGCGGGCAGGGCCCGGCCGCGGTGGTCCGGTTCGCGCTGCTGACCGGGACGGCGGCGATGCTGCTGGCCGCGGTGACCGTCGCGGTCGGCATCGCCGCCGAGCGGCGCTCGCTCGCCGACCAGCTGACCGCGCTGCGCCGGCAGGGACTGCCCGCCCGGGTCGCGGTGGGGGCCGGCTATTCCGGCCCGGCCGCGCTGATCGTCACCGGCGTGCTGACCGGTGTGCTGGCCGCGATCCTGAGCGTGGCGGCGACCGGCACCCCGGTGCCGGCCTTCACCGACGGCTGGCGGGTGCTGTCCACGCCGGCGCCGCTGTCGCCCGGCGTGGTGACACTTGCCGCGCTGGCCGCCCTGATCCTGTTCGGCCTGGTGGGCTGGCTCGCGTTGCGCCCCCTGATCCGGGGGTTGCACCGATGCTGACGCTGGTCCTGGCGATGGTCTGGCACCGCCGCGGCCAGGCGGTCACGCTCGCCCTGCTGTCGCTGCTGGCGGTCGCCTCGGCGGTGGCCGCCCCGGCGTACCTGATCGCCGCCGACCGGGCGGTCGCGGCCGGGCAGGTCGCCACCGCGTCCACCGGCGAGCTGACCCTTACCGTCCGCGGCGTGCAGGACGCGACGGCCGGCGGCGGCACCGACGACTTCGCCAACCTCGGCGGCACCCTGATCGCGCTGCCCGGCTTCCGCTACTTCTACTCCGCCGAGACGCCGACCGTCGGGCTGGAGAAAACTGACCGGTACCCGACCCGGCTGGTCTTCCGGCAGGACGTCTGCGCCCACGTCACGATAGTGGCTGGCCGCTGCCTGTTCGGCGAGAGCGACGTGCTGCTCGGCGAGCGGACCGCGGACCGGCTCGGCCTGGCCCCGGGCGACGAGATCACCCTGGCCGCCGCCAGCCCGGACGGCTCCGCCGGCGTCCCGCGCTTCGTGCCGGCCGGCAAGCCGAAAGCGCTGGTCGTGGCGGGGACCTATCGAGCCGTGCAGCCCGGCGGGACGTACTGGGGGCGGCACGGCTACTTCGTCGGCGGCGCCGACGTCGGCTCCGGCGAGCCGGTCTTCACCACCTCGATGACCATGCCCGCCACCGACCGGGTGCGCACCGAGATGGCGATCGACGGGGTCGCCGCCCCGGGGGTGCTCGACGTGCACCGGATCGACGGCCTGCGCGCCGAGCTGCGCCGCCTCGACCAGGCCGCCGCCGAGCTCGACGACACCCTGCAGATCGACACCGACATCCCGGAACTGCTGGACCGGATCGACGAGGGCCGGGCCGCGTCCCGGCTGCTGGTCCCGGTGCTGGCCGTGCCGCTGGTGCTGCTCGCCTGCTTCAGCATCCACCTGACCGTCGGCTACGGCGCCGACGGCCGGCAGAGCGAGCTGGCGGTGGTCGCGCTGCGCGGCGCCCGGTGGTGGTCGCGCTGGTGGCTGGCGGCGGGGGAGAGCCTGGTCGCGGTGCTGGCCGGCGCGCTGGCCGGCTGCCTCGCCGGGCAGGTCCTGATCAACGCGGTGGCCGCCGTCCGGTTCCCCGGCGTCGGCCAGGCCGCCGACTGGTCCTCGCTGCGCTACGCCCCGATCGCCGCCCTGATCGCGCTGCTCGCCGCGGTCGCCGCCCAGCGACGCCAGCTCACCCGCCCGGTCGCCGCGCTGCTCCGGCGGATTCCCGCGCCGGGCGCCGGCCGGGTCCCGTTCGGCGAGGCGGTGCTGCTGGTGCTCGCCGTGCTGACCGGCGTCCAGCTGGTGCTGTCGGACGGCTCGCTGACCGGCATCGGGCTGTTCGCGCCCGCCCTGATCCTGCTCACCCTGGCCCTGCTGCTGTCCCGGGCGCTGCTGCCGGTGCTCGGCCGGTTCGCCGCCGGGGCGCTCCGCCGCGGCCGCCTCGGCCCGGCCCTGGCCGGCCTGCAGGTCACCCGCCGGCCCGGCGCGTCCCGGCTGTTCGCGCTGCTGGTGGCGGCCGCCGCGGTGGCCGGCTACGCGGCCTGTGCCATCGACACCGGGGCGCGCGGGCGGGACACCCAGGCCCGGCTCGGCTCCGGCGCGGCCCGGGTGCTGACCGTGCAGCCGGTCTCCGCCCGGCAGCTGCTGGCCGCGGTGCGCGGGGCCGACCCGGACGGGCGGTGGGCGATGGCGGTCACCCAGCTCTCCAGCGGCACCGACGTCCCGGTGGCCGGGCTCGCCGTGGACAGCCGGGCGCTGGCCGCCGTGGCGACCTGGCCGCTGGACGCCGAGTCGCCGGCCACCGTGGCGCAGCGGCTGCGCCCGGTCGAGGCGGAACCGACGGTGATCGAGGGGCCGGAACTCGCCGTCGACGTCACCAGCGACAGCGATCGGCTCCAGCTCAGCGTCAGCGTCTCCTCCCCGGACGGCGAGGCGACCGTCGACCTCGGGCGGCTGCGGGCCGGGCGCGCGACGTACCGGCAGCAGCCACTGGTCTGCCGCCACGGCTGCCGGATCAACGGGCTGCAGGTCGGCGGCAGCGGGGCGACACAGGTCAAGGCGCGGATGACGATCCACTCGCTGGGGGACCGGTGGCTGGCCGGCAAGTCCGGCGAGCTGACCACCGGGCCGGACGGCGTCACCCTCGCGGTGACCGTCGCACCCTCCTACGGCGAGGTGGCCCGGCTGCGGCCCGCCGGGGTGCCGGATCCGCTGCCCATCGCGTACGCCGGAGCGGCCCCCGAGGCGATCAAGGGGCTGGCCGACGACACCCTGCGCGTCGATCCGGTCGCCGCGCTGCCGGCCGTGCCGCAGCTGGGCCGGCGAGCGTACCTGGTGGACCTGGGATACACCGGGCTGCTCACCTCCGGGACCAGACGCGCCCAGGCCGCGCAGGTGTGGCTGAACCCGGCGGCGCCGCCGGACGTGGTGGACCGGCTCACCGCGCAGGGGCTGACGGTGGTGGACGACACCGGGACGGCGGCGGTGCGGGAGCGGCTGGACCGGCAGGGGCCGGCGCTGTCGCTGGGGTTCTATCTGCTGGCGGCCGGGCTGGCGACGCTGCTCGGGGTGGGCGCGCTGGTGCTGACCGTCGCGGTGGATCGCGGGCGGCGCACCGAGGACCTGGTGGCGATGCGGATCCAGGGGCTGCGGCGGGGGCCGGCGGGGCAGGCGACGTTCTGGACCTATCCGGTGCTGGTGACGGCCGCGGTGCTGGTGGGCATGCTGGTCGGGGTGGCCGGCTGGCGGTTGACCGGGTGGGCGTTGCCGCTCGCCGGGGTGAACCCACCGGACCTGCCGTTGCCGGGTCAGCCCCGATGGGGTGTGCTGCTCTGGTGGACGGGTGCGGTCCTGCTGCCCTACCTGGTGGCGGCCGTGGCCGGCGGGCGGGATCTCCGCCGCCGGGTCGGTTAGGCGGCGTTTCGGCAGCCGGCCGAGCGCGCGGCGGCGTGCGGCGGCGTCCGGTGTCCGGCGTCCGGCGTGCGGCGTGCGGCGGCGTCCGGCGTGCGCTGCGATTCGGCGTGCGGTGCGGTTAGGTGTGCGGCGAGGGTCGGCGTGCGGTGCGGTTAGGTGTACGGCGGCTGCTGCCGGGCGCGATGCGGGTCCACGCCGTAGCCTCGGTCTAGAGGTGACTCCGAGCCTCCGTGGTGCGGCGTGCGGGATCGCGGCCGGGTGAGGACCCGGAGACGGGCTAGCGGTTCGACGAAGATTTCGCCAGGGCCGAAAGACTCTGGCGCGGATTGATCCATCGGGTGGTCCGGATCCGTTCTCGTGCATAAGAAGCTGTGCGAGGGCTGTGAAGGAGGTTCGTGTGGCCGCCACCGAACGGAGATGGATCGGGCTCGTCTTCGCCGTCCTGGCGCTGGTCCTGTTGCAGTCTCAGGCCGCCCAGGCGAGCGAGCCGGGGGTGCCGGACCCACCGAACCAGTTGATCACCGACACCGGGGACGGCGCGGTCTCCGCGGCCGACCGGGACTTCGTGGTGAAGGTCCGGCTGGCCGGTCTGTGGGAGATTCCGGCCGGTCAGATGGCGCAGGAGAAGTCGAAGGACCCGCGGATCCAGCAGATCGGCAAGAACATCGCCGCCCAGCACGTGGTGCTGGACCGGATGGACCGGGCCGCCGCCAAGAAGCTGGGCATCACGCTGCCCAACGCGCCCAACGCCGATCAGCAGGGCTGGCTCGGCGAGATGCGCAACGCCGAAGGGGCCGATTTCGACCAGATCTACATCGACCGGCTGCGCGCCGCGCACGGCAAGATTTTCCCGGCGATCGCGACGATCCGGGCCAGCACCCGCAACGACAGCGTGCGGAAGCTGGCGCAGCGGGCCAACCAGTTCGTGATGACCCACATGACCCTGCTGGAGAGCAGCAACATCGTCGACTTCGCCGCGCTGCCCACCGCGCCGCCGCCGGCCGCCGCCACGACCTCGGCGGCTGCGCCCGCACCGGCGCTCGCCGCGGTCGGCACGAACCAGAGCTCGGGCGGCCTCAGCTCCCCGCTGGTCATCGTGGTGGTGGTCGCCAGCTTCGGCGCGGCGCTGCTGTTCACCCGGAAGATGTGGCCCGGCCAGCGCCGCCGGCGCCGCTATTACTGACGATCCGCCCGGCGGTCGCCGGGCGGTCCGGGGGCGGGACTGCCTCGCGCTGCTCGGCGGGACTCCGCACAGGCGTACCGAATCGGGTTTGGCGTGATGCTGGATCCGTGACCGCCGAGCGGGCCGGATCCGCGCCGGAGGCCGCGCGGACCGTCAGGCGGCCTCGGTGCCGCCGGGGACCAGCGTGACCTCGCCGTCCACGTGCTGGACGGTGAACAGGGTGCCGGGCGGATAGGAGCCCAGCACCTCCGGCGGCAGCTGGACCGTGCCGTCCCCGGCGACCACGGCGAAGTCCTGGCCGTCGCGGCCCTCCGCGCCGACCCGGCCGTCGCGGATGGTGACCGCGCGGCCCAGGCGGGAGCCGACCTCGTTGTCGTGGGTGACCACCACGATCGTGGTCTCCCGTTCCTGGTTCACCGTTTCGAGTGCGTCCAGGACCTCGTCGCGGCCGGCCGTGTCCAGGCGGCTGGTCGGCTCATCGACCAGCAGCAGTCCCGGGCCGGTGGCGATGCCGACGGCCAGGGCGGCGCGCTGCCGGCCACCCGGGGTGAGGTCGGCCAGCTTGCGGCGGCCCTGACCGGGCAGGCCGACCAGGTCCAGGATGCGGTCCGGATCGTCGAGCTTGATGCCGCGGGTGTGCGCGGCGCGGCGCTGGGCCAGCCAGATGTTGCGGTGCAACGTGGCATAGGGCAGCAGGTTGCGGGCGGCGCCCTGGAGGACCACGCCGACCTCGGTGCCGCGCAGCCGGGAGATCTCCGCGTCGGAGAGCTTGCCCATGTCGTAGGTGCCCACGTTGATCCGGCCGGCGGACGGGCGCATCAGGCCCGCGAGCAGCGCGATCAGGGTGGACTTGCCGGACCCGGAGGGCCCGACCAGGGCGAGTGTCTCGCCCGGTGCGATGGAGAGGTCAACCCCGGCCAGGGCCACCACGTCCCCCGCCTCGGCGCGGTAGATGTGCACCACCCGCCGGCACGCGACCGCCAGTCCGTTCATGAGAGCACGCTAACGGTGCCGGACCGTCCCTGACGACCCCGTAACCGGGGCACCTAGCATGTGGCCGTGCGCGACATCGCCGTCTTCACCGGATCTGCCCATCCTGAACTGGCCGCGGAGATCTGCGAGCATCTCGCGGTCCCGCTGATGCCGACCAAGATCTCCCGGTTCGCCAACGACTGCATCGAGGTGCAGCTGCAGGGGAACTGCCGGGAACGGGACGTGTTCCTGATCCAGCCGCTGGTCCCTCCGACCCAGGAGCATCTCGCCGAGCTGCTCTTCATGCTCGACGCCGCCCGGGGTGCGTCGGCCGGCCGGATCACCGTGGTCCTGCCGCACTACGCCTACGCCCGGTCCGACAAGAAGGACGCCCCCCGCATCTCGATCGGCGGCCGCCTGGTCGCCGACCTGCTGACCACCGCCGGCGCCGACCGGGTGCTGGCCATGACCCTGCACTCGCCGCAGGTGCACGGCTTCTTCAGCATCCCGGTCGACCACCTGCACGCGCTGCGCGAGCTGGCCCACCACTTCCGCGGCTACGACCTGAGCAACACCGTGGTGGTCTCCCCGGACCTGGGCAACGCCAAGGAGGCCGCGGCGTTCGCCAGGCTGCTCGGCATCGAGGTGGCGGCCGGCGCCAAGCAGCGGTTCGCCGACGACAAGGTGGTGATCAACTCGATCATCGGTGAGGTCGCCGACCGGGACGTGATCGTGCTGGACGACGAGATCGCCAAGGGCAGCACGGTGTTCGAGCTGCTCGACCGCCTGCGCGAGCGGAACGTGCGCAGCGTCCGGGTGGCCTGTACGCACGGCCTGTTCACCAACGACGCGGTGCGCCGGCTGGCGGCCGAGAAGGAGATCGAGGAGATCGTCTGCACCAACACGGTGCCGATCCCGGCCGCCAAGCGGCACGAGAAACTCACCGTGATCTCGGTGGCGTCGGCGCTGGCCGAGGCGATGCGCCGGATCCACAACGGCGAGTCGGTGAGCGCTCTCTTCCACTAAGTTCGCCGAACACCCCGCACGCCAGTCACTTAACCCGAAAAATGTGCACATGGGTGTCATGGCTTACCCCCTCCGGTACGCGCTCGCCGACCTTGCCCTCGCGCTCAGCCGCGCCGTGGCGGACCCGGTCGAGGTGCGGTCCACCGCCGCCCGTGCCGCCGCCGACATGATCGGTGACGGCGCGGGCGTCCAACTGCTGCGCGACGACGGCGAGTACGAGCCGATCGCGTACCACCACGTGGAGGACGACCGTTCCGGCCCGCTGGCCCGGGTGCTGGACCGGGCCGGCCAGGCACCCGACGACGAGTACTCGACCACGCTCGCCGCCAGCCGGCGCCCGATCGTGCTGGCTGGTGACTCGGCCGCCGCCCTGGCCACGCCGGAGCAGGGGATCACGGCAGCGGTGCTCAGCCCGGTCATCGTGGACAACACGTACGCCGGGTACCTGATCCTGACCCGGCACACCCCCGACGCGTTCTACTCGACCCCCGAGGTGGAGCTGGCCCGCGACATCGCCGGCGAGCTGTCCCTCGCGGTGTCCAGCGCCCGCGCCCAGGAACGGCTGCGCGCCGCCGAGGAGCGGTACCGCCGGGTGCTGGAGACCATCCCGGAGGGCGTGCTGCAGCTCGACCCGGAAGGGGTGGCCACCTACGCCAACGAGCCGATCGGCGTGGTCCTCGGCATGCCCCGCAGCGAGCTGATCGGCGTGTCGCTGCGCGGCTTCCTGGACAACGTGGGCCAGAAGGAGCTGGACCGCCGGATCGCCGAGTGCAAGCAGGGCCGGTCCACCGTCGGCGCCGGTCGGCTGATGCGCGCCGACGGGTCGCGGCGCAGCGTGCGGATGAGCATGATGCCGGTCCGCGACGACCACGGCGACTTCGGCGGCGTGCTGTGCATGATCACCGACACCACCGACCACATCGACGCCCGCGGCCTCAAACGGCAGCTCGACCACCTGCGCCGGCTGGACAGCCTGGGCCAGCTGATCGGCGGCCTGTCACACGACTTCAACAACCTGATGACGGTGGTGGCCGGCTCGGCCGACATGATCCTCAGCCAGTCCGAGGAGGGCAGCCAGCAGCACCAGCTGGCCCAGGACATCATGGACGCGGTGGCCACCGGGCGGACGCTCACCCATCAGCTGCTCGCGTTCGGGCGCAGCGAGGGGAACCGGCCGGAGGTCATCCCGATCCCGGACCTGCTGACCGACGTACAGTCGCTGTTCAGCCGCACCCTGGGCGAGCGGATCGGCCTCGACCTCACCTTCAATCCGGACGTCTGGCCGGTCCGGGCCGAGCGCGGTCCGCTGGAACAGGCGCTGGTGAACCTGGCGGCGAACGCCCGGGACGCGATGCTGCACGGCGGCATGCTGCGGGTGGCCGCCACCAACGAGGTGGTCGAGCCCGGCCAGCTGGCCGAGGGCGCGCCCACCGGCAAGCTGGTGCACCTGGTGGTGACCGACACCGGCACCGGCATGGACGAGGCGATCCGCAAGCGGGCCCTGGAACCGTTCTTCACCACCCGCCCGACGGCGGCCGGCCTGGGCCTGGCCACCACCGCCGGCATCGTGCAGAACCTGGGCGGGCACATCGAGCTGGAGTCGCAGCCGCGGATGGGCACCACCGTGCACATCTACCTGCCGGCCGCCGAGGAGCGCCCGCAGCCGGCCGGGGAGCGCAAGGACAAGAACGCGGTGATCGGCCGGGTGCTGATCGTCGAGGACCAGCCGGACGTGGCGCAGCTGGTGCAGCGGCTGATCGCGCCGGCCGGTTACGAGATCGCGGTGGCCACCGACGCGCTGATGGCGGTCACCCAGGTGGCCTCCGGCGCCCGCCCGGACCTGCTGATCACCGACGTGGTGATGCCGACGATGACCGGCCCGGAACTGGCCGGCGCGCTGCGCACCCACCAGCCGGACCTGCCGGTGCTCTACATGTCCGGTTACACGGCCGCCTCGCTCGGCCCGCAGCTGCACCTCGACGAGAACAGCATGCTGCTGGAGAAGCCGTTCACCAGATCGACGCTGCTGGGCGCGATCCGCTCGTTGTGCGGCCCCCAGCCCACCCGAGAGTAGACCGATTCACGGTACGCCCGGAGCACCGTCCCCGAGCGCACCCACCCCTCCGACCGCTCCCGATGGTGGTCCCCCGTCCCGTGAGGCAACCGTGGTGGCCAGCCGAGTGGCCGCGGCTTGTCCTGGTGGTGGTCTCGCGGGGTGTGAGGGGACCGTGGTGGCCAGCCGGGTGGTTGCGGCTGGTCGTGGTGGTGGTGTCGTGGGTTGTGAGGGGACCGTGGTGGCCAGCCGGGCGGCCGCGGCTGGTCCTGATGGTGGTCTCGCGGGGTGTGAGGGGACCGTGGTGGCCAGCCGGGTGGTTGCGGCTGGTCGTGGTGGTGGTGTCGCGGGTTGTGAGGCAACCGTGGTGGCCAGCCGGGCGGCCGCGGCTGGTCCTGATGGTGGTCTCGCGGGGTCTGAGGCAACCGTGGTGGCCAGCCGGGCGGTTGCGGCTGGTCGTGGTGGTGGTCTCGCGGGGTGTGAAGGGACCGTGGTGGCCAGCCGGGCGGCTGCGGCTGGTTGTGGTGGTGGTGTCGTGGGGTCTGAGGGGACCGTGGTGACCAGCCGGGTTTGACCGGGAGGGGCGGCGGGCCCGCACGACACGCGTGGCGGCCGGAAGGGGGCCGGGCCTCGCGAGCCGACGGCCACGGGACTCCGAGTCGTACCGGAAAATGGCGATCGGAAGCCGAAGCGGACCGCGATCCGTCGTGCCGGAAGAAGTCGAAGCGGACCGCGATCCGTGCCGGAAGGCGCCATAGGGACCGCGATCCGGTCTGTACGGGGGAACGAGCGCTGGCGGAATCCGTGACGGCGAGCGTGGGAGTCCTCCCGGACCGTGCGAATCTGCGGCGGGGGACTTGCCAGCTCATCCGGACAAAACGCAGTATTCCGGGGCACTGCCGTCAGGTGGAAGGAACCCCGGACTGATGCAGGATCCCACGGACAGCGTGGAACTTGCCGGACGCTCGGTCGGAAATTCGTACCGGTTGGTGAAACCGATCGGGCAGGGCGCGACCGGCACCGTCTGGCAGGGTGTGGACAGCGCCACCGAGGAACCCGTCGCGGTCAAGCTGCTGCACGAGAGCCTGCTGCGCCAGCCCCGGCTGGTCACCCGGTTCGTGCAGGAACGGACCATCCTGCTGATGCTGCGGCACCGCAACGTGGTGCGGGTCCGCGACCTGTTCAGCGTCGGCGAGACGCTCGGCCTGGTGATGGACCTGGTGGCCGGCGGCAGCCTGCGCGACCACCTGGAACGGGTGCGGACCGTCGCCCCGGCCGAGGCGGCCCGGCTCGCCGCGCAGGTCGCCGACGCCCTCGCCGAGGCGCACGAGCTGGGGATCATCCACCGGGACCTGAAACCGGACAACATCCTGGTGCTGGAGCGCGACGGCCGGCTCGAGACCCGGCTCACCGACTTCGGGATCGCCCGGATCCTCAACGTGCCCAGCATGACCACGCCGAACGCGGTGGTCGGCACGCCGCACTACATGGCGCCGGAGGCGTTCCACGGCGTCACGCCCAGCCCGGCCACCGACGTGTACGCCCTCGGCGTGCTCCTCTACGAGCTGGTCTCCGGGCAGCCGCCCTACCTCAGCGACTCGGTCCCGGAGCTGATGCGCCTGCACGCCGAGGGCCGCCCGCACCGCCGCCGGGGCATCCCGGACGAGCTGTGGAAACTGATCCGGGCCTGCCTGCACGCCAAGCCCCGGCAGCGCCCGGCCGCCCCGGCGCTGGTCCGCGACCTGCGCCTGCTGTCCCGCAAACTGGCCGGGATCGCGGCGCTGCCGCCGCCCCCGCCACCCCGCCTGGCGCCGGCCGACCCGGACGACATGGCGGTGGACCCGCCCGAACTGCGCGACGGGATCCGGCTGCCGGGGCGGCATGCCGTGCCGCAGGCGCGCCGGCCCCGGAACGTGGCCCCGCGACACCGGTGGCTCCGGTCCAGCGCCCTGATCGCCGTGCTGGCCGGGGTGCTGCTCGCCACCGGCATCGCCACGTCGTGGTGGCACCCGGGCCTCGAGCCGCACGTTCAGCCGCAGGTGGCGTCCATGTCCAGCAAGCCGCACCCGGCCCGGGTCGCGCCGCACTCGCCGGCCCCGTCGCGGGCGCGGAAGAAGGCGGCGGTGCGAGTGAAACGACCCGCTGCCCGGCCGCATCGGACGACCCGGTCGCCGGAGCCGGAGGCATACGGGCCCTGGCAGTGCGCCCAGGGTTTCGTCATCGACCTGTCCACCCGCAGCCCGCTGGTCCCGCGCCCGTGCCACTCGGTCGGCCGGAACGTGCGCTTCCAGGCGTCGCTGACCGCGCCGGCCGGCGGTCGCGCCGACATCGAGGTGACCCTGCGGGACGCCGACACCGGGACCACCGTGGCCGGGCCGACCAGGTGTGCCGGCCTGACGTTCACCCGGGGCGCGATGACGAGGGAGTGCGGTCCGGCGGGGGCGGCGCCACGGCGGGGGCGCGACTACACGGTGGTGATGGCGTACCGGTACGAGCGCGACGGCCAGTCGTCGACCAACACCGCACGAGGCCGTGTCTTCACCTGGTGACGTAGCCCACTAAGATCCATCAATACCACGGGAGGGGGCTACCCGTCATGAGCTTCGACCTGTACGTCTGGCACGAGCCGGAGTCGATCACGCCGGCGATCGCAGAGACCAAACTGCGGCGCTGGCTCGAGGAGGAACCCGGGGTCTTCCGGCCGCACCCCGCGGTTCTGGCCATGCACGCGGCCCTGCTGGCGAGCTTCCCGCCGGACTCCGGCGCGTGGAGCGGCGCCCCGGTGCCGTCCGACCTGGTCCTGCACCTGACCGTGGACTGGTCCCGGGCCGGTGAGGTGGGCGCGGCGGTGGTCGCCCTGGCCCGCCAGCACGGACTGGTCTGCTACGAGCCGCAGTCGCACCTGCTCAACCCGAACGCGCCGAGCCACACCGCCGGCTTCACCCTGACGACGGCGGCCGGCCCGGACATCCCGGACCCGACCCCGGACCGGATCGCGCGGATGGTCGGCCGGCTCGGCCCGGATGACCACTTCGCGATCCTGGAGCGGGCGGACGGGTGGTTCGTGCAGGTGGGTTACGGCCCGGCGGCCGGGGCCGCGCCGGGGGAGTACGCCCTGGAGTACCGGGAGGGCGGCCCGGAACGGCACTTCCGCACCGAGACGGCCGACCGGGCCGAGGCGGAGCGGCTGCTCGTCGAGTTCCTCGCCGGCGACGAGGCCTGGAAGCGCCGGCACGTCTGGCGCCGGCTGTTCGGCTGACGTCGCGGCTCAGCGGTTCCGGACGACCTCGGCGAGCATCCGCACGAACTCGGGGTCGTCCTCCGGCCCGACCGGCGCGCTGCGCACCGCGGCGGGCGCTACCTCGCCGGCGCTCGCCCGCCCGGCCCGGAACCAGGCGATCGCCCCGGCCACCGGGCAGCAGAGCACCAGCAGCAGCCAGGCGCCGCGCGGGAAGTGCCGCACCCGGGACTCGTCGGTAGCCAGGCAGTCGATCGCCGCCACCACGACGAGCGCGACGGTGACCAGGAAGAGCAGCGTGTTGACTCGGGCCATGCCAGCGATCCTGCCCACCGCGGGCGGCAGTTCCGGTCACGGCGGGGTTGCGCTGACGTTGCCGCGGCGGCCGTTGGCTCGCCGCGGCAACCCGGGACCGGTCAGGCGGCGCTGGTCAGGGCGGGTAGGTAACCGTACGTGTAACCGCTGCTGTTCGGGTGGTAGGAGTTCTGCGGCGGGATGATCGTCAACCCGTTCAGGTACGGCCTCGAGGCGCACACACCGTGCCCCGCGAAGTTGTCCCGTACGTCGGAGTACGTGAACCCGGCCGCCGCCACCCGCGACTTGATCATGTCGTCGAGGGCCTGGGCGCCGCTGTTCAGCGCCTTCCGCTTGGTGGCGCTCATCTCGCAGAACGCCGCCGCGGTGTCGAAGATGTTCGGGTACGACAGCACCACCACCTTCGCCGCCGGCGCCTTCGCCCGGATGGCCCGGTAGGCGGCGTCGAGCTTGCCGGGCAGGGTGTTCGCGACGTACGCCTTGCCCGCGTTCACCTTGCTGACGCAGGTGGCGTCGCTGCTGGTCAGGCAGGTCAGCACGGTCGGCGCGAAGCCCGCGTCGTTGCCGCCGATGGTGATGCTGACCAGGTCGGCCCCGCTGCTCATGGCCGGCACCTGGGTGTTCACGACGTCGTCGGTGACCGCGCCGCTGCACGCCAGGAACTGGAAGGACGCCGGGCTGTTCTTCGCGGCCCACTGTGCCGCGTAGCTGTAGTTGCTGCGCAGGCAGCTGCCGCTTTGCCCGGGCGCGCCGACCCCGGACGAGTAGGAGTCGCCGAGGGCGACGTAGTCGGCGCCGGCCGCCTGGGCGGGGGAGGCGGCGACGGTGAGCGCGAGGATGGACGAGGAGACGAGACAGGCGAGGACGGTAGCCCTACTCATCGATGGCCTCCGGTATCCCGAGGGGATGGTGGGGCCGAAGCGCTTCGGTTACCGCACAGTAAGTCAAGGGCGTGAGAAATGGAATCCGGTGACTTTCCTGTTACAGGGTAGTAACATGCATCGATGTGACCTGGAGTTATGGCTCCGGGTGATGTTACATGAGCGGATTGTCACGAGTTCTCAACGGCTGCGGAGCCGCCCTTCAGCGTGTCTCCAGAAAACCGGGCTACGGTCGCCGGCATGGAAGAGAACCGGGCCCGCCGGGTCGTCGAGCGACTGCGCGAGCGCAACGTCTTCGCCCATCTGAAACTTCCGCACGCCGGCCTGACGCAATATGGCATCCGGGTCGTGCTCCCCGACGGTCGCGAGGCCATCTGGGACAACGACGGCACCGCCGGCCTCGAGGCGCAGGTCATGCGCGACGGTGTCCTGGTCGGTTTCGTCCCGTCGATCCCCGGCTCCGAGCACTTCACCGACGACGAGATCATCACCGCCGTCGCCACCGCCGACTACGACCGCCCGATCGGCCGTTCCACCCCAGCCCCGGGTGGCCGCCCGGCCCCGCCGCCGTCACCCTCCTCGCTCGCCCACCGCCTGCGCTCCGCGTTCAAACCCTGAAACCCGCTCTCGGGTACGCGATGAGCGCTCCGCCGGGCGAAAGGTAGGGTCTGCCCTACCCCGGGTGAAGGGCTCACCGTGTTCTCCGGGGCCCTCGTCTCGACCAGGCTCGACGGCATGCGGAACACCCCAGCCGTCGAGCTGATCGACGTCACGAAGAGCTACCCCGGCGTGCGCGCCCTGGCCGGTGTCTCGGCCACCTTCCCGGCCCCCCTCTACCGCCGGCCGTCCCGAGGTGATCTGCGCGGACGAGCCGACCGGCACCCTGGACCCGGCCGTCGGTCACGAGGTGCTCGGCCTTCTCGGTCCTCACCGCCACCTTGCCGGCCGAGCGATTCGCCGCTGTCTTGCTGGTCGTTTCCGGACCGCGCGAGGTCAGCCTGGAGACGGTCACCACCAAGTCCAAGAAGGAGGGCAAGACCAAGGTCAAGCGCAAGGTGCAGGCCGAGCGCCTGACTGGCGTGCCACCACCTCCGAGCCGTCCTCGCCTACCTCGACAGCCGGCACCTGAGCCACCCTCACCGGCCCGCCCGCAGCCGATCCGCCCCGCCCGCCGCCTCGGCGGACCCGTCGGCTCGCCCGGACGCCGAGCCGTGCCGTCGGCGCGCCGTGGTCCGGTGCGGGTCAGGCGGAGTCGCGCCAGATCACCGGCGTGGGGAGCAGCTGGCCGGCCGGGGTGGGCTGCTCCCCGGAGAGCTGGCGGAGGATCAGTTGAGCGGCGACGGCGCCGATCTCCTTGGCCGGCTGGTGGACGGTGGAGAGTTGGGGCTGGGTGCGGACCGCCCAGGTGCTGTCGTCGAAGCCGACCAGGCCGACGTCGCCCGGGACCGTGCGGCCGGCCTCGCGCAGGGTTTCCAGGGCGCCGGCGGCGATCGCGTCGGAGGCGGCGAAGACGCCGTCGATGGCCGGGTCGCGTTCCAGGAGCAGGCGCATGCCCTTCACCCCGGAGCCGTAGTCGTAGTGCGGGACCTCGGCGACCAGCTCCGGGTCGAAGGTCGCGCCGAGCGCCGCGCGGAACCCGGCCAGCCGGTCGATGCCGGAGTCCCGGTCCAGAGCGGCCGCGATCATGCCGATCCGGCGGCGGCCGGTGGCGGCGAGGCGGGCGGTGACGGCGCGGGCCGAGCCCTGGTTGTCGATGCCGACGTACGGAATGGTCCGCTCCAGGTCGGGCGGATGCCCGACGAACGCGGCGGGCAGCCGCAGGTCGCTGATCACCCGGATGATCGGGTCGTGGGTCCGGGCCGAGACGACGATCGCCCCGTCGACGAAGCCGCCGCTCAGGTAGCGGCCGACCCGTTCCATGTCGCGCGCCGACTCGACCACCAGGCTGACCATCTGGTGGTCGGCGAGGGAGAGAGCGGCGTTGGCGCCCAGCATGATCGCCCCGATGTTCGGGTCGTCGAGGAAGAGTGAGTGCGGCTCCAGGGCGACGAAGCCGACCGCCTGCGAGCGGCGCATCTTCAGGGTGCGGGCGGCCGTGTTCGGCACGTAGCCGACCTCGAGGATGGCGGCTTCGATGGCGGCGCGCGCCTCGGCGGAGACATATCCGCCGTTCAGGACGCGGCTGACAGTGCCCCGGGACACGCCCGCGGCGGCCGCGATGTCGTGCACCGTGGCGCGTTTCGGGGGCTGGGGCATGCGATCACGATAGCGCCGGCGGCGCTATTGACCTTCCGCCAACCCGGTCCTACTGTGTGCACGTTCACACATCCGTAACACGCTCGTCGGCGCGGCGACATGTGTGCACGTGCACACATCGGTGACCAGGAGTTTTATGAGCGAGATCGTCCTGGGTTGTGACTACAACCCGGAGCAGTGGACACCCGACGTCTGGCGCGAGGACGTCGCGCTGATGCGCGAGGCCGGCGTCGGTCTGGTCGCGGTGAACATCTTCGGCTGGTCCAGCCTGGAGCCCAGCCCCGGCCGGTACGAGTTCGACGACCTGGACGAGGTCGTCGGCCTGCTGCACGCCGGCGGCATCCGGCTCAACCTGGGCACCGGCACCTCCTCGCCGCCCCCGTGGCTGACCACCCTGCACCCGGAGGTACTGCCGGTGGCCGCCGACGGCACCACCCGCTTCCCGGGTGGCCGCCAGGCCTGGTGCCCGAGCTCTCCGGTGTTCCGCGACCGGGCCTACGCGCTGGTCCGCCAGGTCGCCCGGCGGTACGGCGACCACCCGGCCCTCGCCCTCTGGCACGTCTCCAACGAGCTGGGCTGCCACAACGCGCTCTGCTACTGCGAGACCAGTGCCGAGGCATTCCGCTCCTGGCTGCGCCGCCGGTACGGCAAGATCGAAACCCTGAACGAGGCCTGGGGCACCGCCTTCTGGAGCCAGCGGTACGGCGACTGGGCCGAGATCCAGCCGCCGCGGGCCGCCCTGTCGATCCGCAACCCGGCGCAGATCGTCGACTTCCACCGCTTCAGCTCCGACGAGCTGCTGGACTACTACCGCGGCGAGACCGAGATCCTGCGGGCGCACTCGGCCGCCCCGGTCACCACGAACTTCATGGTCACCGCGCACATCCGCAATCTGGACTACTGGTCCTGGGCGCCGGAGATGGACGTGATCGCCAACGACCACTACCTGGACCACCGGCTCGGTGACCCGGCGGCCGAGCTGTCCTTCGCCGCGGACCTGACCCGGGGCCTGGCCGGCGGGCGGCCCTGGATGCTGATGGAGCAGTCGGCCGGCGCGGTCAACTGGCAGCCGCACAACCTGACCAAGGGGCCCGGCGAGATGCTCCGCAACACGCTCACCCACGTGGCCCGCGGCGCCGACGCGGTCTGCTTCTTCCAGTGGCGGGCCTCGGCGCAGGGTGCCGAGAAGTTCCACTCCGCGTTGCTGCCGCACGCCGGCACCGACACGGTCGCCTGGCGCGAGGTGCTGCGGCTGTCCGCCACCCTCGACGCGATCGGCGAGGTGGCCGGCACGACGGTCCAGGCCGACGTCGCGCTGGTCTTCAGCTGGGAGTCGTGGTGGGCTGCCGAGGGCGAGGCCCGGCCGTCCCAGGCGGTGCGCTACCTCGACCAGGTGCACGCGGCGCACCGGGCGCTCCGCGCGCTCGGCGTCACCTGCGACGTCGTCTCCCCGGACGCGGACCTCACCGGATACCGGCTGGTCGTCGTCCCGTGTCTCTACATGGTCGGTGACCTGGCGGCGGTCCGGATCGCCGACTACGTGGCCGGCGGCGGGCACCTGCTGGTCACCTTCTTCAGCGGGATCGTCGACGAGCGGGACCGGATCCGGCTGGGCGGTTACCCGGGCGCGTTCCGGGACGTGCTGGGCGTGCGGGCCGAGGAGTTCGCGCCGCTCAAACCGGGGCACGAGGTGCGACTCAGCAACGGCGCCACCGGATCGCTCTGGACCGAGCGGCTGCGGACCACGACCGCGGAGACGGTGGCCACCTATGCCGACGGGCCGCTGCCGGGTACGCCGGCGATCACGCGCAACGACTTCGGCGACGGGGTGGCGTGGTACGCCGCCACGGCTCTCGACGATGACGCCATGCGCGAGTTGACGCGACATGTCGTACGAAAAGCAGAAGTTGATCTTGATGAGCGCCTCGGTGACGGGCTCGAGGTGGTGCGGCGGACGGGCGGCGGGAACAGCTACCTCTTCGTCGTGAACCACGGGGCGAACGCCGTCGAGCAGCCCGCCACCGGGCACGACCTCATCAGCGGTGCACGGGTGGACGGCGTGCTGCGCGTCGAGGGCGGCGGGGTGGCAGTGGTCCGCGAGGAGGAGCCGGCGTGATCAAGAAGAGATCGATCCTCCTCTTCGTCGCCCCGTTCGGGTTGCTGTTCGCCGCCTTCTATCTGGCGCCGATCGGGTACGCGATCAAGCAGTCGCTCTACAAGGTCACCCGCACCGGCACCTTCGGCCCGGCCCGCGAGGTCTTCGGCGGCCTGGAGCAGTACCAGCGCGTGTTCCAGAACGGCCCGTTCTGGGAGTCGGTCGGCCGGGTCCTGCTCTTCGGCGTGGTCCAGGTCCCGATCATGCTGGGCCTGGCCCTGCTGCTCGCCCTGCTGCTCGACTCCGGCCTGGTCAAGGGCCGGCGCTTCTTCCGGCTGGCGTTCTTCGTCCCCTACGCGGTGCCCGGGGTGGTCGCCGCGATCATGTGGGGCTTCCTCTACTCACCGAACCTGTCCCCGTTCACCGCTGTCACCCGGAACGCGGACCTGCTCTCCGCCGACCTGGTGCTGTGGGCCATGGCCAACGTGGTGACCTGGGTCTACGTCGGCTACAACATGTTGATCATCTACTCCGCCCTGCTGGCGATTCCGCAGGAGGTCTACGAGGCGGCCACCATCGACGGCGCCGGCCGGTGGCGCACCGCCTGGTCCATCAAGATCCCGCTGGTCATGCCGGCGATCGTGCTGACCACCGTCTTCTCGATCATCGGCACCCTGCAGCTGCTCGCCGAGCCGCAGGTCTTCCGCACCTTCAGCTCGGCGGTCTCCAGCACCTACACGCCGAACCTGACCGTCTACTCCACCTCGTCGATCCCGAACTTCAACCTGGCCGCCGCGTTCAGCGTGGTCCTGGCCGTCGCCACGTTCGCCCTCTCGTTCACCTTCCTCAAGTTCACCCAGCGAGGGGGCGAGAAGTGAAGTCCAAAGCCGCCGCCATGAGCGTCATGGGCATCTGCACGCTGTACTTCCTGATCCCGATCTGGTGGCTGTTCGTCGGCGCGACGAAGTCCCGCGGCGACTTCTCCGGCACCGCGCCGCTCTGGTTCGCCGACTTCCACCTCGGGCAGAACCTGAGCGAGCTGTTCCACTACCGCGACGGCGTCTTCCTGCGCTGGATGCTGAACAGCGTCCTCTACACCGGCGGTGCCGCGCTGCTCGGCACCCTGCTCGCCGCGATGTGCGGGTACGCCCTGGCCAAGTACCGTTTCCCGGGCCGCGAGCTGCTCTTCAACGTCGTGCTCGGCGGGGTGCTGGTCCCGGCCACCGCACTGGCCCTGCCGCTCTTCCTGATCTTCAGCCAGCTGGCCGCGACGAACACCTTCTGGTCGGTCTTCCTGCCCAGCCTGGTCAACCCGTTCGGCGTGTACCTGGCCCGGATCTACGCCACCGCGAGTGTTCCGGACGAATTGCTGGAGGCCGCCCGGCTGGACGGCTCGGGCGAGGTGCGCACCTTCTTCACCGTCTCCAGCAAACTGATGTTCCCCGCCCTGGTGACCATTTTCCTGTTCCATTTCGTCGCGGTCTGGAACAACTTCCTGCTGCCGCTGATCATGCTCGGCAACGAGCGGTTGTTCCCCGTGACGCTCGGCCTGTACTCCTGGAACTCCCAGGTCAACCAGCTCCCCGAACTGCGGATGCTGGTGCTCACCGGCGCCCTTGTCTCGATCGTTCCGCTGGTCGTCGCCTTTCTGCTCCTCCAGCGGTTCTGGAGAAGCGGTCTCGGCTCCGGCGCTGTCAAATAATCCCTCCCTCCGGCAGATGAAGGCTTTCCCATGAGAAGAATTCTCGGCGTTCTCCTGACGTCCTCGCTGGCCCTTACCGCCTGCTCGTCGACGAGCGATGACACCGTGGCGGCCCCGGCCGCGAGTTGCGTTCCGTCGAGCGGTCCGGTCACCCTCACCTTCACCTCGTGGATCCCGAAGATCGAGGAGGTGGTCAAGGTCTGGAACGCGAAGAACCCGGACATCCAGGTCAAGGTCCAGACCGGCCCGAACGGCAACGGCGGCACCTATCAGAACTTCTTCAACCAGCTGAAGGCCGGCAACGCCCCGGACCTCGGCCAGATCGAGTACGACGCGCTGCCCAGCTTCCGCGTCCAGGACGGCCTGGAGAACCTGGCCGGCTGCAAGCCGGTCACCGACGCCAAGGACCAGTTCGTCGACTGGACCTGGAACCAGGTCACCTTCGGCGAGCAGAACGCCGTCTACGGCGTGCCGCAGGACGCCGGCCCGATGGCCCTGTTCTACCGCAAGGACCTCTTCGAGAAGGCCGGCATCCCGGTGCCGACGACCTGGGCGGAGTACGCCGCGGCGGCGGTCAAGGTGAAGGCCGCCGGCGGCTACATCACCAACTTCTCGCAGAGCGACATCAACCAGTTCGCCGGCCTGGCCTGGCAGGCCGGCGGCCGCTGGTTCAGCAACGACGGCAGCAAGTGGACCGTCGGCCTGCACGACGAGGCGACCACCAAGGTGGCCAACTACTGGCAGGATCTGATCAGCAAGAAGCTGGTCTCCGCGGTGCCGCCGTGGACCACGGAGTGGGACAACGCGTACAACAAGGGGCAGGCGTGGACCTGGGTGTCGGCGGTCTGGGGTGCCAACTCGATCTCCTCGGGGGCGCCGGCCACGGCCGGCAAGTGGGCGGTCGCCCCGATGCCGCAGTGGACCGCCGGCGGCAAGGTGGCCGGCAACTGGGGTGGCTCGTCCACGGCGGTCTTCAAGGGCTCGAAGCACCCCTACGAGGCGGCCCGGTTCGCGATCTGGCTGAACACCTCGGAGGAGGCGCTCACCCTGCTCAACCAGGATGCCAACCTGTACCCGGCGACCAAGGCCGGCGCCACGCTCCCGGCGCTGTCCAAGGGCGTCGACTTCTACGGCGGGCAGCAGATCTATGACGTCTTCGCCGAGGCGTCCGCCCAGGTCAGCCCGGACTTCACCTGGGGACCGACGATGACCTCCACCTACGCCACCGCCTCCGACGGCTTCAAGGCGGCGGTCTCCGGCCAGGGCACGCTGCTGGACGCGCTGGAGAAGGCGCAGGCATCGACCATCGACAACCTCAAATCGCAGAGCATCCCGGTCGCCGAGTGACCGAGTTCCACCTGCGCGCCGCGGGCGTCAGCCTCGTGCTGGACGCTCGCGGCGCCGTTCTGCACTGGGGTCCCGATCTCGGCTCGCTGCCGTTCTCCCTGGCCGCCACGCGGATCCCGGCGATTCCGCCGAGCTCGATCGACGTACCCCTGACGCTGCCTCTGCTGCCCACCGCCGGTGACGGCTGGACCGGCCGGCCCGCGGTGGCGGGCCACCGCGACGGAAAACCCTGCGGCACGCCGCGGGCCGTCGCCGTCGAGGCCGGCGAGAACACGATTTCGGTACGCTCGGAGAGCGCCGACGGCGTGCACGTCACCACCGAGGCCGAACTGACAGCCGAAGGTGTCCTGCGAGTCCGGCACGTCCTGGAGAACCGCGGTCCCGGCGTTCTCACCGTGGCGAACCTGGACGTCCTGCTGCCGATCCCGGCCGAGGCGTCCGAGCTGCTCGACTTCACCGGCCTGTGGGCGCACGAGCGGCGGCCGCAGCGCGCGGAGCTGCGCCACGGGGTGTGGAGCCGGGAGAGCCGGCACGGGCGGCCCGGGCACGACGACGCGTTCCTGCTGATGGCCGGCACACCCGGATTCGGCTTCCGGACCGGCCGGGTCTGGGCGCTGCACCTGTCCTGGAGTGGTGACAAACAGATCTGGGCCGAGCGTTCCGCGCTGGGGCCCACTGTCGTCGGCGCGGGGGAGTTGCTGGGCCCGGGAGAGATCCGGCTTGATCCCGGCGAGTCCTATCCGGCACCGTGGGCGGTGGCGGTCTACTCCGATTCCGGGATCGACGGGCTCTCCGATCGGCTGCATCAGTGGATCCGCTCGGTCAAGCGTCGCGACACACCGCGGCCGGTCGTGCTGAACACCTGGGAAGCCGTCTACTTCGACCATTCCCTGACCCGGCTCACCGCGTTGGCCGACGCCGCCGCCGAGGTGGGCGTCGAGCGATTCGTGCTCGACGACGGCTGGTTCACCGGGCGCCGGGACGACCGCCGCGCGCTCGGCGACTGGTACGTCGACCCGGACGTCTGGCCGGACGGCCTGCATCCGCTGATCGCCCACGTCCACGCGGCGGGCATGGACTTCGGGCTCTGGGTCGAACCGGAGATGGTCAGCGCCGACTCGGCCCTGGCGCGGGAGCATCCGTCCTGGATCCTGGGACCGCCGGAGGCGCCGACCTGGCGTCACCAGCGGGTGCTCGATCTGTCGGTGCCGGCCGCTTTCGATCACATCCGGGGGCGGCTCACCGACCTGCTCACCGAGTACCCGATCGCCTTCCTGAAATGGGACCACAACCGGGACCTGCTGCAGCCCGGCGCCGCGCACCGGCAAACGCTGGCGGTGCACCGGCTGCTCGGCGAGCTGCGGTCGGCGTTCCCGCACCTGGAGATCGAGAGCTGCGCCTCCGGTGGTGGCCGGGTCGACCTGGGCATCCTGCCGTATGTCGACAGGTTCTGGACCTCGGACACCAACGACCCGCTGGACCGGCAGCGGATCCAGCGCTGGACCGGCGTCCTGATCCCGCCCGAGTTCCTCGGCGGTCACCTGGGCGCCGGCACGGCACACGTCACCGGGCGTACCTCGGCTCTGGGTCTCCGGATGGCCACCGCCCTGTTCGGGCACGCGGGCATCGAGTGGGACGTCTCCCGCGCCTCGCCCGCCGACCGCGCGGCGATCGCCGAGTGGACCGCCGAGTACAAGCGGCTGCGCCCGCTGCTGCACTCCGGCGTCGTGGTCCGGGCGGACTCGCCGGACCCGGCGATCCTGGTGCACGGCGTCGTCGCCCGGGACCGCTCGGAGGCGGTGTTCGCCCTGGTCACCCTGGACGCGCCGGCGACCGCCCTGCCGCCGCCGATGCGCCTGCCGGGTCTCGACCCGGACCGGCTCTACACGGTGCGCCCGCTGGGGCACGCGCCCAAGACGGTCCAGGACGCTCCGCCGCCGTGGTTCGCGGGCGGCGCGGTCACGCTGCCCGGCCGGGTGCTGGCCGAGGCCGGCCTGCCCGTCCCGCTGCTGGCCCCGGAGCAGGCCGCCCTGTTCACCGTGACAGCCTCCTGACCCACGGCTGGTCGTCACGGTGGTCTCCGGGCGCGGGACACCACCGTGAGCACCAGCCCGGGGGTGTGTGCGGCTGGTCGTGACGGTGGTCTCCGGGCGCGGGACACCACCGTGAGCACCAGCCCCGGGGTGTGTGCGGCTGGTCGTGACGGTGGTCTCCGGGCGCGGGACACCACCGTGAGTGCCAGCCCCGGGGTGTGTGCGGCTGGTCGTGACGGTGGTCTGCGGGCGTGGGATACCACCGCCACGACCAGCCGTGGGGTGTCGGGGATGCGACAGAGCGGGGCGGTGACCGGTTCCGGACGGTGACGATGTCACTCCATCGTGGACGTGGGGGTGGCATCGCATGGTTCGACGCTGGACGACATTGCCGCTGGCAGCGCTGCTCGCCACCACCGCGCTGGGCGCACCGGCCCAGGCCGCCCCGGGTACCGGGCGGTACGTGGTGCGGCTCAGTACCGCGGCCGCTCCGGATCGGGTCACCCGGCTGGGCGGCACGGTGCACCGCCGGTTCAGCTCGGCACTGCACGGCTTCAGCGCCGACCTCACCCCGGCCGCCGCGGCCCGGCTGCGCCGCGACCCCGCCGTCGTCGCGGTCGACCCGGTCCGCCCGGTGCGGATCAGCGACACCCAGACCGGCGCCGGGTGGGGCCTGGACCGCGCCGACCAGCGCGCGCTGCCGCTGGACGGCAAGTACACCTGGACCGGCGGCGGCGCCGGCGTGACCGTCTACGTGGTCGACACCGGGGTGATGGTCACCCACACCGACTTCCAGGGCCGGGCCACCGCGCCGGTGAGCACCGTCGACGACCCGTTCGGCACCACCGACTGCAACGGGCACGGCACGCACGTGGCCGGCACCGTCGCCGGAGCCACCTACGGCATCGCCAAGAAGGCCACCGTGATCGGCGTACGGGTGCTCGACTGCCAGGGCAACGGCACCGACGAGGGGGTCGCCGCCGGACTCGACTGGGTGATCGCCCACCACACCGGCGGGCCCGCGGTGGTCAACCTGAGCCTCGGCGGCGACCCGTCGCCGGTCCTGGAGCAGGCGGTCAACGCCACCGTCGCGGACGGCATCACGGTGGTCGCCGCGGCCGGCAACGACAGCGGCGACGCCTGCCAGCACAGCCCGGCCCGGGTGCCGGCCGCGGTCACCGTGGGCGCCACCGCCAAGGACGACACGCTGGCCTGGTTCTCCAACCGGGGGGCGTGCGTCGACCTGCTCGGCCCCGGCGACGACATCGAGTCCGCGGCCACCTGGTCGAACACCGCCAGCACCACGATGTCCGGCACCTCGATGGCCACCCCGCACGTGGCCGGCGCCGCGGCCCTGCTGCTCGGCCGCGAACCCACGCTCACCCCGGCCGTGGTCGCCGCCCGGCTCGCCTCGTCGGCCACCCCCGGCGTGGTCCGCGGGCTGCCCGGGGACACGGCGAATCTGCTGGTCAGCACGCTGACCACGGTGCTGCCGCTGACCACCCCGGCCGCCCGCCGGCTGCCGGACCCGCTGGTGAACCGGGCGTACGCCGTCACGTTGCGGGCCACCGGCGGCGTCGGGCCGTACACCTGGACCACCGCCGCCGGGACCCTGCCGGCCGGGCTGAAACTCAGCGCCGCGGGCGTGGTCAGCGGGACGCCGACCGCCGCCACCGCCGCTACCACGGTCACCGCGCGGGTCAAGGACAGCGGTGGCCGTACCGCCGACTCGAAGATCACCCTGGCGGTCCGGACCCCGGGGCTGCCGGCCGTCGGCGAGTTCCTGCCGGTGGCGCGCGGAACCGGCGGCGGCCAGTCCTCAGCGGACGCCGGACCGGTGTCGCTGAGCGCCGACGGCCGTTACGCCGCGTTCGTCGCCACCGCCGGTGACCTGGTCGCCGGGGACACCAACGGGGTCGCCGACGTCTTCGTCACCGACCTGGCCACCGCCACCACCACACTGGTCAGCCGGACCACCGCGGGCGCCGTCGCGGACGCGGCGAGCTGGCAGCCGGACATCTCGGCGGACGGCCGGTGGATCGCGTTCACCTCGTCGGCGCGGCTCGCCACCGACGACACCAACGACACCACCGACGTCTACCTCGCCGACCGGACCACCGGCGCGGTCCGGCTGGTCAGCCGCCCGGCCGGGAAACCGGCCGCGGGCCGCAGCGAGGCCCCGTCGGTCAGCTCGGACGGGACCCGGGTCGCCTACGTCTCGGCCGAACCGGTCCTGTGGGGCGGCACCGAAGCGCCGATCACCGACCAGGTGCTGGTGGCGACGATCGCCACCGGCGCGCAGACACTGGCCAGCGTCACCACCGGCGGCAAGCCCGGCGGCGACGGGAGCAGCGACCCGGTGCTCTCCGGCGACGGCCGGTACGTCGCCTTCACCTCCTCCGCCGCCCAGCTCAGCAGTGCCACACCGGCGAGCAACTACGCGGCGCACGCGTACCGCCGGGATCTGACGGCCGGCACCACCAGGATGGTCTCCACCCGCGCCGACGGCACCGCCGACACCTGGGGCGAGGTGCTCGACCTGTCCGCCGACGGCCGGTACGTGCTGCTCACCTCGATGGACCAGCTGGCCGGCGACGTCGGCGCGGTCTACACCCAGGCGTACTGGCGTGACCTGAGCACCGGCACCACCCGGGTGGCGAGCCGCGACCCCGGCGCCGCCTACACCGCCGATCGGGTCGTGGGCGGTCACCTCTCCGGCGACGGCACCCAGGTCACGGTGTCGGTCGAGCACAGCGACCCGCTCGACCCGTCGGCCGACGCGGTGAGCGTCCTCGCCGTCACCCCGGCGAGCGGGGCGTCCCGGCGGGTGGGGCCGTGGTACACCCCGCTCGCCCAGGACTACACCGGCGATCGGCGGGTCTCCGACGGCACGGCGTTGTCGCGCGACGGCGCCTACGTCGCGCTGGCCACCACCGACGCGTCAGCGGTCCCGGGCTACACGTCGGGTCCGCTCACCCCCGCGGTCACCCGCCTGCGTTGACCGCGGGCGGCGGCGCTCCGGGCGTACCGGAAAGCTAGCCGCCGCCGAAGCGTTCGGTGCGGACCTTCTTCGGGTCGTGCCCCAGGGCGACCAGGATGTCGGCGGCGGTCTCGACGAAGGACGTCGGGCCGCAGACGAAGACGTCCGGGCCGAAGTCCGGCGGCCAGCCGTGCGAGTTGAGGGTGGACACGTCGATCCGCTTCGGCGGGGTGGGCCAGCCGTCCGGGGTCTTGCGGGTGTAGACGACGTGGACGTCCAGGCCCGGGTCCTCGCGGACGCGGCGGCGCAGCTCGTCGGCGTAACAGGCGTCCTCGGGGGTGCGGACCGAGTAGATCAGCCGGAACGGCTGGCGGGTCCGGCGCCGGCCGCGGTCGCGGATCATCGCCATCAGCGGGACGATGCCGGAGCCGCCGGCCACCAGCAGGACCGGGGCCGGCCCGGTGGCGCGCCAGACGAACCAGCCGCCGATCGGGCCGCGCAGCTCGATCTGGTCGCCGGGCTCGACCACGTCCGTCAGATAGGGCGAGACCTCGCCGTCGTCCAGGCGCTGCACGGTGATCTCGACAAGGCCCCCACCGGAGGCCGGGACCTCGCCGGACCAGTCCGAGGCGATCGAATAGCTGCGCTGGGCCGAGTAGCCGTCCTCCGCGGTGAGGCGCAGGTCGAGGTGCTGGCCGGGCAGGTGCCCGGGCCAGTCCGGGATGTCCAGGACGAGGGTGCGGGCCGACGACGTCTCCTGGCGAATCGCGGAGACGGTGGCGACCCGCCAGCTCAGTCGCCCTGGTAGCGCTGTTCTGACCACGGGTCTCCGTACATGTGGTAGCCGGCGGCCTCCCAGAAGCCGGGCTCATCCTCCACCAACATCTCCAGGCCGTTGACCCACTTGGCCGACTTCCAGAAGTACAGGTGCGGGACCAGCAGCCGGGCCGGGCCGCCGTGCTCCGGGTGCAGCGGCTCGCCGTCGAACTCGTAGGCGATCCACGCCTTCCCGTCGAGCAGGTCCTCGAGGGGCAGGTTGGTGGTGTAGCCGCCGTAGCTGTGCGCCATCACGTAGTCGGCGGCGGTCTCCACGTCCTCGAACAGGGTGTCCAGCGAGACGCCGCGCCAGGTGGTGCCGAGCTTGGACCACTTGGTGACGCAGTGGATGTCCCTGGTGATCTCCTCGGACGGCAGCGCGGTGAACTGCGCCCAGTCCCAGGTGTGTTTCTCCCCGATCTCGGTGGCGACGGTGAGTTTCCACCGGTCCAGCGGGACGCGCGGGGTCGGACCGGCGGAGAGGACCGGGAAGTCGTGTGTCAGGTACTGACCGGGAGGCAGGTCGGGTGCGGAGTCACGCCGCCGCCCGCCGAAGCCCCGGGAGATGATGCCCATGGGGTATGAGTAAACCCCATGTTCGATCAGGCCTTCACGGTCTTGCTGGTGACTCCGGCCACCCCGCTGGTGGAGACCAGCACCACCCGGTAACTGCCGCCGCCGACCAGGCCGGTGACCTTCCGGCTACCGGTGGCGGCGTAGCTGCGCACGGTGGACCAGCGCTGGTGCAGGTATCGCTGCACGATGAGTCGCTGGCCGGTGGCGCCGGAGACCCGTACGGTCAGCGTCTTCCGCGCGCCGCGGGACACCGCTACCGCCGCCCTGACGGTGTACGCGCTGGTCGCCGACGCGCCGGAGGCGACCAGCCGGACCCGGAAGGAGGCGGTCGCGATCCGGGTCACGGTGTAGGCGCCGGTGGTGCCGGTCCGGGCGGCGGTGCAGGACCAGGAGCCGCCGCCGACGGAGACGCAGACCGAGACGGGCTGGGAGGCCCACGGCTTGCCGGCGGTGGTGACCCGGAAGGTGGTGCTGGTGCGGGTCCGGTAGGCGACGGTCCGGCTGGTCACGCTGGTGGTGACCCGCGGCTTGGCGGGGACCGGGGTGGTGCTGGCGGTCGGCGAGGGAGACGAGGGCGCCGAGGGAGACGAGGTGGGGGAGGCGGTCGACGAGGGAGACGAGGTGGGGGAGGCGGTCGACGAGGGAGACGAGGTGGGGGAGGCGGTCGACGAGGGAGTCGAGGTGGGGGCGGTCGGCGAGGGAGGCGAGGACGACGACGGGCTGGCCGGGACGACCGCGTCGAGGGCCGCGACCGCGTCCACCCGCCCGTACCCGAAATCGGTGTCCTTGCCCGCCGGCCCGAGGTCGACGGCGGACCTCTCCAGAGCCGACTCCACCTCGTCCGGGGACAGCCCCGGCGAGGCCGCGAGCAGCAGCGCCGCCAACCCCGCGACGTGCGGCGAGGCCATCGAGGTGCCGCTCATGGTGGCGTATCCGGCGGCCGCCAGCCCGGTCGGGTAGGTGCTCAGGATCGCGCTGCCCGGCGCTGCCACGTCCACGTAGTCGCCGGCGTTCGAGTACGACGCCACCCGGTCCGCCGCGTCGGTGGCGGCCACCGCGATCACCCCGGGATCGGCCCCCGGGTAGCTGGTCGGGCTGCCCTTCGCGCGGTCGTTGCCGGCCGCCGCCACCACGACCACACCCTTACCCCTGGCGTACGCGACGGCGTTCGTCACCGCGCTGGACCGGTCCGTCCCGCCCAGCGACATGTTGATCACGTCAGCGCCGTGGTCGGCGGCCCAGACGATGCCCTCGGCGGTGTCCGAGTCGTAGCCGACGCCGTTCGCGTCGAGCACCCGGACCGGCAGGATCTCGACGTCCGGGGCGACCGACGCGACGCCGGTCCCGTTGCCGGTCAGCGCCGCGATGGTGCCCGCCACGTGGGTGCCGTGCCCGTGCGCGTCGGTGGTGCCGCCGGGCCGGTCGGCGGTGGCGTCGTACCCGGTGAGCACGTGGCCGGCCAGGTCCGGGTGGTTCGCGTCGACCCCGGTGTCGATCACCGCGACGGTGACCCCGGCGCCGGTCGAGCGCTGCCAGGCGGTGGGCGCGTTCATCGTGGTGAGGTCCCACTGCTTGGCGCGGTAGGTGTCCGTCCCGGTGGGTGCCTCCAGGGCCCGGACGATGCCGTCGACCTCCACGCCGAGCGCGTTGTCCGCCCGCTGCGCCTCGACCACCAGCCGGGTGGCGGTGGCCTTGTCGGTCGCCTGGTGCACCCGGACGACCGGGCGGCCCGCGGCGTCCAGGGTGGTACTGACCACCCGGGCGGGCTTGGCGGCGGACACCTCGGCGGGCAGGATCCGCTCCGGCGGGGCGGCCAGGGCGTACGACACCGGCTGCCAGCCCGGGCCGCCGACCGGCACGACCAGCGCGCCCAGCGTGGCGAGCGCCGCCGCCGTCAGCATGCCCGCGAAAGCCCTGCGTCGCATTCGTCCCCGCCCCTCGTCCGCCGGCCGTGGTCGGCCCCCGGAGCAAAGGTCGGTCCGCCGGAGTGCGCGCGGGTCAGCTCCCGGGTGCAGTCGAGGTGCGGGCTCCGCCGGGCGACGGCCGGCGGCCGTCCGGTGCCACGCCTGGATCCCACGAGATCCACCGGCGGGCCTAGAATCGGGCGTATGCCGCTGACCGGTGAATACGAGCCCAGCACTTCCGACTGGGCGCGCGAGCAGGCCGAGAAATACGACGCGACCGATGGCGCCGACGCCAACACGATCCTGGACAGACCGATCGTCCTGCTCACGTCCGTGGGGGCGAAATCCGGGAAACTGCGCAAGACCCCGCTGATGCGGGTGGAGCACGAGGGGGAGTATCTCGTCGTCGGCTCGCTCGGCGGCGCTCCGAAGAACCCGGTGTGGGTCTACAACCTGCGCAAGAACCCGCATGTCGAGCTGCAGGACGGCGCGGAGCGGCACGACTACACGGCACGGGAGCTGTCCGGCGCCGAGCGGGAGGTCTGGTGGGCGAGGGCGGTCGAGGCGTTTCCCAACTACGCGGAGTACCAGACGAAGACGGACCGGTTGATCCCGGTGTTCCTGCTGACGCGTCGCTGACCGAGGGCGCGGGCGACCCCGACCGGTCGCCCGCAACCCGCCCGGTGGGCGCGAACAACGCGGAAAAAGGGGATGCCACCAGGGCACCAGCCCGCGATCATGGAGGCATGCGGACCCCCCACCAGCCCCTCGACCGAGCCAACGGTGCGGTCCCGGCCGCCCGCACCCCGGCCTCCGCGGCCGCGCCGGCCAGCCTGCCGCTGGCCGGTTCCGTCGACGACGGAGACCGGCTGGTGGACCTGGTCGACCTGATCGCGCTCGACCCGTTCGTCACCGGCCGGGAACCGTTCGGCCGCACCACCTGGCTGGAAAACCTGAAGGCCGACGCGCCGCTCACCATTCCGGACGCCCGCGTGGTGCGGGACGCGGTGGAGGACGACGGGCACGGCCGGCTCAGCGTCGGCGACGGCTGGACCCTGCACGTGATGCGCTGGAAGCAGAGCCGCCGGGCCCGGGTCACCGTCACCGCGATCGCCAGCGAGCTGGCCGAGACGGTGCTCCGCGCGGTGATCACCGACGCGGTGGAGGAGCCGGCCCCGGCCGACGACAGCGTGCCGGTCGGCTTCTGGCACTACGGCCCGCACGGTCCGCGCCGCACCCAGCGGGAGATCGGCGCCGCGCCCTGGGAGAGCATCAAGCCGAACTACGCCCGTCCGGTCGCCGACACCCTGGAGCGGCTGATGGCGATCGACGCGACCTCGGTCACCGGGCGGCTCCTGCTGCTGCACGGTGAGCCGGGCACCGGCAAGACCACCGCGCTGCGGGCGCTCGCCCAGCAGTGGCGGTCGTGGTGCCAGGTGGACTGCGTGCTCGACCCGGAGCGGCTGTTCGGCGACCCGGCCTACCTGATGAGCGTGGCGCTGGGCAGCGGCGACGAGGACGAGCCGAAATGGCGGCTGCTGATGCTCGAGGACTGCGACGAGCTGATCAGCGGGGACGCCAAGGCCAGTGCCGGGCAGTCGCTGTCCCGGCTGCTCAACCTGACCGACGGCCTGCTCGGCCAGGGCCGCAACGCGCTGATCGCGATCACCACCAACGAGGACCTGTCGGCGCTGCACCCCGCGGTGATCCGGCCGGGCCGCTGCCTGGCCAGCATCGAGGTGGGCCGGCTGCCCTACCCCGAGGCGGTGGCCTGGCTCGGCACCTCCACAGGTGTCGGCCCGGAGGGCGCCACGCTGGCCGAGCTCTACGCGCTGAGGACCGGCGCCCAGCCGGTCACCGTCCCGAAACAGCTCCCGTCCACCGGGATGTACCTGTAGGCAGGCGCCGGCCCGGCTCACTCCGGGGTGTTGCCGCTCTCCCCACCGACCTGGTAGGAGCCGCGCACCCCGGCGTAGGCCAGATGCGCGACCAGACCCTCCGGCACGTGTTCCAGGTTGTGACAGTGGTCGGCCCAGATGCCGGGGTTGTCGGCGACGAAGGCGATCTCGAAGGTGTCGCCGTCCGGCACGTCGAGCGAGTCGGTCCACCACGGGCTGCCGGTGGCCGCGACCCCGTTGCGGGCGAGCACCACGACGTGGTGGCCGTGCAGGTGCATCGGGTGCACCTCGCCGCTGCCGTTGTGCACCGTCATCCGGACCACGTCGCCGGTGTTCACCATGAACATCGGAACGTCCGGGAAGAGGTGGCCGTTGATCGTCCACCACATGCCCGGCCGGCCGTCGAGGAAGCCGAAGCGCCTGCCGATGTCGTACCGGAAATGCCTGGCGGCCTTGCCGGGATCGAAACCGTAAGGAGCGATTTTTCCGTACGTCAGGAAGTCCACGGTGTCGCCCGGAAGCGCGACCGGGGTGACGGCGCCGGCCGTCAGCGCCGCACCACCGCCGACGTCCACCCGGCCGGGCCCGGTGAGCCGCAGATCCACCCGGCCGCCCGCGGTGACCAGCACCGCCTGGTTCGCCACCAGGCCCGGCTGGTTGACGTCGTGGCCGTCGACAGCGGTGATCCGGAAGGTGGTGCCGCTGACCCAGATCCGGATCGGCCCGGCGTCGGTGTTGACCACCCGGACGTGCTCGGCGGACAGCGCCGAGGTCTCGGGGTTGCCGTTGATGGTGCGCCTGCCCTGGTAGGTGTGCACCATCGCCACCTGGTCCGGCTCGGCGGCTCCGCGCGGCACGATCACCAGCGCCCCGAACAGACCCTTGCGGACCTGCTCGTGCGACACCTGGTGGGAGTGGTACCAGTAGGTGCCGGCGTCCTTCGCGACGAACCGGTAGACGAAGCTGCGCCCGCGCGGCACCGCGTCCTGGGTCACCCCGGCGACGCCGTCCTCCCCGTTCGGCACGTTCACCCCGTGCCAGTGCAGTGTCACGCCGTCCGGCACCGACTCGTTGACCAGCGTCACCTGGATCAGCTGTCCCTGTTTCGCCCGGATCTCCGGGCCGGGGGAGGTGCCGTTCAACGTGTACCGCGCACCCTGCTCGCGGGCGGTCAGCGTCACCGCCACATCCGGGGTCCCGCTCGGGCCGCGCAGGTCGGCCACCGACAGCCCGGCCGCGTGATCGTGGCCGGCCGCCGGGCCGCCACCGTTGTCGGCGTACCCCATCGCGGCCATGTCGTAGGTGCCGGGGACCAGGCTGTCGTACCAGAACCAGCCGATCGGGCCGAGCACGGCGAGGGCCGCCACCACGGCGATGGCGGCCCTGGTCGAGCGGCGCATCAGGCCACCGCTGCGGGCATCTGCCGGGCGACGCGGGCCTTGCGCATGGCGTTCTCGGCGAGGCCGGCGACGGCCAGCGCGTTCAGCCCGTGCAGCGCGCCCAGGCCGGGCACGCTGTAGCTGGCGAACGCCAGGACGATCTGCAGGACCACGGCGCCGAAGACGAGCAGGGCGTACCGCACCCCGTTCGGGACCCCGGCGAAAAAGGAGATCACCAGGAGCGCGACCGCCAGCAGCGGGATCACCATCATGCCGACCACGCTGTGCGCGTTGTGCGCCCAGTTGCGGGTGTTGTTGTCGAAGACGCCGCCGTTGTCCACGTCGTTGAGCACCTGGAACCACGCGGCGGCGATCACGACGAGCTGCACGACGACGCCGAGCAGGATCAATCCAGAAACAGCTCGATATGCGGAGCGCATCGGGCTTTCCCCCTTCAAAGAACCGATGCGTCTCAGCGTTCTCCCCGGGCCCGGGCCCGGCAATACACCAGCGGGCGTATCCGGACGGGCGGCGTACTCCCACGGGGCGTGCCGCGGGCCTGCGGGCAGTACGACTCCAGGGTCATGCGGTCGTCTTCCATAATGGTCCGATGAGGTTGCGTCACGATCCACAGGCGAACGCCGCGTACCTGGAGTTCCGCGCCATCGAGCCCGGCGAGGGCTCGGTCAAGCTGCCGGTCGACGGTGGCGACGGCGACGTGCCCGCCCTGCTCCGCTTCGCCGAGTCCGGTGAGTTGCTGGGCGTCGAGCTGCTGGACGCCGAGCGGCAGATTCCTCAGGCACTGCGCGACAGCATGGGGTGACCACCTCGGACGGCGAACCGCTTGTCGGCGGCGCGCGGGCCGTACGACTCCAGGGTGACCGGGGCCCCGAGCAGCTCGCCGATGGCTCCCGCCCAGTCGCCGGGCCGGTGCAGCCCGGCGGGCTCGGCCCGGAACAACCACGAGGTCAGGGCCGCCTGGTGGGCCAGATCCCGGTGCGCCCCCGGCACGATCCGGTCGGCGCCCCGGTAGGAGGTGCAGATCCGCAGGCCGGGCTCGCGGCCGGGCACGTCCAGGTGGGTGACGGCGAGCTCGTCGACGCCGCCGGCCACCGTCACGGCGTACCGATGGGCCACCGCGTCGAAGTGCCCGGTCCGGAACGGCCCCTGCCACGCACCGTGCCCGTTGTGCGCCTCGGGCAGCCGCAGGGTGGCGTCCTCGGTGACGAACGGCCCGGCCCCGTGCCTGGTGGTGTACGTCCGCACCACCCCGAGCCGCCGGAACGACGAGCACAACCGCGTCACGTTGTCGAAGGTGGTGGTGGACCAGGTGGTGTGCGGGTGCCAGCCGCGCCACTCGTCGAGCAGCACGCCCTGCGCGCCCTCGAAGACGCACGGGCCCTCGGCCAGCAGCCGGTCGGTGTGACGGTCGTCGACGATCCGGACCGTCCGGCCGAACGCCGTGAACGCGTCGACGACGGCGTCGAGCGGGATGTCGTGGAGTTCGTAGGCGTCCCGCAGCAGGGCGAGCCGGCGGCGCAGGCGGGCCGGGGCGAGCACGTCGGCGACCCGGGGCGCCTCGGGGCTGCTCAAGGCGTACGCGACAGTCTCGCCGACGCCCATCCCGCAGGAACCGTGCCGGTCCGAGCGTTCCCTGCGCTGATTCGCCGCGCGATGCCACGGAGTGGCGAGCAGTGCGTCCCCATCGACCGTGAGCAGGTGGAACGGGTTGCCGAGGGCGGCCGCCTCGGCGGCCAGCGCGAGCGGATCAACGATCATGAACCGGGTCAGGTGGGTGGGCACGCCGCGGAGGGTGCCCGAGCCGAACTGGCTGAACGTGTGGTGCCGCCCGTCGTCGGTGACCACGTTGTGCGCGGCCTGCGCTCCCCCGTTGAAGCGCAGCACCGCACGCACCGCCCGGCGCCCGCACAGCGCGTCCACCACGGTGCCCTTGCCGGCATCCCCGTAGCCGAGGTCGACGACCGCGACGTGCTCGATCGTCACAGCCGGCGGGTGGTCAGCGACAGCTGCGGCGTGCTGGGCGAGTCGGTGGTCACCTGCCGGGCGATCGTCTCGCAGACCTCGTCCAGGTCGTCCAGCTCCAGCACGTGCTGCCCGAGCAGGTCCCGCCAGGCCCGCAGCACCTGCTGGTCACCGCCGTTGCTCGCGGCGGTGGGCAGGATGAAGAAGACCTCGAACTTGCGCCGCAGCTCGGCGAGCAGGTCCCGGGTCGGGATCGCCTGGCGCAGGTCGTCGCCGATCACCTTGCCGACCTGGCCCGGCTCCACCCGGTCGTAGGGCATCTCGTCACCGATCAGGAAGAGGAAACCCTTCCGCTGCCGCCGCACCATCGAGTCGGTGACCACGTGCCGGGCCAGGAAGTACATCGCCAGCTCGTAGGACTCCCGCTTGCCGCCGCCCCCGCCACCCTCCAGGACGATCTTGGACAGGTCCTCGTCCATCCGGTTGTCCGACTCGAACTGGCCCACCTGCAGCGGGACCCGGTCGCAGGTGGCGTCGCCGATCGCGCCGAACATGATCTGCGGATCGGTGACCCGTCCCTGCCTGGTGAGCAGGCCGAGCAGCTGCGGCAGCCGGGCCTGGAGCACCCGCGGCACGTGCCGCATCGAGCCGGTGACGTCGAACATCACCACGATCGGCGTGCTTTCCGGGTGCTCGTCGCTGTCCCGGCACTCCCGCATGAACACGCCGTGCGGGTCGAGGTCCGGATGCACCTCGCGGGCGCCGCCGTCGCTGTAGGCGAAGGCGCTCTGGCCGGTGGCCGCGCGGTAGTGCTCGGCGGCGGCGTAGACGTCGGTGGACCAGCGTCCGCTTCCCATGTCGATCTCCTCGGGGGGTCTCTAGATGCGGTATTGCGGGGGGATCAGCGCGTCGAGTTCGGTCAGCAGCCGCCAGGCGTTCTGCGGGCGCATCGGTGGCCGGTGAAAGCGGCAGCCGTCGGCGAAGCGCCGCAGCGGATCCGGCATGGCACTGCCGAACAGGCGGATCATCAGCTGGGTCGCCAGGTGGATGTCGGTGGCGGCGGTGACCGGCTGCCTCGCCAGCACCTCCGGCGGGTAGTCCCGCTCGCGCTTCGCGATGATCGCTTTCGGCCGGGTCCCGGCGCCGGTGGCGTAGCACCAGTCGACCAGGACCAGGCCGCGGCGGCGCGGCTCGATCAGCACGTGCTCCTCGAAGACGGCGCCGTGCACCAGGCCCGCGCGGTGCGCCCAGCCCAGGCCGGCCAGCAGCCGCCGCCAGATCCAGACCAGATCGGCAGGCGTCAGATCGCGGCTGCCGGTCAGGTCGCGGAAGCCGCGCCGCCGGGTCAGGACATTGACGGTACGGCCGTCGCGCGGCTCGCTCGTGATCAGCCGTGGGGCGTAGGCCTGGAAGTCCGGGTGGCCGTGGCTGCGGAGCCGGCCCAGCGCGCTCGCCTCGGCAGCCATCAGATCGTTGTCCAGCGGACTCCGGGGGATCTTGACGAGCAGGTCCCCGTCCTCGTGGAGGTCCGCGATGTCGCCCGAGCGCCAGGCGCCCGGATGCTGGTAGAGATCGTGCAACTTGGTGAACGCCGCCGTCGCCGGCTCGCGCAGCGCCGGGCCGGCCGCGTCCGGGTGCACGATCCTCGCCAGGATCCGGTACGCGGACTGCCGCCGGCTGTCGACCCCCGTGGTGTCGACCAGCTCGGCGAACGTGCCGGCCGCCCGGATCGCGGCGGCCACCTCCTCGAAGGAAGCTCTCATCTGATCCGGTCCTCCCTGGTCGGCCGCAGCAGAGCGGGGTGCAGCAGGGTCGCGTCGCCGGCCCGGTAGAGCTTGGGCTTGGGTCCGCCGCGCTCGCCGCCGCGGGTGGCGGTCTCGCCGGTGCTCTCCACGAAGCCCGGCACCGAGAGCACCTTGCGGTGGAAGTTGCCGGCGTGCAGCTCCTCGCCCCAGACCGCGGTGTAGACCGCGCGCAGCTCGGAGATGGTGAACTCGGGGTCGACGAAGGCGGTCGCGAGCGGGGTGTACTCGAGCTTGTCGCGGGCCCGGTCGAGGCCCTCGGCGAGGATCTGGTCGTGGTCGAAGGCGAGGTCCCCGGCCGCCTCGACCGGCACCCAGTAGGCGCGGGCGGCGTCGCTGCCGGCGGTCGGCTCCGGCAGGTGCGGGGCGAAGGCCAGGTAGGCCACCGAGACGACGCGCATCCGGGGGTCGCGGCCGGGGTTCCCGTACGTCCGGAGCTGCTCCAGGTGCACCCGCTCCAGGTCTTTCGCCCCGGGCAGCAGGCCGGTCTCCTCGGCCAGCTCGCGGCGCGCGGCCTCGTCCAGGGTCTCCTCCCGGACGAAGCCGCCGGGGAGGGCGCGCCGGCCGGCGAAGGGCTGCTCGCCGCGCTCGACGAGCAGGACGCAGAGCTTGCCGTCCCGGATCGTCAGGGCCACGACGTCGACGGTCACGGCGACGGCCGGGTAGTCCCGGGGGTCGTACCCGGCCAGGAAACTCGCCTCGTCCGTCATGGTCAGTCCTTCTCCGTCTGAGTTCTACTCGGTATGAGTCTTACTCGATGTGAGAGCAACCTAGCGCGGCCGGGTGCCCCTGTCAATGTCCCGGGCATGCGAAAGCCCGCCGTCTCGCGGCGGGCTTCGCTCCGGGTGGGTCCCTACTTCTCGTACGTCAGGCAGTCGGCGCGGTCCGCCGAGGCGCCGACGGTGATGGCCGGCGCCTGACATTCGAGATCGTGGTTGTACTTGCAGTCGGCCCGTTTGCAGGCGCCCACCTGAGCGGTGGCCACGCCCATCCCGCCGCTGAGCCCGGAGCCGACGAACGTGTCGCACTCCGCGTTCAGGTCCCCGATGGTGATCGCGAACGCGGTGCATCCGTCGTGGTTGTAGCCACAGTCGGTGACCGTGCAGGTCTGGACCCGGGGCATGTTCATCATCTGAGTCATCGCGCGTCCTCCTCCGTCGTCCCGTTCTCGCCGCCCCCAAGGTATCCATTTCCGGGACTCCTTAACACAATTTCCCGGCAAATATCCCGGAAGCGAAGAATTGTTAGGCAAGCCTGCCTTTCGAAAGACGTGGTGGCGGTGATGCCATTGGTGCGTCATGGCTGCCGCTGTGGAATGGCTGAGTTTGTCGCCGTTCCGCGGTGCGCGGTGGGCCCCACTGCCAGCATGGACAGTCCGAGTCACCCACACTTGGAGGAACGAGAGCATGACTGTCGGCTTGTCGAGAAATCATCGGGCGCGCGCCATGGGGCGGACGTTGGCGGCGGCGACCGGAATGGTGTTGCTGCTGGGCGCCGGCGCTTGTGGCAGCGACGCGCACGAGGCCGCCGATTCGCGCCCGGGCCAAAGCGGGGGAGCATCCGGCTCGGCACAGGTGGCTCCGTCGCCATCGGATCAGCGGGGGTCGGTGCTGTCCATGCCGATGCCGTCGAAAACGCCGCCGTCGCTTTCCCCGTCCCAGAAGAAGCGGGTGGCCGAGGCCCGGAAATCGGCGATCCTCGGCAAGGTCGAGATCAAAAGGCCACTGCAGGCCCCGCCGCCGGTACCGGTGAAAGACCTTCAGGTCACCAACAGCGGGGACATCAGGAAGGACAAGGCCACCATGCGGGTCGTGTCGGCACGCAGCGACCTCACCGGGCAGCGAGAACTCGCCTGGATTTCGGGGGCCGGCGAATCCGCCGGGAACGGCATCGAATGCTCGCAGCGCATCAAGTTGCAGAACAACGACAAGGCGCATGTCCGGCGCAATCTGCTGCTGTGCTGGCGGGTCAGTGCGAACAAGAGTGTCTACACCGTGACGGTCGCTTTGAACGGGCAGCCGTCCCGAAGCAAGAGCGTGGCGGCGATCGAGCGTCGCTGGGCGGAGATGGGGTGATCCGGCCGGAAAAGACCGGCGGCCAGGTGCTTCGCACCTGGCCGCCGGCTCGCTAGGAGTCGGATGTGGGATCAGAAGTCAGACACAGTAAAAGTTGCGGCGCTTGATACCACCGACTGGGTGTAGGTGGTGGCGTCGGCGATGCCCTTCGCTCCGTTGCTCACCACGGTGAGGTTGTAGGAGCCGTCGGGGACCGCCACACCGCGCTGGATCGAAGGAGTGGCTGACGAGCTGGCGCCGATCGCCGCCTTCGACAGCGTGGCGCTCTGGCCATCCGCACCGACGGCGGTGATGACCGTTCCAGGTTCGAAGTTCGTGCCGCCATCGAAGATCCGGCGGCCAACATCGGCGGAGTAGAACTGCACCGTACCCGCAGTGACCGCGGTACTTCCGAGGACAGTGGTGAGGTTACCCGTCGTCCGTGCGGCGCCGCCCACGGTCACCGCGGTGACGTCGCCGTTAGTGACGCCCGAGGTCGAGTTGATTGTCGCGGCCGCGCCGTTCACCGCGGTGATGAACTTGTTAGAGCCCAGTACACCGGTGGTTCCGTTTGTCGCGGTGACACTCAGGCCGACCATCGACGCGGAGAAGGTTCCGCTGGTGAGAGTGATGGTGTTGGTACCGCTGATGGTGGCGGCGCCGAGCGGCGAGTACGCGGACGCCGTCTGGTAGTTGGCGTCAGCGTCGGTGGTCGTCGTGTAGCCGGTCGCCGACGCGCTGGCGGCGTAAGCCGCCGACAGCTGCAGCGTGCAGATGATCTCCTTGTCGTCGATCACCAGCACGTTGGAGCACTCGGAGGTCGGGCCGTTGGTCTTGGCGCCGGTGCCCGGTGTGCTACCCGATCCAGGGTTGTACTTGCCGCTCACCAGATAGACGTGCGACTTGAGCAGGGTGGGTGCGGTGAAGTCGAAGCCGAGGAACCCGGACCCGGTCACGTCGACATCCACCGTGTTCTGGGACGACGGCGCCGTGTTCGGCACGATGTTCGTCGCGTTGACGAAGCTGAAGGCGTTGGCGAGGCGCTGCGTTCCCGCCGAGGTGCTCACCACGAGCGTGGCATTGGACTGCGGGGCGGCCGACGGAGTGGTGGCCGTGAAATAGGTGTCGGTTCCCGGCCGCACCGTCAGCGGGATGCCACCGATCGTCGCGGTGATCGAGCCGGCCGTCGTCGGCAGGTTGGAGCCGGTCACCGTGACGGTGGTGCCGCCCGCTGCCGGTCCCGCGGCAGGGGTGATGGCGGTGACGCGAGCCGGAGCCATGGCCGTGTAGGCGCCCGTGCCGAGCAGGGGGCTGTCCGCGACGGCCGCACCGTAGACGCAGAGGTTGTACCTCGTGCCACCGGTGGCCGAGTAGTCGGTCAGGTCGATCTGAACGCCCGTCGTGCCGGCCTGCGGTGTCGGGAGAGTGACCGCGACCTTGGAGTTGCTGACCTTCTTCGTGGCGCCCGGCGCCACGATCCCCGTGCCGGCCGAACTCGGTAGCGTGTTCGTGCTGAACTTCAACGAGGTCCAGGTGAGCGGGCACGTTGCCTGGGAGAAGTAGGCGGCGGGCGTGTTGTAGCCGATCAGCCACGGGGTGGCCGAACTGCCGGTGATGGTGCCGGCGTCATTTGCCCCGGATGTGACGTTCATCGTCAGGGCCACTGCCGCTGCCTGGGCCGGCAGCGCGGTTGCACCGACCACGACTGCGGCCGTCGCCGCCGTCGTGATCCCGGCGCGCAGGGCGCGCCGGGCTCCGGTGCGTGTTTGGGACTTACGCATGCGAGGTCCTCCTACGGTTTCTGGAAAACCGTCTCTGGGATGGGGTGCGCCCGCGGCCGCTCGCAGCGCCGTCGGGCTTTTCTCGCCGGAAGCGTAACTTGGTGTGATTGGGTAGATGCCTAGAGTGATGAAATTGATTGCCGAAGTGAGCACTCGATCAGGCGCACAGACGGCTCGTCATGATGTATCCGCAGCTCACGAGCCTCTTGTAGGTGTCGTTGTGAATATTCCTGCGGTCTTTTCGGCGGTGCGGGATAATCGGCGGAATTGGCTTGTGGCGGCATTTCCGGACGCCTGGCTATTTCGGCTTCTGAGGTTTATCGGGCTGGTTACGCTCGCCCTTGAGCGCCCGTGACCGCCGCCGCAGGAGTGTCTGATGATTGTTTTTCCGCAGGCTTTCGGCCGGATCGGCGTGGTCGGCGCCGCCGCCACCGTCCTAGTCCTCTCCGGGGCGGCCGCGCCGGCCGGCGCGGTGGCACTGACCATGACGCTGAGCAGTCCGTACGGGGCCAGCGGCGTCGGCAAGACGATCGTCGGGACGGTGCCGCCGAGCACCACGAACCCCACGCCCTTCGCGGCGGGCAGCAAGCCGACCGTGCAGTTCCAGTACAACGCCTGCTCGGCGGGGGTGCGGACGATCACCCAGATCACCGGTACCACGAGCAGCACGCCGACGGCCGGTGCGCAGACCGTCGACCCGGCCACCGTCACGCGGATCTCCACCACCAAGATCGCGTTCCAGGTGCCCACCGCGTCCTACCCGAACAGCAGCATCAACGCGACGGGCCTGGTGCTCGTCGGCGGCCAGACCACGGCGAAGTGGAACGTCTGCGTCTACGACAACGCCGGCACCACGCTGATCGCCAGCTCGGTCTACACGCTGGTGCTCAAGCCCACCATCACCTCGATCACGCCGGCGACCAGCCCGGCGGCCGGCGGTCAGTCGATCACCGTGGTCGGTACCGGCTTCAACAGCGTCGCGCCGATCAGCGGTTCGATCGCCGGGGCGCCGCTCACCAACGTCAAGGTGGCGACGACCGGCGCCAGCTTCACCGCGACGACCGGGCCGCGCACCGCGGGCAGCAACCTGGCGCTCACGGTGACGGCCGCCGGCGGCACGGTGAGCAGCCTCGACCCGGACAACAACGGCCTGCCGCAGGACGGCGACCCGGCGACACCCGACGCTCCGATCCCGTTCACCTACAGCAACGGCATCACCGTCTCGCCGAACACCGCCGCCGCCGGCACCTCGGTCAGCCTCGACGTGATCGGCGCGGGTTTCCTGACCCGCACCTTCGACCTCACCGCGGGCACCCCGACCAGCAGCAACTCGCACGTCTTCCTGGTCGACGGGGCTTTCAACTCGTCCACCAACCGGGGCGTCGCGGAGTGCACCACGGTGACCGTGGTGACCGACACCGAGCTGGTCTGCACCCTGGACCTGACGCTGAACCGGCTGGACCCGACGAACAGCAGCGTCACCGGATCGCCGATCATTGACGGGGCCTACATCGTCACGCTCGTCTCGGACGGCACCATCGGCTCCGGCACCGCCGACCCCACGGTGATCAGCAGCGGTTCCGGGTTCATCGTCGCGCCCTTCTGACCGGCGAGGGTGCTCCAGCCGTACCGTAAAGCCTGCTCCCGACCGGCAACCCCGCCGGACCTCCGCGCGCACCTTCCCGACCGGATTCTCGTCCCCAAGAGATTCTTGGGGAGGAACGTTGTCGAAGAAGGTTCAGCTGCGCCGCTACGCCGCCGGAGCCGTTGCCGCTGGTGCGCTCGGTGCGGTGGCCGCGTTCGCCCTGCCGGCCGGTAGCCCGGACTGGACGCCGGTCACCTACGGGCTGACCGCGAGCGCCGAGCAGCTGGTGCCGGCGACGGTCTCGGCGGAGAAGCCGGCCCGCGTCGTCAGCACCACCCTCGACAAGAACGGCCGGCCGGTCGTCACGGTCAAGCAGGCGACCGACAAGGCGAGCGCCGCCAAGCTGGTCAAGGACGCGCAGCGGGCCGAGGGCGCGATCGGCGTGGAGATTGACGTCAAGGCTGTCGCGCTGGAGGCGCCGACCGGTTCCGACCTGTACCGCCCCAAGCAGTGGGATCTCGCCACCATGCGGGCCACCGACGCCTGGCAGAAGTCGACGGGCGCGGGCGTGACCGTCGCGGTGATCGACACCGGCGTCGACGCGACGAACGTCGACCTGACCGGCAAGGTGCTGACCGGCTGGGACGCCACCACCGACAAGGCCGGCGGCAACATCGACCCGAACGGGCACGGCACGCATGTGGCCGGGACCATCGGCGCGGTCACCGGCAACACCATCGGGGTCTCCTCGGTGGCGCCGGACGCCAAGATCCTGCCGGTGCGGGTGCTCGGCGCGGACGGCAGCGGCTACATGTCCGACGCCGCGGAGGGCATCGTCTGGGCCGCCGACAACGGCGCCCAGGTCATCAACATGTCGCTCGGGGCCAGCTCGCAGGTCACGGCGGTGACCAACGCCATCGCGTACGCCCGGGGCAAGGGGGTCACCGTGGTGGCCGCGGCCGGCAACGAGCGGACGAGCGGCAGCCCGACCAGCTACCCGGCGGCCGAGGCCGGCGTCATCGCGGTCGCCGCCACCGACTCGGCGGACAAGGTGGCGAGCTACTCGAACGCCGGCAGCTACGTCGACGTGGCGGCGCCGGGCAGCGCCATCCTGAGCACCTACCCGGCGGCGCTGGGCAGCAGCTACGGCACGATGAGCGGCACCTCGATGGCGTCGCCGCACGTCGCGGCGCTGGCCGCGCTGCTCAAGGCCGCGCAGCCGAGCCTGACCCCGGACCAGATCGAGAAGGCGATGGAGACGTCCGCCGTCGACCTCGGGACCGCCGGCAAGGACAACGACTTCGGGTACGGCCGGGTCGACGCCGTGGCTGCCCTGGCGACCGTGACGACGGCTACGAAGGCGCCTGTGACTGTCGCGCCGACCAGCACCGCGCCTACCGCCGCGCCGACCAGCACCGCGCCTACCGCCGCGCCGACCAGCACCGCGCCCAGCAGCACCGCGCCGACCAGCGCGCCGACCAGCGCGCCGACCACCGCTCCGACCTCCAAGGCGCCGACGGTCGCGCCGAGCTCGGCCGCCCCGTCGCCGAGTGCTTCCACCACCCCGGTGGGCAAGGCCAAGCCGGTCATCGTGCCGAACACGGCAGCGGCCGACCTCACCTACGGCAGCACCACCGTCACCACGTTCAGCGTGACCGCCGGCGGGAAGGCGTGGACGGCGAAGAGCGCCCAGCTCTGCGTCGCCGAGACCGGTAAGACGTTCCAGTGCGTCGACGTGGTCACCTCGGCCACCGGCATGGTCACCGCGAACCGGGTCGCCACCGGCGGCTACCAGGTGCAGCTGCGGATCGCCGCGACCACCACCAACGAGGCCGCGACCGGCACCGCGGCGTACACCGTGCGCAGCACGGCGGCCGCGGTGAAAAGCGCGAGCCGGGTCATGACGATCAGCGTCGCCTCGCCGTCCGGGCTGACCGTCGAGGTGCAGCAGTACCTCGCCGGCACCTGGAAGAAGGTGGCGCAGTTCGCCACCGCCAGCACCGCGACCAAGGTGAACGTCAGCAACCTGACCGTCGGTCAGCAGTACCGCGCGGTGGTCCCGGCCACCACCTCGGTGGCCGGCGCGACCAGCGCCGTCGTGGTCGGCTGACCCGCTAGTAGCGAAGCCGCGGCAGGAACCTCCTGTCGCGGCTTCGCCGTGCCGGCGGGTCAGTCCAGCGTCGCCCACTCCCGGTCGATGATTTTCACGCTGTCCTGCGGATCCGGTTCGCCGCTCGGATTGGTGGCCATCGTGACCACGCTGCGCTCGCTGGAGGTGCGCCAGCACAGCAGCAGGCTGGGGCGCTCCACGGCCGGGGCATTCGCGCTGAATCGGACCTTGTTCGTGCAGCGCACTCCGCCGCCGACCGGCTTGCCCCGGTCCGCCGCGATCAGTAGCGGCTGGTGACCGGTCAGGTCGTAGTGGGCTGTCGTGATCCGTACCGATCCCTCGCGGGTGCTCTCGGTCCGCACGCTTGTCGCCTCCTGAACTCCGTTCGGCGCGGTCAACGGCCGTTTCAGCGGCACACCGTCGGCCGCGGCGGAGGCCCGCGCCGCGGCGATCTCCTGCTCGATCTTCGCCCGGTCGACCGACGGGGTGGGCGTCGGGCTGCGTTTCGCGGCCTGAGCCGGCTTGGTGGCGCGAGACGCCGGTGGCTGGGTGGGCACATCGGAGGTCACCGGTGCATCCGATGGTGTCTGCGTGGTCGCGGGGGCGAGCGCGGCCGGTTCCGGGAGGCTCGGCTGACTCGCCTGCATCAACTGGGTGGCCAGGAAGCCGGCTCCGGCGAGCACCGCCGCGAGGCCGGTCGCGCCGACCAGGGCCTGCTTGCGACGCCGGTTGCGGCGCTCCGCGGTGGTGGCCGCCGCCGAGGCGTACAGACTGCCCTCGGGCGTGGTTTCGCCCTGCTCGGCGTCGCTCATGTCACCATCCTCCGGTTTCTGATGATCGGTTCGCAGCGAACATCCATGTTTTCAGAGATAGGGACATATCGGGAGAGAATCGGCTTAACGGCTGTGCCCGACGGCGATCCGGAAGTCCCTGCTGTCGGCTTCCCGTCGCTGCTATCACCCGGAAAGGGATCGCTGCTCGCCTGTGGTTGACCCGGTATATCGGTGCGCGCATCGTGTGGTGCACGGGTGCGTTGGCGGGCGGATCCGGGGTCGTCCCGCCGTGCCCGGATCCGGAGGGAGGCCACGTGCGGCACGATGTGGTGCGGTCCTGCGCCCGGCCGGCGGGTTGCCGGCGATGACCGCGGAAGCGGAGCACCTGCCCACCCGGCCGCTGTGGGATTGTCGGGTCTGTGGCCGCCGATGGCCGTGCGAGCCGGCCCAGCTGATCCTGTCCCGGGGGCACGGCCAGATGGATCTTGCCGTGTTGATGTGGGACTACCTCGAGGAGGCCGCACGGGACATGCCGCACACGCCGGCATCGGAACTCTTCGATCGCTTTCTGCGCTGGACTCAATGAGCCCGGCGGCTGGTTTCCGGCGCTGATGGCCGGCTCCAGCGCGACCCGCGTCATCGTTCCGCCGAAGTCGCCGAAAGCGAATCGAGCGCACATCTCCGTGACTAGGGTAAAGATGCCCTATTTGAGGAGATGAGCATGTTTTTCGGTCGTATTCCCGCGACGCTCGGCATCGCTGGGCTCCTGTGTCTTCCGGCTACCGCCGCGCGGGCCGCCGACCCGTCGGAACGGGACGTCGCGTTCCTGCGCGCGGCCCACCAGACCAACCTCGCGGAGATCGCCGCCGGGCGGATCGCCTGGAGGAAGGCGACGGACCCGGACCTCAAGAGCCTGGCCGCGTCCTTCATGCGGGACCACATCTGGATGGATGGGGAAGTCGGCTCGGTGGCGCGCAAGCTACGAGTCGCGCTACCGTCCTCGCCGACGGAGGAGCAACGGGCGATGGTGCATCGGTATGAGGTGGCCGAAGCCGGTGCGTTCGACGAGTTTTACCTCACCTCGCAGCTGGCCGGCCACCGGGAGGCGCTTGCGCTGATCACGGCCGAAGCGGATCAGGGAACCGAGACCTCGGTGAAGGAACTGGCGGCGAAAGCCGCGCCGGTCGTCAGCGGCCACGTGCAGCAGTTGCGCAGCGTCGCGGCGTCAGAGGGGCTCGCCGGATACCTCGAAGCCGGCGGCCGTACGCACTGACGGCACCCAGCTTTCCGGCATCAGCTGGATACGGCCGCGGCGGGTAGCGCCGCGGCCGTTCGCTTCTCTGCCCTGTTGGTCGCCTATGCCTCAGGCGGCTTTGTGCGTTCAGTTCGCCCGGTCAGCGCACCCCTAGCACCGCAGCGTCGGTGCCGCCGCGCCACAGCATGCCGACCTCCCGGTATCCCGCCGCCCGCAGCGCGTCCACATGCCAGGTCGCCGGTGGGTTCCACTCGGCCGCGTGCCCGGTCGGATAGATCCGGGCCCGCTCCACCGCCTTGGCCGCCAGGCTCTCGTCGGCCGCTGCGCGTTTCCACCACTCCTCCCACGACGTCGCGGCCCCGGACGCGTACCGGGCGTTCCGCTCGGCCCGGGCCTGGTCACGCAGCCGCCGGGAGAAGTCCGGCAACCCCTCCTCCGGCATGTGGTCGGCGTTCACGAAGATGCCGTCCGGGCGCAGCACCTCCCGGATCTCGGCGTACAGCGCGGCGGTCCGCTCGGCCGGCAGCCAGTGCAACGCGGTAGCGGTCAGCACCGCGTCGAACTCCTCGTGCGGCAGCTTCGCCCGCCAGCCCGGGTCGCCCAGGTCGGCGTCGACGATGGTGGCCCGGCCGGCAAGTGATCCCTCGGCGATGGCCAGCAGCACCGGATCCTGGTCCAGCACGGTGACCCGCGCGCCCGGGAAGCGGGCCAGCGTCCGCAGGCTGATCGACCCGGTGCCGCCGGCCAGGTCCAGCAGCCGCGGCGGCGCGCCACCGGTGACCGCGCCGACAGCGGTCAGCATCGCGTCGAACCGATGCTCCCGGTCCGGCATGAAACCGGCCTGCTGACGATCCCACGACTCCTGCCAGATGTAAGGATTCATGGGCTACACGCTACTTACTTCGAGCGTGCCTGTCACGACCTGTCCGCTGGTTTGAAGTAATGTGTGCTGACATGTTGAGGCCTTACCCGACGCTGGTCGTGATCCGCGGCAACTCGGGCAGCGGCAAGACCACTACCGCCCGCGAGGTCCGCCGGCGGTACGGCCGAGGCTGTGCCCTGATCGAGCAGGACCACCTGCGCCGGATCATCCTGCGGGAGCACGACAGCGGCCCCGATCCGGTGGCGCCTCGGTTCATCACCGCGATGGCGCGTACCGCGCTGGACAGCGGATATCACGTGGTCCTCGAGGGCATCCTGTGGACCGGCCGCTACGGCGCCGCCCTGCGTGACCTGATCGCCGGGCATCCCGGGCCGGCGGCCGCGTACTTCCTCGACGTCTCCTTCGACGAGACGGTCCGCCGCCACCTGGGCCGTGCCGAGCCGATCCCGGTCACCGCCGAGCAGATGCGCGAGTGGTACCACCCGCTCGACCTGCTGGGTGTGCCGGGGGAGCGGGTCATCCCGGAGGAGTCCGGCTTCGCGGCGACCGTGGACCTGATCCTGCACGACAGCGGCCTGGCCACCGCGGTGGCGCTCACCTCCTGCCCGGACCGTTGCCCCCGCTGCACGGCCGGCAACCGGTAGCGGCTGCCCCGCCGCGCGGCCGGCCGGTTGCGGCCTGCCCCGCCGCGCGGGAAGCCGGCTCACGGATTGCCCCGCCGCGCGGGAAGCCGGCTCACGGACTGCCTCGCCAGCCGGCCGGTGGGCGGATGCCGGTCAGCCCGCCGCTTCCACTGCATGGGCGGCCGGTGGGTGGTCGCCGGTCAGCCCGCCGCTTCCGCCTCCGGTGACCTCCGGGCCGCCTCCGTCAGCTCGATGCTTCGCGGTCCGCGAAGCGCTCCGCGAACGCCGTCAGGTCCCGCCGTTCGATCGCCGCCGCCATCAGGTCCGGGAAAGCGTCAGGCGTGCACGCGAACGCCGGCACCCCGAGCGCCGCCAAGGCCGCCGCGTTCTCGTGGTCGTAGGCCGGCGCGCCCTCGTCGGAGAGCGCCAGCAGCACCACCACCTGCACCCCGGCTGCCGTCATCTCGGCGACCCGGCGCAGCATCTCCGACCGCACGCCACCCTCGTAGAGATCGCTGATCAGCACGAATACGCTGTCCCGCGGCCTGGTGATCAACTGCTGGCTGTACCCGATCGCCCGGTTGATGTCGGTCCCGCCGCCGAGCTGCGTGCCGAACAGCACCTCGACCGGATCGCTGAGCTGCTCGGTCAGGTCCACCACCGCGGTGTCGAAGACGACCAGCGACGTCCGCAGCGACCGCATCGACGCCAGCACCGCCGCGAACACCCCGGAGAACACCACCGACGCCGCCATCGAGCCGGACTGGTCCACGCAGAGGATCACGTCCCGCTGCACCGCTGTGCTGCGCCGGCCGTACCCGATCAGCCGCTCCGGGATCACCGTGCGGTGTTCGGCCTGGTAGTGCTTGAGGTTGGCGCGAATCGTCCGGTCCCAGTCGATGTCGGCGTGCCGCGGCCGGTTGATCCGGGCGGCCCGGTTCAGCGCACCGGAGACCGCGGCCCGGGTCTGCTGCGCGATCCGGCGTTCCAGCTGCTCGACCACCGTGCGCACGACCTGCCGGGCGGCGTCCTTGGTGGCCTCCGGCATCACCCTGTTCAACGAGAGCAGGGTGCCGACCAGGTGCACGTCGGGCTCGACGGCGGCCAGCATCTCCGGCTCCAGCAGCAGCCGGGTGAGGTCCAGCCGCTCGATCGCGTCGGCCTGCATCACCTGCACCACGGTGCTGGGGAAATACTCCCGGATGTCGCCGAGCCAGCGGGCCACCTTCGGCGCCGACCCACCCAGCCCGGCGGATCGCCTGGCAGGCGTCCCGTCCCCGTCCCCGCCCGCGTCGTAGAGCGCCGCGAGCGCCGCGTCCATCGCCCCGTCCCGCCCCTCGGCCTTGCCCAGCGACTCCTCGGCCGGCCCACCCAACACGAGCCGCCACCGCCGGAGCCGCTCCCGAGCCGCCTCGTCCCGCTCAGCCATCGCGCCGCCCCGACCGCGCGCCCGGCCGGCGGCCCGAGCCGCGTCGAGCACCTTCAGCCGCGCCCTGACCATCGACATCCGCCCGGCCAGCCCGTCCCCCTTCCCGGCGGTCGCCGGACCCGTGCCCGCCGGCCCGCCCGCTGCCACCCGCACCGCCGCTGGCGGAGCGGCCCGCGCGTGAGTCGCCCGTTTCCGAGCCGCCCGCGGCACGCGGATGCGAGAACACCGCCGCCGCCGAATGCGCCACCGCCTCACCGGCCAGCTCCGGGGCCGGATGCGAGAACCGCATCACCGCTGGCGAAGCATCCGCCACCCCCGGCGGACGCTCCTCCGCGGAGTGCGAGAAAAGCCGTGAAACATCCCCGTTCATACGTCCTCCCGGACCCGGATCTCACGCCCCAGCAGGGCACCGAGCGCCGGCAGAACAGCCAGCGCCCGTTCCTCGTCGAGCATCGCGGCACCGGCCGCGGCCGCCCCGGCCCGGGGACCGGCCACCCGCTCCCCGATGGCCCGGCGCTCCCCGGCCTCGAAGGTCCCGAACGTCCGCCGCAGCAGCGGCAACACGTCGTCGAACGCCTGGGCCGGCACATCCGCCAGCCAGTCGTCGACCAGACCCAGCAACGCGTCGTCGTGCACCAGCAGCAAGCCGCCCCCGGCCAGGAACCCCTCCACCCAGGCGGCCGCGTGCGCGGGCGGTGTCCCCACGGTCAGGGGCAGCCGCAACCGGCGCCGCACCTCGGCCGCGTCCAGCCGTCCCGCGTCCAGCAGCAGCCGGGTCAGCCGCCCGGCCGGCAGCCCGTGCAGATCCGGCCGCCGGGCCAGCGACTCCACCGTGCCCAGCCACAATTCGCGCAGGTCCGGATCGGCGAGCAGGCCGACCGCCTGGTGCACGCCGTCCACCCCGTCGCGTAGTCGCCGGGCCGCGTCGTCGGAGAGCGACCCGGCCGCCGACGGCAGCCCGGCACAGATCCGCTTCAGCAGGCTCGCGGTCACTGTGGCGAGCCCGGCCACATCGGTACGCCGCACGTCGCCGTACCGCATGGTCCGGGCCAGCGCGGGCAGCGCCGCCATCAGATGATGCACGTCGGCGTCCAGCGCGGCCCGGGTGTCCAGCGCGGCGAGCACCTCCGGGTACGCCTCCCCGAGCTCCGCCAGCAGGCACGTCTCCAGCAGCGCCGTCACCTCGGCGAGGCTCTCCGCCGCCCGGGCCCGGCGCACCACCCGGGCGGTCGCCGCCGCCAGCACCGTGGTGCCCCACATGCCGCCCTCGACGAGCCGCACCGCGAACTCCGGCTGCCACCGCAGCGTCCACTCCTCGCGGAACGTCCCGGTCCCGCGCCGCCCGGCCGCCGGCTGCCCCCACGGCACGTCCAGGGTGCGCAGCCGGTGCAGCAGGCGGCTGCGGCGCAGGTCGGTGTCCTTGCGCAGGTCCAGCTCCAGGTTGCGCTCGGTCGCCTCCGGCTTGAGCCGCAGCGTGCGCTGCTGGGCGGCGAGATCCTTGGCCAGCGGAACGGCGGGCATCTCGGCGGGCACCGCGCCCAGCCGCTCGCCGACCACCAGCTTGCGCGCGATCAACTCGGTGCGCAGCGGCTCCCCGTCACACAGCACCGCCTCGGCCGCCTCGGTCACCTCGGCCAGTCCGGCCAGCGGCCGCCCGCGCAGCGTGGCGAGCGTCTCGGCCAGCCGAGTCGCCTCGATCACGTGCGCCGACGAGGTCGGCACCCCCTCGGCGCGCAGCACCCCGGCCGCGTCCACCAGCCACCGCGGCACCACCGAGTCCGCGCTGGTGAACAGGTGGTGGTACCACCCCGGCGACCGCACGCCCGCGCCGTAACCGGACCAGGAGGCCAGCCGCCCGTAGGTCCACGGCACCCAGGTGAACGCGACCTTCCCCTTGCGCCGGCCCTTGAGCAGCGCGGTGTCGTCCTTGACCGGGACCTTCCGGGTGAGCGCCGGCACGTGCCAGGCCCCGCAGATCACCGCGATGTTCTCGTGCTTGCGCCGGACCTCGCGCAGCACCGTCCGCATGTACGCCTCACGCAGCAGGTCGTCCGGATCCTCGGGCGCACCCTCCCGGATCGCCGCCATGGCCTCCGCGATCGCCTCGAACACCGGCACCCCGCGGTGCTCGACCACGTCCTCCCACCAGCGCTCCGGATCGTCATACCCGGCCGCCGCGGCGAGCTCGCCGATCGGATCCACCGGCCGCGTCGCGGCCTCCTCCGCCGGAGGCGGCAGCGCGGTGGTCCCGGACGGCGGTCCACTCACGCTTTCCCCAGCCTCTTCCGGTACGCCCGCAGCCCCGCCCCGCCCCGGCTCAGCGCCGGCCGCACCCCCGGACGAGCCGACAGTCCCACCCCGATCCGCCTCGGCCGAGCCCCGCGGCTCGCCGGGCGATCCGCCCCGGCCGGCCTCCAACTCGCTCCCCGGCTCGCCGGGAGATCCGTCGCGGCCGGCGCCGAGCGCGTTCCCCGGCTCGCCGGAAGAACTGTCGTGGTCAGCCCCACCAGGCTGATCCGGATCGGACACGCGCCGATCGGAGCCCGCCACCCGAAACGCATAGGGCAGGTCGAAGAACCGCACCGGCACCCCGCGCTCCACCGCCCACCGGATCGCCTGCCACTCCGGCGAGAACACCGCGAACGGCCAGAACGCCGCCCGCCCCGGATCGTCCACCGAGTAACCCAGCAGCGCGACCGGCGGCTCCAACCCGTCGCCGGCCACCCACCGGACCAGCTCGTCGGCCTCCGGCGGCCCCTCCACCAGCAGGATCTCCGGCTGCTGAGCGGCCAACTCCCGCACCACCGCCCGGGCCGACCCGGGCCCGTGATGCCGGACGCCGTAGAACCGCTCAGGCATCGCGGGCGGCCCGGTAGAAGTCGAGCCAGTCGGGCCGCTCCCGGACCACCGTCTCCAGGTACTCCCGCCAGACGACGGCGTCGGACACCGGATCCTTGATCACCGCACCGACGATGCCGGCCGCCACGTCACCGGGGTGCAGAGTGCCGTCCCCGAAGTGCGCGGCGAGCGCCATCCCGTTGGTGATCACCGAGATCGCCTCGGCGGTGGAGAGTGTGCCGGTCGGCGATTTCAGCTTGGTCCGCCCGTCCTCGGTCAGGCCGGCGCGCAGCTCACGGAAGACGGTGACCACCCGCCGGATCTCGTCGAGCGCGGCGGGCACCTCGGGCAGGTCGAGCGACTTGCCGAGCTGCGCCACCCGCCGGGCCACGATCTCCACCTCGTCGTCGGCGTTGGCCGGGACCGGCAGCACCACCGTGTTGAACCGCCGGCGCAGCGCGCTGGACAGCTCGTTCACCCCGCGGTCGCGGTCGTTGGCGGTGGCGATCAGGTTGAACCCGCGCTCCGCCTGCGCCTCGGTGCCCAGCTCCGGGACCGGCAGCGTCTTCTCCGACAGGATGGTGATCAGCGCGTCCTGCACGTCGGACGGCACCCGGGTGAGCTCCTCCAGCCGGGCGATCGACCCGGTCCGCATGGCCCGCATGATCGGGCTGGGCACCAGGGCCGCCTCGGTCGGGCCCTCGGCGAGCAGACGGGCATAGTTCCACCCATACCGAATCGCCTCCTCGGCGGTGCCGGCGGTGCCCTGCACCAGCAGGGTGGAGTCGCCGGAGATGGCCGCGGCCAGGTGCTCGGAGACCCAGGTCTTGGCGGTGCCGGGCACGCCGAGCAGCAGCAGCGCCCGGTCGGTGGCCAGCGTCGAGACGGCCACCTCGATCAGCCGGCGGGGTCCCACGTACTTCGGAGTGATCTTGGCGCCGTCACCCAGCAGGTACGTCACCACGGCGTGCGGCGACAGCCGCCAGCCGGGCGGCCGGGGCCGGTCGTCGGCGGCGGCCAGCTGAGCCAGCTCGTCGGCATACTGATCCTCGGCGTGCGGTCGCAGAACAGTCACGCGAAAACTCCTGAGTCGTCAGTCCGGAAGGTGGCTCGAACAGCAACTTACTGCCCGGGTGTGACACTTTCCGGCGCCAGCTCGGCCCGCATCTCGGCGCGGAAGGCCAGGGTGCGGGCCAGGTCGGCGACCGGGCGGACCCGGCCGGCGTCGAGCTCCGGCTCCAGCTGGGTGGCGAGCCGCCCGGTGAGGTCGGCATAGTCCGGCGGCATCGCCAGGGCGGCCGTCCGGCACAGCTCGCCGAGCTGCCAGGTGTGCCGGTCGGTCCGCGCCCGGGTGGCGATCGTCTCCAGCACCGTGACGCTCAGCGGCTCCGGCCACGGACCGGGATGCAGCGCGAGCAGCCGGTGCGCCGTGCCGTCCTCGGCACGCAGCGCCTCGGCGGCCAGCCGGGCCAGCGCGTCCGGCGGCAGCACCAGATGCAGATCCCAGCGGACCGCCTCGCGCAGCACGCCGGCGTCGGTGGCCAGCAACGCGGCCGCCCAGCGGGCGTCACCCTGCGCGATGGCCGCTTTGGCCCAGCCGTGCAGCAGCGGGGTGGCCCAGTCGTTCCCCCTGGCCAGCGCGAGATAGCCGACCGGCTCCAGGTCGGCCCAGGAGGCCAGCGGCGCGCCGGCGACCACCTCCTCCAGCAGCCAGGCGCTCGCCCCGATGCCGTGCGCCGGGGTGGCGCCCACCCCGTCCCGCCGCAGGTCGTCGTCGAGCCGGTCGGGTGGCTCCACGACGAGCCGGGCCGGGTCGCCGGGCAGCAGGCGCACCGCGGCGTGCGCCCGGTCCCGCATCCGCGCGGCGAGCGCCGAGGCGGGCAGCCGGCGCAGCAGCTCGACGGCGGTCTGCCGGACCTCCTTGCGGCGGTCGTCCAGGGCGCGCTCCAGCAGGTCCTCGTCGTCCGCCGCGAGCCCGTCGGCGAAGGTGCCGAGGAAGCGGGCGCGGTTCTCCGAGGAGTCGGCGCCCCAGGTGCTCTCCACCAGCCGGCGGGCCTGGGCGGGGTCGGTGCGGCGCAGGGTGATCAGGTGACCGAGGCGCTCGGTGCCGGTGGCGGTGGTCCAGTCGGTGACGGTGACCGGGGTGGCCTCGTCGAGCAGCCAGCCCCAGTCCGGTCGCTGCCAGGCCAGCCAGGCGCCGCGCCGCCCGGCGACCCGGGCCACGCCGGAGCGCACCGTGGTGTTCCGCCGCGCCGCGTCGAGCAGCTCCGGCAGCAGCACCGGCGGGACCACGCCGCCCCGGGCGACGGCAGCGGCCAGCCACTGGGCCAGCAGCTCCTGCTCCAGGTGCGCCCCGCCCGGGGTGCCACCGCGAAGGATCCGGGACAGCCGCACGCCGGCGGCGACCGGCAGCGGCGGCTCGGTCTCCTCCGGGGCCGGCTCGACCGGCGACCGCCCGGTCACCGGCAGGAAGCCGGCCCGCCGGGTGGTGAGGGCGACGGCCGCGGCGTCGAGCAGGCCGACCGGCGACAGCGCGTCGTGACCGATCCCGACGGTGACCGGCTCGACCGGCGACAGCGCGTCGGGAGCGACCCCGGCGGTGACCGGCTCGACCGGCGACAGCGCGTCGGGACCGATCCCGACGGTGACCGGCCCGACCCGCACCGACTCGGCCTGCCAGGGCCGCCGGGCGGTCCCCACCAGCGCGGCCGCCAGCATCTCCGGCGGCAGCTCGGCCTGGCGTGGCGCACCGGGATCGGGCACCGGTGGCCCGGCCGGGACGAAGGCCCCGCCGACCCAGGCCGCCAGGGGCCGCAGCCCGCCCGGCGACCACTCCGCGGCCACCGAGGCCGGCCGGCCACCCGCGGCGGCCAGCAGCCACCACGGCTCCCGATGGCCGGCGGCCAGCGGCAACGCGTCACCTGACGGATCCACCAGCCAGCCGTCCCCGGTCGGGGTGACGCCGGCTAGGAGGAGGGGACCGTCGTACCGGAAAGGGTCGTCGGCGAGGAGCCGGGACCAGCGGGACAGAGCGGCGCGCACCGACCCGGCGCCATCCGGCGAGCCGAACGGCTCGGCCGCGCTCGTGCGGTCGGCGACCAGGGCGCGCAGCGGCGCCGCACCCGGATAGAAGCAGAGGTCACCCCGGAACTCGGTGCCCGGGACCAGGTCGGCGGCGAGCGACTGGCCGGGCGCGGCGAACGACAGCACCAGCGCGAACCGCGACGTCGCCGCACCGTGCAGCCAGGTGCGCCGGGTGGTCAGCGCGCCGTCGTCGCTGTCGACCTGCCCGAGCACCTGCCAGCGATCGCTGGCCCGGGGGCCGGCCAGCACCTCCTCGGCCGGGGTGGGGAAGCCGATCCGGGACCGGACGGTGGCCGCCATCGCCGGGTCGAGCGCGCCCAGCCGGGCGTGACCGGCGACCAGCAGATGCAGCGTGGCCAGCTCGCCGAGCAGCCGGTCGGCCCACTGCGGGCCGATGCCGGCGATGCCACCGAGCCGGCGGACCGCGCTCGCCGCGCCCGGCGCCTGCGCGTCGACCAGCCGCGCGGCCATCGGCTCGAACGCCTGGTGACCGCGCCGGCCCAGCCCGGCCAGACCCTGCTCGATCTGGTCGTCGAGCCAGCGGCGCAGCTCGGCCAGGCCGCCGGCGACCCGCTCGGCGCGCTCCCGGGCGCGTTTCGCGGCGGCGACCGGATCGGGCGGCGACGTCCTCGCCTTGGCCCGGGCGGCGCGGGCGGTCTGCCAGGTGGTCACCCAGTCCGGCGCCGGATGGTCGCCGGCGCCCGCCTCGGCCCAGTGCAGCACCAGGCCGACCGCGTGCTTGCACGGCGCCCGGAAGCTCGGACAGGAGCACTTGAACGCGGGACCGGCCAGGTCGGCGGCCACCTGATAACCCCGGACCAGGCCCCAGACGATCTGGTCGAGCGTGCCGGTGGCGCCGAACTGCCCGGACACGCTCCGCGCGCGTTTCAGTGCGGCGGGGTCGGGGGCGAGCGACTCGGCCTGGGCGACGGACCATCGTTCAATGGGCACGTGACGACCCTAGGCCCGGGGTACGACAAAACCGCCGGTGCCGCAGGGCGTGCTGAGGACCTCGGCAGAGAGGCTCGGCTAGCGCCGCGTCGCGTGGTGACCACCGACGCGATCGGCCGGGCGATGCGGCGCGTCGTGACGAACGCGGACCTGCGCCGACTGTCCCCACAGCACCGCGCCGAAAGCCAGCACCATCCCGCTGACCTGCACGAGGGTCAGCGACTGGCCGAGCACCGCCCAGCCGATCACGGTGGCGGTGACCGGGGAGAGGAGGCTCAGCAGCGACACCCGGGTGGCCGGCAGGCGTTCCAGGCCGCGGAACCACAGGGTGTAGGCGAGCGCGGTCCCGATCAGGGCCAGATAGCCGTACCCGAAGAGGTTTTCGCCGGTCAGCCTGGCCGGCAATCCCTCGGCGGCCAGCATGATCGGGATGAGCGTGAGGCCGCCCGCGGTCAGCTGCCAGCCGGTCGAGGTCAGCAGCGACACCCCGGGCCGGCCCCACCGCTTGGTCAGCACCAGGCCGATCGCCATCGAGGCGGCGCCGGCGAGGCCGGCCAGAATCCCGATCGGGTCGAGGTGGATGGTCGCGGTCAGGACCGCGAGGGCGACGCCGACGGCGCCGAGCACACCCGCGATCACGGTACGCAAGGCAGCGCGCTCGCCGAGCACCACAGCGGACAGCCCGGCCACCAGCAGCGGCTGCACCGCCCCGAGCACGGCGGCCATGCCACCGGGCAGCCGGTAGGCGCTGACGAACAACAGCGCGAAGAAGAGCCCGATGTTCAGCGCGCCGAGCACCGCCGACTTCCACCACCAGGCGCCGCGGGGCAGCTCACGGGTGATCGCCAGCAGCAGCAGGCCGGCCGGCAGCGCCCGCAGCACCCCGGCCAGCAGGGGTCGCCCGGGCGGCAGGAACTCGGTGGTGATCGCATACGTCGTCCCCCAGACCGCTGGGGTGAGCGCTGTGACCAGCAGAACCCGCATGACGAACCCCCTCGGCTCGGCGCCGTTATCTCGATGAAAAGTATCTCGACGTAAAGATAACTCATGTCGAGAAGCTTTGCATCGAGTGATGGAGGAAAATGGCGGCATGAGCGAACCCGACGGCGTCGACCGGATCCTGGCCCAGTGGGCCACCGAACGCCCCGACCTGGAGACCACGGCGATGGGCATCTTCGGGCGCATCCAGCGCATCGCCCGGATCGCGGCGGACACGACGGAGCGGGCCTACGCGGCCTACGGGATCGGACGGCCCGAGTTCGACGTGCTGGCCACCCTGCGCCGCTCCGGCGCACCGTTCCAGCTCTCGCCGGGGGCCCTGGCGGCCTCGATGATGCTGAGCACCGGCGGCACCACGGCTCGGCTGGACCGTCTGGAGAAAGCGGGTCTGGTGGCTCGGTCACCCGACCCGGGGGATCGCCGCGGTGTCCTGGTGCGCCTCACCGACCAGGGCTTCCAGCTGGCCGATCAGGCGGTGGCGGCGGGCCTGGCGGAGCAGCAGCGACTGCTGTCCCACCTCGCCCCGGCGCGCCAGGAGCAGCTCGCCGCGCTGCTCCGCGAGGTCCTGACCGGCCTCTGAGTTGGTTTCCGGTCAGCCGCGTTCAGCGCCGCAGCGCCGGCTTGAATCGTGCGCCGGCTGGGGCCGCCGGTCAGCGCCGGCACCGGCGGGTCTACCGCAGCACGGTGAGCGATGTTGTCCCGTGTCGATGCGCCGCCCGCCGCCGAGGCGGTCAGCTCCCGCCGGCGCCGTGCCCGGGCAGCACCGTCTCCGCCGGGCTCGGCGGTGGCGGGGGAGTCCCGTCGCCGAACGGCCGCCCGCCCAGCGACTCCCGGCCGTGCGGCGTCAGCCAGCCGCGGAGGTCCGGCCCGGCCGGCACCACCCCGGTCGGGTTGATCATCCGGTGCACCTCGTAATAGTGCTGCTTGATGTGCACGAAGTCGATGGTGTCGCCGAAGCCCGGCGTCTGGAACAGGTCTCGCGCGTAGGCCCAGAGCACCGGCATCTCGCTGAGCTTCTGCCGATTGCACTTGAAGTGTCCGTGATAGACCGCGTCGAACCGGGCCAGCGTCGTGAACAGCCGCACGTCCGCCTCGGTGATCGTGTCGCCGACCAGGTACCGCTGTCCCGCCAGCCGGGCGGACAACCAGTCGAGTCGCTCGAACAGCCGGTGATAGGCCTTCTCGTAGGCCTCCTGCGACGTCGCGAACCCGGCCCGGTAGACGCCGTTGTTGACGTCCTCGTAGATCACCGCGTTGACCTCGTCGATCTCGGCTCGCAACTCCGCCGGATAGAGCCGCGGCGCCCCGGCCCGGTGATGTTTGGCCCACTCCAGCGACAGGTCGATGGTGATCTGCGCGAAGTCGTTGGTGACCACCGCGCCGGACGGCACGTCCACGATCGCCGGGACGGTGATCCCTTTCTGGTAGTCGGGGAACCGCCGGAGGAACGCCTCCTGCAGCCGCTCGATCCCGAGCACCGGATCCCGCCCGCCCGGATCGAGGTCGAAGGTCCAGCTGCGCTCGTCGTGCGTCGGCCCGGCGACGCCCATCGACAGCACGTCCTCCAGCCCGAGCAGCCGCCGCACGATGATCGCCCGGTTCGCCCACGGGCAGGCCCGGCTCACCACCAGCCGGTACCGCCCCGGCTCCACCGGATAGCCGTCCCGCCCGTCCGCGGTGATCCGGGTGGCGATGTAACGCTGGTCACGCGAGAACTCACCGGAAGTCATAGATGCATCCTGCCCACGATCCGCTCCCGGCTCACCGCCAAACCCAAGACCATTTCCGGTACGCGTATCGCCCGCGCGGCTCGCCGGACCGTCCTCGGCGGTCCCGCCCCGGGGCCTGCTGGCGTCGGGCCGGAGCGGTCGCCTAATTTCGTTCCCATGTATGCCGTCGTCGACCTCCAGACCACCGGCACCAAAATCAGCTGGCACGACCGGGTCGTCGAGATCGCCGTCGTCCGGCTGGACCCGTCGGGCAAGGTGCTGGACGAGTGGTGCACCCTGGTCAACCCGGACCGTGACCTCGGCCCGCAGGAGCTGCACGGCATCACCGGTGCCGAGGCCCGGCGCGCCCCGCGCTTCGCCGACCTGGCCGGCGAGGTTGCCGCCCGCCTGGCCGGACACCTCGTGGTCGCGCACAACCTCCTCTTCGACGCCGGCTTCCTGGTCGCCGAGTTCGGCAAGCTCGGCGTGACCGTCCCGGTCGGCGACGAGCGTGGTCTGTGCACCATGCGCCTGGCCGGGCACTTCCTGCCGGCCGCGTCGCGCAGCCTCACCGCCTGCCGCGCCGCCGCCGGCCTGCCCGCCCATCGCGAGTTCTCCGCCCTGCACGGCGCTCGCGCCGCGGCCGAGCTGCTCACCTATTACCTGGAGCGGGCTGGCGACCCGCCGCCGTGGGCCGAGCTGATCGACGAGGCGCGGCAGGCGGACTGGCCCGCGCTGCCGCTGACCGGCGTCGCCCCGGTGACCCGCGGCCGCTCCCGGGAACGTGACCCACATTTCCTCACCCGCCTCGTCGACCACCTGCCCCGGCAGCTGAACCCGGCGGCCGACGCGTACTCGGCCCTGCTCGACGGGGTGCTGCTGGACAGGCACATCTCGGCCAGCGAGGCGGACCAGCTGGTCGCCGCCGCCGGCAAGCTCGGCCTGTCCCGGGCCGACGCCGAGGTGCTGCACCACCGGTACCTGTCCGGGCTGGCCGCGGTGGCCCTCGCCGACCAGGTCCTGACCCGCGCCGAACGTCTCGACCTCGACGGTGTCGCCGAACTCCTCGGCCTGACCAGCGCCGACGTGGACCGGGCCCTCGCCGAGGCGGCCGCCCGGCCCGCCGCGAAGGTCACCCAGTGGCAGCTGAGCTCCGGCGACCAGGTGGTCTTCACCGGCAACCTGCATCCGCCCCGCGAGCACCTCGAGGTCGACGCCCTGACCCACGGCCTGCGGACCGCCCGCAAGGTCACCAAGCAGACCCGCCTGCTGGTCGCCGCCGACCCGGACTCGATGTCCGGCACCGCCAAGCTGGCCCGCCAGTACGGCATCCCGATCGTCACCCCTGCCGCCTACAAGGCGATGCTCGAAGCGCTGCTCAGTTCCTCGCACCGGTGAGCCGCCGATGAGCCGCCGGCGCGGTGCCGGTGAGCCGCCGGTGAGCCGCGGGCGCGGTGCCGGGGGCAGGCCCAGCACCAGGTAACCGGCCAGCGGCTGACGCGCCCACGAAGTGGCCCACGCCCGAGCCGAGGATCACCCAGCTCCGCGATCAGCACCCACCGGATGGTGGCTGGGCTGGCCACCCGGGGCCGGTGGGCGGCCCTCCTCGGTCGGCTTGGTGGGCGAGGCATCCCCCCGTGTGCGACGCCTCGCCCGGCCTGGGAGCCGGCTTGTGCCGCGCGGCCGCGTCGACCGGCGCCGCCAGGCGACCTGAGCCCGCTGCCGGCCCACGCTGGGGCCGCCGCCTTTATAGCACGGGGGAGAGCGCTTTCCGAGCACCGGAATCGGAAATGGGAGCGTGCCCAGGAGGTTGAGCATTACCTGAGCGACCGCTGGGTGATCAAGTCCCCTGATCGGGTGTCACCCCGCCGGGGCCGTGCGCGGCGGCCGCGAGCGGCGGAAGTCCAGCTCATCGCGGCGTCCGGCGAAAGCGCCGGGTGCGGGGACCGGCGGCGGAAGGCCCGCTCACCGTGTGGGGCGGGCGAGAGCGCCGCGCGTGGGAGAGCGGCAGGCCGGGGGATGCGGCGGGCGGTGCTGAGGGCGTACCGGAAAGGGGTGGGAAGGGGAGAGCGGTCAGCGAGAAGGGCGCGGACCGAGGGGTCCGCGCCCTTGCTGGGGTTGGGGGTCAGTAGTGGATGCCGGCCTGGGCCAGGAGCCAGTTGATCGGCGGTGTCTGCTGTTGTGCATACACCCATCCGGTAGGGGCCACCGGGACCGGGACCAGGCCGGGTACGGCGGCGAAGGGAAGGAATCCGCCGGCTATCGGACCGGCCGCCTGCGGAGCCATCATGCCGGCCATCGGACCGGCCGCCTGCGGAGCCATCATGCCGGCCATGGCGGGAGCCGGGGTGGGGATCTGGCCGGGAGCGAAGCCCTGCGCTCCGGACGGGGTGGGCTGGTGGCCGGCGGTGGCCGAGTCGGGCTGGCCGGCGGGGACCAGCTGGCTCGCTACGGTCGCCAGGGTCGGCATCCCGGCGCCGACCCGGGTCGGGCCGAAACCGTACGGGGCGCACAGCGAGCGGATCATGCTGAACAGGCCGGCCACGCGGGCCGGGCCGCGGGCCGCGAAGGTCTGGCGGAAGACCGGGTGGTGGGCGAGCAGCAGCGCGGCGAGGCCGGTGACGTGCGGTGCGGCCATCGACGTACCGGACTGGGATTCGAAGTTGCCGCCCGGGACGGTCGAGATGATCGCCACGCCCGGCGCGCAGACCGCGACCTCCGGGCCGTAGCAGGTGAAGGCCGGGGAGAAGATGCCGTCCGCGGCGAGGAACTGCGGGCGCAAGTTGGAACGGTCCCAGGTGTTCGGCTGCACCTCGCCGATGCTGCCGACCGCGGAGACCGCGAACGAGTACGACGAACGGGCCGGGTACTTGACCGCGTCGCCGGAGTTGCCGGCAGCCACGATGCAGGCCACCCCGGCGTTGACCGCGGCGGTCAGGGTCTCCTCGACCACCGCGTTGATCTCGGTGTCGCCGCCGAGGCTCATGTTGACCACGTCGATGTTGTGGTCGATGCAGTAGTCCAGCGCGTCGATCAGGCTGTCGTAGCGGCCGCCCGGGAAGACCTTCAAGACGTGGATCTCGGCGTCCGGCACGAAGCCACGCAACAGGTCCTCGGATCGGGCGCCGATCACGCCGGCGCAGTGTGAGCCGTGCCCGACCAGATCGTTGCTCCAGGCGGTGGTGTTGCCGTTGGTGAAGTCGCGGCCGATCTTGAGGTGGCTGAGCAGCGGGTGGGTGTTGTCCGCACCGGAGTCGATGATGGCCACCTTGACGCCCTCGCCGCGCAGGTTCGGGTTCAGGCGGTCGAGGCCCATCAGCCGCTGGCCCCACCCGTGCTGGTAGCCGCGCGGGAAGCCGCTGATCGTCTCGGCGTAACCACGCAGCCGGACCACGTTGACGGCGGCGTCGGAGACGGCCGGCTCGGTCAGGTAGAGGTCCCAGTAACCGCCCGGGCGCATCACGAACAGCGACCGGGCCGGCCGGTCGTGCAGGGTGTAAAGGTCGAGGTTGACCTCGCCCTTGGAGTTCGTGGTGCCCTGGCTCGGCACGGTGTCGCCGGTGAGGGTGACGACGGCGCCCTCCAGCGGCCGGTCGTTCTCGCCGAGAACCTTGAAGCGGATCTCCTTGGGTTTCACGGCGGCCGCCGGGAACATGCCGAACATCGAGGCGTCCTGCATCAGGGCCGGGCCGCCGCCGTAGGTCAGCGCGCTGTTGGCTCCGATCACCAGCTGGGGTGCGGTGGCGGCGATGAGCTGCGCGTGGTCCGGCTCCATGTTGGCCACCAGGATGTCGGTGGCGTCGCCGTGCCCGACGCCGAGGGTGGCGAGGGTGGCGTGCGGGCGCTGAATCCGCCGGACCACGTCGAGGCCCTGCACCGCGGCGTTCAGCATGCCGGCCGACAGAGGCTGGACGCCCAGCTGGCGGGCGTTGGCCCGGGACCGGGGGGCGAGTAGGTATTGGGCGGTCGGGCGGGGGCCGACCGGGATTTCCTGGATTTCCGGCAGCGCTGTGGACGCGGCGGTGGGGTGGCTGCGGGCTGTCGATCCACGGCGGCCTTCGGATTCGGGCATCCGTTCCTCCCAGCATGAGGCGTGCGTCGCTGGTGGCGCCTCGAGCAGAGGGCCACCAGCGCTATTCGTCTAATGGCTCGATCTTTGCGTTGGGTGCGATGGTGTATTTACCGGCGAGCTGTTTACGCAATGACTCGACATCATTTTCGTACGCCTGGAAAACGACGTACCGTGATGCCTTTTTTGTGACTGTGACGTCGGGGAACGTGTCGACGGCGGCGAGTAGTTCACTGAATTCGGTGCCAGTGGCAATGTATTCCTGGAAGTCCATGAGGTTTCTCCCGGCCGGATCGTGGTGCCGGGGTTGCCCGGCGCCACGACCTTATCCGGCGTTTTCGCGCGGTCCGATCAGTTGAACGCGCCTGCCATCTGGGGGAACTGCTGGGTCTGCGGTGTGGGCGTCTGGCCGCCGTAGCCGCCCTGTGCGCCGTAGCCGCCCTGGCCGCCCTGTGCGCCGTAGCCGCCCTGGGCGCCCTGTGCGCCGTAGCCGCCCTGGGCGCCTTGCGCGCCGTAGCCCTGGCCGCCGCCCTGTGCGCCTGGCGTCATGTACTGGCTGAGATGCGGCGGAATGAACGGCGGGGACTGCTGCTGCTGCGGCCCGGCCTGGAACGGCAGCAGGCCTCCGGCGATGCCACCGATAGTGCTGCCCAAACCGCTGTTGCCGAAGTAGCCGCCGAGCGCGTTGCCGGCGATGGTGCCCAGTGCGCCACCGAAGATGCCCTGCGGAGTGAACTGCGGCGCCTGCTGTTGCTGGGGTCCCGCCTGGAACGGCGCCATGGAGCTGATCGGCGAACCGATGCCCGGGCTGCCGATACCCGGCGAGCCGATACTGCCGAGGAAGCCCGGCTGGTCGCTGAGCAGGTCGCTGAGCCGCTGGCCGAACAGGCTCTGCGGAGACAACTGCTGCTGTTGGGGCTGTTGCTGCTGTTGGGGTTGCTGTTGTTGCTGTTGCTGGGGTCCGGCTTGGAAGGGGAGGAGGTTGCCGAGCATGCCGCCGAGTTGCTGGCCGAGGCCCTGCTGTCCGAGGTAGCCACCGCCGAGGCCGCCGAGCATGCCGCCGAGTTGCTGACCGATGGCGCCTTGCGGGGCGAACTGCGGCTGTTGTTGCTGCTGTTGGGGCTGTTGCTGTTGTTGGGGTCCGGCTTGGAAGGGGAGGAGGTTGCCGAGCATGCCGCCGAGTTGTTGGCCGAGGCCCTGCTGTCCGAGGTAGCCGCCGCCGAGGCCGCCGAGCATGCCGCCGAGCTGCTGGCCGATGGCGCCCTGGGGTGCGAATTGCGGCTGCTGCTGTTGGGGCTGTTGCTGCTGTTGGGGTTGTTGCTGTTGCTGGGGTCCGGCCTGGAACGGTAAGAGGTTGCCGAGCATGCCGCCGAGTTGCTGGCCGAGGCCCTGCTGTCCGAGGTAGCCGCCGCCGAGGCCGCCGAGCATGCCGCCGAGCTGCTGGCCGATGGCGCCTTGCGGGGCGAACTGCGGCTGCGGCTGCTGCTGCTGTTGGGGTCCGGCTTGGAAGGGGAGGAGGTTGCCGAGCATGCCGCCGAGTTGTTGGCCGAGGCCCTGCTGTCCGAGGTAGCCGCCGCCGAGGCCGCCGAGCATGCCGCCGAGCTGCTGGCCGATGGCGCCCTGGGGTGCGAATTGCGGCTGCTGCTGTTGGGGCTGTTGCTGCTGTTGGGGTTGTTGCTGTTGCTGGGGTCCGGCCTGGAACGGTAAGAGGTTGCCGAGCATGCCGCCGAGTTGTTGGCCGAGGCCCTGCTGTCCGAGGTAGCCGCCGCCGAGGCCGCCGAGCATGCCGCCGAGCTGCTGGCCGATGGCGCCCTGGGGTGCGAATTGCGGCTGCTGCTGTTGGGGCTGTTGTTGCTGTTGGGGCTGTTGTTGCTGTTGGGGTTGTTGCTGTTGCTGTTGCTGTTGCTGGGGTCCGGCCTGGAACGGTAAGAAGTTGCCGAGCATCGAGCCGAGTTGTTGGCCGAGGCCCTGCTGTCCGAGGTAGCCGCCGCCGAGGCCGCCGAGCATGCCGCCGAGTTGCTGGCCGATGGCGCCCTGGGGTGCGAACTGCGCGCCCTGTGGATACATCTGCTGTTCGTACATAGGTTCCGTCGTCCCCTCAAGGGCAACCGTCACCGGCCGCTACGCGCGACGAATCATGCGCCCACTCCAATAGGAATGTCGCGGTCGCTGCGGCTCGTCAGCCGGTGATCGGCAAGGCCCCTAAATAATTGATTGATCGATTTCCGGTCTGCATCCCGTCCTGCAGAAACGGGATCACGAGGAGGTACCCGCACTCGCCCCCGGGGTGTCTGGACGTCCACCTTAGCGTTCCATCATCTATTCGATGTCTGTATCGGCCGTACGGATGATTGCCGCAAAATCAACGATCAATAAAAACGCTGATCGAATAGCATTCAGATCATTTCAAGGAGATTAACAGGATCATATGAAGGGGCTGCTCATGAAAGATCGGCTGTGTCCCTTACGTTGCCCGAACATTCACCCGGGCGCGACGACGGCATGATGTGTCGGTGACTGACGCCTCCAAGGGACTGGTCCTGGTCGTCGAGGACGAGCGGCCGATCGCCGACCTGGTGCGGCTCTACCTGAGCCGGGAGGGCTTCGGCGTGCAGGTCGAGCACGACGGCCCGGCCGGCCTGGCCGCCGCCCGCCGGCTCCGCCCGGTCGCCTGCATCCTGGACATCGCGCTGCCCGGCCTGGACGGCACCGAGATCTGCCGACGGATGCGCGCCGACGGCGACTGGACCCCGGTCATCTTCCTGACCGCGCGGGACGACGAGGTGGACCGGATCCTCGGCCTCGAGCTGGGCGGCGACGACTACGTGACGAAACCGTTCAGCCCGCGGGAGCTGGTCACCCGGGTCAAGGCGCTGCTGCGCCGGGCGGCCGGCCCGCCGGAGACCGATCGGGTCCGCACGCTCGGCCCGCTCACCCTCGACCAGAGCCGGCGGACCGCGCAGCTGGGGAACGACCAGCTGACGCTGACCGCGACCGAATTCGATCTGCTCGCCCACCTGCTCGGCCGGCCCGGCCGGGTGTTCACCCGGGAGGAGTTGCTGGCCGCGGTCTGGGGCTACGCCTCGCACGCCGGCACCCGGACCGTCGACGTGCACGTGGCTCAGGTGCGGGCCAAGCTCGGCGCGGCGGCCGGCCTGATCCGCACGGTGCGCGGCGTCGGGTACACCGCCGATGCGTGACTTCTTCCGTACGCTCACCGGCCGCGCCGTCCTGGTCACCGTCGCCACCGCGGTGGTCGCCGTGATCGTCACCGCGCTGGTCGCCGTCCCGGTCGCGGTGCGTTCGGTGAACGCTCAGGTCCGCGCCGAGCTGGTGGAGAAGTCGGCGATCGCCGTGCAGTTGCTCACCGATCGGCGCCCGGCGGTCCGGGAGAACATCGCGGAGCGGCTGCGCCGCGACGACATCGAGATCTACGTGATCCGGCGCGGCGTCGCCGACCGCCCCGGCCTGCCGCCCCGGGTGATCGCCCAGGTCACCGGCGGCGCCCTGGTGAACGTGCGGGCCCGGGTCGGCGGCCGGGCGTCGTTCGTGGCCGGCAGCCCGCTGCCCGGGGTGGACGCCGGCGTGGTGCTCACCCGCCCGGCCGATTCCGGCGTCGCCTGGCAGGTGCTCGGCGGCGTCTGGTGGGCGCTGCTGGCCGGCCTGCTCGGCGGCATCCTGGCCGGTGCGCTGCTGGCCCGGTTCCTGACCCGGCCGATCGAGCTGGCCGCGGCGGCGGCCACCCGGCTGGCCGCCGGGGACCGGTCGGTGCGGATCGCCCGGCACGGTCCGGCCGAGGCCCACCGCCTCGCCGAGGCGGTGAACCAACTGGCCGCGGCGTTGCAGACCAGCGAGGGCCGCGAGCGCGACTTCTTGTTGTCCGTCTCCCACGAGTTGCGTACGCCGTTGGCCACCATCCGCGGCTACGCCGAGGCGCTCGCCGACGGCGTGGTCGGCGCGGACGGTGCGCAGCAGGCCGGGGCGACGATGCTCGGTGAGGCGGACCGGCTCGACCGGCTGATCTCCGACCTGCTGGTGCTGTCCCGGCTGGAGGCCGCCGACCTGCCGATCGACGTGGTCGCCGTGGACCTGGTCGAGCTGGTCCGGGAGGCCGGGACGGCCTGGTCGGCGCGGTGCGCGGCGGACGGGCCTGGTCTCGCCGTCGAGCTGCCGGACGCCCCGGTCACCGTGGACACCGACCCGGGCCGGATCCGGCAGGTGCTCGACGGCCTCTGCGAGAACGCGCTGCGGGTGGTACCGGCCGGCGCGCCGCTGGTGCTGGCGGTGCGGGCCGGTGCGTCAGGCGGGGTGATCGAGGTACGCGACGGCGGGCCCGGGTTCAGCGACGACGACCTGGCGGTGGCGTTCGAACGGGGCGCGCTGAACCGGCGGTACCGGGGGATCCGCAAGGTGGGCAGCGGGCTGGGACTGGCGCTCGCGGCCCGGCTGGTCGGGCGGCTCGGCGGGCGGATCGAGGCCGGCCACGCCCCGGAGGGCGGGGCGATGTTCACCGTGGAGCTGCCTTACCGAACTCGAACAATCGGCTGACGTGGGCCGATCGGGGCGGGCGGATCGTCGTACCCATGAAGCGAAGCGGGAAAGCCGTGACCCTGGCAGCGACCCTGACCCTGGCCCTGGCCGGATGCGGCGCAGCCGCGCCGGAGAAGGCCGCCGCGCCGGACCAGACGGTGAGCGCCGAGGCGGTGGCCCTCCAGGAGGTGGGTTTCACCACCGATGACGCGGACGGCGCGACGAGTAAGGCGGGCAAGGACGGCGTCCGGCCCCGGGCGGTCCGTAAATTGCTGCGCCGGAACGCCCTGCACGGCGAGGTGACCGTGCAGGTCAAGGACGAGACGAAGACGATAGTGGTGCAGCGCGGAAAGATCACCGCGGTGGACGACCAGAGCCTGACCGTGGTCTCCGCCGACGGGTTCAAGCTCACCTGGAGTTACGGCGACCCGCTGCGGATCGTGCGGGAGCACGAGCCCGTCGACCGGGCGGCGCTGAAGACCGGCGCGGAGATCGCTGTCGGTGGGGTGGCGTCGGCCGCCCGGCTGATCGTCCTCAAGAAATAGTCACTGCAAGAAGTCGGCGAACGGCGAGAGCAGGAGTTTGCCCAGGCCGGTGGCGGTCCGGTCGAGCCGGCGGCGCTCCGCGTCGAGGGCGCCCAGGTCGTGCCGGATCGCCCAGATCTTCTGAGCGTTGCGCCAGGCGACATTGCGGGTGTACTCCACCATCTCGCCCTGCCACCAGTCGTCCAGGTCGCCGTTCATCGTGTCGATGAGCAGCTGCCAGCGGTCCAGGTAGCCTCGGCGCAGGCCCGGGATCTCCTCCGCGAAGATGTCGTTGACCTGCAGGTAGTCGTGGTGCTGGTCGCTGCCGTCGATCGGGTCGGTGCCCAGGTGATCGAACGTGGTGACCAGCGCGAACGGCAGGTCGAAGTTGATGTGCGCGTTGACCCCGGCGACCGCTGACGGCAGCGGGCGCGCGTCCGGCCCGGGTACCCGGGTGAACAGGCCGGCCCAGACGCCGGGACAGGCCGGGCTGCCCTCGGTCCAGTAGCGCAGCGCGTCGAAGTAGCGCGCGGCGAACTCGACGTCCAGCCGGGACAGGAACGCCGGATCCTTGAACTTGCCCGCGTAGAGCCGGTCCAGCACGTTCTCGGTGATCGTGAGGTACAGCTTGTTGAAGTCCGCCAGGGGATTGCCGTGCAACAACGGCGGCACCTGGCAGAGGGCGTCCTGCAGCTTGGTGAGCTGGTCGACGACGGCGGGCACGTCGTCCGGGTGCTCCTGCAGGATCGTGGACATCTGGAGCTGCACTGGCCCCCAGATCGGCTGGGTCATCGGATCCTCCACGCGACTTGCGAATCAGCGGAGGGCCCCCAGCACCGCCCGGCGGCGAGAACCACCGGGCGGTGCTCCCCCGTGCGCACAGCCTTTCAAAGGTGACGGGCGAGGGGATCGGTAGAACGACGTATTCCGTGTACGTATGTCACGGCCAGATAACGATCGCCTGGTCAGGCCGCTGTCAGATAGACCCGGCTGGCCTGAACGCGGGTGCGTACCTGGAGTTTGTCGAAGATGTGGCCCAGGTGTACGCCGACGGTGCGCTCGCTGATGAACAGCAACTCACCGATCTCCCTGTTCGTCAAGCCCTCGGCGACGGCGGCCAGCACCTCCCGCTCGCGCCCGGTCAGCACGGCGAGCTCGTCGCCGGTCTCCGGCTCCGGCGGCACCATCGGCACGGTGTCCGCGTCCTCGGCCAGCGAGACCCGGAAGCGCTGCGCGACCCCCTTGATCTCGGCGGCGAACGGGCGGGCGCCCATCGCGGTCGCCGTCGCGTACGCCTGCCGCAGCCCGGCCACCGCTGCCGTGCGCCGGGACCGGCGCTGCTGGGCCAGCGCCACCTCGGCGTGCCGCAGGCGTGAGTACGCGGCCGGGTAGGGCTGCTCGCGGCGGTCCCAGCTGGACGCCGACCGGGCCCACAGCTCCGCGTCGTTGCGGTCCTCGGCCCGGCTCAGCTCGGCGGCGCAGAGCGCGAGGTAGGCGTCGATCACCGCGCGGACCTCGGGAGCCGCGTTGTTCGCCCCGGTCTCCAGCCGGCCGACGACGGTCTTCAGCCGGCGCATCGCGCCCGGGTCGACCGTCGAGCCGGCCACGTGCGCCTCCGCCTCGGCGCGCAGCCCGTGCCAGGCCAGGATGCCGAGCAGCACCAGGTCGTCGGAGCGGGTCTCGGTCAGGCCGCGCTGCACCGCGGCGCGGGCGTCGGAGTGCTCCTTCTGCCACATCGCCAGACCGGCCCGCAGGGTCAGCATCGGCAGTACGTGCCGGGCGCCGCCGCCGGCCAGCAGGGTGGCGGCCGCGTCCAGGTCCCGGCGGGCGTTGTCGACCTCGCCGAAGCCGACCCAGAGCCGGCTGCGGGCGAGCAGCACCTCGACCGCGTCGGCGCCGGACGGGCGGTGCCGCATCGCCTGCGCCAGCACGGCGTCCGCCTCGGCCCACTGGCCGATCCGGAACAGGCCGTTGCCGGCGATCGCCAGCAGCCGCGTCTGGTACGTCCGGCCGACCCCGCGGGACGCCAGTTTCTCGGCGCCGCGGCGGGCCACCAGCACGCCCTCCTCGATGCTGTTCAGCGGGCCGGTGAGCAGCTCGGCCAGGTGCAGGTAGGCGACACCCAGGTCGTCCGGGTGGCCGGAGCGCTCGGCGATCTCCACGGCGTGCCGGATGACCGCCAGGCCGGCGTCCGGGTCCTCGCGGAACGCGGCGCTGAAGCCCAGCGCGGCGCTGGCCCGGACCAGGTCGGCTGTGGAACCGTTGACGGCGGCCAGCTCCAGGGCGTCCCGCGCGCGCTGGTTGGCGTCCGCGTAGCGGCCCAGGTGCAGCAGCAGCTCGGCGAGGAAGGCGGCGGCGGTGGCACGCAGCTGCGGTGTGCAGTCCGCGGACCGCAGGGCGAGTTCGTATTCGCGCTCGGCGGTCTCCGAACGGCCGGTCGCGGCCAGGTAGCGGGCGCGGCGCAGGTGCAGCTCGCACTCGCCGGGCGCGTCCTTGCGGCCGGCCAGCTCCTCCAGCCGGGCCAGCGCCAGCAGGTGCTCACCGCACTGATGGGCCGACTCGGCGGCGTGCTCCAGCAGCTCGGTGCGTTCCGGTGCGTCCTCGGCGGTCAGCCGCAACGCGATGGTCCAGTGCCGGTGCGCCTCGGCGAAGCCGTAGAGGCTCTCGGCCGAGCGGGCCGCGGCGATCACCGAGGGCAGCGCGCGGGACGGTACGCCGGCGCGCTGCCAGTGATGGGCCAGGCGGGCATGATCAGCCTCACCGTCCTGGGTCTCCAGGGCCTCCGCGTACCGCCGGTGCAGGGCGGCGGCCTCGGCGGGCAGCACCTCCTGCTCCAGCACCTCGGCGACCAGCCGGTGCCGCAACCGGTAACCCTCGGCGTCGCCGACCACGAACCGGTACGCCACCGCGGCGCGGATCGCCTCCAGCAGCTCGTCCTCGGGCAGGCGGACCACCCGGGCCAGCACCCCGTGCTCGACCGGCTCGACACCGGCGGCCACCGCGTGCACCACGGCGTGCGCGTTGACCGGCAGCTCGTCCACCCGGGCCAGGAAGATCTCGCGCAGCGTGTCGGACAGCTCGACCCGGCCGTCGCGCAGGTCGCGGGCCAGCTCCTCGACCACGAACGGGTTGCCGCCGCTGCGCTTGTAGACCCGCTCGGCGTCCTCGCCGGCCACGTCGCCACCGGCGATCGCGCCGACCAGCTCGCGGGTCTGCTCCTGGTTCAGCGGGGCCAGGTCGACCACCCGGACCGAGCGCAGCCGGCGCAGCTCGGCCAGCACCCGGCGCAGCGGGTGGGTGCCGTGCAGCGCCTCGGCGCGGATCGCGGCCAGCACCGACACGCGCACGTCGCCCAGGCCGGCGAGCAGGTAGAGCAGTAGCTGGCGGGTGCTCCGGTCGGCCCACTGCAGATCGTCGAGGACGAGCAGCAGCTGCCGGTCGCCGGCGATCGCCCGCAGGTCGCGGGAGACCCGGTCGAGCAGGGCCCCGGGGTCGTCGGCCACGGTGGCCGGTCCGCTGTCGTGCCGGCGCAGCGCCTGCAGCACCGGGTGCAGCGGCGAGGCGTCACCGATGTCCAGGCAGGTGCCGACGAGCACCGCGAAGTCCCCGCCGCGCAGCGCGTCGGCGGTCTCGCGCAGCAGCCGGCTCTTGCCGACGCCACTCTCCCCGGTGAGGAACACCGCGGCGGTCCCACCCGGACCGACACCGCGCAGGCTGGACTGAATCTCGGCCAGCGTGCCGGTGCGTCCGACAAGCGGCCCGTCGTCCCCCTGGCTGGCCATGTCCGGCAGCCTAATGCGAAAGCGACTAGCACGTTGTCGTCGGTTCGGACTGTTCTGCGTCACAAAAATGACGAGTGTTGATGCTGTCACAGATACGTCGTTCTGCGGATCCGCATGTGGAGCCGGGCTGGCACCGTACTCCCGGTCAACGCAGTGATCTGGGGGAGCGTGAGACATGACCACCATCACCGTCGCCGTTCAGGAGCGGCGCCAGACCGTGACCGTGCTGTTCATCGACATAGTCGGCTTCACCGCGCTGGTGGACCGGCTGGACTGCGCGGAGGTGCGGGCGCTGCAACGGGACTACTTCTCGGCGGTGGCCGACGTGGTCCGGGACTGTGGCGGCATCGTCGAGAAGTACGTGGGTGACGCGGTGATGGCGGTGTTCGGCGCCGGCGAGGGCGGCTTCGAGCCGGAGGCGGCCGCCTCGGCCGTGCGCGCGGGCCTGTCGGTCCAGGAGGCGTTGAGGGGGCGTCTCCTGGCCGGCAGGCACCGTGTGCGGACCCGGGTCGGGCTGGCCACCGGCGAGGTGATCGTCGATCCGGTGATGACCTTCGACGGGGGCTACGGGATGGTCAGCGGGAGCGTGGTGAGCACCGCGGCCCGGCTGCAGGCGTACGCGCCGCACGACACGGTGGTGGTCTGCTCGGCCACCCGGGACGTCACCGACGCGCTGATCGCCTATCAGGAGCTGCCACCGGTGTCGGTGCCGGGCAAGTCGTACCCGCTGGACCTGTGGCGAGCGCTACAGCCTCAGTCTGCCCGGTTGGTGGGGGTCCGCTAGCGTTTTTTGTAGCCTTTTCCCCCGATTTTTCAGGCTCAGGAGTCAGGACCTGGCTCGCCTGGGGCAGAAGTGTCGGAGGCTCCGGGTAGGCTCGCGCCGTCCTTGACCACCTTGGCCGACCGGGAGTGCCGCCTCGTGACCGCACAGCCAGAGACCTTGTACGGGGCTGCCGACCTCACGCACCTGGAGGGTCTGGACGCTGTCCGGAAACGCCCAGGCATGTACATCGGGTCCACCGACAGCCGGGGCATCAACCACCTGGCCAACGAGATCATCGACAACTGCACCGACGAGGGTGTCGGCGGGCACGCCACCCGGATCGCCGTCACGCTGCACAGCGACGGCTCGGTCCAGGTCGACGACGACGGCCGGGGCATCCCGACCGATGTGCACGCCAAGAGCGGCCTGAGCGGCGTCGAGCTGGTGCTCACCCGGCTGCACGCCGGCGGCAAGTTCGGCGGCTCCGGTTACAAGGCCTCCGGTGGCCTGCACGGCGTCGGCGCCTCCGCCGTCAACGCCCTGTCGCTGCGCTTCGACGTCACGGTCAAGCGGGACGGCAAGGTGCACGAGATCTCCTTCCAGCGTGGCGTGCCCGGCGTCTTCGACGGCCCCGGGCCGGACGCGCCGTTCACCGCGGCGCCCGGCCTGCGGGTCGCCCGCCGGATGAAACGCGGCGAGCCCAGCGGCACCTCGATCCGGTACTGGTACGACGCGCGGTATTTCGAGACCGGCGCCCGGCTGGACGTCGATGCGGTCCGCACCAAGCTGCGCAACACCGCGTTCCTGGTCCCCGGCGTGCAGTACACGCTCTTCGACGCGACCGCCGAGGAGCCGGCCACCGAGGCGTTCCACTACCCCAACGGCCTGATGGACATGGTGGAGTTCCTCACCCCGCCCGCCGACAAGCCGGTCTCCGGGATCCTGGTGGTCACCGGCGAGGGGACCTACAAGGAGAACGCCGCCGACGCCAACGGCGTCATGCAGTCCAACGTCGTCCGGCACGCCCAGGTCGAGGTGGCGTTCCGCTGGGGCACCGGTTACGAGCGTTCCGTCGAGTGCTTCACCAACACCATCCGCAACGTGCACGGCGGCACCCACCGCAAGGGCTTCGAGCGGGCCCTGACCCGTGCGCTCACCGACGCCATCCGCAACGCTCGCGGCCTGCTCAAGCCCAAGGAGGAGCCGCCCGTCCTGGACGACTTCCTGGAGGGCATGACGGCGGTCATCCACGTGCGCGTCCCGGAGCCGCAGTTCACCTCGCAGACCAAGGACGAGCTCTCCACGGCGGGCATCACCCGGGTGATGCAGACCCTGGTCGAGGCCTACCTCAAGGGCTGGATGGAGGACCGGCGCACCAAGACCGAGGCGCGCACCGTCCTGCAGAAAGTCGTGGACGCGGCCCGGGTGCGGCTGACCCAGAAACAGCAGAAGGACGCGGCCCGCCGCAAGACCGCCCTCGAGGGCGCCTCGATGCCGCCCAAGCTGGTCGACTGCCGCACCACCGGCATCGCCCGCAGCGAGCTCTACATCGTCGAGGGGGACAGCGCGCTCGGCACCGCCCGGATGGCCCGCTCCTCGGAATATCAGGCGCTGCTGCCGATCCGTGGCAAGATCCTCAACGTCCAGAAGGCCAGCCTCCAGCAGGTTCTGGACAACGCCGAGTGCTCGGCGATCGTGCAGGTGCTCGGCGCCGGCTCGGGCCGCACCTTCGACATCGGCTCGATGCGGTACGGCCGGGTCATGCTGATGGCCGACGCCGACGTCGACGGATCGCACATCCGGACCCTGCTGATCACGCTGTTCGCCAAGTACATGCGCCCGGTGATCGAGGAGGGCCGGCTGTTCGCCGCGATGCCGCCGCTGCACAAGATGACCACCAAGGGCCGCAACCCGGAGACCTTCTTCACCTACACCCAGCAGGAGATGGAGGCGACCCTCAGCCGGCTGCAGAAAGCCGGCAAGACGCTGGCCCCGGTGAGCCGGTTCAAGGGTCTCGGCGAGATGGACGCCGACGAGCTGTGGGACACCACGATGAACCCCGCCACCCGGACCGTCCGGCGGATCACGCTGGATGACGCCGAGCGCGCCGAGGCGACGCTCGAGCTGTTGATGGGCGAGCGGGTCGAACCGCGGAAGAACTGGTTGATCGAGGCAGCCGGCCGGATCGACCAAGAGACGATCGACGCCTGAGGGGTTGTTGAGAAGTGGCACGCCGCAAGAGCGAGAACCGCGTCGACCTGTCCGCATTCGACCAGGCGGGCGCCCGGGTCATCGACAATCCGCTCACCACCGAGGTGGAGGACTCCTACCTGGAGTACGCCTACTCGGTCATCCACTCCCGGGCCCTGCCGGACGCCCGTGACGGGCTCAAGCCGGTGCACCGGCGGATCCTCTGGTCGATGTCCGAGCAGGGGCACCGCCCCGATCGGGCGTACGTGAAGTCGGCCCGCGTGGTCGGTGACGTGATGGGTAAGTACCACCCGCACGGCGACGTGGCGATCTACGACGCGCTGGTCCGGCTCGCCCAGGACTTCTCGCTGAACACGCCGCTGATCGACGGCCACGGCAACTTCGGCTCGCCCGACGACGGCCCGGCCGCCGCGCGGTACACCGAGGCGCGGATGTCCCGCGAGGCGATGCTGCTGGTCGGCGAGCTGGGCGAGGGCACCGTCGACTTCAAGCCGACCTATGACGGCTCCGAGTCCGAGCCCAAGGTGCTCCCGGCGGCCTTCCCGAACCTGCTGGTCAACGGCACGTCCGGGATCGCGGTCGGGATGGCGACCAACATGATCCCGCACAACCTGGGCGAGGTGGTCGCGGCCGCCCGGCACCTGATCACCCACCCGGAGGCCGACCTCGACGCGCTGATGCGCTTCGTGCCCGGCCCCGACCTGCCCACCGGTGGGCAGCTGCTCGGCCTCGACGAGGTGCGCCGGGCGTACGAGACCGGCCGGGGCGTGGTCCGGATCCGGGCCCGGGCGCAGACCGGGCTGCTGGAGGGCGGCCGGGGCCGGCAGGCCATCACCATCACCGAGCTGCCGTTCGGCGTCGGCACCGAGAAAATCATCGAGGCGATCACCGACGAGGTGAAGGGCAAGCTGATCACTTCCGGTCCGCGGCGCGGGCAGCGGCAGGCGGCCCGGCTGCAGGGCATCGCCGACGTCAAGGACCTGACCGACCGCGAGCACGGCACCCGCCTGGTGATCGAGTGCAAGGTCGGGGTCAACCCGCAGGCGCTGCTGGCCGACCTCTACCGGCTGACCCCGCTGGAGAGCTCGTTCGGCATCAACAACCTGGTGCTGGTCGACGGGCAGCCGCGGACGCTCGGGCTCAAGGCGCTGCTGGAGGTGTTCGTCCAGCATCGCTACGAGGTGGTGACGCGGCGGACGACGTACCGGCGGACCAAGCGGGAGGACCGGCTGCACCTGGTCGACGGCCTGCTGATCGCGCTGATCGACATCGACCGGGTGGTCGCGATCATCCGGGCCAGCGACGACGCGGCGGCGGCCAAGGCCTCGCTGATGAGCGAGTTCGGGCTCAGCGACATCCAGGCGACGTACATCCTGGACACCCCGCTGCGGCGGCTCACCCGGTTCGACCGGATCGAGCTGGAGACCGAGCAGGAGCGGCTGCGCGCCGAGATCGCCGAGCTGAGCCGGATCCTGGACGACGAGGCCGTACTGAAAAAGGTCGTCTCGGACGAGCTGGCCGAGGTGGCCAAGGAGTTCGGGCGGCCGCGGCACACCACGCTGATCGACGGCGACCTCAAGGAGGTGCTCGCCGCGTCGGTGCCGGCCGGGCCGCTCGAGGTGGCCGACGACCCGTGCCAGATCATCCTCTCCGCCACCGGGCTGATCGCCCGGACCGCCGCCGAGAGCGAGGAGGCGGCCGAGGGGCGCAAGCGCAGCGGCCGGGTCAAGCACGACGCGGTCCGCGCGATCATCCACGCCACCGCGCGCGGCCGGATCCTGCTGGTCACCAACCGGGGGCGGGCGTTCAAGACCGACGTGCTGCCGCTGCCGGTGCTGCCCGAGCAGTCCGGCACGGTGTCGCTGCGCGGCGGGATGTCCGCCTCCGAGCTGGTCCCGCTGGAGAAAGGCGAGCAGGTCGTCGGTCTCGCGCCGCTGGCCGCCGGCGACTCGCCGGGCATCGCGATGGGCACCCGGCAGGGCGTGGTGAAAGTGTGCGCGCCGGAGTGGCCGGTGCGGTCCGACGAGTTCGAGGTGATCACCCTGAAAGAGGGTGACGAGGTGCTCCAGGCGACCTGGCTCACCGACGGGGCCGAGTCGCTGGTCTTCGTCACCTCGGACGCGAACCTGCTGCGGTTCCCGGCCAAACTGGTGCGGCCGCAGGGGCTCAAGGGTGGAGGCATGGCCGGCGTCAACCTGGCGGCCGGGGCCACTGTCGTCTCGTTCCAGGCGGTCGCCACGTCGGACACCTCGCACGGGGAGCCGATGGTGGTGACGTCGACCGGCACGCAGGTGAAGGTGTCGCCGTTCGCGTCGTACCCGGCGAAGGGCCGGGCCACCGGCGGGGTCCGGGTGCAGCGCTTCCTCAAGGGCGAGACGGAGCTGGTGGTGGCCTGGGTGGGGCCGCGGCCGGTGGGGGCGACCAGCACCGGGGACCCGGTCGAGCTGCCCGAGCCGGACGCGCGCCGGGACGGGTCCGGCGCTGCGGTGATCATGGGGCCGCAGCTCATCGGGCACCACATCGAACGCGACTGACGGATCCGCTCCGGCGCACGCTCACCCCGTTTCCGGTACGCCGGGCGCACGGTCCGCGCCTCGCGCGGGCTGGGGGCGGCGCTCGGGGAGTGCCGTGATCCCGCGAGAACGGCCTGCCTTCCGGCGGGCCGTTTCGTGTTTGGCGGACACGAGCCGGCGTCGGGCCGTTCTCGTCGTGGGATGGCGGGCCGGCGCCGAGCCGTTCTCGACGTGGGATGGCGGGCCGGGGAAGGCGGCGCTCGGCGGTCATCAGGTGGCGGTGGGGCCGTAGGGTTGTGGGGCGGCTGTTCGGGAAGCCTGCGCTCGGCGGCGGGCCGTCGGGTGGCGGACGGCCCGCCGGAGAGGCGAGTCCGCCCGTCACCAGGTGGGGCGGATGCGGCCGGGGACGACGAGGCGGGACAGGCTCGCGCGGACGGTGGCGAGATTCTCCGGGCCGATGGCGTCGGCCCACGGGCGTAACGCCTCCTCGGCGGCGGCGTCGGCGGCCCGGGTGCAGGCCCAGCCGCGGTCGGTGAGTGTGAGCAGGCGGGCGCGGGCGTCCACCGGGTGCGGGCGGCGCTCCACGTAACCCTTGCGGACCAGCTCGTCGGCCATCTGACTGGCCGCCTGCTTGGTCACTCCCAGGTGCTCGGCGAGTTCGACGACTGTCGCGCCGTCCGGGGCCAGGCGGACGAAGGCGAAGCCGTGCGCCGGGCGCAGGTCGGCGAAACCGCGGGCGCGAACACCCGCGTCGATGGCGTCGACCAGCGCGGATGCGGCTCCGAGCAGCAGCACCGGCAGGTCCAGGAGATCACGTCGCACCAAAAGAGTTTGACATGACGGTCAAGCTGGTTGACTATTTGGTCAAGCAGCTTGACCAAATAACACTGGAGGAGAGATGGCGATCCATCGTCGGAACGAGGCGGTCGTGCACCGCCTGCACGGTTCGGTCTTCAACTCCTACGTCGCTCCGTCCACCGGCAGCGCGGAACTCTGCGCGTGGCGGCTGGAGATCGCCGGCGGGACGGCGGGCGTCCGGCACCGGATCGATCGGGAGGAGGTGTTCCTGGTGCTCGCCGGCCGGGTCCGGGTGTTCCTGGACGGGGTGGTCGAGGAGCTCACCGCCGGGGACGTGCTGCTGGTGCCGGCCGGGGCCGAGTTCGGCATCGACAACCCGGGCGCCGACGGCGCGGAGGTGTGGGTGACCACCAGCGTCGGGCTGAAGGCGACGTTGCCGGACGGCTCGACGATCAGCCCGCCCTGGGTGAACTGAACCGTGCGTGGGAGGCCGGGTGCGCTTCGCACCCGGACCTCACCCGGGGCGCCGGCCCGGCGGGCGCCGGGTCACCGGACCCCGCCCGGGGGTGCCGGGTCACCGGACCTTGCCTGGGGGTGCCGGGTCACCGGATCTCACCCGGGGCGCCGGGCCGGCGGGTGGTGGGTCACCGGAGATCACAGGGCGGAGCGCAGGGCTCCGAGGGCGTCCATCTCGGCCTGCGACAACGGGCCGGCCGCCTCCGCCGCGAGGCACTCGGCCAGCTCGGCGCGGTTCTTCACGCCGAGAACCACTGTCGACACTCCGGCGGCGGTGAGCGCGTAACGGTGGGCCAGCGCCGACGGCGTGGTGCCCAGTTCCGCGGCGAGTTCGCGGAACGGCTCCGCCCGGACGAAATCGACTGCCGCGGGGTGGTCGGCCGGAAGCGTACGGTCAAGACTCGCGGTCAGGGACCCGGCCGCGACCGCGCGGATGCCGATCACCCGCACCCCGTTCTCGTTGGCGCAGCGGATCAGGTCGTCGGTGCGCGGCCGTGCCCCGGGGAAGAACCACAGGTCACCGTTGAAATCGAGCGGATTGACCACGATCTGCGCGGCATCCGGCCGCGGGCTGCCGTCGAGTGCGGCCTCGGCCCGCGTGCCGTCGTCGAGTGCGGCGTCGGCCCGCGGGCTGCCGTCGTGAGCGGCATCCGGCCGCGGGCTGCCGTCGTGAGCGGCATCCGGCCCGAGGCTGCCGTCGAACGCGGCGAGCACGCTATCCGGGTGCCCGACCGCGGTGATGCCCCAGGCCCGGATCCGGCCGGCCTCGCGCAGCCTTTCGAACTCGGCGGCCGCCTCGCGGTAGCCGTCCGGGCCGATCGAGTGCGGGTGCGGGCCGGTCACCCGGATCTGCGTGTGCAGCAGGAAGAGGTCGAGGTGGTCGCGGCCGATCCGGTCCAGGCTGGCGGCCAGGCCGCGGCGGATCCGGGCGGCGAAGTCGCGCTCGTCGTCGTCCTCCAGGGAGACCTTCGACGTGATCATCACGTCCGAGCCGGCGGTGCCGGCGGAGCGGAGGGCCGCGCCGGCCGCCCGCTCCGCCTCGAAGTCGGCGCCGTAGGACGGCGCCAGGTCGAGCATGGTGATCCCGGCGTCGAGGGCGGCGTGGATGGTGGCCACCGCCTCGCGCCGGTCGGTCGAGCCCCAGACGCCGGCGATGCCGCCACCGCCCAGGGTCAGTGCGCTGATCCGGCCGAGCCGGCCGAAGTCCCTCATCTCCATGAGGACGACGCTAGGACCTGGAGCGCGCTCCAGCTCAAGACCTACTTGCTGGGTTCCGGGACGTCGCAGGTGATCTTCGGGTTGAGGCCGAGGTAGTTCAGCGGCCCGGCGACCGTGGTGACGATGACGGTGCCGGCCTTCGCGCAGCTCGCGTCGCCGGTGTCCTTGAAGTAACCGCGCTGAAAGGCCGCGAACAGGCCGATCAGCAGCCAGATGACGATGATGACGCCACCGATGCGCATCGAGAGCCTCCTGAGATCGGGGATGCGCGGCAGGTACCCGGATTCAGGCGCTCGGTAAACGAACGGCTTGCAGCGTGTACGTGTGCGGCAGCCGCTCCGGCCGGTCGGCCAGCTGCCACTCGCCGTTGTCCAGCCGGCGCATCCGCCCGGGCAGCGCGTTCCACGGCACGCTCCGATGTTCGACCAGCCCGGTCAGGGTCAACCCCGCTTCCAGTACGGCGGTGACGATCTCGCCGAGCCCGTGGTTCCACTCGTGCGTCACCGTGTGGGTGAACCGGTGATCGGTGTCGACGTAGGTGCCCGCCTCGTCGTAGATCTGCGGTTCGGCCTGCTCGAAGTACGGCTCGGCGAGCGCTATCACCCCGTCGGTGCGCTCGTAGTCGCACGCCCACAGGACCGGGTGCCCCTCCCTGATGAACAGCCGCCCGCCGGGAGCCAGCAGGGACGCCACCGTCCGCGCCCAGCGCCTGATGTCGGGCAGCCAGCCGAGCGCCCCGATCCCGGTGAAGACCAGGTCGAACTCGCCGTCCAGCACGTCCCGGGCGGCGTAGACGTCGCTCCGCACGAAGTCGATCTCGGCGCCGGCGAGCGAGGCCAGGCGGCGGGCGTGCTTCAGCGACTCACCGGAGAAGTCCAGGCCGGTCATCCGGGCGCCGAGCCGGGACAGCGAGACCGTGTCGGTGCCGATGTGGCACTGCAGGTGCACGGCTCGCCGCCCGGACACGTCGCCGAGCAGCGGCAGGTCGAAGCGGACCACGTCGCTGAGGTGCGCCGGGTCGGCGGCGAATCGGGCGAAGCCGTAATCGGCTGATGCGGCGTGTGCCCCGGCCCGCTCGTCCCAGTTGGCGCGGTTGACAGTCAGGTAATCGCTCACGTGCCGGAGCGTATGCGGTCCCGGAACCACAGCGCACTCTGTTTCGGCGTCCGCCGCTGGGTCGCGTAGTCGACGGCGACCAGGCCGAACCGGCGGGTGTACCCCTCGGCCCACTCGAAGTTGTCCATCAGCGACCAGGCGAAGTAGCCGCGCACGTCGGCGCCCTGGTCGCGGGCCGCGAGCGTCGCCTCGACGTGCGCCTTCAGGTACGCCGTCCGCCCCTCGTCGGCCACGAATCCGTCCGGGTCGGGGTGGTCGTCGTAGACCGCGCCGTTCTCGGTGACCGCGAGCGGCAGCCGGTAGTCGCGGTGCAGGCCCAGCAGCAGCGTGGTGAACCGGTCCGGGGTGATCGCCCAGCCCATCGCGGTCTCCGGCACGTCCGGCTTGATCTCCCTGATGATCGGCCGGCCGTTCGCGTCGTGGGTGTTGCCCCGCTCGTCGCGCCCGGCGAAGTCCTGTCCGAAGTAGAAGTTGACGCCGAGCACGTCGGGTCGCTGCTTGATGATCTCCAGGTCGCCGTCCCGGATCGGCAGCAGGTGGCCGTGGTCGGCGACGACCGACGCGGGGTAGTGGCCGTGGACCAGGGGATCGAGGAAGATCCCGGCGACGTTGTCGTGGGCGCGGCGGGCCGCGGCGATGTCCAGCGGGTCGTCGGTGTGCGGGGTGGCGGTGCCGATGTTGAGAGCGATGCCGACCGTGTTCTCCGGAGTCTTCACGATCGAGTGGGCCAAGCCGTGCCCCAGCAGCAGGTGGTGGGTGGCCTTCAGCGCGTCCGGGAAGGAGCGCCGCCCGGGAGCGTGCACCCCGTGCTCATATCCCAGATAGGCCACGCACCACGGCTCGTTCAGCGTCTGCCAGTTCCGCACCCGGTCCCGCAGCCGGTCGAAGACCAGCTGGGCGAAGTCGGCGAACCGATGAGCCGTGTCCCGGTGCGGCCACCCGCCGGCGTCCTCCAACTCCTGCGGGAGATCCCAGTGATAGAGCGTGAGCCACGGCTCGATCCGGTTGGCCAGCAGCTCGTCCACCAGCCGGTCGTAGAAGTCCAGCCCCTTCGGGTTCGCCGGCCCGCGCCCGCCCGGCTGCACCCGCGGCCAGGACACCGAGAACCGGTACGCGTCCACCCCGAGACTCTTGATCAGCCGCACGTCGGACGGCATCCGGTGGTAGTGGTCGCAGGCGACGTCGCCGTGCTCGCCGACCACCTCGTGCGCGAAGGTGTCCCAGATGGACGGCGTCCGCCCGTCCTCGGCGGCGGCCCCCTCGATCTGGTAGGCCGACGTCGCCACACCCCAGGTAAAGCTCACAAGCAGTCCCCTCGACGGAAATGGTGAGGGCCGGTCCCGACGGCAGGGGACCGGCCCTCTGCTCACTCGTGCAGCCAGCAGGCGACCGACCGGTCGCCCCCGCTGGGGACCAGCACGGGAATCTTGTCGGGGCACGGCTCGAAGGCCTTGGGGCACCGCGGGTGGAACGAGCACCCGCTCGGCATGCCTTTCAGGTCCGGCGGCGAGCCGGGGATGCCGGTCAGCTCGCGGCGCGGCCCGCGCAGGGCCGGGAAGGAGCCGAGCAACCCCTTGGAGTACGGGTGCAGCGCGTCCTTGTAGATCGCCGCGGCCGGCGCCTCCTCGACGATCCGGCCGCCGTACATGATCGCGATCCGGTTGGAGAACTCGACCAGCAGCGAGAGGTCGTGCGTGATGAAGACGACCGAGAAGCCCAGCCGCTCGCGCAGTTCGATCAGCTGGCCGAGGATCTGCCGCTGCATGACCACGTCGAGCGCGGTGGTCGGCTCATCCATGATCACCACCTGTGGCTGCAGGATCAGCGCCATGCCGATCATCACCCGCTGCCGCATGCCGCCGGAGAGCTGGTGCGGGTAGGCGTCCATCCGGTCGGCGGCGATCCCGACCAGCTTGAGCATCTCCCGCGCCCGGGCGTTGCGGGCCGCCTCGGTCATCTCCGGCCGGTGTGCCCGGAGCACGTCGGTGAGCTGCGTGGAGATCTTGTGCACCGGGTTGAGCGAGTTCATCGCGCCCTGGAACACGATCGCCGTCTCGGCCCAGCGGAAGCCGCGCAGCTCCCGGTCGGAGAGGCCGAGCACGTCGTACGGGTCGCCCTTCTCCGGGTGGTAGATCACCTCGCCGCCGGTGATCACGCCGGGCGGGGGGAGCAGCCGGGTCATGCCGTAGGCGAGGGTCGACTTGCCGGAGCCGCTCTCGCCGGCCAGGCCGAGCACCTCACCGCGGTGCAGGGTCAGGTTGACGTCGCGGACCGCCCGGACCGCCTGGTCGCCGAGACCGTAGTCGACGTTCAAGTTCCTGATTTCGAGAACCGGCTCGCTCACTGCACGGTCTCCTTCCGAACGACCGGCGTAGCGCCTTGCGAAAGAACCGGGGTGAAGCCGATGCGCATCCGTACCGTATGGCCGGAGGCGGTTTTGATCTTGGTCTTGCCGGCGCTGCGCAGGCGCGGGCTGACGAACTCGTCGATCCCGAAGTTGATCAGCGAGAGCGCGGTGCCGAGCAGCGCGATGGCCAGACCGGCCGGGATGAACCACCACCACGCCTCCTGGGCGAGCGCCTGCTGGCCCTGCGCCCAGAACAGGATGGTGCCCCAGTTCCAGGTGGTGGCCGAGGTGACGCCGATGAACGCCAGGGTGATCTCGGAGAGCACCGCGAAGATGACGGTGCCGACGAACCCGGAGGCGATCACCGCGGTCAGGTTCGGCATCAGTTCGAAGACGATGACCCGCCAGGTCTTCTCGCCGGTGGCCCGGGACGCGTCGACGAAGTCCCGCCGGCGCAGCGACAGGGTCTGCGCCCGCAGCACGCGGGCGTTCCAGGACCACGAGGTGAGGCCGATGACCAGGGCGATCAGCCAGTCCTCGGCGTTCTCCAGGGTGGAGGTGATGATGATGATCAGCGGGAGGGCCGGGATGACCAGGAAGACGTTGGAGAGCGCGGAGAGGCCCTCGTCGGTCTTGCCGCCCAGGTATCCGGCGGTCACCCCGATCAGCACCGACAGCACCGTGGCGATGGTGCCGGCCAGGAAGCCGACGAACATCACGCTGCGGGTGCCGACCAGCAGTTGGCTGAAGACGTCCTGGCCGAGGTGGGTGGTGCCGAGCCAGTGGTCGCCGGAGGGCGGCTGGATCAGCTGGTCGCCGCGGGCGTCCGGGTCGTAGGGCGCCACCCACGGCCCGATGATCGCGAACAGCAGGTAGATGCTCAGCATGATCAGGCCGGTGGCGGCCTTCTTGTTGCTGACGAACCGGAACCGCTGCCGCTTGGCCTTGGCCGGCTTACCGGTCTCCGGCTGTGCCATCGACCCCTGACCGGGGATCACCTGCTCGATGCTGGAGGTAGGGATCGTCACCGCGCGGTCCTCCGGGATACCCGGCTGGAGATGGACCGCCCACCTCGGTGGATAAGAATCGTCATCTCAGCCCTCCTTGCGGGTGCGCGGGTCGAGGAACAGGTAGGCCACGTCGGCGAGCAGGTTCGCGACCAGCACCGAGATCGTGATGATCAGGAAGATGCCCTGCATCAGCGGGTAGTCCTGGGCGCCCAGCGCCTGGAAGAGCTGGAAGCCGATGCCCGGGTAGGAGAAGACGATCTCCACGAGCAGCGTGCCGCCGACGATGAAGCCGAGCGAGAGCGCGAAACCGGAGACGTTCGGCAGCAGCGCGTTGCGCGCCGCGTAACTCATCGCCACCCGGCGGTCGGAGAGTCCCTTGGCGTGCGCGACGGTGATGTAGTCCTCACTGGACACTGTCACCATCATGTTGCGCATGCTGAGGATCCAGCCGCTGACCGAGGAGATCAGGATGGTCAGCGCGGGCAGCAGGCTGTGCCGGATCGCGCTCGGGATGAAGTACTGGTCGAACGCCGGCACCAGGCCGTTGTCGAAGCCGCCGGACGACGGGAAGAAGCTGTCCGGGCCGGTGAGCAGGTAGATCGCGATGATGCCGAGCCAGAAGTAGGGCACCGAGGAGAGGAACGTGGTGACCGGCAGCAGGCCGTCGGCCCAGGAGCCGCGCCGCCAGCCGGCCAGCACGCCCAGCCCGGTGCCGAGGAAGAAGCTGATGATCGTGGTGATGCCGACCAGCAGCAGGGTCCACGGCAGGCTCTTGGTGAGGATCTCGGAGACCGGCGTCGGGAAGAAGGTGAACGACAGGCCCAGGTCGCCGTGGAACAGCTGGCCCCAGTAGTCCAGGTACTCCTGCCAGAGGCTCTTGTTCTTGTCGAGTCCGAACAGGACGTACAGCGAGTCGACCGCCTGGCTGCTGATCTGACCCTGGTACTTGGTGATCAGCGACTGCACCGGATCGCCGGGGACCAGACGCGGGATGAAGAAGTTCAGGGTGATCGCGGCCCACGCGGTGAACAGGTAGAAGGCGATCCGCTGGAGCAGGTACTTCACTTGGCCACCTCTTCGCGGTCGTACAGCCAGCAGGCGGCCCAGTGACCGGGCGCGTCGCCGATCTCCAGGGGCACCGGCAGCTCGGTGCGGCAGCGCTCCATCGCGACCGGGCAGCGCGGGTGGAACCGGCAGCCGGTGGGCGGGTGGATCAGGCTCGGCGGCTCGCCGTTCCCGGCGTCCGCGCCGCCGGCATCGGCCGCGCCCGCGAGCCGGTCCGGGTCCGGCGCGGAATCGATCAGGAGCCTGGTGTACGGGTGAGCCGGCGACTGGGTCAGCGTCTCGCTGTCGCCGCCCTCCACCATCCGGCCGGCGTACATGACCATCGTCTCGTCCGCGAAGTACCGTGCCGACGCGATGTCGTGGGTGATGTAGAGGATCGCCAGGTCCAGCCGGTCGCGCAGGTCGCGCAGCAGGTTCAGCACGCCGAGCCGGATCGACACGTCCAGCATGGACACCGGCTCGTCGGCGAGCAGCGCCTCCGGCTGCGCGCCGAGCGCCCGGGCGATCGCCACCCGCTGCCGCTGGCCGCCGGAGAGCTCGTGCGGGAACTTGTCCAGGTACCGCTCCGGCGGGGTCAGCTGGACCTGTTGCAGCAGGTCGCGCAGCGCCTGCTCGAGGTCGGCCTCGGTGGTCCCGGCGTTGCCGTGGATCTTCAGCGATCGGGTCAGGTGGTACCTGATGGTGTGCGTGGGGTTCAGCGACGCGAACGGGTCCTGGAAGATCATCTGGACCTGGGAGCAGTACCGGCGGAACGCCGAGCCTCCCTTGACCTTGGTCGTCTCGCCGTGCAGCTGGATGTCCCCGCCGGTGCGGGGATACAGCTGGGCGAGCAGCCGGGCGATGGTGCTCTTGCCCGAGCCGGACTCGCCGACCAGGGCCACCACCTTGCCGCGGCGAAGGACCAGGTGCACGTCATCGACGGCGTGAACCACGTCCTTCCGGTTGGAGAAGAGGTCGCGCAGCTTCCGGCGGACGGGGAAGTGCTTGGTCAGGCCGATCGCCTCAAGCACCACCTCGCCGGCCGGCGCTTTCGCGTCGGGGATCGACGTCATGCCGGTGTCCTTTTTCCAGCAGCGAGCAGGGAAGACGGGCGCCCCGGCGAGGACCGGGGCGCCCGTGTCAGGCGATCAGGAGCTGGCGGGCTTGAGGTGCATGATCACGTCGAGCGCGCCGGACTGGGTGGGCTGCGACGGGGCGTACGGGTCCGCGTCCGAGGGCCAGCCGACCCAGTTCTTGGTGCTGTAGGCGCCACCGACGTTGTCGGCGCCGACCGGCAGCATCGGGGCCTGCTCCACGAAGATCTTCTGGAGCGTGGCGAGCGGGGCGGCACGGTCCGCGTCGGTCTTGGCGTTGGCGTACGCCTTCAGCGCGGCGGTCGCCTCCGGGCTCTTGAACCGGCCGAAGTTGCCCTGCTGGGCGGCGGTGCCGATGGGCTTCATCAGATCGCCGTCCATGACGGTCTGGTAGATGTCGAACGGGGTCGAGCCGCCGTTGGTCCAGCGCAGCGCCGCGTCGAAGTCGCCCTTCTGGACGTTGGCGTCCCAGACGTTCTGGTTCGGCTTCTCCACGGTGGCCGCGATGCCGATCTGCGCCAGGTTGCTCTTGATGATCTCGAGGCTGGTCTGGTAGTCCGACCACGGGGCCGGGTCGCTCAGCTTGATGGTGACCGGCTTGCCGCTCTTGTCCTTGAGCGTGGTGCCGTCCAGCGTGTAGCCGGCCTCCTTGAGCAGCGCCTTCGCGCCCTCGACGTCGACCGAGAAGGTCTTGCCCTGGTACGCGTCGGTGATGTACGCGTCACCCGCGCCGTTGGGCAGGCCCGTGACGCTCTTCACCTCGGGGTGGAAGTAGCCGGCCTCGGCCTGGTTGAAGATGTCCGCCCGGTTGATCACCATGTTCATCGCCTGGCGCAGCTTCGGGTCGTCGAACGGCTTGCGGGTGGTGTTGATGTACAGGCCGTGGATGCCCAGCACGCCCGGCGCCCAGACCTTGAAGTGCTCCGGGTCCTTGGCGACGAAGACCTGCTGGTAGTTCGGGATGAAGACGAAGCTCCACTCGGACGCGCCGGTGGCCAGCGCGGTGGTCTGCGCGGCGTTGTCGGTGTACGACGTGTAGCGCAGTTCCTTGATGGCCGGCTTGTCCTGCCAGTAACCGCTCTCCCGGCGCTCGAGCACGATGCCCTGCTGGCTGAACGTCTTCAGGGTGTACGGTCCACTGCCGATCGGCTTCTCGATCGCGTCGGTAGCCGGGTCGGAGATCTTCTCCCAGATGTGCTTCGGCACGATCGGGATCTGGCTGATGATCTTGTGCCACGTGGTGAACTGCGACGACTTGAAGGTGATCTTCACCTTGCTGCCGTCGACGGTGATCTGGTCGAGCGGGATCGCGAAGATGTTCAGCGCCGCGTTCGACTTGATCAGGTTGAACGTGTACGCGACGTCCTCGGCGGTCAGCTTCTCGCCGTCCGACCAGGTGGCGTTGTCGCGGATGGTCACGTCGAGCGAGGTGTAGTCCGGCGCCCAGGTGATCTCACTGGCCAGCCAGGGCTTCGCCTTCTCGGCCGGCTTGACGTTGTTCCACATGCCGAGGGGCTCGTAGATGGTCCAGCGGTAGCCCAGCGAGGCGGCCGCCGAGGTGCCGATGAACGGGTTGTTGTTCTGGGTGACGGTGCCGTTCGGCATGCCGATCGACAGGAAGTCAGCGGCCTTGCTGTTGTTGGCGTTCTTGTTGTCGTTCGGCGAGTCGCCACACGCGGCCAGGCCGCCCGTGACCATCACGCCCGCCAGGGCGGCCGCGAACAGCTTCCTTCTCTGCATCGGAGAATCTCCTCGGATAGCGATTTTTCGGGTGAGAGGGGTGCCCGGAGGCGTGCGGCATCGCGTGACCGGCGGCTGCCGGCCCCGAGGTGCGCCAGGGTGCCCGGCCGGCCCGGTGGCCGGTCGAACGGTGTCCTTCAGGTTCTGGTCGGTGCCTGGCTCTCGTGGTCCGAGCCCGGCTTTCGTCTGGTCTACGCCTGGGTGGAGGCACGCACGGTGAACGTCGCCGGGATCACCGTCGGCCGGTTCGGGAGCGGGGTGCCGTCGAAGTGCGCGAGCAGGGTGCGGGCCGCGGCCTCGCCCATCTCCCGCATCGGCTGGTGCACAGTGGACAACGGCGGCTGGTGGTGACCGGCCATCGGGATGTCGTCGAAGCCGACCACCGCGACGTCCTCCGGCACCCGCCGGCCGCTGTCCAGGATGGCCTGCACGGCGCCGAAGGCGCAGAGGTCGTTGTGACAGAAGACGGCGTCGAAGTCGCGTCCGGCGGCGATCGCCTCCCGTACGCCCTCGACGCCGGCGGCGCGGGTGAAGTCGCCGAGCACCACGTGCTCGGCCGGGATCGGATGGCCCGCCTCGGCGAAGACCGAGGTGAAGCCGTCGGTGCGCTGAACGGTGCAGCCGAACCGGGACGGCCCGGTGATCACGAGCGGTTTGTGGCGCCCGATCTCCAGCAGGTGCCGGGCCGCGTCGGCCGCACCGCTGTGGTTGGTGGTGCCGACGGTCGGGATCTGCTCGCCGGACAGCTGGTCCCGGTCGTCGATCAGCACCATCGGCAGGCCCCGGTGGTGCAGGGTCTTGATGTAGTCGAGGGTGCCCTCCGGCTCGATCACCAGCAGGCCGTCGAACGACTTGGCGGCGACCTGGGCGGCGAACTGCCGCATCGAGTCGTCACCGCGGTTGCAGGTGAACAGGAGCAGGCCGTACTCCTCGGCCTCCAGCACGTCCACCGCACCCTGCAGCACCTCGCCCATCCAGGGCCAGGTCAGCGAGGGCACCAGCATGCCGACCACCCGCGTGCGGCCGCGGGCCAGGTTCACCGCGCGGGCGCTGGGAACGTAGCCGAGCTCGTCGATCACCGCGCGGACCCGCGCCGCCGTCGACTCGTCCAGCTCACCCTTGCCGTTGAGAACCCGGGACACGGTCGTCTTACTGACCTTGGCCCGAGCCGCCACGTCGGCGATGGTGATCGGCACAGCTCCTCCGAGTTATTGTGTCCGGCTGGTTGCTCCGGGGTTCGGAACCGGTTTCGGGACCGGTTTCGGCAGTCAACCGCAGTGAGGGCAGTCACGTCAATGCCCGCGAGATCTATTTAGGTTTCGGTCCGATAACCAGCCGGAACCGGTTTCGTTTACTGCGGCAACAATCGGTATGTATCGGTCCCGGAGGCCAGATTCGGGAGGATCACCCCGAGGGGCGCGTCGATCATCAGATCGGCATAGGGCTCACCGCGGGTGACGCCGCGGTTGACGATCGCCACCCGGACGCCCTGCTTCACCGCGCGCAGCACGAACCGGCGCCCGGACATCACGGTCAGCGAGGAACCCAGGACCAGCAGCGTGCGCGCCCCGGCGACCAGCTCGAACGCCCGGGACACCCGGCCGGCCGGCACCGTCTCGCCGAAATAGACCACGTCCGGCTTGAGCAGCCCGCCGCAGTCCAGGCAGTCGACGACGGTGAACCCGTCCAGCTCCGACTCGGCCAGCTCCACGTCGCCGTCCGCGTTCACCGCCGCGGCGGCCGCGGTGAAGTGCGGGTTCGCCGCCGTCAGCCGGCTCTCCAGTGCCGAACGCGAGCTCAGCGCGCCGCACGCCAGGCAGACGACCCGGGCCAGGTTGCCGTGCAACTCGACCACGTCCCGCGCGCCGGCCGCCTGGTGCAGGCCGTCCACATTCTGCGTGATCACCCCGTGCAGCAGCCCGGCCCGCTGCCAGCGGGCCACCGCCCGGTGCCCGTCGTTGGGCCGGGCCAGACCGATGGTCCGCCAGCCGAGGTGGCTGCGCGCCCAGTAGCGCCGCCGGGCCAGCGGATCGCCGGTGAAGGTCTGGTACGTCATCGGGGTGTTGCGCCGGGCCGAGCCGGACGGGCCGCGGTAGTCCGGGATGCCGGAGTCGGTGGACAGGCCCGCCCCGCTGAGCACCACCACGCCGCCCTCGCCCAGCCAGCCGTCCAGCCGGGCCACCTGCTCCACCACCTCGAGGTCCATGGAGAACATCGTCCCTCGCCCGGGTGACGGGAGGTGACCACCATCCGGTGGCCGTGTCCGGAAGCACCGGTGCGCGTTGCCGTCCGCGCCGGTAGGTTGATCCTGTGACCGCTGTGGCGCAAGAGGCGAACCGACCGTGGGATGGTCGCCGGCTGCTGCGGTTCCTCACCGGCCTCGCCCTGCTGGCCCTGGCCGTCACCCTGCGCCTGCCCGCCACCGCCCCGGCCCCGGCCGCTGAACCGATCCAGCGGGTGGCCGCGGTTGCCACCGTCGCGCCGGCCGAGGAGCAAGCCGCCCAGCAGGCCCGGGAGGAGACCCCGGCCACGCCGGAGCCGGCCCCGCAGCCGATCGGAAAGCCGGTGACCCCGCCGGTCGGGCTCGTCCCGGTCACCGGCGACCCGCGCGCACCACCGGCCCGCTGACGATTCCGCCGCCGGACGCGCCGCCCATGGCCCGTCCCGGATCAACCGTGTAAGCCGGCCTGTCGATTCGTCGTTCCGCTCAACTGGGGGTGTTCCGTGGATTCCGCATTCCTGAGCTCCATCCCGCAAGCCGTCGGTATCTGGCTGATCATCGTGCTGCTCCTCGCCGTCGCCGCGGCCACCGTCTCGGTGCCCCGGATTCTCACCGAGTTGACCCCGGCCGCCACCGAGCGCGAGCGGTACGCCGAGGAGGTGACCATCGCCGCCGGGCGGGCCGCCGGGACGGCGGAGCGCCGGCGCGCCGAGTGGGAGGCGGCGCAGGCGGCGGTGGAGGCGGCCTGGACCGCGTACGAGAAAGCCGATCGGGACGCCAAGCGGATCGCCGCCGCCGGCGCCTACCCGTTGCTGAGCCGCCGGCGCAAGCCGGGCGAGAACGTCGACCGGCAGCGCTACCTGCACCGCGCCGCCACCGCTCGATGCCGTGCCCAGGAGCTGTCGATGGACCAGCTCAACGACGTCCTGGCGCATCGCGGCTGGAATCCCCGGCTGCACCCGGTCCAGCAGGAGTCGGTGCTGGCCCAGGCGGTCCGCGCGCACCGGCTGGCCGACTACTACGCGGCGGTGGAGAAGGAGCGGTCGGCCTGGCGCGGCGCCGAGGCGGCCGCCGAGGCGTTGCGGGCGCTGCGCACCGAGGCGATGGAGGCGCCGCTGCGGGTGGACGTCCCGGAGCCGGCCGACCAGCAGTGGTGGGCCGAGCAATGGACGACCGCCGAATTCCCGGCGGCGGCGTGACGTCCATCCTGGAGCCGTTTGTTCACAAGCGGCCGGTAACAGCGGCCCGGTAACGTTGCCACGGCGGGGCGGCTTGACGTGGCCGCGTCCGGCGGGCACGGCCGACTTGCCGTGACCGCCTCCGGTGGGCACGGCTCGTCGGACCGAGCGGCCGGACGGCGAGGAGGAGATGGTGGCGGTCACACCGGCGGAGCAGGCCCAGGCGGTCCGGATGCACCGGGCGGCCCTGGTCGAGGACGCCGTGCACGAGATCATCGAGCGCAACCTGCGCAACCGGGGCTGGAAGCCGTACATCACGGCCTACACCGGTTACGGCGCACCCGGCTGGGCCCGGGTGATGGGCCGGGTGTTGCTGTCCAGGCCCCGCCCGGCTCGGAAGAAGCGGGAGAAGGTGCGCGGCTGGCGCAGCTTCACCACCACGCCGGTGAGCGGCGCCGTGGTGCGCGTCGAGGTCGGCGGCAGCGTCACCGAGACCCGCACCGACCGCAGCGGTTATGTCGACTGCCGGGTCAAGGGCGACCTCGAGCCGGGCTGGGCCACCGTCCGGCTGCACTGCGAGGGCGCGGCCCCGGCCGACGCCCCGATCCGGGTGATCGATCCGGCTGTCCGGTTCGGCGTGATCTCCGACATCGACGACACCGTGATGGTCACCGCGCTGCCCCGGCCGATGCTCGCCGCGTGGAACACGTTCGTGCTGGACGAGCACGCCCGGATGGCCGTCCCCGGCATGGCGGTCCTTTACGAGCGCCTGGTCAACGCGAACCCGGGCACCCCGGTGATCTACCTCTCCACCGGCGCGTGGAACGTGGCGCCCACCCTGACCCGCTTCCTCAGCCGGCATCTCTACCCGGCCGGCCCGATCCTGCTCACCGACTGGGGACCGACCCCGGACCGCTGGTTCCGCAGCGGCCAGGAGCACAAGCGCAACACGCTGCGCCGGCTGGCCGGCGAGTTCCCGGAGATCAAGTGGCTGCTGGTGGGCGACGACGGCCAGCACGACCAGGAGATCTACTCCGAGTTCGCCCGCGAGCACCCGGACAACGTGGCGGCCGTGGCGATCCGCCGGCTCTCGCCGACCCAGGCGGTGCTGGCCGGCGCCATCCCCGGGCCGACCGAGACGCCCGAGGCGGTGCCGTCCGGCGGCAAGACGTGGTTCGCCGCCCCGGACGGCGCCGGCCTCTGGTCGCTGCTGCGCGACACGGACCTCACCCGATGACGGGTCACTCGGCGGTCTCGGCGGGCGCGGTGGCCTCGGCCACCCGCTTGTGCAGCCGCTCCCGGATCTCGTCGGGGGAGTACGCCCGGCGCTTGCGCTCGGCCCGCGCGATCACCGCCCCGGTCGCCGCCACTCCTGCCAGCCCCGCCAGTCCCGCTATCTTCCACCACCGCATCTGCTGAGAATAGACACGTGGTTGCCGACATCAGCCTCGACGAGGCCATCGACCTGACGCGTACGGGTGACATCTGGATCTTCCGGGGGCGCTCCGGGCCGGATCGTGCCATTCAGACCCTCACCAACAGCCCGGTGAACCATGTCGGGATGTCCCTGGTGATCGAGGACATGCCACCGTTGATGTGGCACGCCGAGCTGGGCAAGTCGTTGCCCGACCTGTGGTCGGGCACCTTCCAGCGCGGCGTCCAGCTGCACGACCTGCGCGACGCGGTCACCGTCTGGGCCCGCCGGTACGGCCAGCGCGGCTGGCTGCGCCAACTCGACCCGGGCGTCACCCGGGTGATGGAGGACAAGGCCCTCAAGACGGTCGCTCGCCTGGACGGCACCCCGTTCCCCTCCACGTCGCAGCTGGCCTGGCGCTGGGTCCGCGGCCGAGTCCCGCAGATCCGTCCCCCGTGGAAGCCGTCGGACAGCGATCCGGCGACCCTGGAACGCGCCTACTGCGCCGAGGTCGTCGCGGTGACCTATGAGGACATGGGCCTGCTGCCGCGCAACCGCAAGGCGAACTGGTACGACCCGGGCCGCTTCTGGTCCGGCGACGAGCTGGAGCTCAGCACGGGCTTCAAGCTCGGCGACGAGATCGCCGTCCGCGTCCCGCAGGCCTGACCGGCTTTCCGGTACGCCCGCGGCGACGCACCGGCGATGCGTGGGAGCCGGTGGGTGACGGGTACCGGTTCGTCGCCCGGTGCGCGGTGGACCGGGTGGCGGCGGGGTGTCCGGGGCCGGCCGGGGGCCGATCCAGCGGACGGTTCAGGTCACCCTGGAGGTGGTGGTCCACCCGGCCCAGTGCCCGGTCTGGTCCGGCCACGCGTGGCGTTGCGCCCGGTGCTGCCCAGTTTCGCGCCCCGTCCGGGTGGGACGGGGCGCGACGGGTCAGCGACCGGCGCGGCGACCGCCCGCGCGAGCCGAGAAGGCGGCCGCGCCACCACCCGTGGACGGACGGGGCTGAGGCGTACCGGAGCGGTTCGTCCGTGATTGCCCGGACCGTGGCGTCGGCGAGCCGGCTTTGTCCGCCGCCCCGCGCCCGGAGCCGGAAGCGGCCCCACGACCCGAGCCGGAAGCAGCCCCACGATCCGCTACCGACGTGGCCCCGCGACCCGCCGGAGCGGCCCCACGGCCAGCGGTCGACGTGGCCCCACGGCCCGCCGCCGGAGCGGCCCCGGCACCGGACGGGCCGCGACCACCCCGCCGCCGCCGGGACGACCCCGCCGACTCGGGAGAGGCCGGCCGCGCCGGTGAGGCGGGCTGCACCGGTGCCGGCGAGACGAAGGTCCGCTCGCCCGGTGCCAGCTCGGCCAGCAGCGCGTCGCCGGGGCGCGCCCGCCGGGTCACCGGCCGGATCCCCGCCTTGCGCGCCAGGTCGCGCACGTCGGCCTGCTGGTCGTCGGTCATCAGCGTGATCACCGTGCCGCGGGCGCCGGCGCGGGCCGTCCGGCCGGACCGGTGCAGGTACGCCTTGTGCTCCACCGGCGGATCGGCGTGCACCACCAGCGTCACGTCGTCCACGTGGATGCCGCGGGCGGCGATGTCGGTGGCCACCAGCGTCTCCGCGCTCCCGTCGGCGAACGCGGACAGGTTCCGGTTCCGCGCGTTCTGCGCCAGGTTGCCGTGCAGCTCGACGGCCGGTACCCCGGCCGCGATCAGTTGCCGGGTCAGCACCTTGGCACGTCGCTTGGTCCGGGTGAAGACCACCGACCGGCCGGGCGCCGCGAGCAGCTCGACGAGCACCGGGAACCGGTCGTCCGGCTGGACGTGCAGCACGTGGTGGTCCATCTCGACGGGCGCCTGGGCGGCCGCGTCCACGTGGTGCGTGACGGGTTTCCGGAGGAACTGCTTGACCAGGACGTCGATGCCGTTGTCCAGGGTCGCCGAGAACAGCAGCCGCTGCCCGCCGGCCGGGGTCTGCCCGAGCAGCCGCCGGACCACCGGCAGGAAGCCCAGGTCGGCCATGTGGTCGGCCTCGTCCAGCACGGTGATCTCGACGGCGTCCAGCGAGGCGTGCCCGTTACGGATGTGGTCGTCGAGCCGTCCCGGGCAGGCGACCAGCACGTCCACGCCCTTGCGGAGCGCGGCGATCTGCGGGTTCGCGCCGACCCCGCCGAAGACGGTGAGGGTGCTCAGGCCCATCGCGGCGGCCAGCGGACGCAGGCTCGCCTCGATCTGAGTGGCCAGCTCCCGGGTGGGCGCCAGGATCAGCGCACGCGGGCGGCCCGCTTTCGGACGCGTCTTGCCGGCGGCCAGGCGGGTGACCACCGGCAGCAGGAACGCGTACGTCTTCCCGGATCCGGTACGCCCACGGCCGAGCAGGTCACGGCCGGCGAGCGAGTCAGGCAGCGTGGCCGCCTGGATCGGGAACGGTGTGGTGATGCCGAGCTCGGCGAGGGCGCCGGACAGAACGGCGGGGACGCCTAGCTCGATGAACGATGTCAAAGGGGGTAACTCTCCGTAGGTCAGTTGGAGGTCAATCCTACCGATCATCCGTGGCAACCACTCTGCACCCGGTATCGAACCGGGTAGCACTCAGCCTCGCAGATCTTTTTCTCAGCGCCGGACACCCTCCCGGCCGGTACTGAGGAGACCCCTGATGAACGGTGAGGCACCTGCCGTCGATCGGCGTGGCGAGGACATCGTGCGAGCGAACATGCCGCTCGTCGGGCACCTGGTGCGTGAGATGCTGGCCCGGGTCCCCGCCCACGTCAACCGCGATGACCTGCTCTCCGCCGGGTACGCCGCGCTGGTCGCCGCCGCCCGCGGTTTCGACGCCGAGCGGGGCGTGCCCTTCCCCCGGTTCGCCGCCGCCCGGGTGCGCGGCGCCCTGCTGGACGAGCTGCGCGGGCTGGACTGGGCGAGCCGCTCGGTCCGCCAGCGGGCCCGCCGGACCGACGCGGCCCGCGAGGAGCTGACCGCCGAGCTCGGCCGCACCCCGAGCGTGCCGGAGCTGGCCGAGCGGCTGGGCTGCACGGTCGAGGACATCGAGCACGCCGCCGACGACGTGCACCGCGCCACGGTGTTCAGCCTGCAGGGCTTCGCCACCGCGACGGCCGACGACCTGGTGACCGAACGCACGCCCGGGCCGGAGGACATGCTGATCCTCCGGGAGCGTCTCGGCTATCTGCGGCACGCGGTGGACGCGCTGCCGGACCGGCTGCGCGTGGTCGTCCAGGGCTACTTCTTCGAGGAGCGCCCGATGGCCGACATCGCCGCGGACCTGGGGGTCAGCGAGTCCCGGGTGTCGCAGCTGCGCGCCGAGGCGCTGGTGCTGCTGCGGGACGGGCTGAACACCCACCTGGACCCGGCGCTCGCCGCGGAGAACCCGCCCAAGGAGGGCTGCGTGGCGCGGCGCCGGGCGGCGTACTACGACCGGATCGCCAGCCGCGGCACGCTGCGCACCCGGCTCGCCCTGACCGGCCCGGACGGGATCCCGGTCGCGGCCTAGAACCATCCCGGTTGGCCGGGGCCCGCCGCGGTTCGCGGCGGGCCCCAAAACCGTTGTCACGAGTTCGCGCAGGTCCCGGCCTTCTTCTGGGCCGCGATCGCCTTGGCCGCGCCGAGCTTGTAGAGCGCCAGCCCCTCGGCCGCCGGCTCCAGTTTCCACGCGTCGTTCTCGTAGACCATGGTGTACGACTGCGCCGCCACCAGCTGCTTCGCGATCACGATGGCCCGGTCGGTGCCCTCCATCCGGGCACTGGTCAGGGTGATCGCCAGCCCCTTGCGGGAGCAGGCCTGGTTGAGCTTGACGTAGTCGTCCTTGCTGATCGACTGCTTGCCGGCGCTGGTGTACATCTCCCAGGCGCCGGCGAAGTCGCCACCGCTGAACCGGTCGAACACGGTCTGCGCGGCGGTCTTCGCCCCATCGAGGGTCTTCGGCTCCGGCCCGCCGGCGGCGGCCGCGGCGGCGTTGCCGGCCGGGGTGTCGTCATCGCCGGAGCAGCCGGCGGTCACGCCGAGAGTGGCGACGGCGGCGAGGGCCAGGACGGCAAGACGGTACGGGTGGTTGTTGTCCATGTCCCGGTTAATCCCGGCACGCCGCCTCGCGTAACGGCCCCGGCGTGTCGTTGACGACTTCCTGACACTCACCGGCGAACCCGTAACCCTCGCCGGGTCGGCTAGTCTGGTCGTTTGCCGTAAACAGTCTGTGCCAACAGAAATGGCAACCATCGAAAATGGTTGCCAGCGGCCGGAATGATAGCACGAAAAGGGGCGATTTTGTCAAGCTCGAACGCCGACATCGATTCTGAGCAGGCGTACTTGACCGCGCTCTACCAGCGGCTCGACCAGCTGCGCGAGCAGGCCGACAGCCGGCTCAAGGCGATCCTGCTGGAGGGTGGCGGCACCCCCCAGGGCCGCACCCAGCGCGAGGCCACTCGCGCCCACTACGCGGAACAGCTCGCCCAGATGAATTCCGTGGAGAACGGGCTGTGTTTCGGCCGGCTCGACTTCGCCGCGGCCAAGGAGCGCTACATCGGCCGGCTCGGCCTGTTCGCCGAGGACCGGGACGAGGATCCGCTGCTGATCGACTGGCGGGCCCCGGCGGCCCGGCCGTTCTACCTCGCCACGGCCGTCAACCCGGACGGGGTCACCCGGCGCCGGCACCTGCGCACCCGGGGCCGGGTGCTGACCGGCATCGACGACGAGGTGCTGGACCTCTCGGCCGGCGACGGCTCCGGGCGCGAGGACGTGACCGGGGAGGCGGCGCTGCTCTCCGCGCTGACCGCGAACCGGACCGGCCGGATGCGCGACATCGTCGAGACCATCCAGGCCGAGCAGGACGAGGTGATCCGGTCCGGGCTGGCCGGGGCGCTGGTGGTGCAGGGCGGCCCGGGGACCGGCAAGACCGCGGTGGCCCTGCACCGGGCGGCCTACCTGCTCTACACGTACCGCCAGCAGCTCACCCGCTCCGGGGTGCTGATCCTCGGGCCGAACACCACGTTCCTGCGCTACATCTCCCAGGTGCTGCCGTCGCTCGCCGAGACCGGTGTGCTGCTGGCCACCCTCGGCGACATGTTCCCGGGCGTGCGGGCCCGGGCCGCCGAGCCGGCCGGGATCGCCGCGCTCAAGGGCGACCTCGACCTGATGCTGCCGGCCCTGGAGAACGCCGTCGCCGACCGGCAGACCGTGCCCGACGACTTCGTCGAGGTGGACCACGACGGCTACCCGCTGCGCATCGACCGCGCGGTCCTCGAGGACGCCCGCGCCGCGGCCCGCAGGTCGGCGAAACCGCACAACGTGGCCCGGGCGATCTTCGTGACCGAGGCGATCCACCAGCTGTCCCTGCAGATCGCCGAGCGGATCGGCGCCGACCCGCTGGGCGGGGACAACCTGCTCTCCGAGGCCGACCTCGCCGAGACCCGCCGGGAGCTGCGCGAGGACGTCGACGTGCAGCGGGTCCTGTTCGAGTTCTGGCCGGTGCTCACTCCCCGGCAGGTGCTGCGCGACCTGCTCACCGACGCCGACCGGCTGGAGTCCGCCGGGCTGCCGGCGTCGTTCCTGCGGGACCGGGCGCACGGCTGGACGCCGGCCGACGTGCCGTTGCTCGACGAGCTGGCCGAGTTGCTCGGGGTCGACGACACGCTGAAGAGGCGGGAGGCGGCCCGGCAGCGTGAGGCGGCCATCGAGTACGCCGAGGGCGTCCTGGAGATCGTCGAGGGCTCCCGTTCGCTGGACTTCGAGGACGTCGAGGAGGAGATCCTCTCCGCCGTCGACGTGGTCGACGCGAGCGCCTTCGTGGAGCGGCACGAGGTGATCGACACCCGGACCGCCGCCGAGCGCGCCGCCGCCGACCGGACCTGGGTCTTCGGGCACGTCATCGTGGACGAGGCGCAGGAGCTGTCGCCGATGGCCTGGCGGCTGCTGATGCGCCGCTGCCCGAGCCGCTCGATGACGGTGGTCGGTGACGTCGCGCAGACCTCGGAGCTGTCCGGCAGCACCACCTGGGACCAGGTCTTCGAGCCCTACGTGGGGCAGCGCTGGCGGCTCGTCGAGCTGAGCGTCAACTATCGCACCCCGGCCGAGGTGATGGCTGTGGCGGCCGACGTCCTGGCCGCCGTCGACCCGCAGCTGAAACCGCCCCGCTCGGTCCGCTCGGCCGGGGTTACCCCGTGGGCCCGGCGGGTGCTCACCGGCACCCTCGCCGAGGAGCTGATCGCCGACGTCCGCAAGGAGGCCGCCGCCGTCGAGCCCGGCCGCGTCGGGGTGCTGGTCCCGGCGGGCCTGGAGTCGTCGCTGGGGGAGGCCCTGGTCGAGGCCGTACCGGGCGCGGCCGTGGGAGAGCAGCCCGACCTGCTCAACCATGTGGTCCTGATGACCGTCCGGCAGGCGAAGGGCCTGGAGTTCGACTCCGTCCTGGTGGTCTGCCCCGACGAGATCGTCGCGGAGAGCCCGCGTGGTCTGTCCGACCTCTACGTCGCCGTCACCCGCGCCACCCAGCGCCTCGGCGTCCTGCACACCGCCCCGCTCCCGGCGGTGCTCGGCTCGCTCGCCTGACCGATCGCGGCCCTGCCTTCCCGGCGGGGCCGCTTTCCTCAGGACCGCCCTTGCGGCGTACGCCGGGGAGCCCCCGCCCCGCGCCGGTCAGGACCCGGCTCGCGTGACGAACACGTTCTCCCGCCCCGGCCGGTCCGGCGCGTCCCGCACCTCCAGCACGGTGAAACCGGCCGCCACCAGCGTGTCCTCGGTCTCCTCCCGCGTCCGGAAACGCAACGTGGAGTCCGAGGTGAGCACCTCGCCGCCGGGGAAGCGGAATTCGTACCGGAACGAGACCAGCGGCAGCCGGACCTCGCCGAGGGTGAACCGCCGCTCCACCGGTCCGACGCCGGGGATCTCCAGCGTGGCCGGGGCCTGGGTGGCGGCCCACTCCTCCCAGGCGCGGAATTCCGGGCGGCGCGCCTCGAAGATCAGGTGGCCGCCGGGGCGCAGCACGCCGCGGATGCCGCGCAGCGCGGCGGTCCAGTCGTCGTCGGCGAGGAAGACCTGAGCGACGTTGCCGGTCATGATCGCCAGGTCGGCGGGTGCCCGTTCGGCCCAGACGTCCGGCAGGCCGGCGGCGCCGGCGTGCAGCCAGGTGATCCGGCCGGCGCCCGGTTTCCGCTCGGCGACGCGGAGCGAGGCCAGGGCCGGGTCGGCACCGATCACCGTGCGGCCGCCGGTGGCCAGCAGGGTGGCCAGGGTCCCGGTGCCGCAGCCGACGTCGAGGACCCGGTCCGGGGCGAACTCGTCGATCAGCGCCAGGTAGGCGGGGAGGTCACCTCGATCGGCGTCGAAATGGTCGTAGAGCGGAGCGAGCCGGGGATCGGCGAAATGCGCGTCGGGCATCCCCGGACCCTAATCAGCCGAGTTCGAGGCAGGCCACCGCATAAAATCCGGACACGTCGATGTCGGGGCGGGCCGTGGTGTACATCCGGGCGGTCTCGAAGGACGGGGTGAGGCCGGCGCGTTCGGCGAGCGCCACGGCGTCGCCGTTGACGGTCGGGACGTCGAGGGCGATCTCGGACAGGCGATCGTCGTCCTCGTCGTGGGAAAGCGCGTTCAGCAGTTCCGCGGCGATCTCCGGGGAGGCGGCGTACAGCGGACCGATCCGGGCGCCCTCGGCGGCTGGGCGGCGGACGCCGAGACCGGCCAGCGCCCCGTCGCGCAGGACGGCGAGCGCGTGGTGGTTCGGCGCGGAGATCCACAGCGCCAGGAACGTGTCGCGGCCCGCCGGGCCGAATCGGCGCTCGTAGGCGGCCAGTTCCTGGAAGCTGACACCGCGGGCGTCCACCAGGGTGCTGCCGGTCGCGACCGGGTCGAGCCGGGGGACACCCCGGTAGCGGATGTTGGTCCAGGCCGGTTGGAAGCCCGACCTGCGGTAGTTGGCCTGCTGGGCCACGACGCCGTCGAGGCCGATCACCCGGCCGGCGAGCCGGTGCAGGCCGGTCTGCCAGGTGCGCAGGCCGTACCCCCGGCCGCGGTGTTCCGGAACGGTCAGATAGAACCCGAGGAACCCGTGCCCGGTGCCGTAGCGGACCACCGAGATCGAGGTGATCGGGTGACCGTCGAGCCGGCCGACGAGAAACGCCCCGGGGTCGACCGGGAAGAAGATCCGTTCGTCACCGGTGCCCGGGTTCCAGCCCTCCGCGGTGGCCCATTCCGCGAGCAGGCCCATGTCGTCGACGCTGGCGGGTGCCACCACGAATTCGCCCATATGGCGACCTTAATGAAAAAGCCCGGTAATGCGGGACGGGCCCGGCGTCCGGAGACGCCGGGCCCGTCCCGGTGACGGTGTGTCAGGCGGCGGTGCGCAGGCCGAGGCCGAGCGTGGTGTGCCCGTGCGCGTTGGTCATCGCCAGGCGGCTCTGCATGGTGGTGTTGCCGGCGATGGTCGCGTAGTACGACGCCCGGCGGCGCGCGGTGATGCTCTCCGGGTTCTCCGGGTTCGGGGCCAGCTCCGGGTCGAGGTGGGTGTTGAGGCCGTCGCGCAGCAGCGAGAGGGCCTCGGCGCGCAGCTGGGAGACGCGGGACTCGGTGACGCCGAGGTCCTTGGCGATCTCCGCCATCGGGCGCTCCTGCAGGAAGTACTCGGTGACCACGGTCTGCAGGCGGTCCGGCAGCGAGTCGATGGCGTGGTGCAGGTAGCCGATCTGCTCGCGGCGCAGCAGCATCTCCTCCGGGCCCGGGTCGCGCTCGGTGACCAGGTCGTCGGCGCTGCTGGTGGTGAAGCCCTGCAGCGACAGGACGGTGGCGCGCTGCACGTCGGTGTCGGTCTGGTGCAGGTCGGTGGTGGTGGTGCCGAGCGCCTGGGCCAGCTCCTCCGGGGTCGGCGTACGGCCCAGGGTGGTGGTCAGGTTCTGCCGGGTGACGTCGGTGTTACGGGCCTTGGACCGCACCGAGCGGGTCGCCCAGTCCAGCGCGCGCAGCTCGTCCAGCAGGGCGCCGCGGATCCGGGTGCCGGCGAAGCGGTGGAACGGCACGCCGCGCTCCGGGTCCCAGCCGCGGGCGGCGGTGACCAGGGCGTGCAGGCCGGCGCTGGTCAGGTCGTCGCGGTGGATGTGGTTGGGGATCCGGCTGAGCATGTCCCGCACCAGGTGGCCGACCAGCGGCATGTGCGTGCGGATCAGCTCCTCCTGCTCGCGGGCGGTGAGCACCGGCGTGGCGGGAGCGGTGTCGGCGGTGAGGTCGGCAGCGGTCGTCACGGTGCTGGTCATGTCGTTTCCCCCGGTTGTTGTCGGCGCCCGTTGGCGGTGGGCACCGGCTGACAGGGAGAAACTTTGAAGCTCGCGAGGTGCGGGACAAGGTCATGGACGGTTGCCTCCCGGTTGCTTGAGAACCGGGTGCCCCGTCCGCGTTGCCGGAGTCGATCGGCGGCGCGCGGCCGCCCTTGAGAGTTTTCCGGCGGGTACGGCAGGGTGTGTCCATGGACCTGAGCGAGAGCGCCACGTCGGTGAACGTCATCGCCGGGGTGGTGATCGCCGCAGGCGCGCTCGGCGTGTTCCTGCCGGTGCTCCCCGGACTGCTGCTGAGCTGGGCCGGGGTGCTGCTCTGGGCGCTGCTGTCGGACGCCTCGGCCGCGCTGCGCTGGCCGGTCCTCGCGGTGGCCACGGCGATCGCCGCGGCCGGGACGATCGTCAAGTACCTGTGGCCGGGCCGCAAGCTGAAGACCGCCGGGGTGCCGACCACCAGCCTGCTGGCCGGCGGCGCGCTCGGCCTGATCGGCTTCTTCGTGATCCCGGTGGTGGGCCTGGTGCTCGGCTTCGTGCTGGGCGTCTGGGCGGCCGAGGCCGCCCGGCTGGGCCGCGAGCGGGCCTGGCCGTCGACCCGGCGGGCGATCGCGGCGGTCGGGCTGTCGATGCTGGTGGAGTTCGCCGCCGCGCTCGCGATCGCCGTGCTGTGGGTGTTCGGCGTGCTCGCCGCCTGAGCCGGCCGGCCCAGGGCCGCCTCACTCCTCCCGGGCGTCCTCCCGGGCGATCCGGCGCCGCCGCCGCTGGGTGAGCAGCAGCAGGAGCGGCAGCGCGGTCAGCCCCACCGCCACCGCGCCGGCCACGATCACGGACATCCCGCCCGACGTGGCGGCCGGTGCCGCGCCGTCCGCCGACCCCGGCGCGATGGCCTTCTCCGCGGTGGCCGGACTCGTCGCCCGCGCCGACGCCGCGACCTCGGCCGGGGTGACCAGGTGACCGACCGAGGAGCCCTTCGGCTGGGCGAAACCCCAGTCGAGCAGGGCCGCGCCCTGTTGCCACCCGCGCAGCGGGCGGGCCTCGGCGCCGAGCAGGGTGACCACCAGCCGCCGGCCGCCGCGCTGGGCCGCGCCGACGTAGCTGTGCCGGGCCACCGTGGTGAAACCGGTCTTGCCGCCCATCGCGCCCGGGTAGTTGTAGATCAGCTTGTTCTCGTTCTGGAACTGGAAGCCCTTGACCTTCAAGGCCGGCTGGGCGGGCATCTGGGCGCTCTTGGTGAGCACGTATTTGCGGAAGTCGGCGTTGGCGAAACACACCCGGGCGATAAGGGCCAAATCGTACGCACTGGTGAACTGCCCCTTGCCGTCCAATCCGGACGGCGTGACGGCGTGCGTCTGGAACGCGCCTATCGCTTTCGCCTTCGCGTTCATCGCCGCCACCGTGGTGGCCACGCCGTCGGCGCCGCCACCGCCGGCCATCCGGGCCAGCGCGTTGGCCGCGTCGTTGCCCGAGTTGAGCAGCAGGCCGAGCCAGAGGGTGGAGACCGGATAGGTGCCGCCGGCGACGATCCCGACCGCCGAGCTGTTCACCTCGATGTTCAGGTCGCCGGGGACCACCTTGATCTTCTGGTTCGGGTTCAGCCTGTCGATGGCCGTCGCGGCGAGCAGCGTTTTCTGCACGCTGGCCGGGGTCTGGTGGACGTGCGGGCCGCAGGCGCCGAGCACCTCGCCGGTGTCCAGGTCGGCGACCATCCAGGTGGTCGCGGTGACCGCCGGCGGGTTCTTCGCGCCGGCCGGGACGACCAGGCCGTGGGTGGCCAGCGCGTCACCGCCGACCCGCATGTCCCGCGGGTTGTCGGCCGGCGGGACCGGACGCGGCGGCGCGCTCGGCTTGGCGATCCTCGGCTTGGGACAGGGGGTCTCTCCGGCGCGCGCGGCGGCCGGAGCGGCGTACGCGGCGGCCGGAGCGGCGTACGCGGCTCGTGGTGCGGATGGCGGAACGGTGACGAGGGCGGCGACCAGGGCCAGGGCGGCGGTGATCCGGGTAACCGTCACGGCCAGCGTGCTCCCGCTTCCAGTCGTCGATCGAGGAGGTGCTCGAGGGGTACCGGCTCGCCGTCGCCGCCACCGGCCCCGACGATCAGCCGGGGCATGCTCGGGGACAGCTCGGCGCCGGTGAACCGGGCGCGCAGCGAGGCCGGGACGGTCAGCACGTAGTACTCGCCGTCCTCGCCGGCCGCGACCGTGCGGTTCGACTTCAGGTACCACCCGCGGACCCGGGTCTTGTAGGTCCACCGGCCGTCGTAGCTGGTCGCGGCGAGCGGGTGCGGGGCCAGCCCGCGCTCACCGGCCCGGCGGACGAACTCCTCCAGCAGCGCGGCGGCATGCCGCGCCTCGGCGGTGCGCCCGGCCTCCAGGGCGGCGGCCCGGCCGGCCACGGCCTGCCGGTGGTGCGCCAGCCAGGCGGCGTGCTCGTCCTGCATGGCGCCGACCTTAACGCGGGACCCGGGCCGTAGGTCAACCTGGCTTTCTGAGGATTCGGTACGAATACCCACGGCACATTCTGATAAGGGACCGGGCAACCGGCGACAAAAGAATTGCCGGATCGCGCCGGGGAGTTGCGCCGGAAGCGGTTCGGGGGCCAGACTGTCGGCGGGCGATTGAATTCTCTCGGGAGTCGTTATGGCGCGGCAGGTAATCACCACCCTGATCGACGATCTGGACGGCAAGAAGGCGGATCGCACCGTCGAGTTCAGTCTCGACGGAGTCAGCTACACGATCGACCTTTCCGAGGCCAATGCCGGAAAGCTGCGCAAAGCCCTGGATCCGTACATCAACGCGGGAACGCGGCTGGGTCGCACCGCCGCGCGCATCCCGGCGCGAGGCGCCGCACCCGCGCGGACCGCCGGCTCCCGCGACGAGAACCGGCTGATCCGCGAGTGGGCTATCCGCAACGGGCACAAAATCTCCGAGCGGGGCCGCATTCCGCAGGAGGTCAGCAACGCCTATCGGGCCGCGCACGGCCGCTGACCTCGTTCCACATCGGACGGCGCCAAAGAATTCAGCGCAGCCGGGGCAGTTCCGCGGCCACGGCTTCGAGCGTCTTCTCGTCGCCGGCATACCAACTGGCCGCCCGTGGCCAGTGCGTGATCACGTCGGTGAAACCCAGCTCGGCGGCCCGCCCGGTGGCTTCCTGGAACGCGTCCAGGCTGCTCATCGAGAACACCGGCGACGAGTCCAGATTGAGGTATCGGTCAACCGATTCCGGGGCCCGGCCGGCGTCCGCCAGCGCGGTCTCGAATCGGTCCCGGATCTCGGACACCGCGCGCCACCATTCCGCGCTGGTCTCGGCCTGCGGGCCGGTGGTGACCCAGCCGTCGCCGTACTTCACGGCGAGCCGCAGCGCGCGGGGCCCGTTCGCGGCGACCACGAACGGCGGCCGCGGCTGCTGCACCGGGCCCGGGTGGTTGCGCGCGTCCACGGCGGCGAAGTAGGAGCCGGACCACGTGGTCGACGAGCCCGGGGTGGCCGGGGACCGCAGGATGGTGTCGAACAGCTCCAGGAACTCGGTGAACCTGTCGACCCGGGCGCGCGGGGTCAGCTCGGGCCGGCCGAGCACCGCCGAGTCGAAGCCGATCCCACCGGCGCCCAGGCCGAGCAGCAGCCGGCCGGCCGAGATGTCGTCGAGGGCCGTCGCCTCGCGGGCGAAGTGCGCCGGATGCCGGAAGTTCGGCGAGGCCACGTAGGTGCCCAGCCGGATCCGCTCGGTGACCAGGGCGGCGGCCGTGAGGGTCGGCACCGCGTCGAACCACGGTCCGTCGACCAGGTCCCGCCAGCCCAGGTGGTCGTAGGTCCAGGCGTGGTCGAAGCCGTACTCCTCGGCGAGCCGCCACCGGCGGCTCGACTCGGCCCAGCGCTGATCGGGAAGGATGACGATGCCGAAACGCATCGCCACAGACTAGGGCAAGGCTAGGCGGTCCGGAGATCGTCGCCGGCCGCGGCGCCGGCCGGGATGTCGGCGGCGGCCGCCTCGAACGCGCGCAGCGCCCGGACCAGGTCCTGCCGGGCCGGCGCCGGCATCCGTTCGAGCACCTCGGCGAGCGCCTCCCGGCGGCGTTCCCGCAGATCGGCGAGGAGGCGGCGGGAGGCGGCGGTGAGCAGCAGGCGCACCTCGCGGCGGTCCCGCGGGTCGGCCACCCGGCGCAGCAGTCCGGTCGCCTCCAGCCGGTCGCAGAGCCGGCTGGCCGAGGACGGCACCACGTCGAGGGCCTCGGCGAGGCGGCTCATGTTGGTGTGCCGGTTCTCCGCGACGATGGTCAGCACCCGCAACTGGGCGGGCGGGAGCACCGGGCTCTGCGCGAGGCGGGCCCGTTCCAGGACAGCCACCAGCGACTCCACCGACGGCTCGATCGCCGCGGCGACATCGGTGGCGTGCTCCATGGCGTTCCCCGTCGCGAAGTCACGAACCCGCAAAGGCCTGGTGGTTACCCCGCCGGCGACGGGCGTAAACCGGTCAACGGCGCCAATCAAGGCAGACCGTCACCGCGTCGTCCTCCGGCTCGGCATCGGCGTGAAACTCACGCAGATCCCGCATCACCGTACCGACCGCCTCGGTGGCCGGTTGCAACCTAGTCCCGCGCAACGCCGTGAACAGGGCGGATTCCCCGAAGGTGGGACCACCCCGGGGTGCCGCGGCGTGGACGCCGTCGCTGACCACGAGCAGCCGGTCGCCCGGTTCCAGCCGGAACCGCTCGATCTCGTAGCGGGCCTCGCCGAACATGCCCAGCGGCAGCTGCTGCTCCAGGCGGATCTGGCTGATCTCGCCGCCCCGGCCGACCATGCAGTGCGGCGAGCCGGCGTCGACGGCGTCCACCCAGCCGCCGACCAGGTCGATCTCCAGCAGCAGGGTGGCGGCGTGCAGGCCGCCGCCGTACCGGGTGTGCAACGCGTCCGAGGCCAGCTCGGCCTGCTCGACGATGTCGGCGCCGCAGCGGCGGGCGTTGCGCATGGCGTTCACCGCTGTCACGGTCAGCAGGGCGGCGTCCAGTCCCTCGCCCGCGCCGTTGAGCACGGTGATGGTCAGCCGGTCGCTGGCGAGCGCCCAGTCGAAGTGGTCACCCTTGATGTCGTACGCCGGTTCCAGCTGCCCGGCCAGCAGGAACCGGTCGTCGCCGAGCGAGCGGCCGGGCAGCAGGTCCCACTGCAGCTCGGCGGCCATGGTGAGCCGCTGCAGGCACTGCGCCTGGCGGTACCTGTCGGTCATCCGGTCGGCGGCGCGGATCGCCACCGCCAGTTCGTCGGCGACCGACCGCAGCTGTTCGGCCTGTTCCGGATCGGGGTGGCGGGGCAGGTCCACGCGCAGCACCCCGAGCCGCTCGCCCCAGCAGGACAGCGGCAGGTGCAGCCGGGTGCCGGTCGGCCCGGACCCGGTGCTGGGACGCTGGCTGGCCAGGCAGCGCAGGGCGGCCGGGTCGAGCTCGGCGCCGGCCGTGTCGAGCAGCGGCGCCAGCCGGCGCAGCGCCAGGTCGGCGACCAGCACCTCGACCCGCTCGGCCGCGAAGTGTCGGCGCAGGTGGTCGGCGGTCGCCTCGGGCAAACGGTCGGGCGCGGTGGCGCGCAGCAGCGCGCCGGTGGGGGCCGGTCGGTCGGACACCTGAACTCCTCTCCGGGACCGAAATTTGTTATACGGCAAATAAACGGCGCGCGGGCGGCGCCACGGCCGCCCGCCACCCGTCAGGCGAAGGACTTCTCGAAGTGGATCAGTGAGCCGGTGCGCGGGCTCGACTGCATCCGGACGTTCTCGGCCAGCGCCCGGATCAGGAACAGGCCGCGGCCGTGCTCGCTGGTCTCGCTGGGCGCCGTCTCGCTCTCCGGGTCGAACCCGTGGCCGCCGTCGACGACGTCGATCGAACAGCGGTCCTCGCCGACGTCGAGACGGACCTCGTACGCCTCGGCGCCGGTCGCGTGTTTCACCACGTTGGCGCACGCCTCGGTCAGGGCGATCTCCAGGTCCGCGCCGGCCTGACCGTCGACGGTCAGTGAGGTGAGCGCGCAGCGCAACAGCCGGCGCACGGCGGGAACACTGTCGACCTCGCGGGGAAGGTTGAGCCGAACCGACATGCGCATGCCGTTTCTGTGCCCGATCGGTCCACCGGTTACACGCGCGAGCGACGGCGGGTCGTCGTTTCGTGTTATCCATGGTCACCGCGCCCGTCTCCCTTTCTGGCGCCCCGGCGCCGGACGAAAGGGCAGTGCAGATGGCGAACCAACCCGACACCGCCACCGTGGTGGCCGCGCGCGCCGGCGACCCGGCCGCGATCGACCGGCTCGTGGCCGGTTACCTCCCGCTCGTCTACACCATCGTGGGCCGGGCCCTGGAGGGGCACGCGGACGTCGACGACGTGGTGCAGGAGACCATGATCCGGGTCCTGCGGAACCTCGGTGAGCTGCGCGAGCCCGAGGCGTTCCGCTCCTGGCTGGTGGCGATCACGGTGCGCCAGGTCCGGGACCGCTTCCGGGCCCGGCAGGTCGGCGAGCACGCCCTGCTCGATCCGGACCTGCGCGACCCGGGCGCCGACTTCACCGACCTGGCGATCACCCGGCTGGAACTGTCCGGCCAGCGCCGGGAGACCGCCGAGGCGACCCGCTGGCTCGACGAGGAGAACCGGGAGCTGCTCTCGCTCTGGTGGCTGGAAGCCTCCGGCGAGCTGACCCGCGACGAGATCGTCGAGGGCACCGGGCTCGGCCGCCAGCACGCCGCGGTCCGCATCCAGCGGATGAAGGGCCAGCTGGAGACGGCCCGGGCGGTGGTCCGGGCGCTGCACCGCCAGCCGCTCTGCCCGGAACTGTCGGTGCTGATCGAGCCGTGGGACGGCCTGCCGAACGCGTTGTGGCGCAAGCGGATCGCCCGGCACACCCGGGAGTGCCGGCTCTGCGCCCCGGCCTGGCAGGACCTGGTCGCCGCGGAACGCCTGCTGGCCGGCCTGGCCCTGGTGGTACCGGCGCCGTCGCTGGCGGCCGGCCTGAGCGCCGGAGCCGGAGCGGCCGGGGTGAGCACGGGCGGGACCACCGGGGTGGGCACCGGAGCCGGCGGCGGGGTCAACGGCCTGGCCGTCAAGGCGGGCCTGAGCGCCACCCAGAAACTGCTGGTCACCGCGCTGGCGGTGACCGTCGCCGGGGGTGGCGGGGCGGCCGTTTACACCCTGAACGGCCAGCCCGATCCGGCCGTCCCGCAGGCGGTGGTCGCCCCGTCGCCGGCCACCGTCAGCCTGCCGTCCGCCCGTCCGGCCTCGCTCGCACCGACGAGCAAGGCGCCGGCTCCCCGGCGTACGCCGAAGTCTCCGGAAGCGAAGGCGGCCGTGCCGGCCAAGGAGACCTCGGCCAAGAAGGGCGTCGGCGTCTGGAAGTTCGCCGGGTCCAAGGCGGCGCTGAAGGACGTCGGGGCCGGGTGGTACTACGACTGGGCGGCGGGGAACGACGAGATCCCCGGCCCGGCGGGTGTCGAGTTCGTCCCGATGATCTGGGGCCGCAAGGACGTCACCGGCGCCACCCTCGAGCAGGCCGAGGCGGAGGGTGACGTGCTGCTCGGCTTCAACGAGCCGGACATGGGCGGGCAGGCGAACATGAGCGTCGAGGACGCGCTGGCCGCCTGGCCACAGTTGCAGGCGACCGGGATGCGCCTGGTCAGCCCGGCGGTCGCCTACGGCGGGGACACCCCGGGCGGCTGGCTGGACAGGTTCATGAGCGGGGCGAAGGCGAAGGGGCTGCGGGTCGACGCCATCGCGCTGCACTGGTACGGCTCGGACTTCGGCGCCGCCGCGGCCGGTCAGTTCCTCAGCTACGTCGACGCGGTGCACAAGCGGTACGGCAAACCGATCTGGATCACCGAGTTCGGCCTGATGAACTTCTCCGGCTCGCCGAAGTACCCGAGCGACGCGCAGAAGGTCACCTTCATCCGGGCGGCCACCGCGGGACTGGAGAAACGGTCGTTCGTCGAGCGCTACGCCTGGTTCGGCCTGCCGGCGGTCGGGGACAGCGTCGGCTTCGGGCTGTACCGGGACGGCGACAGCCCCACCGAGGCGGGCAAGGCGTACCGCGCCGCGGGTTAGAGTCGGATTCATGATTCGGTTCGGGTACAAGGCGTCGGCGGAGCAGTTCGCGCCGGCTGAACTGCTCAAGTACGGCATTCTCGCCGAGGAGCTGGGCTTCGACTCGGTCTTCGTCAGCGATCACCTGCAGCCGTGGCGGCACGACGGCGGGCACGCCCCGGCCGCGCTGCCCTGGCTCGGGGCGCTCGCCGCGCGTACCGAGAAGGTGCTGGTCGGCACCAGCGTGCTGACGCCGACCTTCCGCTACCACCCGGCCGTGGTGGCGCAGGCCTTCGCCACCCTGGGCTGCCTCGCGCCGGGCCGCGCCATCCTCGGCGTCGGCTCCGGCGAGTCGCTCAACGAGGTGCCGCTCGGCACCCGATGGCCGGACGGCAAGGAGCGCTTCGCCCGGCTCAAGGAGGCGGTCCTGCTGATCCAGAAGCTGTGGGCCGAGGACCGGGTGACGTACGAGGGGCAGTTCTACAAGACCGAGAACGCCACCATCTACGACAAGCCCGAGCAGCGGGTGCCGATCTACATCGGCGCGTCCGGCCCGGCCGCCACCCGTCTCGCCGGCCGGATCGCCGACGGCTTCATCACCACCAGCGGCAAGGGCCACCCGCTCTACACCGACACGCTGCTGCCGGCCGTCAAGGAGGGCGCGGAGAAGGGCGGCAAGAAGCTCGACGACCTGGACCTGATGATCGAGGTCAAGGTCTCCTTCGACGACGACCTCGAGCGGGCCCGCGACGACACCCACTACTGGGGCGCGCTGGCCCTCTCCGCGGAGGAGAAGACCGGCGTCGAGGACCCGGTCGAGATGCAGCGCCTGGCCGACGCCCTGCCGGTCGAGCGGACGGTCACCCGCTGGATCGTCTCGTCCGACCCGGACGAGCACGCCGCCAAGGTCGCCGAGTATCTCGACATGGGCTTCAAGCACCTGGTCTTCCACGCCCCGGGCCCGGACCAGGAGCGCTTCCTGCGCCTCTACTCGACGGAGATCCTGCCCCGTCTGCGCACCCACGTCACACCCCCGGCGTAAGCTCCGCATCCGGGGGCCCGGAAAACCCAGCGACTTTCCGCGAAGCGTCGCCCAGGCTCGGCCGGGCGGCGCTTCGCCGTCTCACGACCCGCTCATCGGTCCTGGTCCGGCCGCGGCACGGCCCGCAGTTTCCCGGTACGCCCACCGCCCCCGCCGCCCTCGCCATTGATCACCCGGAGGTTGGGCCGGCCCTGCATCCGCCGCCGCCCGGTGCCCACCTCACGGCCCGCCTCGACGCCCGCGTTGTCCCGCCACCGTCGCCGCATCGTCGTGCCGTCCCCGAGCGATCGCCCGGCCGAAGCGCTTCCGCCGAGGGCTCGCCCGGCCGGCGTGCTCGCCCCGGGCGGCCGCCCGGTCGCGGTGTTTCCGTCCAGCGGCCGCCCGGTCGCGGCGCTCCCGTCCAGCGGCTGCCCGGTCCAGCCGCCACCGCCCGCCGCGCCGAGCCCACCGACGCCCGCCGCGCCGAAGCCGCCGGCCCGGCCGGTGTCCGGCGTCCCGCCCATCGCGCGGGGACCCCGCCGCCGCTCCGTGCCGCCCTCCGGGAACCGCCCGCCCCGGTCCGGCGACCCGTTCGTCGCCGGCCAGCGCGCCGCGCGGTCGTCCCCGACCGGCAGCCGGTCCCCGCCGGTAGCCCGGTGATAGCCCCGCCCGTTCCGGCCGGCCGGATCGAACAGCCCGGCGTCGGTGCCGGTGCGGCCCAGGACGCCCGGCGCCACCGCGGCCTCCCGCCCGGTCAGCACCACGATGCTGCCCGGCTCGGCGGTGCGCGCCGCGCGGCGCCGGTCGAGGTACTCGCCGAGCAGGGCCCGGGCGGCCGGCAGCGGGCGCGGCCGGGTCGCCGGCGCGGTCCGCGGGTACGCCACCGCCGGCACCTCGGTCACGAAGAGCCCGTTCGCCGCGGCGCGCACGGTCAGCAGCGGCTCGATCTCCGGGCCGTCCCCGCGCACCGGGTCGGTCCCGGCCACCCGGGGCAGCCCGGCCGAGCCGGCCACGTCCCGCCAGAACGCCCGGAACCCGAAGCCCGGGTCGGTGCGCCGGCAGCCGAACAGCACCGCCATCAGCCAGAGCAGCAGACGTGCCCCGATCCGGGAGAAGCGCCCGCCGGACAGGTCCCGCCCGTCGCCGCGGGATCGGGAACCCTGCGCCATGTCCGCGCCGTCGTGCAGCGCCGCCAGGTAGCGGGGCAGCTCGGTGGGGTCGCAGGAGCCGTCGCCGGCCAGGGTCACCACGACGTCGCCAGAGCTCTCGGCGACACCGCAGGCCAGCGCGTTGCCGACGCCGGTGCGGGTCTGCCGGATCACCCGGACGGCGCGGGGCGCGGCCGCCGCGGTGGTGGTGTCATCGTCCCGGCCGACCACCACGATCACCTCGGCGACCGCGGGCAGGGCGGCGAGCAGGAGCGGCAGGGCCGCCGTTCCGGCCGGGATCACGACGCTCACGGAGGGTGATGAGGGACGGTGGGGTGGCACGGGCATGCGCCGACGCTACCGGCCCGCAACCGGCTGGCAACTCGCCCGACCGGTGGATCGTGATCATCTCAGCGGTCGTCACCGTCCGTACGAAAAACGGTTTGAAGGTAGTGTTTTGTCCCGTGATGAACCTGGGGCTCCACATCTCGGACTTCAGCTGGCCGGAGGGATCACCCCGGCTCGGCACGACGCTCGCGGAGATCGCCTCGGCCGCCGACGAGGCCGGTTTCGAGCGGATCAGTGTGATGGACCACCTCTGGCAGATCGAGATGATCGGGCCGCCGGAGATGGCGATGCTCGAGGCGTACACGACGCTCGGCTTCCTGGCCGCGCACACCCGCCGGGCCAAGCTGCTCACCCTGGTCACCGGCGTGGTCTATCGGGAGCCGGGCCTGCTGGCCAAGGCGGTGACGACGCTCGACGTGCTCTCCGGCGGCCGAGCCATCCTCGGGCTCGGCGCGGCGTGGAACGCGGCGGAGTCGGCCGGGCTGGGCCTGCCGTTCCCGCCGACAGCGGAGCGGTTCGAGCGGCTGGAGGAGGTGCTCCGGATCTGCCGGCAGATGTTCGACGGCGACGAGACGGCCTTCGAGGGTACGCACTACACGCTGACCCGGCTGCTGAACTCGCCGTTGCCGCTGACCCGGCCGCGCCCGCCGATCCTGGTCGGCGGTGGCGGGGAGAAGAAGACGCTGCTGCTGGTCGCGAAGTACGCGGACGCCTGCAACCTGTTCGCCGGCCCGGAGCTGCCGCACAAGCTCGACGTGCTGAAACGGCACTGTGACGCGGTCGGCCGGGACTACGACGAGATCGAGAAGACGGTGCTCTACCCCATCGACCCGGGGGAACGGGGCGAGCGGGTCGGGGAGATCATCGACGTGATGCGGCACCTGGCCGGGCTCGGCGTCTCGGTCACCCACGGCTCGGTGCGCAACCCGTGGGACACCAAGCGGTTCGAGATCTTCCGGGACGAGATCGTTCCGGCGGCGGAGGCACTGTGAGCATCGAGGCGGTCGTGTTCGACCTGGACGGCGTCATCATCGACACCGAGGAGGTGTGGGAGGAGGTCCGCCGGGCGTACGTGGCCGAGCACGGTCGCGCGTTCCTGCCGGACAGCCAGGACCGGATGATGGGGATGAGCACCGTCGAGTGGTCCACCCACCTGGCCGACGAGGTCGGCGTCCCGGTGCCGGCCGAGCGGGTCGCCGCCGACGTGCTGGGCCGGATGGCCGCGCGCTACCGGGAGTCGCTGCCGCTGATCCCGGGCGCTGCCGAGACGGTCCGGGCGCTCGGTGAGCGGTATCGCCTCGCGCTGGCCAGCTCGTCCGCCCGGATCCTGATCGACCAGGTGCTGGCGACGGCCGGGCTGACCGGCGAGTTCGAGGTGACGCTGTCGACCGAGGAGGTGGCCCGCGGCAAGCCGGCGCCGGACGTCTACCTGACCGCGGTGGCCAAACTCGGCCTGACGCCGGAGGTGTGCGCGGCTGTCGAGGACTCCAGCAACGGCCTGCGGTCCGCGGGTGCGGCCGGGCTCGCGGTGATCGCCGTTCCGCACGGGGTGTATCCGGCGGCGCCGGACGCCCTGGCCCACGCGGCCCTGGTGGTCAAGACGATCACCGAAGTCACCCCGGAGGCGGTCGCCGCCCTCCGCTGACCCGTCCGGCTGGTCCCCACGGTGGTCTGCCGGGCGTGGAGAGGGTCGTGGGGACCAGCCGCGTGGGGTTGGCTGGCTGTCACGGTGGTGTCGCGGGCGCGGAGAGGGTCGTGGGGACCAGCCGGGGCGGGGCTGGCTTCGTGGCGTACCGGAAAGCGGGTCTCAGACGGCGTAGTCGGGGAGCTGGAGGTTGGTGCTGCGGCCGCCGGCGACCTTGAAGGTGAAGTCCAGGAACCATTTTTGGTTGTTCAGGTAGTTGCGCAGGCGGATGCCTCGGTCGGTTTTCGGGGCCATGAAGCGGCCGGTGGTCTCGCCGCCCTTCTGGGTGCCGCGGGCGAACTTGGCGATCCGCCGCACGTAGCGGGGGAAGGCGACGCGGTGGTCGCCGCCGGCCGCGGCGAGCTCACCGGCCAGGACGTAGGCGCAGACGACCGCGGTGCCGGTGCCCTGACCGCCGATGGTGGCGCCGCAGGCCGCGTCGCCGACCAGGGCGATCCGGCCACGGGCCCAGTGCGGGGCGTCGACCCGGCAGACCTGGTCGAAGTAGACGTCCTCCACCTTGTCCAGCTCGGCCAGCAACCGCGGTGCGAGCCACCCCATCCCGGCGAACCGGGAGCGCAGGATCGCCTTGCGCGCCTCGGGGTCGTGGCGGTCGTAGGCCAGTTTCGGCGCGGCGAACATCGCCAGGACGTCGGCCGCGGCCGGATCGCGGTGGTTGCCGCTGATCCCGATCATCCGGCCCGGTGTGTTGTGCCACAGGTGGTCGGGCGTCAGATCCCACTCGTTCGGGATCGGCCAGGTCGCCACGTAGTAGCCGAGGTGCTTGACGAACTGATCGTCCGGGCCGAACGCCAGCCGGCGCACCCCGGAGTGCACGCCGTCGGCGCCGATGACCAGGTCGAACGTCCGCTGCCGGCCGGAGGCGAAGGTGACGTCGACGCCGTCCGGGGTCTCGTCCAGGGCGGCGATCCGGTCGCCGAAGAGATAGTCGGTGCTGTCGCTCGCGGCGCACAGGATCCGGGCCAGGTCGCCGCGGAACACCTCGAGGTCGCCGCCGGCCATCTCGGCCGGCCACTCCATCTGCCGCTCGCCGTGCTCGTCGACGAACCGCATCGCCTTGCCGTGGGTCTGCACCTCGCGCAGCGCGGGCAGCACGCCCATCTTGTCGAGCACGCCCAGGTGCAGCTCGCCGCGGAAGTCGACGGCCTGGCCGCCGGTGCGCAGCCGCGGGGCGATCTCCACGATCGTCGGGCGGTAGCCGTGCCGGGCCAGCCAGTAGGCGAGGGCGGGGCCCGCGATGCTCGCGCCGGAGATCAGGACGTCCATGTCTTCCCCCTGGTGAAAACTGTGTCCATCGGACTCGATTATTTCTGTGTACGGTAGACGCAGTTACCGAGGAGGGCAAGGGTGATGGCCGACTTCCTGTGGCAGGAGCGGTCCGGGGGCAAGCGGGGCCCGAAGGCCGCGCTCACCTTGGCCGAGATCGCCGATGCCGCGATCGCGGTCGCTGACGCCGAGGGACTGGCCGCGGTCTCGATGCAGCGGGTGGCCGCCGAGCTCGGATACACGAAAATGGCTCTGTACCGATACGTGCCGGGCAAGACCGAGCTCGTGTCGGTGATGCTGGAGCGGGGGATGGGGGCCGCCCCTGAGCTGCCGCCGGGCGACTGGCGGGCCGCGATGACCGCCTGGTCACAGGCGCTCCTATCGGTTTTTGCCGGTCACGGCTGGGCGCTGGAGGCGTCCAGCGGCAAGCGGCCGATCGGGCCGAACGAGCTGAGCTGGATGGAGGCCGCGCTGGCCCGGCTCCCGGACGGCCTGACCGGCGCGGAGCGGATGGACACCGTGGCGGTGCTGGCCGGCCACGTCCGTGCTCTCGCCGTGCAGCCCGACGAGTCCGGCATGATCACCGCGCTCACCGAGCACGCCGCCCGCTTCCCGGCGGTCGCCGCGGCGCTCGCCGACATGGCCGCCCACGGTGGACAGGACCAGGCGTTCCGGTTCGGCCTGGAGCGCATTCTCGACGGTCTGGAGACGCTGCTCACGACGCGGGTGTGAAAGATCTTCGATTCGGGTAGTCCCGGGCCGAACTGGGAGGTGGGCCCGTGAGTGGTCTCCGGCTCGACGTGAACTTCGTCGACTATCTGATCCTTGCGATCTATTTCATCACTGTTCTGGGAGTCGGCTTCGCGGCCCGCCGGGCGATCCGCAACAGCTCCGACTTCTTCCTCTCCGGCAGGTCGATGCCGGCCTGGGTGACCGGCCTGGCCTTCGTGTCGGCGAACCTCGGCGCGCTGGAGATCATCGGGATGGCCGCCAACGGCGCCCAGTACGGCATGATGACCCTGCACTACTACTGGGTCGGCGCGGTCCCGGCGATGGTCTTCCTCGGCATCGTGATGATGCCCTTCTACTACGGCTCCAAGGTGCGCAGCGTCCCGGAGTTCCTCCGGCTGCGGTTCAACCGGCCCACCCACCTGTTCAACGCGGTCAGTTTCGCGGTGGCCCAGGTGCTGATCGCCGGTGTCAACCTCTACGCCCTGGCGCTGATCCTGCAGGTGCTGCTCGGCTGGCCGCTCTGGCTCTCCATCGTGATCGGCGCCGCCGTCGTGCTGGTCTACATCACGCTCGGCGGACTCTCCTCGGCGATCTACAACGAGGTGCTGCAGTTCTTCGTCATCCTGGCCGGCCTGATCCCGATCACCATCCTCGGCCTGGTCAAGGTCGGTGGCTGGCAGGGGCTCGTCGACAAGGTGCAGGCCAGCAACCTGGGCGACGCCGCGCTGCACACGTTCTCGAACACCGCGACCACCGACAACCCGCTGGGCGCGAACTGGATCGGCATCATCTTCGGTCTCGGCTTCGTGCTGTCGTTCGGGTACTGGACCACGAACTTCGCCGAGGTGCAGCGGGCGCTGAGCGCCAAGGACATGAACGCGGCCCGGCGCACCCCGATCATCGGCGCGTTCCCGAAGCTGCTCATCCCGGCGGTCACCGTGATCCCCGGCCTGATCGCCCTGGTCACCGTGCAGGGGCTGGGCGGCTCCGGGACGCTGAAGTACGACTACGCGATTCCGCAGCTGATGCAGGAATTGCTGCCCAACGGCGTGCTCGGCGTGGCGGTGACCGGTCTGGTCGCCTCGTTCATGGCCGGCATGGCGGCCAACGTGAGCGGCTTCAACACCGTCTTCACCTACGACATCTGGCAGTCCTACGTCCGCAAGGACCGGCCGGACGGCTACTACCTGCGGGTCGGCCGGATCGCCACCGTCGTCGGCGTGGTGATCGGGATCGGCACCGCGTTCATCGCCGCCGACTTCAACAACATCATGAACTACATCCAGGCGCTGTTCTCGCTGTTCAACGCGCCGCTGTTCGCCACCTTCATCGTCGGCATGTTCTGGAAGCGGATGTCACCCTGGGCCGGCTTCTGGTCGCTGCTGCTCGGCTTCCTCGCCTCGCTCACCCTCTACGTGCTGCACCTGAACGACATCCTGAAGTTCAACTCCGACCTGGAGGAGAGCTTCTGGGGCGCCGGCGCCGCGTTCGTGGTGGCCGTCGTGGTGGCCGGGATCGTCACCCCGTTCACCCCGCGCAAGCCGGAGAACGAGCTGCGCGGCCTGGTCTACGGCCTGGCCGGGCCGAGCACCGGCGCCGACGTGGTGATCACCGGCGAGAAGGTCTGGTGGCGCAACCCGGTGGTGCTCGGCACCGTAGCGCTGATCCTGGCCGCCCTGCTCTACATCCCCTTCTGGTGAGGTTGACATGCCTGACAAGACACGGCTCTTCGACGTACGCGCGGTCATCGGCGGCCTGTTCGTCGTCTACGGGGTGATCGTCACGCTGATCGGGATCTTCGACAGCCCGGCGGATGTGGACAAGGCGCAGGGCGTCCGGATCAACCTGTGGATGGGCCTGGCGATGCTGGTCCTGGGCGGCCTGATGCTGCTCTGGCTGCGGCTGAACCCGCCGAAGCCGATCACCGAGCAGACCGACGACACGGAGCCCCCGCGGGCCTGAGTTTCGAGCCGGTGTGCCCCGGTTGCCATCGTGTTGCACTGGGTCCGCAAATCTTCAAGACGGCTACCGGTGCGACCGATTACCGGGGCATGCAACCCCTCACCTCAATCAGCGGCCTCGGCAGCGCCGGTGGCCAGCGCGGAGCTGGCTGGCAGGTGCAGCTCCGCGTCGACTACGTCGTCAACCGGGTCGCCCAGACCCACCGCGGTCAGTCCGAGGACCAGGTCAAACAGGCCATCCAGGACCAGCTCCGGGTCTACGGCGTGGTGCCCAGCGCCAAGCAGGTCACCATTTACGCCAAGGCGATCTCGGCGCTGCCCCAGTTACCGCCCAACTGACGGCGGGAACCGGAGGATCCGGTCGTCGCCGTCGCGCACGTCGCCGCGGCCGTCGGTGTTCGAGGTGGTCAACCACAGCGAACCATCGGCGGCCACGGCGACCGTGCGAAGCCTCCCGTACCTGCCGGACAGTTCGGCCCGCGCGGTCCCGCCGGTCAGCGGGACGGTCCACAGCCGCTCACCCTTGAGGGCGGCCACGTACAGCGTGCTGCCGGCGACCGCCGCGCCGCTCGGCGACGCGTCGTCGGTGCGCCACTGCACGATCGGGTCGGTGAACCGCGCGTCGCCGGCCTTTCCCTCCACCTCCGGCCAGCCGTAGTTCTTGCCCGGCTGGATGAGGTTCACCTCGTCCCAGGTGTCCTGGCCGAACTCGATGCCGTACATCCGGCCCTGCGCGTCCCAGGCCAGGCCCTGCACGTTGCGGTGGCCCAGGCTCCACACCGGCGAGCCGGGGAACGGGTTGCCCGGCGCCGCCTCGCCCTCCGGCGTGAGCCGCAAGATCTTGCCGTTCGGGTCCTCCCGGTCCTGCGACTGCGGCTCGTCGCCGGCGTCGCCGGTGCCGACGTAGAGCATCCCGTCCGGGCCGAACGCGAGCCGCCCGCCGTTGTGCCGCGATCCCCGATCCAGCCCCTTGAAGATCACCTCGGGGGTGCCGCCGGACCGCTTGAAGCGGACGATCCGGTTGTCGTCGGCGCTGGTGAAGTACGCGTAGACCCAGTCGCCCCGGACCGCCAGGCCGAGCAGGCCACCCTCGCCGCCGGCCTGCACCCCGGCGACGGTGTACACCTTCTTCTTCGCCGTGCCGGGTCTCACCTGGTAGATGACGCCAGTCTGCCGCTCGGCGACCAGCGCGCTCCCGTCGCCGAGGAACGCCAGTCCCCACGGCACCTGGATCCCGGTCGCGACGGTCTCCGGGGTGGCCGTCAGGTCGGGTCCGGTGGCCGCTTTCTCCACCGGGGCGGTGGCCGACACCGAGGGCACCGGCGCCACCGTGGGTGGTTCCTCGGCCGAGCAGGCGGTCAGCAGGGCGGCCCCGACGGTGATGAGGGCCAGGCGTGTGACGGTCGGCATAGTCCCACCCTGCCACGCCGTTCCGACAAGGAATGCCCCATATGATGCAAAAACGGGCATTATCCGGAATCGTTGCCGGAGTGGGACCGAAGATGGTGCCGCGCGGCCGAGTCCCGCCGCGCAGGGCGGAGAGTCGGGTTTTGCGAGCTTTGCGGCGGCCGGTCACGGCCGCGATCCTCAGCCTTGCCACCCTGCTCGGGTTCGTCCGGCCGGCCCTCGCGGCCGCGCCGGTGACCTGGGCGGTCTGCCCCGAGGACGAGCAGGTGCAGTGCGGCGTCATGCGGGTACCGGCGGACTGGAGCAGCCCGTACGGGCCGACGATCGAGCTGCGGATGGCCCGTCGACCGGCACTCGACCCGGCCCGGCGGATCGGGGTGCTGATCGTCAACCCGGGCGGTCCCGGCGGCTCGGCGATCAACATGGTGCTGGACGCCGACTTCACCCCGGAGCTGCGTAAGCGGTTCGACATCATCGGGCTCGACCCGCGCGGGGTGGGCCGCAGCGCGCCGGTGCTCTGCTCGCAGGCCCTGATCGACGCGAAACCGTCGCCGCTGGTCCCGGACGAGGCGGCGTTCCGCGCGCTGGCCGACTACAACCGCCGGCTGGCCGCCGACTGCACCGCTCGCAGCGGCCCGGTGGTCGAGCACGCCGACACCGGCAGCGTGGTCCGGGACGTGGAGGCGCTGCGGGTGGCGCTCGGCGAACCGAAGATCAGCATCATGGGCGCGTCCTACGGCTCGCTGATCGGGGAGTTGTACGGCGAGGACCACCCGGCCACGCTGCGCGCCGTGGTGCTGGACTCGGTGATGGACCACAGCGTGGACGTGGACACGTTCCTGACCCAGGAGACCAGTGCGGTGCAGGACTCGTTCACCGAGTTCGTGAAGTGGTGCGCCCGGGACACCCGGTGCGTGCTGCGCGGGCAGGACATCCCGAAGCTGTGGGCGACGCTGATGAGCCGGGCCGCGGCGGGGACCCTGGAGGATCCGTACGACCCGCCGGCCAAGCTCGGCGTCTGGGAGCTGATCTCGGCGGCGTTCAGCGCGTTCTACGACCCGCAGTGGTTCTCGTTCGCCCACTACCTGCGGGACGCCGCCCAGCCCGCGACGGCCGCCGGCCGCCGGTCCCGGGCGGTGCCGCCGATCGACATGGCGCCGAACAGCTTCCCCGCGGTGTTCTGCGGGGACTGGGCGCTGCCGGTGGGGGACTTCACCGCGTACCGGAAGCGTCTCGATGTCCTGGCGGCCCTGGCGCCGCAGGTCCGTGCCTCGCCGCTGGCCCTGTCCGCGGCCGCGGGCTGCGTCGGCTGGCCGGTGCCGCCGGCCAGCCCGCAGCGGGTGCTGTCCCCGGCGAAACTGCCGGTGCTGCTGGTCAACGCGTTGCACGACCCGGCCACCGGGCACCCCTGGGCGCGGCAGGTGGCGGCGCAACTCGGGCCGGACGCGCGGCTGCTGACCTATCAGGGCTGGGGGCACATCGCGTATGCGCACAGCCCGTGCGTGCGGGCGGCGGTCGAGCACTACCTGATCGACCTCATCCTGCCGGCCGCCGGCGCGAGCTGCCCGGCCGTCGAACCCGAACCGTTCGGTGTCGGCTGATCGTTGTAGCGGTTGTGTCCGGCCGTCTTCAGCGGTAGGCAGGGATTGACAACCGACACTGTCCTGTCTGGAGGGCCGATGCGGTTCCTATCAGCATTAGCGGCACTTTCGTTGACCAGCCTGGCGGTCGCCACGCCGGCCTCGGCGGCGCCGGCCAAGACGCCGACGGCGCAGGGGTACGGCGGCGCCATCGCCACCGTCGACGCCGACGCCACGGCTGCCGGGCTCGAGGTGCTGCGCCGGGGTGGCAACGCGGTGGACGCCGCGGTCGCGGCAGCCGCCACCCTCGGCGTGACCGAGCCGTTCGCCTCCGGGATCGGCGGGGGCGGGTTCTTCGTCTACTACGACGCCCGCAAGCACCAGGTCTTCACCATCGACGGACGGGAGACCGGGCCGGCCACGATGACGCCGACGTACTTCGTCAACCCGGCGACCGGCCAGCCGTACGCGTTCGACGAGGCCCGGGTCAGCGGCCTGTCGGTCGGCGTGCCCGGCACCCTGGCCACCTGGGAGTCGGCGGCCCGGCGGTGGGGCACGCGGTCACTGGCGAGCGCGCTGGACAACGCCGCGAAGGTGGCCGATCGCGGATACACCGTGGACGCCGAGTTCCGGCGGCAGGTGACCGAGAACGCGGCGGCCTTCGGGCAGTTCGACGCGACGAAGGCGCTGTACCTGCCGGGCGGGGCGCCGCCGGCGGTGGGCACCACGATCCGCAACCCGGATCTGGCGGACACCTATCGGCAGATCGCGCGTCAGGGGACCGGGGCGTTCTACCGTGGCGACATCGGCCGCGACCTGCTCGCCACCGTGCGGCACCCCGACGTCTCGGACGCGCCGTCGTCGCCGTGGGCCTACCCGATCCGCCCCGGTCGGCTGACCGCCGCCGACCTGGCGAGATACCGGGTCCGCCACCCCGCGCCCACCAGGTCGGACTACAAGGGCCTGACCGTGTACGGCATGTCCACCCCGTCCAGCGGCGGGACCGCGGTGGGGGAGGCGCTGAACATCCTGGAGGCGTCCCCGCTCGACTCGGCGTCGACCGTCGAGAAGCTGCACTACTACCTGGAGGCCTCCGCGCTCTCCTTCGCGGACCGTGGCCGTTACGTGGGCGCGGACACCCCGAAGTCCGTGCTGCGGACCCTGCTCTCCGACAAGTGGGCAGCTCAGCGCGCATGTCAGATAAACCCGGACAAGGCGCTGGTGAAGCCGGTCGCCCCCGGACCGGTCGGCTGCACGCCGGCGACCGCCGCCGCCACCCCCGACAACGGGATGAGCACCACCAACCTCACGGTCGCCGACCGGTGGGGCAACGTCGTCGAGTACACCCTGACCCTGGAGCAGTTCGGCGGGAACGGGATGGTCGTCCCCGGCCGCGGTTTCATGCTCAACAACGAGCTGACCGACTTCAACTTCACCGGCACCCAGGGCACCTTCGACGACCCGAACCTGCCCGGCCCCGGCAAGCGGCCGCGCAGCTCGATGTCGCCGACGATCGTGCTCAAGGGCGGCAAGCCGTTCCTGGCGGTCGGCGCACCCGGCGGCTCGACGATCATCACCACCGTGCTGCAGATCATCTACGGCCGGCTGGAGCTGGGGCTGACACTGCCCCAGGCGCTCGCCGCGCCGCGCGCCGCGCAACGCAACACCGCCGGGATCCAGGCCGAGCCGGCCTTCCACACGACGTACGGGCCGCAGCTGACCGCCCTCGGCCACGTCTTCGGAGCCGACGCGCCGGAGATCGGGGCGGCCACCGCCATCGAGTTCACCAGGCACGGCGGCCAGCTGGCCGTCGCCGAACCGGTCCGGCGCGGCAGCGGGTCGGCTGCCGTCGTTCACCCGGTCCCTTAAGGTGCGGGCCGGTTGCGACGATGGTGCAGGACGTAAGCGCAGGCAGGGACCATCGGGGGGCGGTCAGCCATGATCACGACGACGGCACTACTTGTCGGTTTGGCACTGACCCCGCCGCCGGCGGCGCCCAGCCCGGTCGCCTACGTCCGCTCCGGTGACGTCTACGTCAGCAACGGGCCGGTCGAGAAACGGCTCACCACCGGGGGCGGGTACGCCCGTCCCCGGTGGTCGCCGGACGGCAAGTCGCTCGCTGTGCTCAAGGGCGGCCAGCTGTGGACCATGAAGGCGGACGGCACCGGCCGGCGCCGGCTCTCCACCCGGCCGGCGGGCGGCCCGTCCTGGTCGCCGGACGGCAGGTGGCTGGCGTTCGGCTCGGTCTCCTGCACCGGCGGACCCGGCGTCTACCGGATCTCGGTGACCGCTGCCGCCGCGCAACCCGAGGTGCTCTTCCCCCGGGACTGCCGGGGGGAGGACCTGCCCGACGCGGACGCGCCCCAGCCGGAGACCGGGACGCTCACCGACCGGCTGCGGGCCGACGACGCGGTCGCCTGGTCACCGGACGGCAAGCAGCTCGCCTTCCGCAACGGCGAGTGCGACGCGATCTACGACGCGTGCATGAGCATCGGCACGATCAGCACCGGGGCGGAGCGGACGATCGCCGCCTACGGTGGCGGCAGCCTGCAGAACCGCGGGTTCGCGGTGCTCCCGGCGTGGCGGCCGGACGGCGCCCGGCTGGCCTTCACCGCGTACCAGGAGGGTGAGACGCCCGCCCAGAACGAACCGCTGCACGTCACCGAGATCGATCTTAAGACCGGCAAGAAGCGTACGGTCGGCGCGCCGATGGATCGCGAGCCCAGCTACCTGGACGCCACCCACGCCCTGGTCACCGGGCAGTACCGGGGTAGCTCCTGGATCTTCTCGGTGGACCTGGCCACCGGCGTCCGGACGCCGCTGCGGCCCGGCTCACAGCCGTCGGCCCGGCCCCGCTGACGTATCGTTGGCGCCGCCATGACTGACACCGTCACCCCCGCCGCCACGCCCGATGCCGCCGCCCCGGCAGCCGCCGCCCGGCCGATCCGGACCTTTCACCCGCGTCGCGGCCGGATGAGTGCCCGCCACGCGGACGCGCACGCCGCCCTCTGGCCCCGGCTCGGGTTGACCGTCACCGACGGCGACCGCACCCCCGTCGACCTGCCCGCGCTCTTCGGCCGCGCGGCGCCGGTGGTCCTGGAGATCGGCTTCGGCATGGGTGACGCCACGGCCGCGATGGCCGCCGCCGACCCGGACCGCGACTACCTCGGCGTCGAGGTGCACACGCCGGGTATCGGCAACCTGCTGGCCCTGGTCGGCGAGCTGGGCCTGACCAACGTCCGGGTGGCCCGGGGTGACGCCATGGAACTGGTCCACCGCTTGGCGCCGGGTTCGCTGGCCGCCGTGCACGTCTTCTTCCCGGACCCGTGGCCGAAGGCCCGGCACCACAAGCGCCGCCTGATCCAGCCGGCCAATGTCGCCCTGCTCCGCGAGCGCCTGCGGCCCGGCGGGGTGCTGCACTGTGCCACCGACTGGCCGGAGTACGCGGCGTCGATGACCGAGACGCTGTCCGCCGACCCGGGCCTGCGCCGCCTGCCGGCGACGCCGCACCAGCGCCCGGAGACCAAGTTCGAGCGGCGCGGCGCGGCGGCCGGCCGGCCGATCACCGACCTGCGCTACACCCGGATCTGAACTTGTCCAACCTCCCGGTCCCCCCGGCGTCGCTGCGGATGGGCTCGCCGCGTCACCAAGGGTGACTACGGTGCGTGCCGGCCAGCGCGCCGGGCGCGGGCAGTGACAGGACCAGCGCGCGTTCTCCGCGGCATGACAGTGCACTCCTGGTCTGGCTTCGATCATGGCCATCAAATGTGCGAGGTGTTTCACTTGAGCGGAATGTGGGGCGCTCGGCCTCCGTCCCGACCAATCGGGTTCGGTCGGCGACCTCCGAGCGCTCCCTGCAAACCCGTTGTTACGGCTGGGTGATCTCGATCGGGGCGGTGTCGTTCGCCGGATTGCCCTCCGCCTGGCTGATGTGCGCGGTGACGGTGCCCGGGCCGGACACGGTACCGGTGACCTTCAGCGTGCCGTTCCACAGCTCCGACCAGCCCACGGGATACCCGTCCAGCTCGATGATTCCGAGACCACACTCGTACCGCGCGAATCCTCCCGCGCCGGCACGACTCCGGTCGACAGCGCCGTCAACGAACGGGGCGCATCGGGAATCGATCGACTCGACCTCGGTACCGGCCGGTGCGGCGAAGTCAACCCAGACCGGCTCCCAGTTGGACGCGGCTCGCCCGCTGTTCGCGTCGATGTACGCCGGGCCGTCGTTACGGACTCCGAACGTGATCGGGACCGACTCACCGCCGGGTGCGCTCACCTGCGTACCGATCGCCACGATGTCCGTGGGGTTCGGGCCAGTATGGAACGTGATGGCGCCGGCGTTGTTCCTGTCGTCCGCGGGTTTCGCACCCGGTCCTCCGACCAGCACCAGCGAGGGCCCGTCACCCTGCTGGGTCCCCCACGGCGGCTGGTCGTCCACGCTGCTCATGGCGTGGACCGAGTACAGCACCCGGGCATTTTCGAGTTCCGGGGTGTCCGGGCTGACCCGGTACGCCAGCGGTGTTTCCGGACTGAGCGCGAATCGTTCGCCGGGCGCGACCACGACGCTCGGAAAGCGGCAGGTGGTGCTGTAGGCGCCGTACCAACAGTTGTCATGCCGGGTCACGAAGCTGTCGGCGCCGGCCATGATGCTGATCGAAACACCGTGTGCGGTGGTGCCCTCCTCACCCGCCCGGGCCACGTTGTCCACGATCACCGGGAGCGCGATCGTGCTGCCCGGCTGCACTACGTCGGCGAGCTGGGCAGACTCGGCGCGCAGGTCCGGAGAGGACCACGCCAGCGCGGCGTGCGGTGCGACGGCAACGGCGAGGGCGGCACCCACGGCACCCGCCGCCCAAGTCTTCAGGGAACCGGCGGCACGCCGTCCACGGTGTTCGGTCGAGATCATGCGTCGCATGATAGCTACGGCGCGCTTGGGCGATATGGGGATGCGCCGATGCCGCGATCGCCGCTGCCGGCTTCCCCGAACTCGCCTCGCAGCCATGCGAATAGCGTTGCGCCTCCGAACTCACATCGGCTACTTGTTTCATTGCCCTAGGACCGCGACCCGGCCAGGCTCCGGTCCAGGCGTCGAACCGTCGGATCGAGCACCGTAAAACAAGCTGAAACCCAGTTCGGGTACGCACTGGGCCGCCGTGCCGACGCGCGGCGGCCCGAGCGCGTCACTTCTTCCTGGACTTCTTGGCCTTCTTCGGGGCTGCAGCGGCGGCCTCCGCGGCCTTCTTCGCCTCCTTGTCCTTCTTGGACTGCGCCGTCTCCGCCGGCGTCTCCTATTCGGTCACCGATGACGCCAGCGCCGTTCCCCTGGCCTATTGGTCAGCCGCTGACGAATCGGACGCCAACATATTCGCAGCAAGAGTCCTGGCCAGCGAAAACGCGCCGCCAACCAGAACCGGGCGATTTCCTCAATCGCCGCAGCCGGTTGATAGCGCGCCGATAACGGACGGGCGGGACGACAGCTGCGTCAATGGCATGACCGTCGCGGATCGAAATGCGCGCCAATGCTCCGGCCGCCGCCTCGCGGATCGGCCGGTCAGCCGCACGCCCGCGCACCGGCGACCTCGGCCGCATTCCGGGTCACCCCTGTCGGAGGGCGGCCGCCGGGCCCCGGCGAGGCCCGTCAGGGTGTGAACCGCGATCACGGCCGGCCGCCGACCGTCCGGCAAATCCGCAGGCCGAATTGCCGGTTTCAGCCCTTTCGTGCACCTAGGCTGGAGGGTGGAGGTCGGCCATGCGGCGAGAAGGCCCCGGCAGTGGTGCCGGGCGGTCCCGAGGGACACGGGCGGTGGAAGCCGCGGCCCGCGCACGCCCGGCCGAGCTCCACGGGGGGACGGCCGTCGACGAGCACCCAAGCTTGCCGACGGCCGCCACCGGAGGCATTCCGGGACGCCCACCGGTGGCCACCCCCGGGAGTCGTCCCGGGCCGGCCAGCGGCTCGCACCTGCTGCGCGACGTGCTCGCCGGGGCCGCCGCCCGGCCGGACCTGCATCGCGGGGTGCTGAGCAGCGGGACCGCCGACCAGCTCGCCGCGCTGACCGCCCGCGCGGCGCAGACCCCGAGCGCCTGCATCCAGTTCGTCGAGGGCGATCGGCTGCGCCTCTACGGCAGCTGGGGAGTCTCCGCGGACTGGGACGCGATCAACGACACCACCCTCGACGGGTCGCTCGGCGGCATGGTGGTGAGCAGCGGCGGTGCGGTGATCGTCGACGACGCGACAGCCGACGACCGGGTGCCGCCCGGACTGGTGCGCCAGCACGGCGGCGCCTACCTGGGCTATCCGGTGCACGATCGGCTCGGCCATGTGCTCGGCGTGTGCTGCGCCTACGACCTGCGGCCGCGCGAGTGGTCACCGGAGCAGATCAGCGCGGTGGCCGAGGCGGCCGCGGTGGCCACCCTGCTGATCGGCGAGCAACTGGCCCGGTACGAGCTGGAGCAGCAGCACCGGTTTCTGGACGCGGTGCTGGAGAGCCTGCACGACGGGGTGACCGCGTGCGACGCCGACGGGCAGGTGGTCTTCGCCAACGAGCGGATGCGCCGGCTCTGGGCCGACGACCCGGACGGCACCGGAGAACTGGGCCTGGTCCGGGCGTTGCGCGGCGAGCAGGTCCGGGACGAGCCGCTGACCCGGCCGGGCCGGGTCCGGCGCAACCGGCACTACCTGATGGACGCGCAACCGATCCTCGGCCCCGACGGCCGGGTGGTCGGCGCGGTCCAGGCGGTGCAGGACGTCACCCGTCAGCGGCGCGCCGAGCGGTTCCGGTCGTGCGAGCTGGCGGTCACCACGGCGCTGGCCGAGGCGCCCAGCATCGAGGCGGCCGGGCCACGGGTGCTGGCCGCGGTGGTCGCCACGCTGGACTGGGTGCACGCCGAGCTGTGGCTGGTGGACGCGCCGGCCGAGGTGATCCGGGCGGTGGCGCGGTGGAGCACGCCGGGCTGGCCGACCGGGATCACCGTGCCCGACGAGCTGGCGTACGGGCAGGGCCTGGCCGGGCGCGCCTGGCAGGTGGACAAGCCGCTGTGGATCCGGGACGTGGGCCGCCCGCAGAGCCTGATCTCGCCGGACACCGCCGCCGAGCGCCTGCACACCGCGCTGGCCATCCCGGTGCACGACGGCACCGGGACGATCGGGGTGCTCACCGTCTTCGCCGACGCTGTCGAGGACCCGGAGGACGAGCTGGTCGCGCTGATGTCCGGGATCGGCGCGCACCTGGGCCAGTTCGTCGAGCGGCGCCGGGTCGAGGACCTGCAACGGCAGCTGGTGCGCAGCAAGAACGAGTACCTGGCGCTGATCGGCCACGAGCTGCGGACCCCGCTCACCTCGATCAGCGCGTACACCGAACTGCTCAGCGAGGCGGACGAGGCGACGCTGGTGCGGGAGGGCCCGCGGCTGATCGCCGTGGTCGAGCGCAACGCGCTCCAGCTCCGGGAGATCATCAACGAGTTGCTGGAGCTGTCCGCGCTGGACGCCGGGCACGCCGACGTGCGGCGCACGCCGATGGACCTGGCCGAGGTGGTACGGGACGTGGTGGATCGGACCCGGGTGGCGATCGGCCAGGCGCCCGTGGTGATCGACACCGACCTGCCCGGGGAGCTGATCGTGCCGGGTGACCGGGACCGGCTGCGGCACATCGTGGAGAACCTGCTGGGCAGCGCGATCCGGTACAGCCCGGACGGCGGGCACGTCGAGGTGCGGCTGCGGCGGACCGCGCGGGCGGCCGAGCTGGCGGTCTCCGACGCGGCGGCGGACGTGCCCCGGATCGAGCGGGAGCAGCTGTTCACCGGGCTCTACCGGACCAGCCGGGGACACGACAGGGCGCTGCCGGGCAGCGGCCTCGGGCTGACGCTGAGCCGGGCGGTGGTGGAACGCCACCACGGGAGCATCGAGCTGACCGGTGACGAGACCGGTACCACGGTGCTGGTGCGCCTGCCGCTGGACGTACGCTGATCGGGTCCGGTATCGAATGTGACAGATGTAAACCTGGTCGCGGCGGCTCGCGCGGGTGACGATGAGCGGCATGACGCGATGGACACCGGATCCGACGTTCTACCCCTCGCCGAGTGACGCGGCCGGTGCTCCGGCGGAAAAGCTCGCCTACGTGGCCGCTTTCGATCGCGCGGCCGAGAAGCCCGACGCGATCGCGGTGATCGACACCGACCCGGCCTCGGCCGAGTACGGCCGGGTCGTCGGCTGGACCGACCTGCCGCACACCGGTGACGAGCTGCACCACTTCGGCTGGAACGCGTGCAGCAGCGCCCTGTGCCCGACCGCCCCGCACCCGCACGTGGAGCGCCGCTACCTGATCGTTCCCGGCCTGCGGTCGTCGCGGATCTACGTGCTCGACACCCGGGACGACCCGCGCAGCCCGCAGCTGGTCAAGGAGATCAGCGCCGCGGAGCTGGCCGCCAAGGCGGACTATTCGCGCCCGCACACCGTCCACTGCGGCCCGGACGGGATCTACGTCTCCGCCCTCGGCGCCGGTCGGGGCGACGACGGGCCCGGCGGCATCGCGATCCTCGACCACCAGACCTTCGACGTGCGCGGCGCGTGGGAGGCCGATCGTGGGGACCAGTACCTCGCCTACGACTTCTGGTGGCACCTGACGCAGGACGTCCTGGTCACCTCGGAGTGGGGCACGCCCGGCATGATCGAGGACGGCATCGTGCCGGAGCTGCTGCTCGGGCGCCGGTACGGGCACCGGATCCACTTCTGGGACCTGGCCAAGCGCAGCCTGGTGCAGACCGTCGACCTCGGCGACCAGTACCAGATGGCGCTGGAGCTGCGCCCGGCCCACGAGCCGACCGCCTCGCACGGCTTCCTCGGCGTGGTGATCTCGGTGGTGGACCTGTCCGCCTCGATCTGGGTCTGGCACCGGTCCGGCGGCGGCTTCGAGGTCCGCAAGATCATCGACATCCCGGCCGAGCCGGCCGACCCGGCGCTGCTGCCGCCCGCCCTGCAGCCGTTCGGCGCGGTGCCGCCGCTGGTCACCGACATCGATCTGAGCGTGGACGACAAGTACCTCTACGTCTCCTGCTGGGGCACCGGTGAGCTGCGGCGCTACGACGTCAGCGACCCGTTCCACCCGGTCTTGAAGGACTCGGTGCACCTGGGCGGGATCGTCCGGCGGACCCCGCACCCGGCGTTCCCGGACGAGCCGCTGGCCGGCGGGCCGCAGATGATCGAGGTGTCCCGGGACGGCGAGCGGGTCTACGTGACCAACTCGCTCTACGGCTCCTGGGACGACCAGTTCTACCCGGACGGCGTCGGCGCCTGGCTCGCCAAGGCCGACGTCACCGCCGGCGCGTTCACGCTGGACCAGCGGTTCTTCCCGCACGGCGACGAGTTCCGCGGCCGCCGCGTGCACCAGACCCGGCTGCAGGGCGGCGACGCCTCCTCCGACTCGTACTGTTTCCCCTCGTGACCTGGGGCTCCTACGCGGCGCTGATCGCGCTGGGCGCCTTCCACGGGCTGAACCCGGCGATGGGCTGGCTGTTCGCGGTGGCCCGCGGCATGCAGGAGCGCAGCCGCGCGGTGCTGCTGCGCTCGCTCCCCCCGATCGCGGCCGGGCACCTCGCCTCGGTCGCGATCGTCGCCGCGGTCATCTCGGCGACCCGATCGGTGCTCGCCGCCGACGTGACCGGGATCGCCGGCGGCGTGCTGCTGGTCGGTTTCGGACTGTGGCGGCTGCTCTCCGAGCGCCACTTCCGCTGGGCCGGCATGCGCCTGTCGCCGGCGCAGCTGGCGGGCTGGTCGTTCCTGATGTCGTCAGCGCATGGCGCCGGCCTGATGCTGCTGCCCGTGCTGGCCACCACGCCGGTCCCGGTCACGCACCCCGGCCACGCGCTGTCCGGTTCCCCGGCCGGCGCCCTCACCGGCCTGGCCGCGGCCGGTGTGCACACCGTCGCGATGGTCACCGTGATGGCCGGTTGCGCCCTGCTCGTCTACGAGTTCCTCGGCGTCCGGATCCTCCGCCGCGCCTGGTTCAACGTGGACCGCTTGTGGGCCGGCGTCCTGGTCGCGGCCGGCGCCCTGACCATCGCCCTGACCGCCTGACTCCGGCCCTCACCACCTGACCACCGCCTTCACCACCTGACCACCGCCCTCACCGCCTGACCACATCGGCCGTGCGGCGGCGCGTGGTCCGCTTTCCTTGCGGGCCGCCGCTTTCCGGTACGCCCGGAATTCGGCCCGCCCCACGACCGGCCGTTCCCGTCTCACCCAGCCACGGGGAGTTTGTGTTTGGCGGTTCGGTGTCGCTCCCCGCGCGGCGGGCTCTCCTGGGTGACGAGGTGGTGTCACTGTCCCGGGCGCCGGCGCTCGGCGGATCCGGCGCGGGTCGTGCTCGGCTCGCGGTGTCCGGCTGGCACTCACGGGGGTGTCGACTGTCCTGAGGCGACCGTGAGCGCCAGCCGGCCCGGCGGCGCGGAGGCGGTCATGAGCCGGGCCGGCCTCGCGCGGGCAGGGGTGGTGGCGGGACGGAAGCGTACAAAAAAGTCTTTGACCGAAACCGGAGGATCCTGGCGCGGCCGGATCATCCGCGGTCCGGTTCGCGGGAGCGGGTCAGGCTCGCCGCCGGGGTCCGAGCGGCGCCCAGATAGAGGGTGGTGACCGCGCCGAGCAGGAGCAGGCCGCCGGTGACGGTGCTGGTGGCGAGCGGTTCGCCGAGGAGCAGGACGGCCAGCAGCGCGGCGGTCAGTGGCTCCAGCAGGGTGACGACCACGGCGACGCTTCCGGTGGTGTGCCGCAGGCCGGTGTAGAAGCAGGCGTAGGCGAGCGCTGTGGTGATCGCGCCCAGGTAGAGGAGCAGGGCGATCGGCTGGAGTCCCGGGGTGAACGTCACGCCCTGCGCCACCGCGATCGGGGCCAGGGAGATCGCGCCGATGGTGCCGGACAGGGTGGTGAGGACCAGCGGCGGCACGCCCTGTGCGGTGTGCCGGCTGAGGGCGGTCGACGCGGCGTAGACGGTGCCGGAGGCTATCGCCGCGAGCAGTCCCAGCCCAGCGGTGGTGCCGGCGGCCGCGCTGGTGACGTTCGGACCTCCGGCGACGCTGTCGATGCTCGCGCCGGCGATCAGCACCAGGCCGGCGATGGCAGCGGTCGAGGCGGCCAGTTCGGTGCCGGCCGGACGGCGCCGGGTGCGGATCGTCTCCCAGGCGCTGAGCAGGACGGGGGCCAGGCCGAGACTGACCACTGTGGCGATGCTGACCCCGGTCAGGCGGACGGCGACGAAGTACAGAGCCTGGTAGGCCGCCAGGCCCACGCCGGCGGCGACGATCGCGAGGGGAGCGGACCGGAACGCCGCCCAGATCCGGTGGCGGGCCCGGAACCCGAGGATCAGCATGGTTCCGGCAGCGACGAGCAGGCGGTAGAAACCGATGGCGACGGCGCCGAGGCCGGTGCGGGCGGCGACCACCTGGACCACGACGCCGGCGGTGCCCCAGAGGATGCCGGCGATCGAGAGTTGGACGAGGCTCAGCCGTGCTCCGGCCGGGCTCGGGGACGAAGAGAACGAGAACATGCGTGTGCTCCGCGGAGGGTGAGTCGGTTTCGGTCCGGCTGCGGAACGCATCGCGACAGCGCCGTCCGAGCATGGCTCAGACGGCGTGGCTCACGCTCCGCTCAGGAGCGCGGCGGCGGCAGAACGCCGGGAAACGGACTCACCCCGCCACCTTAACCGAACCCGCACCTCCGACCGCCGTCGCCGATCACCGGCGGCACGCCTCTCCCGGCTGGTCCTCGTCGCGCGCGGTGTGCCGGCCGTCGACTCGCCCGGGATCCGCCGCCGCTGCCGCCGAGACGCACCCGCCCGGGTGGCGCGGGCCGCCGAAGCGCACTCTCCCGGGTGGCCGCGGGCCGCCGAGGCGCACCCTCTCGGGTGGCCGCGGGCCTGCCCCGCGGCCACCCGGAGCGTCAGTGCGAGTACACCGGCGTGATGATCGCCCGGGCGAGCGTGTGGAACGCCAGGTTGAAGCTGACGACGGCGGGCGAGGTGTCCGGCGTGACGTCCAGCTTCTCGACGTCCAGCGCGTGCACCACGAAGTAGTACCGGTGCACCTGGTCGCCCTGCGGCGGGGCGGCGCCACCGTAGGCGGCGGTGCCGTAGTCGTTGCGGGTGTGGAACGCGCCGCCCGGCAACGAGTCGTCGCCGCGGCCCGCGCCGGTGGGCAGCTCGGTGACCGAGGCCGGGATGTTCACCACCAGCCAGTGCCAGAAGCCGGAGGGGGTGGGGGCGTCCGGGTCGAAGCAGGTCACCACGAAACTCTTGGTCTCCGCCGGGAAGCCGGTCCAGCTCAGCTGCGGCGAGATGTTGTCGCCGGTCATGCCGAAGCTGTCGAAGACCTGGGCGTTGGCCAGCGGCCGGCCGTCGGCGACATCCGCTGAGGTCACCTGGAACGATCCGGCCCTGGGCAGCTGCTCGTAGGGGTCGGGCGCGACGGGACGATCGAGACTCACTTCTTTTCCTCCGTTGAATCAGGGACGAGACGAGCCGGCGAGAAGCCGGCCCGCGCCGGCGATGGCCGGCTGATGGCCGAGAGCCTTGAGGATCTCGTACGTCGTGGCGGTGGCCGCGGTGACCACCGGCAGGCCGAGGGCGTCCTCGACCTGTTGCACGGCGGGCAGGGAGGGCATCTGTACGCAGGCCGAGAGGACGATCGCGTCGGCGCCGTCACGACGCAGTCCACTGGCGATCCCGAGCAGTCGCGCGGGGTCGAGCCGGCCGACGGCGAGATTGTCGTCGACCTCGAGGCTGACCGCGTCGAGCACCTCGATCCCCTCGGCCTCGAGGTACTCCCGCACCACCTGGGTGAGCGGCCGCAGGTACGGGGTGACCATCGCGACCCGGCTCGCCCCGATCGCGTGCAGGGCGCGGACCAGCGCGCCGGCGCTGCTCGTCACTGCCGCGGGGTGGCCGCCGCGCGCGGCGGCGCCGGCGATCACCCGCTCGGCGGCCCGGTGCTCCCCGGGCCCCTGGGCCATGATCGCCACCAGGCAGGCGTAGGCGATGACGTCCACGTCGGCGTCGGCGAGGGCTTCCGCGCACTCCGCGGACCTGCCCACCATCGCGTCCAGCTCGCGCTGGTTGACCGTGCGCATGCCGGCCCGGGCGGAGTGGAACGTGTACGCCCGCCCGGTCGCGTCGCTCTGCCGCCGGAACAGCTCGGGCAGCTCGGTCTCGATGGTGGTGTTCGAACTCGGCACGATCAGGCCGATCCGGGCGGGGAGGGCGGCCGCTGTCGCGATGTCCCCCCGAGCCAGCGTTTGCGAGTTCACGAATCTCTCCCTGCGTCGGCAGCGTCGAACGACTCACAATGTAAGGCATGAACCCACGATGTGAGTTGTTGGTATAGTCACTACCGAGGATTTCCGACCTGAAGGGGCTGCGAGTGGCGACCGACCGCGGCACGGGCACGCCACCGTTGCTGGTGCTCGAAAAGATCACGAAGATCCTGGACTGTTTCTCGGTGACCGAGCCCGAGCCGTCGTTACGGGAGATCACCCAGCGCAGCGGGCTGCACGCCAGCACCTGCCAGCGGTTGGTGCACAACCTCGTGCGGGAGGGCTTCCTCGACCGCAGCGGCGACCGCTACCGCATCGGGCTGGCACTGGTGCAGTGGGCGGCGCCCGGCACGTTCGGTCTCGACATCGTGCAGCTGACCAAGCCGATCCTGCAGCGACTCTGCGACGAGACCGGCGAGACCGCCTGTCTGTACGTGCGTGACGGCGCGTCTCGAACCGTCATCGCCGTTGCCGAGACTCGTCACATCGTGATGCGGCTGTTCAAAGTCGGCATGGTGATGCCCCTCCACGCGGGCGCACCCGGCAAGATCTTCCTGGCCTACGATCCGGCCGCCCGCACCGACCTCATCCGGCACGGGCTGCCCCGGTTCACCGAGCACACCCCGGTCGACATCGACGTGCTGGACAAGCAGGTCGAGCAGGCCAGGAGCCAGGGATACGCCGCCGCGTTCGACGAGCGGCACGAGGGCGCCGGATCGATCAGCGCACCCGTCTTCGACCATGCCGGCGAGTTGGCGACCGTCATCGGCATCGGCGCGCCGACCCAGCGCATCGGCCCGGCCGACGTCGACCGGCTCGCTCCGCTGGTGGTGGCGGCCGCCCGGGACGCGAGCGCGGCACTCGGTTATCGGCCCAGCAAGGTGCTCGACCCTCGCATGGAGGCTCCCGAGTCCCCCTGATCACCGGCGCCGACGCGATTGGCACCGTCAAGCACCGCCAACGAAATCGGTGCCGTCCGTACTTTCGCGCGATCGGTGCCGTCCGCACTTTCGCGCGATCGGTGCCGTCCGCACTTTCGCGCGATCGGTGCCGTCCACGCTCCCGCGTCGCCGGTGCCGTCCGCGCTCCCGCGTCGCCGGTGCCGTCCACGCCAGTGGCGCCGCCGGCATCGCCCGCGCCATCGGCGCCATCGGGACAGGCCCGGGAGTGAGGCCGGCCCGTCCGCCAGCTGGCCCGTCCGCCAGCTGGCCCGTCCGCCAGCTGGCCCGTCCGCCAGCCGGCGCGTCCGCCAGCTGGCCCGTCCGCCAGCCAGCCGGGCCGTCCGCCGATCGGGCCGGCAGCCACCGGCCGTGTCGACCGCTGACCATGCCGGCAACCACAGCCGCGTCGACCGCTGACCGGGCCGGCCGGGGGAGCGGCCAGCCCGGTCAGTCGGAGAATCGCGCCGCGAGCGGCGAACCCGTCACACCGCGAGCAGCGAACCCGTCACGCCGCCTGACTGGCCGTGGCCGACCACATGGCCGTGAACGCCGCCGCCTCCCCGGCCAGCCAACTCTCCACATCGGCCGGCCTCATCGCCGGGTTCAACCGGTGCGTCACCCCGCGCCGCAGGTCGACCAGCACCGGGTCGGCGTCCGGCAGGATCTGCTCCATGTGCCGGGCCATCAGGTGGAGCATGGCGGTGACCAGCTCCGGGCTGGGCGGCTCCTCGTCGAAGTGCAGCCGAACCGCCTCCCGGTGCCCGTCGCCGAACCGCAGCCCGAAGTGCGGGTTGATCTTCACGGCGAGCGGGCCGACGCTGGCCAGCGCGTCCCGGGTCTGCACCAGGGTGATCCGCTCGGGGTCGCCGAGCGACGCCAGATAGGTGCGGGCGCCGGCCCGCAGCGACTCGTAGAGCGGCTTCCACCGGTCTTTCACCAGGTCGACGACGCCACCGAGGTAGCTGCCGCCGGTGCGGAACGCGATGTCCGCCTTCAGCGCTTTGACCAGCTGGCCGTGCGGGTTGAACCCGCTGCGCCGCTCCCGCTGCTTGCGCAGACCGCCGACGAACGTCGCTTTCGCGGGGCCGGTGCGAGAGACATACCGCGTGAAGCCGAGCATGGTGGCGTAGGGCGGGATGACGGGCACGGGGGTGGTCGAGATCGTGGACATGGTGGACGTGGTCACGTGGTCTCCTCACTCGCCGCGTGGCCTCGAACAGGTGTACTAAACCCGCCGAAGATCAGCAGCTCAGGGCCCCTCTTTCGTACATACATTCTAATCGACGGGTACGACATTCCCAACCGCTCGCGCATCGACCCGACCCGACACTGACCCGGCACCCGCAGTCGAGCCTCCGAGCCCGGCCCCAGGCCCATCCAGGAGGAGCCGGCCACTTCTGCGACGCGAGCGCGGAACCTCCGCGGCCGTGCCGAGACGCTGACCGGGCTGCTCAGGCACCGCCGAGGTCGGCGGGGACCTCGATCGCCCTCGCTCGGAAAGCGGTCTCCGACGCGTCGCCGTCGGTCCGCCACGAATCGAAGTTCGCGCCCTTCGAGCGGCGTCCCAGGGTGCCTTTCCGGAAGCTCGGCTCGAATCCGCGGGAGCACGGCGTGTGTCTTGGTCGAACCTTGTCCCAGGCCTTACCGCATGGACCAAGGGCCCGGCATGAACGCCCAGGACCGCCGGCGTGCCTTCGACCGGTTCTGGCGCTCCCCGCAGGCCCGCGACGACGGCTCCGGGCTCGGCCTGGCCATCGTCGAACGCCTGGTCACCGCCAGCGGCGGCCGGATCCACCTCGACCAGGCACCGGCCACCGGCATCGACGCCGTCATCCGGCTACGTCCCGCCCACCGGCCCGGACCTGCGATCACGGCCCGCCGGCCGGGTACCCAGGTCCGGCACCACCTGAACTGATCACTTGCCGGTGACAGACGGTCCGCGCCGTCCGGCACACCGAAGCGGGACCGGAGGACTCGAGAAGCGACCGGAGAGATGTCCGGACGCCCGGCAGACGGCAGGATGGCGGCGTGGCTCTGATCCGCTGTGACTTCGACTCCGAGGCGCTCGAAGTCGGCACCTCGATGACCGTCATCCTGCCCGACGACGACCGCGGCGACCCGCCGCCGGTGCTCTACCTGCTGCACGGCCTCACCGACGACCACTCCGCCTGGAGCCGCTACTCCTCGGTCGAGCGCTACGCCACCGGCCGCGGCCTGGCGGTGATCATGCCGCAGGTGCACCGCAGCTTCTACGCCAACGAGGCGCACGGCATGCGGTTCTGGGACTTCCTCTCGGCCGAGCTGCCGGAGACCGTACGGAAGTTCTTCCGGGTCTCCCAGCGGCGCGAGGACACGTTCGTCGCCGGCCTGTCGATGGGTGGCTACGGCGCGATGAAGTGGGCGCTGCGCGAGCCGGAGCGCTTCGCCGCCGCCGCCACGCTGTCCGGGGCGCTCGACCTGGCGTACATCCAGGAGCACGACCTGCGGCCGCACATCCGTGCCCTGGTGGCGCGGGTGTTCGCCGACCGGGTGGTGGCCGGCGGCGACGAGGACCTGCTGCACCTGTTGCGGGTGGCCGACCCGGCGCGACTGCCGCGGCTGATGCTGCGCTGCGGCACCGAGGACCACCTGCTCGCGCAGAACAAGCGGTTCGTCGCGGCTGCCAGGGCCGGTGGGATCGAGCTGGACGCCGAGTTCGGCCCGGGAGAGCACGCCTGGGATTACTGGGACGCGCGACTCCCGGCCGTCATCGACTTCCTGTTGCGCGGGCGCTAGCCCTCGTCCCGGGTCTGCTCGGCGAGGAAGCGCTCCAGCTCCGCGCCGAGCTCCTCGGCGGTGGGCAGCGGCGTGTCCGTGTCCACCAGCAGGTTGTTCTGCCGGCCGCGGAGGAACGCGTCGTACTGCGCCTCCAGGGAGGTGACCAGCCGGGCCGCCTGCTCGTCCTCGGCGATCTGCTTGTCCACCTCTTCGCGGACCAGTTTCGCCGACTCGCGCAGCTTGCCGGTCGGCAGCGCCAGCCCGGTGTTGCCGGAGACCGAGTCGAGCAGCAGCTCGGCGGCGGCCGGGTAGGCGGTCTGGGCCAGGTAGTGCGGGACGTGCGCGGCGTACCCGAGCGCGGCGTGCCCGTTCTGCCCGAGCCGGAACTCCAGCAGGTTGCCGACGCTGGCCGGCACCTGCACCCGCTGCAGCCAGGACTCGTGGTCGCCGAGCAGGCTGCGGTCGGTGGCGTGCGCGGTGAGGCTGACCGGCCGGGTGTGCGGCACGGCCATCGGGATCGCGTTCAGCCCGATCGTGGCCTTGACCCCGAGCCGCTCGATGAGCCCGGTCACCGCCGCGATGAACCGCTCCCACTGCAGGTCCGGTTCCGGGCCGGCGAGCAGCAGGAACGGCGTGCCGAGCTGGTCGCGCACCAGGTGCAGGGCGAGGACCGGGTCCTCGTAGCTCTCGAAGTGGTCGGCCACGAAGATCATCGGAGGCCGGCGGGACCGGTAGTCGAGGAGCTGGTCCAGGTCGAAGGTCGCCACGACCTCGCTCTCCAGGTCCGCCAGGAGGTGCTCCCGGGCGAGCTGGATCGCGCTGCCTGCGTCGACGAACCCGGTGAGTGCCTGGATGAGCACCGGGCCGTCCAGGACCGGCAGTTCCCCGGCCACCTCGTAGAGCCCGTGTGGGTCGAGCACGCTGCGGACCTCCTCAAGACATCGCCCGACGGCGCGGGCTTTTCGCCGACAACAGCCGAGCCGCTGGAATCATTCCGGCTCGCTGTGGTCCAGGTTTCCCCACCATTTTGCGTACGACGTGAGCCCGCCCGTCGTGCGGCGTGACGGTCACCACGAAAAGTCGGTCCGGCCGGGCAACCGACGTGCACCCGGACGCCACTATGGGGGTAGATCGCCGTCTCGCCCCCTCGGGAGTGATCGTTGAGTCAGTACCCCGTACCGGTCCCCGCCCTCGACGACGCCGCCACCCCGCCCGGCACCCTCTGGTCCCGGATGCGCGCCGACCCCCAGTACGCCCCGGAGCACCTCGCCCTGGAAGCCGTCCGCCGCCTCGGCCCGGAGGCCGCCGGGTGGGCCGCCCGGGCCCGCGCCGACCACCCCGACCTCACCCCGGACGAGCTGGCCACCCTGGCCGTCAAGAACTTCACCGCCCTGGCCCGCCTCTCCGGCGCCCTCTCCGGGGTCGCCGGCCTGCCCGGCGCGGTCCTTGACGTCGGCGTGCTGGCCTGGACCCAGGCCCGGATGGTGCTGCACGTCGCCGCCGCCTACGGCGCCGACCCGGCCGCCCCGGAACGCGCCACCGACCTGCTCGTGCTGCAGCGGGTGCACCGGGTCGCCGAGACCGCCCGGACCGCGCTCGGCGTGGCGGCCGGCCGCGAACGCGCCAGCCGGATCTTCACCGGCGCGGCGGGGGGCCCGCTGGGCGGCGCGCTGGTCAAGCTCGGCGTCAAGCTGGCCCAGATGGCCGGGGTGCGTGCCGCCCGCAAGGTGTTCGCCAAGCTGGTCCCGGGTGCCGGCGTGGTGCTCGGCACCTGGGTCAACTCGGCCGCCACCAAGGATCTCGCCAGGCGTGCCCGGGAGCACTACCGGAACGGCTAAGCAACGCCCGGGCCGGCCCGAACGTGGAGGACGTGCTGGGGATTCGCAAAGCTGCCGCCGTCGTCCTGCCCATGCTCGCCGCGCCGCTGCTGCTGGCGGCCTGCGCCACCACCGGAGCCGTGCAGGCCGAGCCGAGCCCGTCCGCGACCAGCCCGTGGCTGTGGATGACGGCCGGTAGCGTCGCGCCGTCGCCGGCCACGAGCTTCACGCCGCGGGCCCGGCCGGCCGCCGCCACGCTGTCGCCGACCGTCGCGCCCCCGGCCGGCCCGACGCCGAGCCGCAGCCCGTCCTGCGGGACCGCCGGGTTCAAGGGCGGCGCCGTCGACGGCATGACCGTCACCCCGGGCAGCACCAGCGCCGTGGTCACCTGGTTCAACCCGGGCGGCGACGACCTGGTCGACTATCGGATCACCGCGGTCAGTCAGCATCTGGTGGTGGGCGCGCAGCCGGAGACGCCGGGCTGGACGACCGTCACCCCGAGCGGCTGCGGCTGGATGACCGCCACGGTCACCGGACTGACCCCCGGGACGCCGTACGTCTTCTCGGCCGATCTGGTCCGCAGCCGCAAGGGGATGGACGGCACCTGGACCCGTACCGTGGCTCGGTCCGGGGTGGTGAGCACCACCTGATGCCGGCCCGCGGCGGGCAATAAGCTTCCCGCCATGGAGAGCATCGTCGAAACGGTCGTGTTCGTGGCGATCGCGGTCGTCGGCGCGGCCCTCGCCCGCAGGCTCGGCTTCGTGGCCCCGTTGGTGCTGCTGGTCGCCGGCCTCGGGTTGTCCTACGTCCCGGGGTTCCCGGCGGCGCACCTGGAGCCGGAGCTGGTGCTGATCGGCATCCTGCCGCCGCTGCTCTACGTGGCGGCCCTGCAGACCTCGGTGCCCGCGTTCCGCCACGCCCTGCGACCGATCCTGCTGCTCGCGGTGGGTCTGGTGCTGCTCACCGCGTTCGCCGTCGGGTTCGTCGTGCACTGGATGGTCCCGCAGGCGCCGCTGGCCGCCTGCGTCGCCCTCGGGGCCATCGTCGCCCCACCGGACGCGGTCTCGGCCACCGCCATCGCCCGCCGGGTCGGCCTGCCCCGCCGGGTGGTCACCATCCTGGAGGGCGAGAGCCTGCTCAACGACGCGACGGCGCTGGTGCTGGTCCGGGTGTCGGTGGGCGCGCTGGCCGGCGCCGCCGTCGGGTTCTGGGAGATCGCCGGCGAGGTCGCGCTGAAAGCCGGTGGCGGCCTGGTCCTCGGCATGATCGCCGCGGTCGGCGCCGCCAAGCTGCACAGGTGGATCGAGGATCCGCTGCTGGACGACGCGGTGTCGCTGCTCACCCCGTTCGTCGTGGTGATCGTCGCCGAGGAGCTGCGCACCAGCAGCGTGGTGGCGGTGGTGGTGGCCGGGCTCTACCTCGGGCACCGGATGCCCTACCTGCTCTCGGCCACCTCCCGGCTGCAGATGGACGCGGTCTGGCGGCTCACCACGTTCCTCCTGGAGGGCGTGGTGTTCCTGCTGGTCGGCCTCCAGCTGCGGATGGTGGTGACCAGCATCGAGACCGGCCTGGTCACCACGGTCTCGGTGACCGCCGCGGTGTTCGGCACCCTGGTGCTGGTCCGCTTCCTGTGGATGTACCCGGCCACCTACCTGGCCCGGCTGCTGCCGCGGGTCCGGGCCCGGGAGGAGCGGCCGCCGGTCGCCGCGGCCACCGTGATCGCCTGGGCCGGGATGCGCGGGGTGGTCACCCTGGCCGCCGCGCAGACCCTGACGCCGCCCAGCGCCGAGGCCGGGGTGCCCGCCTACCCGCGTGACCTGTTCATCTTCATCGCTTTCGCGATCATCGTGCTGACCCTGCTGACCCAGGGCACCACGCTGCCGGCCCTGGCCAGGCGGCTCGGGGTGCGCGAGGACACCAGCGCCCAGGACGCGCTCGCCGAGGCCGGGGTGCAGCACGCCGCCAGCCGGGCCGCCCTGCAGGCGCTGGAGGAGCACGCCGACGGGGCGCCCGGCTCGGTGGTCGACCGGCTGCGCGGTCTGGTGGAGAGCCGGTCCAACAACGCCTGGGAGCGTTTGGGCAGCCAGCGGCAGGAGACCCCCTCGGCTGCGTACGGCCGGCTGCGGCGCGAGATGATCAGAGCCGAGCGGCACGTCTTCAAGATCGCCCGGAACGAGGGCCGGATCCCGGAGGAGGTGCTGGTCCGCGCCCAGCGCGAGCTCGACCTGGAAGAGTCCCAGCTGCACCGGAGTGACGAGTGATCTGCCAGCATCTCAAGGAAACCGGCGACCCGGCGCCCCGGAGCGCCTACGCCGACGGCTGCCCGCAGTGCGTGGCCGGCGGCTTCGACGACTGGGTCCACCTGCGCGTCTGCCTCACCTGCGGCCTGGTCGCCTGCTGCGACTCGTCCCCGCGCCGGCACATGTCCGCACACCACGCCGAGTCCGGCCACCCGGTGATGCGCTCGTTCGAGCCGGGCGAGACCTGGCGCTGGTGCTTCGACGACGAGCAGCTCGGATGAGGATCCTGGTGGTCGGCGCCGGCGCCACCGGCGGCTATTTCGGGGGCCGGCTGGCGCAGGCCGGGCGGGACGTGACGTTCCTGGTCCGCGAGGGCCGGGCCGCCCGGCTCGCGGAGCGCGGTCTCCGGATCACCGCACCGTCCGGCGAGACGCGGCTGACGCCACACACGATCACCACCGTCGACGGTACGTACGATCTGGTCCTCGTCGCGGTCAAGAGCTACGCGCTGGACGCCGTGATCGCCGCGCTGGGTCCCGCCGTCGGGGACCGGACGGTGCTCGTCCCGCTCCTCAACGGCATGCGCCACCTGGACGCGCTGACCGGCGCGTTCGGCGCCGGGCACGTCTGGGGTGGGCTCTGCATGATCCATGGCACGCTGGACGAGCACGGCGACGTGGTCCAGATGTCCGGCCTGCACCGCCTGGTCTTCGGCCCGCTCGACGGCGGTGCCGACGACCGCCTGGACGAGGTCACCGCGGCTCTCGGCGACGCCGGTTTCGACTCCCGGGCATCTCGGCACATCCGGGCCGAGATGTGGGAGAAATGGGTGCTGCTGGCCACCATCGGCGCGGCCACCACACTGCTGCGCGGCTCGATCGGCGCGATCAACGCGGCCCCCGGCGGCCCGGAGTTCAACCGCGCGGTCACCGCCGAGTCGGTATCGGTGGCCACCGCCGCCGGCTTCCCGCCCCGTCCGCAGTTCCTGAGCGTGCTGGCGGACACCATGGCCAGCGCCGAGCCCACCACCTCGTCGATGTACCGCGACCTGGTCGCCGGGCAGCCGGTCGAGGCCGACGCCATCGTGGGCGACCTGGTCGCCGAGGCGGCCCGGCACGGCGTGCCGGTCCCGCTACTGTCCGCGGCGTACGCCGGCCTGTCGATCTACCAGAGCGGCCGCGGGGACTGATCGGGACAGGCCGAGGGCGCCCGGGAGACCGACGCGCCGGAGCGGCCGCGGGAGTTGATCAGGACAGGCCGAAGGCGCCCAGGAAACCGATGCCGAGGCCGGCCAGCACGATCAGGTAGCCGGCGCTGATCAGGATCGGGCGGCGGTGCCGGAACGGCAGGGGCAGGAAGCCGCCGAGCGCGACCAGCACGCCGAGCACCGCGCCGGCGATCGGCGACCCGATGGTCACCAGCATCCCGGCAGTGCCGCAGACGAACACGTCCTCGGTGCCGGCCGTCCCGCAACTGTCCATGGACAGCGTCAGCAGCAGCCCGATCCCGGCGACGGCCAGCGCCAGCACCGCGAGGACCACGACGGCGAGCACCGCGCCGACGGTGCGAGCCGCACCGCCGCGAGCGGGCGCGGGCACGGGTGCGGTGCCGGGCGCCCAGCCGGGGGCCGGGGTGGGCGCGGAGAAAGCGGGCTTGTCGCTCAACGGGGGCCGTCCTTGACGATGTCGCGTGCCGGCCGCGCCGCGTGCGCCGCTCCGGTCGGGGCGGTCAAGCTACCCGACGCCGACCGCCATCGGTACCCCGGGGCGCCTGGTGAGCAGCAGTTCCGGCAGCTCCGGCGCCGGCGGCCGGGTGCTGTCGTAGACCGCCGCGGTGCGGGCGGCGATCGCCGGCCAGTTGAAGTCGTCGACCACCCGCTGCCGGGCCCGTGACGCCAGCGCCCGGGCGTAGTCCCGATCCGCCAGCACCCCGCCCACCGCGAGAGCCAGGGCGTCCGGGTCGCCGGGCGGGAAGCACACGCCGGTCACCCCGTGCTCGACGATCTCGGCCAGCCCGCCGGTCGACGACACCGCCACCGGCGTGCCGGCCGCTGCCGCCTCCAGCGCGACCATCCCGAACGGCTCGTAGATGCTCGGCACCACGTAACAGTCCGAGGCCGCCATCAGGGCGGTCAGATCGTGCCCGGTCAGGAACCCGGCGAAGCTCACGGCCGGCCCGGCGCGGCGTTCCAGATCCTTGCGGTACGGACCGTCCCCGGCCACCACCAGCCGCAGTCCCGGGAACCGTTCGCGCAGCCGGGGCGCCGCCGCGAGCAGGTGCTGCACGCCCTTCTCGTAAACCAGCCGCCCGGCCAGGCTGACCAGCGGCCCGTCGTCGCCGGCGTACCGCTCCCGGGCCGCCGCGACCGCCCGTGGCCGGGCCCGCCAGCGCAGCGCGTCCACCCCGTTGTGCACCACCTCGGTGCGCTCGGCGGGCACCCCGAAGAGCCGGATCACCTCGGCGCGCATGTACTCCGAGCAGACGATCACCCGGTGCGCCTCGGCGCACAGCCAGCGTTCGATGTCGTCGATGGTCCGGTTGTGCGCGCCGGGCAGCCAGCCCTGGTGCCGCCCGGACTCGGTGGCGTGGATCGTCGCGACCAGCGGCACGTCCAGGTGGTCCCGGAGCGTGACGGCGGTGTGCGCGACCAGCCAGTCGTGCGCGTGGACCAGGTCGTACCGGTGGCCGCGGACGGCGCGCAGGGCGGCCCGGGTGAGCGCGTGGTTGAAGGCCAGCGCCCAGCCGAGCAGATCACCGCCGGTCACCTCGAAGGCCGGCGGGTCCTCGGCGGCCCGGATCACCCGGACGCCTTCGAGGTGTTCCACGCGCGGCGCGCCGGGCGCCTGGCGGGTCACCACCGTCACCTCGTGCCCGGCGGCGGCGAGGGCGCCGGCCAGCGCGTGCACGTGCCGTCCCAGCCCGCCGACCAGCAGCGGCGGGTATTCCCAGGAGAGCATGAGGATCCGGCTCACGGCGCGTACCTCGTTTCCACTCGCAGCATCTCGGCGACGGCCAGGGCGTCGAACGGGCGGCCCAGCGCGGGGTGCGGGGCGTCGCCGTGGGCTGCCTCGCCGATCGACCCGACGCCCCATTCGGCGAGGTGCGCGGCGAGCCCGTCGAGCAGCCCGTCGACCGGGCGCCCGGTGGCCGCGCAGGCGTCCGCGTACGGCCCGATCAGCCATGGGCGGACCAGTCCCTGCTCGGGGCCGGCGCCGTCGTAGCCGTACTCGTCGGGGGCCAGGGTGCGCAGGCCGAGCGGGGTGAGCAGGGCCTCCCCGGCGGCCCGGACCGTGCTCGCGGCGCTGCCCCGCATCGGCGCGTGCGGCAGTGACCAGCCGAGCAGCTGGTACGGCCGCAGCGTCGGATCGTCGTGGTGGGTCCCCGCCCCGAGCGGGTACGGCGCCGCCGGGCCCTCGACCAGGTCGTGCAGCCACCCCTCCGGAGCCGGGAACCGTCGCCGGAACGACTCCCAGGCCAGCGCGTGCCGGCCGCGCGGCTCGGTGTCGTCCCGGCCGCCCTCGGCCAGCAGGTCGCCGAGCGCGGCGAGCGCGTTCACCCAGAGCGCGTTGAGTTCCACCAGCTTGCCGACCCGCGCCCGGTCCGGGCCGGGGCCGAGGCTGAGCAGCCCGTCGGCCGGGTCCACGGCGAGCGCGCCGTCCCCGCCGAGGGCCTGGCGCAGCAGCCGGCCGAGCGGCACGGCGAGTGCCCGGGCCAGGTCGCTGTCGCCGGTCCGGGTGACGTGCCGGTCCACCGCGTGCACCAGCCAGAGCGGGAAGTCCACGGCGTCGGCCGGCCGGTCCACCAGGGCGCGCAGCAGCTCCCGGCCCTCGTCGGCCCGCCCGGTGTCCAGGAAGAGCCCCTCGTAGGCGGCGAGCGACGCCGGCCGTCCGCCCCACGGGTAGCCGTCGACCATGGCCGGCCCGTCGGCGCCCTGCACGACGAACGCGTCGGCGGCGAGCGCGAGCGTTCCGGCGTACCCCTCCGCCTTGGCCGCGGTGACCAGGCGATGAGCCCGCTCGCGCGCCGCGGCCAGCACCACCGGCGGAGCCGGCGGCCGGACCGCCAGGTCACCGGCCCACGCCGAGATCTCCAGGCTCTCGCCCGGGCCGGCCTGCTTGCCGAACGTCCCGGCCAGCCACAGGTCCTCGGCCAGGTCGCCGGTCCGGGCGCCGAGATGCCACTCGCCGGCGGGCTGCCAGCCGGGCCCGGCCAGCCGGTACGCCCCCTCGACGACGACACCGTCGGCCACCCGCTCGATCCGCAGCCCCGGGCCGTCCGCCCGGCGGGCGGTGGCGGCCTCCCGCCAGGTGCACATCGCGGCGACCGACAGGCTCACCGGGCCGGGCGCGCTGAGCACCCGGTACAGCACCGCGAGGCCGGGGCGCAGCGCCAGCTCGCGTTCGATCACCACGTCGCCGATCCGCCACCGCCACCGCGGCAGCCCGCCGGCGAGGGTGAACGTCTCCAGGAAGCGGTGGCCGGCCGGGTCGAGGGCGCCGGAGTCCCACGCGTGGGTGTACAGCGGCACCTTGGTGCCGGTGGGGAGCGTCACTGTCAGGTCCAGGGCGGCCAGCGCGACGTGCGGCGCCCGGCCCGGTCCGGCCACGGTCAGCAGCGCGTGCTCCGGGCGGGTCCGCAGGCCGCTCACGGTGCCGCTGGCCCAGCCGCCGAGACCGTCGGTGACCAGCCATTCCCGGCCGGCGCCGGCGTCCGCTGCGGGAACGCCGCACACCTGGGGCCCGAAGGTCAGAGGATCAATCCGCGGCACGTCGCCTCTATGCTCGTTTTGGGTATCCGCTAAACCCCCGTAAGGGGATAAATTAGCGCCTAATCGGACAGTCGGGCCGACGGTATCAGTCCGCTCCGGGAGAATTTGTGATGACGCGGCCGGGCAGGATTGAGTCACCCCGCGGACGGGCATGAACCGCGGGCCGGTCGCGACGACCGAAGGCCGAGGGGGGTCCACGAGAATGCAGGTCTGGCCTGGTCACCGGTACCCGTTGGGGGCGACCTACGACGGGACGGGCACCAACTTCGCGATCTTCTCCGAGGTGGCCGAGGCAGTGGAACTCTGCCTGTTCGACGCCTCCGGGAACGAGCGCAAGGTGCTGCTCCACGAGCAGGACGCCTTCGTCTGGCACGCGTACCTGCCGGGCGTCGAGCCGGGGCAGCGCTACGGCTACCGGGTCTACGGTCCGTACGAGCCGCACCGCGGGCTGCGCTGCAACCCGCACAAGCTGCTGCTCGACCCGTACGCCCGGGCCGTCGACTCGGACATCGACTGGCACCCGTCGCTGTACGCGTACGACTTCGGCAACCAGGACCAGATGTCGGACCTGGACTCGGCGCCGTACATGCCCAAGGGCGTGGTGGTGAACCCGTACTTCGACTGGGGCAACGACCGGCGGCCGGACATCCCGTACCACCACTCGGTGATCTACGAGACGCACGTGAAGGGGCTGACCCAGCGGCACCCGGAGATCCCCCCGGACATGCGGGGGTCCTACTCGGCGATCGGCCACCCGGCGATCATCGAGCACCTGAAGAGCCTCGGCGTGACGGCTGTCGAGCTGATGCCGGTGCACCAGTTCGTCCACGACAACCGGCTGCACGACCTCGGCCTGCGCAACTACTGGGGTTACAACACGCTGGGCTTCTTCGCGCCGTACCACGGGTACTCGTCGACCGGCACGCTCGGCCAGCAGACCCAGGAGTTCCGGGGGATGGTGAAGGCGCTGCACGCGGCCGGGATGGAGGTCATCCTGGACGTGGTCTACAACCACACGGCTGAGGGCAACCACCTCGGGCCGACGCTCAGCCTCAAGGGCATCGACAACCGGACGTACTACCGGCTCGTCGACGATCAGCCGCAGTTCTACATGGACTACACCGGCACCGGGAACAGCCTGAACGTGCGCTCCCCGCAGAGCCTGCAGCTGATCATGGACTCGCTCCGGTACTGGGTCACCGAGATGCACGTGGACGGCTTCCGGTTCGACCTCGCCTCGACGCTGGCCCGCGAGTTCTACGACGTGGACCGGCTCTCCACGTTCTTCGAGGTGGTGCAGCAGGACCCGATCGTCGGCCAGGTGAAGCTGATCGCCGAGCCGTGGGACGTCGGTCCCGGCGGTTACCAGGTCGGCAACTTCCCGCCCAACTGGACCGAGTGGAACGGCAAGTACCGGGACACGGTCCGCGACTTCTGGCGCGGCGAGCCGGCCACCCTGGCCGAGTTCGCCAGCCGGATCACCGGCTCCGCCGACCTCTACCAGGACGACGGGCGCAAGCCGTTCCACTCGATCAACTTCGTCACCGCGCACGACGGGTTCACGCTCAACGACCTGGTGTCCTACAACGACAAGCACAACGAGGCGAACGGCGAGGAGAACCGGGACGGCGAGAGCCACAACCGGTCCTGGAACTGCGGCATCGAGGGCCCGACCACCGACGAGAAGGTGCTGGAGCTGCGGGCCAAGCAGCGCCGCAACTTCCTGGCCACGCTGATGCTCAGCCAGGGCGTGCCGATGATCTCGCACGGTGACGAGCTGGGGCGCACCCAGCAGGGCAACAACAACGCGTACTGCCAGGACGACGAGATCAGCTGGATCGACTGGGAGAACGCCGACGAGCAACTGCTCGAGTTCGCCCGCAAGCTGACCGCGTTCCGGCACCGGCACCAGGTGTTCCAGCGCCGCCGGTTCTTCACCGGCCTGCCGGTCACCGCCCGCGGCGGCGGCGACCCGCTGCCCGACCTGGAGTGGTTCACCCCGGACGGGCGGCCGATGGCCGGTGACGACTGGGGCAACGACTTCGGCCGGGCGGTCGCCCTGTTCGTCAACGGCGAGGGCATCCGCGAGCGCGGCCAGTACGGCCAGCGCCACGTGGACAGCTCGTTCCTGCTCTTCTTCAACGCGCACGACGCGCCCATCGAGTTCGCCACGCCTCCCGCGGAGTACGGGGAGAAGTGGGAGAAGGTCATCGAAACCGCCGAGCCGTCCCCGGATCGCCCGTCGGTCGTGGAGGCCGGCCACAGGCTCTGGGTGCCGGACCGGTCCCTCATCGTGCTTGATCGGACGGTGTAATGCGGCCCAGCAGTACCTACCGAGTCCAGACCCGCCCCGAATTCCCCCTCAAGGCCACCGCCGAGATCGCCGACTACCTGGCCGATCTCGGGGTGAGTCACCTCTACTCGGCGCCGCTGCTGACCGCGGCGCCCGGCTCCCAGCACGGCTACGACGTCGTCGACCACACCCAGGTCAGCCCGGAGCTGGGTGGCCCGGACGGGCTGCGCGGCCTGTCCGCGGCGCTGCGCAACGCCGGGCTCGGCCTGGTCGTCGACATCGTGCCGAACCACGCCGGGGTGGCCGTCGCCAAGGCCAACCCGACCTGGTGGGACGTGCTCAAGCGCGGACAGCAGTCGGAGTACGCGAAGTTCTACGACATCGACTGGTCGCGCGGGCGGATCCTGCTGCCGGTGCTGGCCGACGAGCCGGACGCGCTGGACCAGCTCCAGGTTGAGGGCGACGAGCTGGTCTACTTCGACAAGCGCTATCCGATCGCCGAGGGCACCGGCGAGGGTGCTCCCCGCGAGGTGCACGACCGGCAGCACTACGAGCTGGTCAACTGGACCCGCGGCGACTCCGAGATCAACTATCGGCGGTTCTTCGCGATCACCGAGCTGGCCGGGCTGCGCGTCGAGGACCCGGAGGTCTTCGAGGCCACCCACGCCGAGATCCTGCGCTGGGTCCGCGAGGGCCTGGTCGACGGCATCCGGGTCGACCATCCGGACGGGCTGCGCGACCCGGCGGAGTACCTGCGGCGGCTGCGCGACGCCGCGCCGGAGGCCTGGCTGGTGATCGAGAAGATCCTGGAGCCGGGCGAGCAGCTGCCCCGCTGGCCGATCGACGGCACCACCGGCTACGACGCGATGGCGCAGGTGAACGGCGTGTTCGTGGACGCCGGCACGGAGACCTTCTTCGACACGCTGGACCACTATTTGACCGGTGGCACCACCAGCTTTCAGAACCTCGTCCACGAGACCAAGCACACGGTCGCCACCACGCTGCTCGCCGCCGAGCTCGGACGGCTGTCCCGGCTCGCCCCGGAGATCGAGGCGGCGCCCCAGGGCCTCGCCGAGCTGGCCGCCTGCTTCCCGGTCTACCGCTCCTACCTTCCGGGCGGCGCCCGGTACCTCGCCCAGGCGCGCGCCGAGGCGGGCCGCCGGCGTCCGCATCTGATCGGCACGCTGGACCAGCTCACCGCCCGGTTGCGCAACCCCGCTGACGAACTCGCTGCCCGTTTCCAGCAGTTCACCGGCGCGGTGATGGCCAAGGGCGTCGAGGACACCGCGTTCTACCGCTGGACCCGCTTCGCGGCCCGCAACGAGGTGGGCAACGACCCGGTCAAGTTCGGCGTCTCGGTGGACGAGTTCCACGAGGCCGCCGAGACCCGGCAGCAGGACTGGCCGGCCACGATGACCTCGCTGAGCACCCACGACACCAAGCGCGGCGAGGACGTCCGGGCCCGGCTCGCGGTGCTCTCCGAGGTGCCCGGCGACTGGACCGAGGTGGTCCGCCGCTGGGTCCGGGTCGCTCCGCTCCCGGATCCGTCGCTGGCCCATCTGATCTGGCAGGTCGCCGTCGGCGCCTGGCCGATCGACAAGGACCGACTGCTCGCGTACGCGGTGAAGGCCGCCCGCGAGTCGGCCACCGTCACCAGCTGGTACCGCCCCGACGAGGGGTTCGAGACGGCGCTGCGGACGATGATCGACAAGATCTACGACGACCCGGCGCTGCACCGTGAGGTGACCGACTTCGCCGCCTCGATCACGCCGCCCGGCTGGTCCAACTCGCTGAGCCAGAAACTCGTGCAGCTGACCATGCCCGGTGTTCCGGACGTCTACCAGGGCACCGAGCTGTGGGACTACTCGCTGGTCGACCCGGACAACCGGCGGCCTGTCGACTTCGCGGCCCGCCGCGAGCTGCTCGGCCGGCTCGACGACGGCTGGCAGCCCCCGATCGACGAGAGCGGCGCGGCCAAGCTGCTCGTGGTCAGCCGTACGCTGCGGCTGCTCCGGCAGCGCCCGGAACTGTTCACCGGATATCAGCCGGTGTTCGCCGAGGGACGGGTCGGCGAGCACGTCCTGGCCTTCGACCGGGGCGGGGTGGTGGTGGTCGCCACCCGGCTGCCGGTCGGATTGTCACGCCACGGCGGATGGCACGACACCACGCTGTCACTCGACGGACACAGTTGGACGGAAGTGTTCACGAACGCCAGCTACGGTGGCAATCGCCTGGCCGTTGCCGAGCTGCTGCACACCTATCCCGTCGCTCTCCTGGTGAAAGAGTGAGATGACGACCTTCGAGGTATGGGCGCCGGAGAAGTCGCCCAAGCTGCGCCTGGGTGACGCCGAGCACCCGATGGAGCCGGGCGACGGTGGCTGGTGGCGCCTCGACGTGCCGTCGGCCGGCCCGGGCACCGACTACTCCTACGTGCTGCCCGATGTCGACACTCCGGTGCCGGATCCGCGGTCGGCCTGGCAGCCGCAGGGCGTGCACGGACCCAGCCGGGTCTACGACCACGACGCGTTCACCTGGACCGACCAGGGGTGGACCGGCCGGCAGCTGCCCGGCTCGGTGCTCTACGAGCTGCACATCGGCACGTTCACCCCGGCCGGCACGTTCGACGCGGCCATCGAGCGCCTCGATCACCTGGTCGAGCTCGGCGTCGACCTGGTCGAGCTGCTCCCGGTCAACGCGTTCAACGGTGAGTACAACTGGGGTTACGACGGCGTCTGCTGGTTCGCCCCGCACGAGGCGTACGGCGGGCCCGACGGCCTGAAACGCTTCGTCGACGCCGCCCACCGCAAGGGCCTGGGCGTGGTCCTCGACGTGGTCTACAACCACTTCGGCCCGTCCGGGGCGTATGCCCCGATGTTCGCGCCCTACCTCAGCAGCGGGTCGAACACCTGGGGCAGCTCGCTGAACCTGGACGGCCCGGAGTCCGGCGAGGTGCGGCGCTACATCGCCGATTCGGTGCTGATGTGGCTGCGTGACTACCACGTCGACGGCCTGCGGCTGGACGCCGTGCACGCGCTGCACGACGAGGGCGCCGTGCACCTGCTGGAGCAGCTCGCCGTCGAGACGGAGTCGCTCTCCACGGCGCTGCGGCGGCCGCTGTCGCTGATCGCCGAGTCGGATCTCAACGATCCGAAACTGATCACCCCACGCGAGGCCGGTGGTTACGGGCTGCACGCGCAGTGGGACGACGACGTGCACCACGCGCTGCACGCCCTGTTCACCGGCGAGCGGCAGGGTTACTACGGCGACTTCGGCTCGCTGGACTGCCTGCGCACCGTGCTGGAGGGCGCGTTCTTCCACGCCGGGACCTGGTCGTCGTTCCGCGGCCGGCGGCACGGGCGGACGGTCGACCGGCAGCGCACCGCCGGGCACCGGTTCGTCGCCTTCCTGCAGAACCACGACCAGATCGGCAACCGCGCGGTCGGCGACCGGCTCACCGCCACGCTCTCCCCGGGCCTGCTCAAGGTCGCGGCGACGCTGCTGCTCACCTCGCCGTTCACCCCGATGCTGTTCATGGGGGAGGAGTGGGCGGCCAGCAGCCCGTGGCAGTTCTTCACCAGCCACCCGGAGCCGGATCTGGCCGCCGCGGTGCAGAACGGGCGGCGGCGCGAGTTCGCCAGGCACGGCTGGGCCGAGGCCGACGTGCCGGATCCGCAGGACCCGCAGACCTTCGAGCGGTCCAAGCTGGACTGGTCGGAGCTGGGCAAGCCGGGGCACGCCGACATGCTGGCGCTGTACAAGAAGCTGATCCGGCTGCGCCGGGAGATCCCCGACCTGACCGACCCGTGGCTGTCCGAGGTCGAGGTGTGGCACGGCGACCAGTTCGTGGTGATCCGCCGCGGTCGCCACGCGGTCGCCGCCAACCTGGCCGGCACCCCGCAGACGGTCAGCCTGCGCGCCGTCCCGTCCGCGGTCCTGCTCGCCACCGCCGAGGGCGTCGTCCTCGAACGCGACCGCGTCGTCCTCCCCCCGGAGAGCGCCGTCGTGGTCCGCACCTCCCGCTGAGTCACCGGGTCTTGATCTCCGGAACCACCCACGGGCAACGAAGGGCACGGCGATCGTTCTGGACGCGCAGCGGCCAGATCGCCGTGCCCGGCCCGCGCGGGAGCATGCGATCCGCACCACGGCGGACGCGCGTAAATGAGGATCTTGAAGGTGGTCCGGATCCACCATTTCCGCTGATGGGTCAGTGGCATCCGTCGGGCACGATGTGCCGGTGGAAGACGTGCCGGATGATCCGCAGGAACCGCAGCAGAAGAAGGAGCCTTGGTACCACAACTGCGACTGTGATCCGGGCTGCCCGGACTGTGACATCCCCGGCTGTCATTGCGATGTGCCCGGCTGTGACCTGTTCCGGCTGAGCACGCTGCTGACGGTCGTGGCGCTGCTCGGGCACGGACCGGCGGCGGGTCCGGCCCAGCGGATGGTGACCGGCGCGATCCGCGGGTACCGCAAAGTGTCGCCGAAACTGCCCACCCGGTGCCGTTACCAGCCCACGTGCAGCGCCTACGCATTGGCGGCCGTCGAAAAGCACGGGCTGCGGAAAGGGCTGCGGCTGGCGGTCGCCAGGCTCCGCAGGTGTGGTCCGCGAGTCCCGTTCGGTACCGGGGACCCCGTTCCGTGACGTGATGGTGCACGATGGCCCGACCGGGAGTAGTGGGGAGGGCCGATGGGGGAGAGCTCGACGGAGGGGACGCCGCTGAGCGGGGGTGCGCCGGCCTCGGGCGCTTCCGAGACGCCGCGGACCCTGCCGGATCCGGCTCCGGGCGCGCCCCGGCGGGACCCGGCGAGCCGGCTCGGCTACGCGCTGCGTGGCGATCTGCCGCCGCAGCTCAGGCGGGTGTGGCCGCTGAAGCGGCGGACCGTGGAGGACATCGCGGCGCGGGACATCGCGGTGCAGGAGGCGGTCGACGAGGGGCGGCTGCCGCCGCCGGCCGAGCCGGTGCCGCTGGAGCAGCCGGAGGTGCTGCCGGATCCGCCGGAGCGGTTCAACATGGCGGCGTTGCGGCTGGCCGGGCTCGGGTTCGGGCTGGTGCTGGCGATCGGGCTGACCATGATGCGGCTGTTCGTCGGCGGGCCGCCGTCGGTGGACGAGCTGCGCGCGCAGTCCGGCGTCGACTCGTGGAGCGAGCTGCACATCGGGGTCAAGGACGATCAGTTCGGGACGGCCTACTACGACCCAGCGACGAAGATCTGGTCCGGGTTCGACATCGACGTCGCCTACATGATCGCCGAGGATCTCGGGTTCCGGCGCAGTGAGGTCAAGTTCTACGGGATGGAGTCCGAGGACCGGGCGCGGATGCAGGCCACCGACGTCGACGGCAACCGGGTGCCGGTCCAGCTGGTGATCGCGAGCTACAGCATCACCCCGAAGCGGGTCGCCGACAAGGTCAACTTCTCGCAGTCCTACCTGTACACCGAGCAGTCGGTGATGACCCTGGCCGGACACCGGGCGGTCGCCTCGCTGGACGACTTCGCCGGTCAGAAGGTCTGCACCCTGTCCACGTCGACCAGCCTCACCGCGCCGAAAGAGGCCGGTGCCACAGTGATCTCGAAGAACCGGGTGCGTGAGTGCTTCGCGATGCTGAACCGCCACGAGGTGGACGCGGTCAGCACCGACGCGGCGATCCTCGCGGGGTGGAAAGCGCGATATCCGGGCAAGTACGACCACTGGGATCTCGGGCTGGACGGCACCGAGCGGTGGGGGGTGAACGTGGGTGACAACCCGGCGCTGAAGAAGCTGGTCGACCTCACCCTGTGGCGCTCCTACGCGGACCCGCACGACGAGCGGTGGGAGCAGGCCTTCGAGAAGAACTTCCAGACCGAGGTGCCGGCGAACGGGAAGGTGCCGATCGCGGTGGCCCAGCAGCCCCGGGTGATCCGGCCGGACGTGCGGGAACTCCCCTGGGAGGACCTGCTGAAGTGACCGACATCTTCGTGAAGGGCCCGGTGATCGCCCCCCGCCGGCGGCGGGCGCAGCTGAACTGGCTGCTCACCGTCCTGCCGGCGTTCCCGCTGATGCTGCTGGTGCTGCGACTGTGGTACCTCAGCCGGCAGGACCTGCCGACCATGCTGCTGCTGGTCCAGTACATCAACCCGCTCGGCATGATCAGTGCGTTGTTCATCACGCTGACCTGGGCGGTCCCGGCAGTGATCCTGGCCCTGCGGGTGCTCGGCGGGATCCTGCTGGTGAGCAAGCCGGGGGACGCCGGCGGGTCGATGGTCGCGGTGGCCGCCCTGCGGATGCCGGACTGGGTGGTGCTGATCGCGGTGCTGATCGCCGGCTTCACCTGGCAGCTGCGGATGCTGCCCACACTGGAGATGCTGGTCGTCGCGGTGCTCGGGCTGACGGCGGTGCAGCGGCTGCGTGCCGAGCGCTGGCTGATGCTCTGGATCACCATCGGCGTCCCGGTGCTGGTCGGCCTGCTCACCTGGATCTTCGTCGAGCCGGGCGTGGTCGCCGCGGTCCACGCCGGCGAGTACGGCATCGCGCTGCTGCTCGCCGTGCCGCCGTTGCTCGGCCCGCTGCTCACCGGCCCGGTCCCGGCGCGCTGGGCCCGGCTGGTCACGCACTGGCCGGCGATCGGGGCCGCGATGACTCTGCCGATCGTGGTCGGCGTGGTCTTCCTGCGGGCCCCGGTGCTGCCCGGCAGCGCGATCGAGGTGGGACCGGAGGGCGGCCCGGTCCGCGAGGTGATGCGCGGTCAGCTGATCGCCGTCGACGACACCTCGACGACCATGCTGGACGCGACCGGCGAGGTGAAGTTCATCCCGAACAACGAGGTACGGTCGAAGACACTCTGCCCCGAGCCGGTGCGACCGCCGGAGAGCGCCGTGGAGGTCCGCGGCTGGCCGGTCGAGACGTCGGCGCTGGAGTGGATCGCTCCCACACGGAAGGTGACCGAAATCGATCCTAGATGCCTGGGACGGCCGCATGACCCGGCGTGAGTGTATTTTCGTCGAGGACATGTGCGACATGCCGCCCACCACGTGCAGACAGCCAGCCATCGACCTGGCAGGCTGCACGCCATGACCTTGCACCTGCGGTGGGCGGCCGTCACCGACCAAGGACACGTCCGGAGCAACAACGAGGACTGTCACTACGCCGGTGATCGGCTTCTCGTCGTCGCGGACGGCATGGGCGGCATGGCCGCCGGGGATCTGGCCAGCCGGATCACCGTGGAGTCCATGGTCTCGCTCGACGCCCCGATCGACACCGAACATCAGATGGACGCGCTGCACCAGGCGCTGGAAGTGGCAAACCGGCGGATCGCCGAGACGGTCGCCGCCGACCCCTCGCTGCAGGGGATGGGCACCACGCTGACCGCCGTGCTGTTCAACGGCGAGCGGGCCGCGATGGCGCACGTCGGCGACTCCCGGGCCTACCTGCTCCGCGACGGGCGGCTCAACCAGCTCACCAAGGACGACACGTACGTTCAGATGCTTGTCGACCAGGGCCTGATCAAGCCGGAGGAGGCGGCCGGCCACCCGCGCCGCGCCGTCGTCACCCGGGTCCTGCAGGGCGAGCCGGTCAGTCCCGCGTACGTGATCGTCGAGCCGCAGAATGGCGACCGGTGGCTGTTGTGCAGCGACGGTCTCACCGGCGTGGTGACGGATGCGACCATCGAGGAAGAGATGCGGATCGTCCCCGATCCCAAGGCCTGCGCCGAGCGGCTCGTCGATCTCGCGCTGCGCGGCGGGGGACCGGACAACGTCACGGTGGTCATCGCCGACGTGACCGACGGGGACTGAACCGGTATTTTCATCCGGCCGTGGATCTTGACCGCGGCCCGGACACTGGTGGTGATCACGACGGCGCGCTTGATCGGGACTCTGGCGCTCGCCCTCGCGGTGGTCGCGGTCGGTGAGCTCGTGGGTGCGCCCCGGCTCTACACCGACACCGCGCAACTCGCCGCGGGCGCGATCGCGGCCTGGGCCTGCCTGGTCGCGGCGCGCCGCCGCACCGGCATCCCGCGTAACTGGCGCTGGCTGGCGGCCGGCGGGCTGGCCGTCTGGTCCGCCGTCCGGCTCTGGTGGATGGTCCAGGACCTGACCGGCCGCGACCGGCACGCGGGCCCGTCGCTGTTCGACATCGGGTTCGTGGTGCTGCCGGTCTGCATGCTGATCGGGCTGCTCGGGGTGACCCGGACCCGGCCACGGCCGATACCCACCTCGCCGCGGCGGGACCAGATCGCGCTGCTCATCGACAGCGTCCTGATCACCGGGTCGGTGCTGGCGCTGGGCTGGTCCTCGTCGTTCCTCAGCCCGGTCACCGAGTGGGACGCGCAGACCTGGTGGGCGGCCGGCTACCCGATCGCCGACCTGGTCCTGGTCACCATGGTGGTGCTGCTGCTGACCACCCGGCCCGACTCGCCGGCCGGCCGGCGGCCGCTGGCCCTGATCGGGGCCGGGCTGCTGGCCTTCGGGGTGGCGGACACCATGCGGCTGTTCGGGCTCGGGCCGTTCTGGCTGGAGGCGACCGGGCACCTGCTCGGGCCGGCCTGCATCGCCCTCGCGGCGCTCAGCCCGCCGCGGCCGGCGCCGGCCCCGCCGGACCTGACGGCGCTGCCCCGGGACTGGTTCCACCTGCTGCTGCCGTACCTGCCGGTGCTGGTCGCCGGGGTGGTGCTGCTGGCCCGGACGGCGACCGGGCATCCGCTCACGTCGTTCCAGGCCTACCTGGGCTGGCTGGGCCTGGGCCTGGTGGTGACCCGCCAGATGATCACGATCCTGGACAACACCGTGCTGCTCGGGCGGGTCGCGGAGACGCAGCGGCGGCTGCACCATCAGGCGTACCACGATCCGCTGACCGGGCTGGCGAACCGGGCCCTCTTCCGGGAGCGGCTGGTCCTGGCGCTGGACTCGAACCAGCACCGGGGCACGCCGGTTGCGGTGATCTTCGCGGATCTGGACGACTTCAAGCTGATCAACGATACGTACGGGCACGCGATGGGTGACCGGGTGCTGCACGCGATCGGGGAGCGGCTGCGGGCCTCGGTGCGGCCGCAGGACCTGGTGGCGCGGCTCGGCGGGGACGAGTTCGCCGTCGTCCTGGACCAGAGCGACGTGGTGGCGCCACCGGTGCCGCGGTCGGGTGGCGGCGCCGTCTCGGCACTGCGCCGGGTGGTGGGGAGACAGCGGAAGTACGTGCTGTCCGCCGCCGGGGTCCGGGTCTCCGGCGACGCGCGTGCCGGTGGGCGCTGGTCCCGGGACAAGGCTCGGCCGCCGGCGCCTCGGTCACCGCTGCGCCGGCGTACCGACCTGCTGACGGGCGGGCCGGTGCTGTCGGGCTCCTCGGTCGCGTCGTTCTCCGCCGCGACCGCCGCCTCCGCGGTCTCGTCGGCCGGGGTTCCTACGGGCGCGGATTCGGCGGTGTCGTCGGCGGCGGTTTCCGCGGGCGCGGATTCGGCGGTGTCGTCGGCGGCGGTTTCCGCGGGCGCGGATTCGGGGGTGTCGTCGGCGGCGGTTTCCGCGGGCGCGGATTCGGCGGTCTCCTCGGCGGCGGTCTCCACGGCCGCCGATTCCGCGGTCTCCTCCGCGGCGGCCTCCGCGGCCGGCGCCATGTCCACTTTTGACGAGCGGGAGTGGGTGGCGGAGGCGGAGGGAGTCGGCGAGCGGGTCCTGGCCGCGCTCCGGGAGCCGTACCTGATCGACGGCCGCTCGGTCAGCGTCGGCGCCAGCATCGGCCTGGTCACCGCCGAACCGGACGACCAGCTCTCCGCCGACCTGCTGCTGCGCCGCGCCGACGCCGCGATGTACGCGGTCAAGCGCCGCGGCAAGGGCGCCCTGATCCGCTACACCGGCCCGGTGCACGGCCCGAACGCCGACCTCCCACGGCTGCTGGCCGGCGCGCTCACCGGCGGCAGCCCGGCAGCGGCCGGCTTCGAGGTGCACTACCAGCCGATCGTCAGGCTCGGCGACCGCGTGACGGTGGCCGTCGAGGCGCTCGCCCGGTGGACCGACCCGGTGGCCGGTCCGGTCCATCCCGACGTCTTCGTCACCATGGCCGAACGCACCGGCCTGGTCGCCGCCATCGACGACTTCGTGCTGGATCAGGCCTGTGCCGACGCCCACGCGCTCGCCGACCGGTACGGCCGCCCGATCGACGTGCACGTCAACGTCTCCGCGGGCCGGCTCGGCCACCAGGGCCTGGAGGACGCCGTCGACGCCGCCCTGGCCCGATACGCGCTGCCGCCGGAACGCCTGGTCGTGGAGATCACCGAAACGCTCCGCATCCCGGACCTGCCCCGCGCCGCGGCGGTGGTCGAACGCCTCCGCGCCCGGGGCGTGCGGGTCGCCCTGGACGATTTCGGCAGTGGGTACAACGCGCTCGCCCAGCTGCACGGGCTCCCGGTGGACACGGTGAAACTGGACTCGACCCTGACCGATGTCGACACGGGGCCGGCCCGGGCGGGGGCGCTGTGCGGATCGGTCCTCGCGATCTGCGCCGAGCTGGGCATCACGGTGGTCGGCGAGGGCATCGAGACCGAGGACCGGGCGGCGGCTCTGGCCGATCTGGGGTGCCCGCTCGGCCAGGGCTATCTGTTCGGGCCGCCGGCGCGGCTGACCGAGCTGCCCCGTCCGGCCGTCCCCCGGGAGCCCTAACTGGTCCATGTCCCGGAATCCGGCCGTGTCTCGTACTCGGCCGGGTTCCGGGCCACGTGCCGGCATGGTGGGTCACCGGTCCTGCTGGAGTTCCTCCAGGGAGGCGCCGTTCAGGATCCGTGCCACGTTCGTCGTGTGGTCGTCGGTCACGAGTTTTCGCGCCAGGTCGTCCAGGCCGGGGAAGTCGCCGAAGCGGGTCTGGAGGAAGAGTTCCATCGAACGGACCAGTCCTTGCTCGCGTCCTTCCTCGCGTCCGCGTTCCCGGTTTTCCTGGGCGATCTCGCGGCCGGTCTCGGTTTCTGCCAGGTTGAATTTCATACTCTTGCTCCTCAACGCGTTGACTACTTGAGCTGCGATGGTGTGCTCGGCGAGCATGCTCAAGTCGATCAGGACGAGTCGTTCTTCGGGGTTGGTCAGTTCAGCGATCCGGTCGGCGACCCGGTCGGCTACGTCGGGTGGGCGCCGGCTCGACCAGAGGGCGAGTGGGGCCAGGGGGCTGCGCAGTAGCGTGTCCGGGTCGAGGTCGTCGGGGACGTTCACCGAGTGGTATTCCAGGCGCAGGTGATCGCGCTGGAAGGAGCCGGGGTAGCCGCCGCCGGCGGGCCACACCACGGTTTGGTGGATCCGGTGGTGTGGCTCCTCGTATCTGCTGGCCAGTCCGGCCCAGTAGGCCACCATCCTGACTTGGAAGTCGTCGGTCCCCCGATGCGCTGGATGGCATGCGACAACTGTACGCTCGTCAGCTGTCGCGCGACAAGGGGTGGTGGTGTGCTGGACTCGGCAGGTCGCGGACGGCCTGCCGGTGATCACGCCACCACCGCCGGCCCATTCCTGCCTCGTCGGAGCACCGCACCAGCTCAACGACCGGCGCCCATGAGTCAAGAGACGGAACCGAGCCCGCGCGGCTGCCGGATCAGGGGCGGCGGGCGAAGACGTGGGTGAGGGCCGCGACGCCCCGATAGGGATCGGTGGAGCCGGCTCGGGTCTCGGCGTCCAGGATGTGGTTCAGCTCGGTGGCGGTGGGCAGCGGTGCGTCGTCGGCGGCGGTGTCGGTGAAGACCCGCACGCCATACCAGGCGAACACCTCGAGACCGCGGCCGGTCAGGGCCGCGGTGAGCTCGGCGCGCCGGTCGGCCCGGGCCGTGATGCCCAGCCGGTTCCCGTACGCCGTGGTGTCGAAGGCCGCCACCGCCGTCGCCCAGTCGCCCCGCAGGCCGGGCCGCATCGCCAGGCCGTCGCCGTTGCGCACCAGCAGGGACAGGATGCCGCCGGGAGCGAGCATCCGGGCGAGGTCGGTGAGCATCGGACCCGGAGCCGCGAAATACATCAGCAGGCCGTGGCAGAGCACCACGTCGAAGCAGCCGGGCGAGAACGTCCCGGCGAGCCGGCTCGCGTCCGCGTGAACCACCTGCACCCGGTCGCGGACCGGCGCCGGCTCGTGCTCCAGTGCCCGGCGCAGCTCGGCCAGCATCTCCGCCGAGGAGTCCAGCGCGGTCACCTCGAACCCGAGCCGGGCCAGCCGCAGCGCCTGGCTGCCCTGGCCGCATCCGACGTCGAGGACGCGGGGCGCGTCAGATCGCAGATGCGCGGCCAGCTGCCGGGCCACCACCTCCTGGCGCACGACCTGGCGCAGGGTGCCGAGCTGGGCCAGCCAGGTCTTCTCGCCGGGGGTGAAGGTGCTCGTCATGGTGTGTTGCTCCTTTCGGGGAACGAACGTCGCTGGGCGTGGGTCAGCGGGCACGTGGATTGGCCCGGCGGGTGGGGACGGCGGTGGTCGGGTCCTCGGGCCAGGGGTGGCGTGGGTAGCGGCCGCGCATCTCGGCGCGGACCTGCGGATAGCCCTGCTGCCAGAAGGAGGCGAGGTCGCTGGTGACGGCGACCGGCCGGCCGGCCGGGGAGAGCAGGTGCAGCAGGACCGGGATCCGCCCGTCGGCCAGGCGTGGAGCGTCCCGCCAGCCGAACGCCTCCTGCACCTTCACCGCGAGCACCGGCGCGACCGGATCCGTGTAGTCGAGCCGGATCTGCGAACCGCTCGGCACCGGCAGCCGCTCCGGGGCGACCTCGTCGAGACGGCCCGCCACCGACCACGGCAGCAGCCGGCGCAGCGCCGAGGCGACGTCGATTCTCGCCAGGTCACCGCGGCGCCGGGCGGAACCGAGGTCCAGCCACTCCTCGGCACGGCCGAGCAGCGCGCTGTCGGAGACGTCGGGCCAGGGGTCACCCAGCGCCGCGTGGGCGAACGCCAGCCTGGCCCGCAGCTCCTCGGCTGCCCGGCTCCAGGTGAGCAGGCCCAGCCCGGTGGTGCGCAGACCGGTCAGCAGCGCGTCGCGCAGCGCGGCCGGATCGGGATCGGTCAACCGGGCGCCGGCCAGGGTGATCGCACCGAGCCGGTGCACCCGGCGGGCCACCACGTCGCCGTCGATCCAGCCGATCTCGGTCTCCTCGCGGAGCAGTGTGCCGGCCACCTCGCGTGCGGTCCCCTCGTCGAGCGGCGCCGCGCTGCGGATCCGGGCGGTCCGCGCCCCGGCCGTCCGGTCGGCGGCCGCGACCGCCAGCCAGGGCGAGCCGGCCAGCGCGCTGTCGGCGGGCAGGTCGGCCGCCGTGCCGCCGGCCATCAGGTAGGACCGGCCGCCCGGCTCCCGGGCCCGGGCCACCCGCTCCGGGTAGGCGAGCCCGACCACCAGCCCGGTGGCCAGGTCGTCCGGGATCCTGGTCGCCCCCTCGGCCCTCGCCACGGGACGGGCGGCGGGTGACTCCGTGGCGGGCTGCTCGACGGCGGCGGTCAATCGGCGTACCTCGGAGCGCCAACCGGAATCGCCGGCGGCCCGGGCCCGTCGCACGGCCGCGACCAGGTCGTCGCCCGCGGATCGGGGATCGTCGAAGACGGCGATGATCTCGGCGGCGCGGCGGGCGCCGACCAGGGCCGCGCCGTCCAGCAGCGCCCGCGCCAGCCGGGGATGCAGGCCCGCGCCGGCAAGCGCCCGCCCGCGCGCTGTCACCCGGCCCTCGGCATCGACAGCGCCGAGATCGCGCAGCGTCGTGGTCGCCGCCCGCAACGCGCCCGGCGGTGGCGGATCCGGCAGCGCCAGACCGCCGCCGGTGGGATCACCCCAGAGGGCCAGGTCGAGCGCGAAACCGGTCAGGTCGGCCGCCGTGATCTCCGGCTCCGGCTGGGCCGGCAGCCGCTCGTGCTGCGCCTCGGACCAGCACCGATAGGCCCGTCCGGGCGCCTCCCGGCCGGCCCGGCCGGCGCGCTGCGTCGCCGACGAGCGGGACACCGGCACTGTCACCAGCGCGCCCAGGCCGCGTGCGTGATCCATCCGCGGCACCCGGCTCAGCCCGCAGTCGACCACCGCACGCACCCCGGGCACGGTGAGGCTGCTCTCCGCGATCGCGGTCGCCAGCACCACGCGACGGCGCGGCCCGGGCCGCAACGCGGCGTCCTGGGTCGTCCCGGACTGGCGGCCGTGCAGCGACAACACGTCGGCGTCGACACCGCGCAGCCGGGTCGCGACGGTGTCGATCTCCCGGGCGCCGGGAAGGAAGACCAGCACGTCGCCGTCGCCCTCGGCGAGTGCCCGGCGGGTGGTGGCGGCCACGTGATCGAGCAGTTTCGGATCGACGCGCAGACCGTGCGGCGGGGCGACCGGGCCGGGCGGTGGCGTCCAGACCATCTCGACCGGATGGGTGCGGGCGGTCGCCGTGAGCACCGGCCCGCCGAGCACCTCGGCCAGGCGCTCGGCGTCGGCGGTGGCCGACGTCGCCAGCAGGCGCAGCTCGGGACGGAGCACGCCGCGCACCTCGGCGAGGAAGGCGAGGGCGAGGTCCGAGTCGAGGTGTCGCTCATGGCACTCGTCGAGGACCACCGTCGTCGTACCGGAGAGGTCCTGGTCTCGCTGCAGCCGGCGGACCAGCAGGCCGGTGGTGACCACCTCGACGACGGTGCGGCGGGAGACGCGGCGCTCGCCGCGCACCGCATAACCCACCCGCTCGCCGACCGGCTCGCCGAGCAGCGCGGCCATCCGCCGGGCGGCGGCTCGTGCCGCGACCCGGCGTGGCTCCGCGACGACCACCCGGCCGGCGTCGGCCGCGCCGGCCAGGGCGAGCGGGACCAGCGTGGTCTTGCCGGTGCCCGGCGGCGCGACGAGCACTGCCGCGCCGGACTCGGACAGCGTGGCGGTCAGCTCCGGCAGCAGGGCGCGGACCGGGAGATCGGGGAGGGCGTCGGCGGGGATCAGCACGCGCCCAGTCTTGCCCATCCCACCGACAACTTTCCGGGCCCTGTGGACAGCCGGGCGTTGTCCACAGGGCCGCCGATCGGCAGTGTCCCGGCCCGCGGTTCGTGGCAGGGTGGCCCTGTTAATTCTTCGCTCCGCCGGTGCCCGTGGCGGACGCGGCCTGCTTGACTGATCGACACGGAGAAGGGGTGAGGCGATGAGCGCGGTGCAGGTGTTCAACGCGCTGCCGGCCGACCACCTGCGGGAGCAGTTGCTGTCCTGCCTGGCCGCGCCGGCCTGGGGTGCCGGGATCGTCGCCGACCGGCCGTTCCCGGACCGGTCCGCCATCGTCGCCGCGGCCGACGCCGCGGCCCGCGCGTTGAGCTGGGACGAGGTGCTGCAGGGCCTGTCCGCGCACCCGCGGATCGGCGAGCGTGCGGCCGGCCCGTCGCGCGAGGCGGCCTGGTCCCGCGCCGAGCAGTCAGCCGCGGCCGGGAGCGCCGACGACACCACGAGGGCCGCGCTGATCGAGGCCAACCGGGCGTATGAGGAGCGGTTCGGCCATGTCTTCCTGATCTGCGCGAGCGGCCGCAGCCAGGCCGAGATCCTGGCCGCCGCCCGCGAGCGGCTGGCCAACGACGTGGCGGCCGAGCGGGCCGTCGTCGCCGACGAGCTGCGCAAGATCGCCGGATTGCGGCTGGAGCGGGTGCTCGATGCCCTCTGACGGCACTACTGCCCAGTTCCACGCCCGGATCTCCACGCACATCCTGGACACCGTCACCGGTGACCCGGCCGGCGACGTCTACGTGCGGCTGGAGCGCCGCGACGCGGACGGCTGGCGGACCGTCGCCGAGGGCCGCACCGACGGCGACGGACGCCTGCGCTATCAGGTGCCGGTCCGCGACTGGCAGGCCGGCGGTTACCGGCTGCTGTTCTACGTCGAGCCCTACCTCGGTGCGGAGTGCTTCTTCCCGGAGATCACGGTCGCCTTCCACGTCCACGACCCGGAGCGTCATTACCACGTGCCGTTGCTGCTCAGCCGGTACGGCTACACCACCTACCGAGGGAGCTGAAATCGTTGGCGATCGTGCTCGGACCGCATCGTTACGGCAAGGCGGAGACCCGGCTGGTGCGTGTGCACCGCGACGGTGACACGCACGGCCTGGTGGATCTCAACGTCAGCATCGCCCTCGCCGGCGACCTGACCGCCACCCACCTGACCGGCGACAACTCCGCCGTGCTGCCGACCGACACGATGAAGAACACGGTGTACGCGTTCGCCAAGCGGCACGGCGTCGGCGAGCCGGAGGAGTTCGCCCTGCTCCTGGCCCGGCACTTCGTGCGGACGCAGGGCCAGCTGGACTCGGCGCGGGTGTCGATCGAGTCGTTCGCGTGGGACCGGCTCGGCCCGCACTCGTTCCAGCGCCGCGGCGACCACACCCGCACCACCGTGGTGACCGTGACCCGGGCGGCGACCCAGGTGGTCTCCGGCCTCACCGGCCTGGTCCTGATGAACACCACCGCCTCGGAGTTCCACGGTTTCGTCAAGGATCGGTACACCACGCTGCCGGAGACCACCGACCGCATCCTGGCCACCGCTGTGGACGCGAAATGGCGGCATCTGAGCGACGAGGCCGACTGGGGCAAGTCGTTCCAGGGCGCCGTCGACGCGATGACCACCGCGTTCGTGAACACGTACAGCCTGTCGCTGCAGCAGACGCTGATGTCGATGGGCACCCTGGTGCTGGCCAAGCGGCCGGAGCTCGCCGAGATCCGGCTCGCGCTGCCGAACAGACACCACTACCTGGTCGACCTCTCCGCCTTCGATCTGGCGAACGAGAACGAGGTGTTCATCGCGGGTGACCGGCCCTACGGACTGATCGAGGGCACGGTGACCCGCGACGACGCGCCCCCGGCGACGGCGGAGTGGTACCAGTGATCGTCATCGAGAACGCCACCGTCGCGACCGTCGACGCGGCGGGCACCGAGTACACCCACGGCCACGTCGTCGTCGGCGACGACGGCCGGATCGCCGCCGTCGGTTCCGGCGAGCCGGACCCGGGGCGCGATGTCCGGACGGTCGACGGCTCCGGCTGCCTGGTGACGCCCGGCCTGGTCAACACCCACCACCACCTCTATCAGTGGGCGACCAGGGGACTGGCGCTCGACGAGACCCTGTTCGGCTGGCTGACCACGCTCTACCCGATCTGGGGCCGGCTGGACGCCGAGATCGTCGGTGCCGCGGCCGGCGCCGGGCTCGGCTGGCTGGCCCTCTCCGGGTGCACCACCAGCATGGACCACCACTACGTCTTCCCCCGCGACGGCGGTGACGTCCTGGAGGCCGAGATCCGGGCGGCGGAGCGGGTCGGGCTGCGCTTCCACCCGACCCGCGGCTCGATGGATCTCAGCCGTAAGGACGGCGGGCTGCCGCCGGACCACGTGGTCGAGGACACCGACGAGGCGCTCGCCGCGACCGAGGCCGCGATCGACCGCTGGCACGACCCGTCGGCGGACGCGATGCTGCGGATCGCCGTCGCGCCGTGCTCGCCGTTCTCGGTCACCACCCGGCTGATGGAGGAGGCCGCCGTGCTGGCCCGGCGCAAGGGCGTACGGCTGCACACCCACCTCGCCGAGACCGACGACGAGGAGGAGTTCTGCCGCCGGCGGTTCGGCTGCACCCCGGTGGAGTACGCGGAGGGGGTCGGCTGGCTCGGCCCCGACGTGTGGCTGGCGCACGGCGTGCACCTGGACGACTCGGCGATCGCCAGGCTGGGCGCGACCGGGACCGGGGTGGCGCACTGCCCGAGTTCCAACGCGCGCCTCGGTGCCGGCCTGGCCCGGGTGCGCGAGCTGGTCGACAACGGGGTACCGGTCGGGCTGGGCGTGGACGGCGCGGCCTCGCAGGAGGTCTCGCATCTCGGCGCCGAGCTGCGGCAGGCGCTCTACACGGCCCGGCAGCGCGGCGGGCCGAAGGCGATGGACGCCCGGGAGGCGCTGCGGCTCGGCACGATCGGCGGGGCCCGCTGTCTCGGCCGGCAGGACGATCTCGGGTCGATCGAGGTGGGCAAGCTCGCCGACCTGGTGATGTGGCGGCTTGACGGGCTGGGCCACGACGGCATCGACGACAAGGTGGCGGCGCTCGTCTTCGGGCCGCCGGCGCGGGTCGAGCTGGCGCTGGTCGGGGGCAAGCCGGTGGTCGAGCGGGGTGAGCTGGTCAACGCGGACGAGGAGACGCTGACCAGGGAGGCGCGGCGGGCCCATCGCCGCCTGATGACAACGGAGCGTCAGTGATGGATGTCCATCGCGTGACGGGCACATATCAAGTGTGATCTTCTTGGCTCTCCTGACCACTGACGTATGCCGGGAGCGCCACTACGCTACGCGGGAGTAACCACACCGAGAGGAGCCGTCAACGATGACCGAGATCCTGTCCGATGAGGCCGTGGCGTTCGTCGCCGACCTGAACCGGCGGTTCCGGCCGCGCCGGAACGAGCTCCTCCAGGCGCGTGCCGCCCGGCGGGCCGAGATCGCCGCGGGAGCCAGCCTGGGCTTCCTGGCCGAGACCGCCGACATCCGCGCCGCCGAATGGACCGCCCCGCCCGCGCCGGCCGACCTGCAGGACCGCCGTGTCGAGATCACCGGCCCGACCGAGCGCAAGATGACCATCAACGCGCTCAACTCGGGCGCCAAGGTGTGGCTGGCCGACCTGGAGGACGCCAACACCCCGCACTGGTCCAACGTGGTCGACGGCCAGCAGAACCTCTACGACGCGATCCGGCGGACCATCTCGCTGGAGACCGAGAAGAAGACGTACGAGCTCAACGGCGGGCCGTACCCGACCATCGTGATGCGCCCGCGCGGCTGGCACCTCGACGAGCGGCACCTGCCGGTGGACGGCGAGCCGGCCGTCGGGGCCCTGGTCGACTTCGGGCTCTACTTCTTCCACAACGCCAAGGAGCTGCTCGAGCGCGGCAGCGGGCCGTACTTCTACCTGCCTAAGATGGAGTCGCACAAGGAAGCCGCGCTCTGGAACGACGTCTTCACGTACGCCCAGGAGAAGCTCGGCATCCCGGTCGGCACCATCCGCGCCACGGTGCTGATCGAGACCATCCCGGCCGCGTTCGAGATGGAGGAGATCCTCTACGCGCTCCGCCCGCACATCTCGGGACTCAACGCCGGTCGCTGGGACTACCTGTTCAGCATCATCAAGTACTTCCGCGACAACCCGCGGATGATCCTGCCGGACCGCGCCGCCGTCACGATGACCGCGCCGTTCATGCGTGCCTACTCCGAGCTGCTGGTCTCCACCTGCCACCGGCGCGGCGCGTTCGCGATGGGCGGGATGGCCGCGTTCATCCCGAGCCGGCGCGACCCGAAGGTCAACGAGATCGCGCTGGCCAAGGTGAACGAGGACAAGGAGCGCGAGGCCGGCGACGGCTTCGACGGCTCCTGGGTGGCCCACCCCGACCTGGTCCCGGTCTGCCAGGCGATCTTCGACCGGGTGCTCGGCGACAAGCCGAACCAGCTGTCGAAACTGCGTCCCGACGTCGCCGTCGACGCCGCCGACCTGCTCGACGTCGCGGCGCTGGACGCCCAGGTCACCGAGGCCGGCCTGCGCAACAACGTCAACGTGGCCCTGCAGTACCTGGAGGCCTGGCTGCGCGGCAACGGCGCGGTCGCGATCCACAACCTGATGGAGGACGCCGCCACCGCGGAGATCTCCCGGTCGCAGATCTGGCAGTGGATCCACAACGGGGTGAAGCTGCCCGACGGCACCCCGATCACCGCGGAGCTGGTGAGCCGGATCGAGGACGAGGAACTGGCCAAGATCACGGAGGCGGCCGGCGAGGGCGGTCGCTTCGAGGACGCCCGCAAGCTGTTCGAGCGGGTGGCCCTCGCCGACGACTTCGCCGACTTCCTCACCACCGCGGCCTACGAGTCGATCGACTGAGCGAGCCGAGCCGCTGAGGTGGCGGGGCGGTGACCGACCGCTGCCGAGGCGACCGGGACACGAGGAGCGAGGATGCGCCTGTCCGATCAGGATCACACCGAGATCGACCGGCGCCTGGCCGCCCACGACGCGTTCCTCCGGGCTCGATACCCGGGGGAGCGTGCCGGGCGGCAACCCGTGCACACCGTCTACCTCCCCGCCGACAAGCTCGACGGGTTCCGCGACTGGGGCACCATCGCCCTGGCCGCGATGGACGAGCACGACTTCCCCTGGCCCGACCCGGCGATCCGCGCCAAGCTCGCTCGCGAGCCGATCGAGGACCTGCGGGTCGACTTCGAGGACGGGTACGGCGTCCGCGACGACGACCAGGAGGACGCCGCCGTCCGCAAGGCCGCCGCGATCCTCCGCGACGGCTCCCGGCCACCGTTCCTCGGGATCCGGATCAAGTCGCTGGAGGCCGCCACCCGGCGCCGCTCGCTGCGGACCCTCGACCTGTTCCTGGAGTCCTTTCCGGACTCCTTCACCATCACCCTGCCCAAGGTCAGCGGTACCGATCAGGTCGCGGCGATGGTCGCGGTCTGCGAGAAACTGGAGTCGGCGTACGGCCTGAACGCCGGCGCCCTGACCTTCGAGATCCAGGTCGAGTTGCCCTCGGCCGTGCTCGCCGCGGACGGCTCCGCCACCGTCGCCCGGCTGATCACCGCGGCCGCCGGGCGCTGCACCGGCCTGCACTACGGGACGTACGACTACAGCGCCGCCGCCGGGGTGGCCGCGGCGTACCAGTCGATGGAGCACCCGGCCGCCGACTACGCCAAGGCGGTGATGCAGGCGGCCGCCGCGCAGACCGGCGTCCGGCTCAGCGACGGCTCCACCAACATCCTGCCGGTCGGCGACCGGGACCGGGTGCACGCCGGCTGGCAGCTGCACCACCGCCTGGTCCGCCGTTCCCTGGAACGCGGCTTCTACCAGGGATGGGACCTGCACCCGGCGCAGCTGCCCAGCCGTTACGCGGCGACCTACGCGTTCTTCCGGGACGGGCGGGACGCGGCGGTCACCCGGCTGCGGCACTACCTGGACCGGCGGGACAGCGGGATCCTGGACGAGCCGGCCACCGCCCGCGCCCTCGCCGGTTATCTGCTGCGCGGCCTGGACTGCGGCGCCCTGACCGACGCGGGCTTTCCCCGGGAGCGGCTCACCACACTGGTCTGAAGAGGCAGAACGTGCGACATCCGGGCCTGTCGAATCACCGATGACCTCGAACCGGGGCTCGCGAAATACGTACAAGTCAGCATCAGCCGGCGACAGAGAGCCGGGACCGCCGGGAGGCGATGAAGGTGCGACACGAACCGGTCCGGGCCTGGTACGCGCCCTGGAAGAAACGATGCTCCTGCGGGTGCGGCTGGTACCCGTGCCCGGACGCCGCGACCGCCCCGCCGCCGGCGGTCACCCGGAGCCTGCACCTGGGCGACGAGTGGGACGACGAGTGGGACGACGACACGCACGACGGCCGGGTCGAGCACACCCGGGAGCGTCCGTCGTGGGAGTGCCGGTCGTGCGGGTGCGCGTGGCCGTGCGAGCCGGCGCGCGCGATCCTGGCCGCCGAGTCGGATCGGGTGTCGCTGGCGCTGTACATGTCCGGGCACCTGGAGCAGGCTGTGGCCGACCTGCCGCGGCGGCCGCCGCACGAGATGTTCGACAGGTTCCTGCGCTGGACGCACGTGCGCCCGGCGCGGCGGAAAGGCCCACCCACGCTGGCCGGCCTGGCCGTGTGACGGCACGAGCCCGGTACGGGTGCCCAGAACGTACCGTCAAGCCTGTCGCAGTTTTTCCTTGAGCCAGCGCGGGCTCGGGTTGACGAAGCCCGCCCCGCCGATGACCACCGTCGGCACTGTCTCGTTGCCGTCGGCGATGCCCCGGACGATCGCGGCGGCCGCCGGGTCCTGCCAGATGTCGACCCACTGGAAGCGGCTCGCCCGCCGGCCGAGAGCGGTGCGCAGGCGCAGGCAGTAGGGGCAGCCGGGACGCCAGTAGATCACCGGGCGGGGCGCCGTGGCGGTGACCGGCCGCGGGAAGTAGAGCGGCGACACCAGGAACGCCAGCAGCAGGAAGAACGCCAGCAGGATCGCCGCACCGCCGATCGACCCCGAGATCAGCTCGCGCGCCGCGAGGAGCACGCCGGCCGCCGCCGCCACCGCGGAGAACCGCCACCGTCGCACCATGATCGGAGGTTAGCGAAGGGCCCCGCCGAAACAAAGCGCGGCTAGGGTCGGACCATGGCGGATCTCGTGGTGCGGTCCCGGCGGACGATCACACCCGGCGGTGCGGTCCCGGCGGCGGTCGTGGTGGCGGGGGAGCGGATCGCCGCCATCCGGCCCTACGACGCCGAGGTCACCGCCGCCGTCGATGTCGATCTCGGGGACACCGTGCTGGCGCCGGGCCTGGTCGACACGCACGTGCACGTCAACGAGCCGGGCCGGACCGAGTGGGAGGGCTTCGCCACGGCGACCCGGGCGGCGGCCGCCGGCGGGGTCACCACGATCATCGACATGCCGCTGAACAGCCTGCCGCCCACTGTCGACGTCGCGGCGTTGCGGATCAAGCAGGCCGCCGCCACCGGTCAGTGCCACGTCGACGTCGGTTTCTGGGGCGGCGCGATCCCGGGCAACGCCGCCGACCTGCCCGCCCTGCACGCCGCCGGGGTCTTCGGCTTCAAGGCCTTCCTCGCCGACTCCGGCGTGCCGGAGTTCCCGCCTGTCGACCGGGAGCAGCTGGCCACCGCGATGGCCGCCGCCGACGCGCTGTTCGTGATCCACGCCGAGGATCCGGAGCGGCTGCGCGTCGCGGCCAGTTCGGCGGCCTACGCCGACTTCCTGTCCTCCCGGCCGGCCGCCGCCGAGCACGCCGCGGTCGCCACCGCCGTCGCGGCCGCCCGCGCCGCCGACCGGCGGGTGCACATCCTGCACCTGTCCGCCGCCTCCGCGCTCCCGCTGATCGAGCGGGCGCGAGCCGACGGCGTGCGGATCACCGCGGAGACCTGCCCGCACTACCTCACCCTGGACGCTCGCCTGATCCCGGACGGCGCCACCGAGTTCAAGTGCTGCCCGCCGATCCGCGACGCGCCCAACGCCGACCGGCTCTGGGCGGCGCTGGCCGACGGCCTGATCACCTGCGTGGTGAGCGATCACTCGCCGTGCACCCCCGAACTGAAACGGCGGGACACCGGGGACTTCGCGGCGGCCTGGGGTGGCATCGCCTCGGTGCAGCTGGGCCTGCCGGTGATCTGGACGGCGGCGCGAGCCCGGGGGTTCGCGCTCGCCGACGTGGTGAGCTGGATGGCGACCCGCCCCGCCGACCTGGCCGGCCTGCCGCACAAGGGCCGGATCGCGCCCGGGGCGGACGCCGACCTGGTCGCGTTCGATCCGGACGCCACCTTCCTGGTCGACCCGTACGCGCTGCACCACCGGAACCCGGTGACGCCGTACGCCGGCCGGACCCTGCACGGCGTGGTCCGTACCACCTGGCTCCGGGGCCGCCCGGTGACCGGTGCCGAACGACACGGACGTCTCCTCGCGAGGGAGGAACGATGAGGGATCTGCCCGACCTGGCGTCCCGGGCCTTCGGCGGCGGCGTGGTGCAGGCGAACGACGAGTTCTTCGCCGCCGCCGACCACCTCGTGCTGCCGCACCCGCCCGGCCACGCGCCGCGGACCTTCGACCAGAAGGGCCAGGTCTACGACGGCTGGGAGACCCGCCGCCGGCGTACGCCCGGCCACGACTTCGCGGTGATCCGGCTGGGCGCGCCCGGCGTGATCCACGGGGTGGACGTCGACACCGCGTTCTTCACCGGCAACTTCCCGCCGTACGCCTCCGTCGACGCGACCTCGCTGCCCGGCTATCCGGGCCCGGCCGAGCTGGCCGAGGCCGAGTGGACCGAGATCCTGCCCCGCTCGGAACTCAAGGGCGACAGCGGCAACCTGTTCCCGGTCGGCGATCCGCGCCGCTTCACCCACGTGCGGCTCAACATCTTCCCGGACGGCGGGGTGGCCCGGCTGCGCGTGCACGGCGAGGTGGTTCCCGACCCGCGGCTGCTGCCGAAGGTCTTCGACGTGGCCGCCGCGGAGTACGGCGGCCGGGTCGTCGACTGCAGCAACATGTTCTACGGCAATCCGCAGCGGATGCTGATGCCCGGCCTGGCGCTGAACATGGGCGACGGCTGGGAGACCGCCCGCCGCCGCGACGACGCCAACGACTGGGTGCTGGTCCGGCTCGCCGCACCGGCCCGGCTGCGCTTCGCCGACCTGGACACCAGCCACTTCAAGGGCAACGCTCCCGGCTGGGCGGCGCTGACCGGGCGTACCGCCGGCGGCGAACAGGTCGAGTTGCTGCCCCGGACCGCCCTGCGCCCCGACACCCCGCACCGGTTCCCGCTGCGCAAGGGCCCGGAGGTGACCCACGTCCGGCTGGACATCTTCCCGGACGGCGGAATGGCCCGGCTTCGTCTGCTGGGGCGCGCCGATCGGGATCACCTGTGGGCGAGAATGAGGCAGTGCCTCGAACCGTGACCCTGGTACTGGTCGATCCGGCCGGTGAGCTGCTCGGCGCGCTGCCGCCGTTCACCGTCGACAGCCCCTGGTGGCAGGAGGTGGCGGAGGTGGTCGCCGGGGCGGGCGCCGACGTCACCGTGCTGCGGTTGCTGCACGCCGACCGGGCCGCGCCACCCGGCGGGCACGTCACCTACCTGGCCGAGACCCGCGACCGGCCGGCCGGGCTGATCCCGCTCGGCGCCGACCTGGTGCCGCACGCCCAGCGCGCGCCGTGGGCCGAGCCGGGCGGGCCGGGCGCCACCCTGGCCTGGGCGTCCGGCGTGCTGGACCGGCTCGGCCTGGGCCCGGTGACCCCCCGCCAGCAGCGGACCTGGAACCTGTCGGCGATCTGGCGGATGGACGGGCCGGACGGGCCGGTCGCCTGGCTCAAGCAGGTGCCCGGCTTCTTCGCGCACGAGCCGGCCGTGCTCGGCCTGGTCGCGTCGGTCGAGCCGGACCTGGTGCCCTACGTTCTGGCGTCCGGGCAGGCCGGCCGGATGCTGCTCGCGCACGTGCCGGGCGAGGACCGGTACGGCGCCGGCGCCGATCTGTGCGAGCGGATCGCCGAGGCCTTCCACCCGGTGCAGGCGCACTTCGCCGGCCGGCTCGACGCGTTGACCGGGGTGCCCGACAAGCGCCTCGACATCGACCGCTTCGTCAACGTGGCAGCGCCCTACCTGGGTGGCATCCCCGGCCTGGCCGAGCTGATCGACGGACTGCCGGCGCGGCTCGCCGACGTCGCGGCGTGCGGGCTGCCGGACACGCTGCTGCACGGCGACCTGCACCCGGGCAACGTGCGCACCGACGCCGGGGACGGCCTGGTCGTCGTCGACTGGGGCGACTCGGCGATCGGCAACCCGGCGTTCGACCTGCTGCGGCTGATCGACGGCCTGGAGACACCCGGCCCGGTGATCGAGGGATGGGCGCGGCGCTGGCGGGCGACGGTGCCGGGCTGCGATCCGGAGCGGGCGGTGGAGCTGCTGCGCCCGGTCGCCGGGCTGCTGTCGGCCGCCACCTACGCCGGTTTCCTCGCCCACATCGAGCAGTCGGAGTGGCCCTATCACGCCGGTGACGTGCCGGAATGTCTCGCCGCCGCCGGAGCGGCCATGTAAACGTACCGTTGCGGGATGGCGGACGCGCGACGGCATTTTCTCGACCAGATCCGGCAGGACGGCGTCGCGCTGACGCCGGAGCTGGCCACGGCCTTCGCGGCCGTGCCCCGCGAGCTGTTCGTGCCGGAGGGCTTCCACCGGCGCGACGGCAGCCGCGTCGAGCCCGACGATCCACGGTTCCTCGACGCGGTCTACCGCAACGACGTGCTGGTCACCAAGCTGCACGGGGACGTGCCGATCAGCTCGTCCAGCCAGCCGTCGCTGATGGCGGTGATGCTGGCCGCGCTGGACGTGCGGCCCGGCATGCGGGTGCTCGAGATCGGCGCCGGCACCGGCTACAACGCGGCCCTGATGGCCACCCTCGGGGCCACCGTGACCAGTGTGGACGTCCAGGAGGACGTGGCTTCCCGGGCGCGCTCCGCGCTGGCCCGGGCCGGGATCGCCGGGGTGCGGATCGTCGCCGGCGACGGTTATCGGGGGCTTCCGGAGGACGATTTCCGGTACGACCGGATCGTCGTCACCGTGGGCATCGCCGGGCTCTCCCCGCACTGGTTCGAGCAGCTCACCCCGGACGGGCTGGTGCTCGCCCCGGTCGAGCACGCCGGTCACCACCCGGTGCTGGCGGCGCGTCCCGGCGATCCGATGGACGCCACGGTGGTCTGCCCGTCCGGCTTCATGAGCGCTGCCGGCCCGCTCGGCGCGCGCCACGCCGGCAGCCATCCGCCGTCGGCCGGCGTCCTGCCCGACCTGACCGAGACCGCCCCGCCGCGCTGGACGTCCCCGCTGGACACCGCCATGTTCCGCGACCTCTGGTATGCCGCCGGTGCCTGGCACCGGCGCGCCACCCTGGCCGCGCTGCCCGGCCGCGAGCAGGTCCATCTGGCCCTGCTGGACGAGACCGGCACCGGCGGCGCCGTGGTGCTGCCGGACGGCTCGATCCTGGCCGGCGGCGCGGAGGCGGACCGCTATACGGCTGTCGCCACCGCCCTGATCGACCGCTGGTCGCGGCTGGGCCGTCCGCCGATGCGCGCCTGGCGGGTCGGTCTCGGCCTGGACGGCGACCCGGCCGCCCCGATCTGGGTGCCGCGGGTCTGGCGCCTGGCTCAGGGCCGCGCTCCCAGGTAGGTGAGCACTGCCATCACCCGCCGGTTGGTGTCGTCGGTCGGCGGCAGGCCGAGCTTGGCCAGGATGTTGCCGACGTGCTTGCCGATCGCCGTCTCGCTGACGAAGAGCGCACCGGCGATCGACGAGTTCGACCGGCCCTCGGCGATCAGGGCGAGCACCTCCCGCTCCCGCGGTGACAGGCCGGCGAGCGGATCCCGCGGCCGGTGCAGCAGCCGCCGCACCACCTCCGGGTCGACCACGGTCCCGCCGGCCAGCACGGTGCGCAGCGCCGCCACGAACTCCGCGATGTCGGCCACCCGGTCCTTGAGGAGATAACCCACCCCGTCGCCGGTGCCGATCAGGTCGGCCGCGTACGCCTCCTGCACATACTGGCTGAGCACCACCACCGGCAGGCCGGGGCGCATCCGGCGCAGCCGTACCGCGGCGCGCAGCCCCTCGTCGTGGAAGTCCGGCGGCATCTTGATGTCGGTGATCACCAGATCCGGCTCGTGCGTGCCGACCGAGGTGATCAGCTGCTCGGCGTCGCCGACCGCGTCCACCACCGTGAACCCGAACCGGCCCAGCACCTGGATCAGCCCCTCGCGCAGCAGCACCCCGTCCTCGGCCAGCACCACCCGCGCGGTCACCTCGGACATGGCAGCTCCACCCGCAGCAGAGTGGGCCCGCCGGCCGGGCTGGCCAGCAGCAACCGGCCCCCGGCCGCCGCCACCCGGTCGGCCAGCCCGGTCAGCCCGCTGCCGCCGGCCGGGTCGGCTCCGCCCCGCCCGTCGTCCTCGATCTCCAGGTCGATCCGGGTGCCGTCGCCGGTCACCCGGACCCGGGCCCGGGTGGCGTGGGCGTGCTTGGCGATGTTGGTCAGCGCCTCGGCGGCCACGAAGTAGGCGGTGGTCTCGATCCCCTCCGGCGGCCGCGCCGCGATGTCGGTTTCGACGGTCACCGGGATCGGCGAGGTCGCCGCCAGCTCGCGCAGCGCCGCCGGCAGGCCCAGATCGGTCAGCACCTGCGGGCGGATGCCGTGCACCAGGTCGCGCAGCACCACCATCAACTCCTTCGCCTGGGTGTGCGCGAGCCCGAGCGGCTCGGCGGCCGGCGACCCGTCCGGCAGGTCCAGCCGGGCCAGTCCCAGGTGCAGGGTGAGGCTGGTGAGCCGGTGCTGCGCGCCGTCGTGCAGGTCCCGCTCGATCCGGCGGCGTTCGGCGTCGAACGCGTCGGCCAGCCGGGCCCGCGACTGGTGCACCTCGCTGAGCTGGTCCCGCAGCGGATCCCCGGCGCCGAGCAGCCGGCGGGCGAGCAGCGCCTGCCCGGCGGCGAGCGCCCCGGCCAGGTAGAGCAGGACCGGCACCAGGACGATCCCGGCCAGGCAGAGCGGGACACCGCGGAGCCCGCCGTGCACCTCGTAGTCACCGAAGTTCCAGGTGCCGACGCTGAACGGGCTGAACAGCATGAGCGCCTCGACGAGCAGCAGCAGGAACGCGCCGAAGAAGACCGGCGGCGCCAGCAGGGCCAGCAACAGCGCGTAGAGCACCGCCCGCCAGGTGCTCTCGTCGCGCAGCCGGGAGATCAGGTCGCCGCCGGGCCCGCCGTGCAGCGGCCGCTCGTCGACCAGCCGGAGCCGGCGGCGGTCCAGCGCCGCCACCGGCAGCGCCACCAGCGGGGCCGCGACGGTGAGCAGGGCCGCGCCGAGCAGGGCGAGGAAGATGACCGCGCCGTCCGGGCCGCGGCCGTGCCCGACGTCGTTCGCGGCCACCAGCAGCGGCAGCAGGCCGAGCCACAGGCCGCAGGCCAGCGGCGTGGCGACGATCGCGGTGGTGGCCAGGAACAGCGACGACCGCCAGGGCCACGGGGTGATCAGATAGCGGCGGTCGCGCAGGGCCGCGCTCAGCGTTGTGATGGACACCGATTCACCGTAGGCGGCCGATCATGCGCGGCCCATCCCGCTGGCCACCGTGCCGAGGTGTACCCAGGCATACCCCCGGTCACCATCGGCCGGCTCGGCGATCGCGCCACGGACGGCCGTCCGGATCGTAGATCAACCGGTACGCCGGAGTCGCCCAGGCGCGCTGGAACCAGGGGAGACGCTCGGTCGAGTGCGGGATCAAGCGGCCCGGCGGGCGGGGGCCGCGACGACCGCCGTCGCTCCAGTCGCGCAGCGCCTCGGCGGCCGCTGTCATCCTGCGCACCGCGGAGACCGGGTCCAGCAGGTCCTTGTCCTCCTCGGTGTCGAGGTGCTCGCGCATCAGCGCGAGCCGCAGCTCGCGGGGGAACCGCCGGGCGCCGTCGCCCAGCCCGGCCGGATCCCGCGGGTCCCGCTCGTCCGGTGTCGTGTCGAGGACCGCGCAGGACAGCTCGCTGTCGTGCGTCCACGAACGACGGTTGAAGTTGTCGCTGCCCACGCTGCACCACACGTCGTCGACAACGCACACCTTGGCGTGCACGTAGATCGGTGTCCCGGCGGTGTTCTCCAGGTCGAAGATGTGCACCCGGTCGGCCGCGGCGTGCCGGCACAGGTCGATCGCCTGCTCCCGGCCCACCTGGTTGGGCGGCAGCGCGAACGCCCCGTCCACGTCCGGATGCCGCGGCACCACGGCGATCAGGTGCAGCTCCGGATTGGCCTGCAAGGCCTCGGCGAACAGCTGGGCCACCTCGGCCGACCAGAGATACTGGTCCTCCAGGTAGATCAGCCGCCGGGCCCGCTTGATCGCCTTGGTGTAGCCGCGTGCCACCGTCTGCTCGCCGAGCGGGGCGAAACCGTAGCGCGGGCGCATCGCCGGATAGGTCCGCAGCACCTGCACGGTCATCGGCCCGCACGGCGGCGGGTCCGGTGGCTGCGGCGGCATCCGGTCGGCGTGCAGGTCGGCGTGCTTCAGCTTGTCCATCGCCGTGGAGATCGGCCCGTGCTGGTCCAGCGGCGCCGGATCGCACCAGCGCTCCCGGAACGTCAGGTCCAGCGCGCCGACCACCGGTCCGCGCAGCTCCAGCTGCACGTCGTGCCAGGGCGGGGTCGGGCCGTAGGCGGCGGCCATCCGCACCGCCTGCTGGTCACCGTGATGGTCGGCGTCGTCCCGCCGGCTGTGGCACAGGTCGATCCCGCCGACGAAGGCCACGTCCCGCTCGGGCCGGCCCGGGTGCCGCAGCACCACGAGTTTCTGGTGGTGCGAGCCGCCGCGCCGGACCCGCTGGTCGAGCAGCACCTCGCCGCCGGCCTCCCGGATGGCGTCCCCGAGGTTGCGGTTCTCCTCCTCGCTGTACGCCAGCTTGTCCAGGTGCGAGCGCCAGAGCAGCCCCTTGACCACCACGCCGCGCCGGGCGGCCGCCGCGAACAGCTCGGCGATCGTCGGCCCGTCGTCGGCCACCAGCTCGTCCGGGTCGCCCCGCCAGTCGGTGAACAGCAGGTGGTCACCCGCCTCGAGCCGCTCCACTTCCGCCATCAATCGGGAGAAGTACGTCTTTCCGTGAATGAGTGGTTCGGCGGTGTTTCCGGAACACCAGGTGGGTAAGTCGGTGTGCGGGTTGCCGCGTTCGGCGGCGGTCAGCAGCCAGTCCTCCGGTGGCACAGGCAACCCCTCCGAGGTCGACGACGCCCTCACCGTAAGCCCCCCGGCCGCCGCACGCATGTCCCGCGACCCCCGCGGAGGAGTCTCCTCATGAGCAGTGAACCGCTCACCACCACACCCCTGCCCGAAACCGCCGAATCCGCCGAGACGGGTCTGCTCGTCACGGTGCTGCTGCTGGTGCTGCTCGGCACCACCGCACTCCTGTTCATGTCCTGATCTCGCCGCTCGCGATCTCGTGGTGGGCCGCCCTCACAGCACCCACTCGTCGTCGCGGATGATGTCGACGGTCCCTTTCGGACCGGTGCCGGTGACGGTGATGCCCTCCCCGCCGACCACCACGTCGGTGTGCACCCCCGAGACGTTGAGCCCCAGCTCGGCGCGCTGCTCGGGGGTCATGCCGACGCCACCCGGCACGGCGAACGGGAAGCTCTGGCCCCACGCCACGTGACACCCCGCGTTCTCGTCGTAGAGCGTGTTGTGGAAGACGATGCCGGCCTGGGCGATCCGGCTGTCCCGGTCGACCAGCGACACCTCGCCCAGGTGCCGGGCGCCCTCGTCGGTGGCCAGCTGCGCCTCGACGATGTCCTGCCCCTCGTCGGCGGTGGCCGCCACGATCCGGCCGCCCTCGAAGGTCAGCCGCAGCCCCTGGACCAGCCGGCCCTGCAGCGCCAGCGGCTTGGTGATCCGGAGCGTGCCGTCCGCCCGCCGCCGGTCCGGGCTGGTGAACACCTCCTCGGTGGGGATGTTCGGCAGGTACGGGATCCCGGCGTCGTCGATCATGCCGCCACCGGTCCAGTGGCAGCCCGGGATCAGCCCGACGGTCAGGTCGGTGCCCTCGCCGTGGTAGCGGACCTCGGTCAGCTCCAGCGCGTCCAGCGTCGCCCCGCGCTCGCCGAGGGTGGCGGCCCGCTGCTGCCAGGCGGCCACCGGATCCGGCTGGTCGAGGCGCATCGCGACGCCGACGGCGGCCCACAGCCGGTCGACGTCAGGCTCGCCGTAGACCTGGGTGGCCCACCCCGGGTTCGGCGCGCCGATCACCGTCCAGCGCAGCTTGCCCATCACCGCGTCGCGATAGGCCAGCTGCTCCTCCACCCGGACCGCGGCGGCCCGCGCCGGGTCGGCGCCGTCGAGCACGTGCGGGTCGGCGTCACCGACCAGCGTGATGAAGGCGGAGCCCTGCTCGGCCCACTCCTGGATGCGCCGCACCGCCCACGGGCGGCTGGACCGGAGCTGGTCGAGAGAGGCGTGATCGACCGCCGAGCGGTGCATCGGGCCGTCTCGCCACACCGGCTCGACCCAGGCGGCGCCGGCTCGGTAGGCGGCCTCGACCACCGCGCGGGCGACCTGCAGGTGGGCGGTGTCGGTGTTGAGCACCACACCCTGCCCGGGCTGGATGTTGACCCCGGCCCGGACCACGACGTCGGCGAAACGCTCGATCCAATTCATGCCGGAAGCCTAGTTGCGGGCGCCGGCAAAAGCCCGCCCGTCAACCGAGGTTGACAATCCGGGCTGCGTCAACGTAGGTTGACACCATGACCGAGGCAACCGACCTCGCCGCCGCCGCGAGCAGCGCCGACCCCCGGGTCGGGCTCCGCGCGGTGGTGGCACTGCGCCGCCTGCTGGAGGGCCTGGAGCACCTCCAGGTGGCGAATGCCCGTAGCAAGGGCTGGTCCTGGCAGGAGATCGCCGACGCGCTCGAGGTGACCCGTCAGGGCGTACACAAGAAGCACGCACGTCTGATGCCGATGCACGACCCGCGGGAGGGCTGAGATGTTCGAGCGATTCACCCTGGATGCGCGCGCCGTCGTGACCGGCGCCCAGGAGCAGGCACGTGAGCTGGGCCATTCCAGGATCGGCACGGAGCACCTGCTGCTCGCGCTGCTGGCCACCGACTGCGGCGCGGCGGCGGTGCTGCGCGGGGCCGGCGTCGACCGGGCCGCGGTGCGCGACGCCGTCGTCCGGCACGTCGGCGACCGCACCACCGAGTCGGCGGCCACCGCGGAGCGCGATGCCGAGGACGCCGCGGCGCTCAAGGCGATCGGCATCGACCTGGAGGCGGTCCGCGCCGCGATCGAGGAGAACTTCGGCGCCGGCTCGCTGCGGCTGCCGCGCCCCGCCCCGAAGAAGCGCGGCCTCTTCGGCAAGCAGTACTTCACCACCAGCGGGCACATCCCGTTCTCCGCGCGGAACAAGAAGGTGCTAGAGTTGTCGCTGCGCGAGGCGTTGCGGCTCAAGCACAAGTTCATCGCGCCGGAGCACATCATGCTGGGCATGATCCGGGAGGGTCAGGGGCTGGCGATGCTGGTCCTCGCCGAGCGTGCGGTGGACATCGAGCGACTGCGCGCCGAGCTGACCCGGTCCCTGGAGGTCCGCAGCGTCAGCTGATCGTCAGCCGCATCCCCGGCTCGTGGCTCCTGCGGAACCCGAGCGACTCGTAGAGCGCCTCGCCGTCGGCCGACGCCCGCAGGTCGGCGGCCCGCACCCCGCGCTCCCGGAACCACTCCAGCAGCGCCTCCATGCAGGCGCGGGAGTACCCGCGCCGCCGCATATCGACATCGGTCACCACGTTGTAGACGTAGCCGATCCGCCCGTCCGGGTTGGCCGGATTGCCCAGCCGCTGCTCGATCTGCCCGAGCGCACATGCCGCCAGTCCGTCCCCGGCCGGCCGGTCCACCACGAACGCGCCGAGCGTCGCCGCCGGCCGCCCGAGCTGCTCCACCAGCGTCCGGCGGGCCGGCTCGCGCCAGTCGTCGTTCCACCCCGGCATGTCGAAGGTGCGCAGCAGAATCGCGCGCAGCCGGATCAGTTCCCCCGCGTCGGCGGGCACTGCCTGACGGATCGCCACGGCCGCAGGTTAGCGACCCGGTCCCGGCCCGCTGTGCTTCGGGTGGACGATTTCCGGTACGCCCGGAGCCGCCGAGCCCGGGGCTCGGCGGCATGCGGTCGGTAACGGGCAATCTCCGGCGGCCAACGGTGCGGGCTCATCGCGTACCGAAAGAATCAATCGGTGTGCGGCAGCCGGGCTGCCGGGATGGTGCCCAGGCGGCCCTTCTGGAAGTCCTCGAAGGCCTGCTGGAGCTCGGCCTTCGTGTTCATCACGAACGGGCCGTAGTGCGCGATCGGCTCGCGGATCGGCCGGCCGCCCATGATGAACAGGTCCAGCTCGGTCTTCGCCTCCACGCGGATCGCGTCGCCGGTGCCGAACGTGGCCAGCTGACCGAGTGTGATCGGGCGCATGTCGGTGCCGGCCCAGCCCTCGCCGGAGAGCGTGTAGACCAGCGCGTTGTACTCCGGCTGCCACGGCAGGTCGAGCCGCGCGCCCGGCTGGAGCGTCACGTGCGCCAGGTTGATCGGGGTGAAGGTCGAGCCGGGCCCCGCGTGCCCGGCCACCGAGCCCGCGATGATCCGGATCAGCGCACCGCCGTCCGGGGTCGTCAGCAGGGCGGCCGCCTTGCCGCGGATGTCCTGGTACTTCGGGTCGATCATCTTGGCGGCGCGCGGCAGGTTCACCCAGAGCTGCAGTCCGTGGAACAGGCCGCCGCTGGTCACCAGGTGCTCCGGCGGCGCCTCGATGTGCAGGATCCCGGAACCGGCGGTCATCCACTGCGTGTCACTGTTGGAGATCGAGCCCCCGCCACCCAGCGAGTCCTGGTGGTCCATGATCCCATCGATCATGTAGGTGACCGTTTCGAATCCCCGGTGCGGGTGCCAGGGCGTGCCCTTCGGTTCGCCCGGCGCGTAGTCGACCTCACCCATCTGGTCCAGGTGGATGAAGGGATCAAGCTCGGACAGCGGCACCCCGGCGAACGCGCGCCGCACTGGGAAGCCCTCGCCCTCGTAGCCCTGCGGCGCGGTGGTCAGGCGGCGCACCGGGCGGTACTCCGTCGTGACCGGGTCCAGCTTCGGCAGACGCGGCAGAACAAGGACGTCATCAACGGTGATCGCAGGCATCTCAAGCCCTCCTGACTTCAGTGCGGTCAGCGTAGCTCTTTCAAATCTGAAAGACTAGGGATTCCTTTAAAATCTGAAAAACTAGTGAGCCACGTCATCCGGCTCTAGGCACGAAAAGCCCGGCCGCTAGGGCGGGCCGGGCTCGTTCGTTGCTCGTCAGCGGTGGGATGTGACCTAGTGGGCGGCCCCCTTAAGTCGGGTCGCCCGCCAAGGGGCCTTCTTATGCAGGGGGCGCAGACGCGCCAGAACAGAGAAGGAACAGAGCGGCCGACCGTTGTCCGGATCAGCCGCAGGTAGTGGGCCAAACTCGGGCGCGACGCTCCTGATGTCCGGGCCGTGCCGGTAAACCAGGAGAAGCCGACTGCGACGAACTCCTCTGGGGGGCCCAACTCGTACCGGAGTTGCCGTGCTCGTCAACGCCGGCGGGTCGGAGCACCGGGACGGCGTCGGGGAACCTCACGGGGCCTCCCAGGGTGCGCGGGGCTGCGTCGGCCACTCGTACGCCGGCGGCGTACGGATGGAGTAGGCACGTGCTCGGCCGGTTGCGGCGGCCTTGACGACTCGGATCTCGCTGTCGGTGAGATAAGCGGACGTCGAGCCCTGGGCGTACTGGTAGGAGTAGGAGCCGACGGATTCGCTCGGGAAAGCGTCCGGGTTGCGGTAGCCGCGCAGGGCCGCCGCCAGAACGACAGCCACGACGGCCGCCGGAGCGGTGATCGTGGCCCCGTCGGTGGCGACCCAATCGACACCCGCCTCCAGTCGGACAAGAGCCGAGACGTCGTCGAGCGCAGCACGTGCCCGCGCAAGGTCGGCGCCGGTCAGGGCCTCGCCGTCGAGGCGCACGGCAAGCGCCTCGACGGTGGCCAGCGGAGGCAGACTCACGCTCGGCCCCCCGCTCAGGCAGGAACGATCGAGGTCTTGACCCGGATGGCCGGAGTGATCAGGGAAGTCGCCCCATCCTTGGCCAGCCGCTTGACCTTGATGACCTGAGCGCCGGCGTAGGTCGGGAAAACCGAGCGGTTCTTCAGGATCGAGGAGCCGTAGTCCTTGATCCAGGTCATCGCGAAGCCGCCCTCGGACTGCATCGCGGAGAAGGCAGTGCCCTCCGGCGGGTACGGGGCACGGATCGCCAGGGACACCGCATCACGGTTGTAGAAGATGGTCTCGTCATCGTCGAGACAGTTGTGCTCGAAGGTGTTGAAGCCCCGGACGCGCCCGACACGGGCGTTGCGCAGAGCCTCCGTCGAGCCGGACTGGGAGGCGTCGGAGATCGCCTTCGCGTCGGTCAGCTCCGCGTACACCCCGGTCCCGCACGCCGCCCAGAGCCCATCCGGAGACAGGCCCAGGTCGCGGAGGGTCTTCCGCGCCTTGGTGAAGGTCAGCTCCGGAGTCGAAGCGTTGTAGGGAAGGGTCAGGGTCTCCGGGATGCCCCGGCGACGGCGACGGGATCGAATGAGTGGGCGGAGTCATCGGTGGCGTGGCCCGGGGTGAGGCGCGGCTTCGGCCGGCCCGGAATCGGGTCCGGGTCGACGGAGACGCTGAAGTCCGCGGCGACCTTCTCGGCGCTGGCCTTGATCTCCTCCGGCGTCGAGCCGGAGACGTAGGCGGCCAGGTGCGCCGGGATGCAGGCGGAGGCGATGGCGTCGGCCTTCGCCGCGTCGAGCCGCGACTGAGTCAGTTCACCCTTGAGCGCGTCGAACTGCGACTTCAGCTCCGCGACTTCCGAGGCCGGGGTCTTGGCCTTCGCGCGGGCCTCGGCGAGATCGCGGCGCAGGTTCTCGACCAGGCGCGCAGCACGCTCGGGGTCGAAGTCGCCCTCCCACTGCGGCACCTGGCCGGAAGGGGGTGGGGTGGTGCTGGGCGCATCATCGGCCGTGTCACCGTTGCCAGCGGGCGCGGTCGAGGGCGAGGTGGTGGGGTCTTCCGACAAGGTGTGACCTTCTGGATCCCGTGACGGCGTGCGGGACCTGCCCGCTTCTCTTTCGGGTGAACAGCGCTAGGCCACTACATGCGCAGCGTCTTGGCACGATGACGGAACGTCGAAGATGTGTGCCAACTCCGCCAAAATTAGATCCAAGGGTATCTATTTTCATGCGCGACATGAGTCCTTTGAGCAGAGTGACGGCCATGTTGTTGCGTGTGCTGGTTGCCGTAAATCTCGTCCTGTTGGGAGTAATTGCTGGGCTCACTGCGGCCTGGATCAAGGACGCGAGTGGAGGGTCGCTTGCAGAGGTCGCTGCCTACGCCGCTGGCGCGTTCATCGGAACAATGACGGTCGGACTGGGCCTGTGGATGGCGCTTGTTATGACCAGCGATGACAGTTCCAGGCCCTGAGGTATCCCTGGGTTTACGCCTTCCGTCGGGCTTCATAGGCTCGGCGGAAGGCTCTTATTGTCTCGCGACCGGAGTACCCTTCGGTTGAGTCCTTCCAAAGGGGGGCGTACTCGCGGGACCGGCCCGTCCACGCTCCGCCACGCGAGAAGACCGGTACAGGAATGCAGCCGCAACCGTCGTGGTACGGGTCCTCTCCCCTGGCACTGTCTTTGCCTATGTAGACCGCCCCCCGGCCAGCGAGCATGGCGCAGAAGTAGCAGGGATCGCCGCCGGTCAGCCGTGCCCAACCCAGCGCGACCCGATCGCGCCGAACCGTGTCGCGGACGGTGCTGCGGCCGGCGTCCGCGGTGTGCCGGGCGGCAGCGCGGGCCGTTGCCGCGCGGGCACGTGAAATCGAGGTCTGAATCGTCGCGCCTCCCGCGAGGGATCGCTTCACCTGGACAGGGCCCGTAACGAATAGGCTCGTCGCGAGCCGGGCCGGCGGGAGCTGCCCGGCATAGGCAATCGCAGGAGCATCACCGCCGACGCCCGCGGTACGCGGTCAGGGAGGCACCCGCGACCAGGGCACTGACCCGACGCGCCTCCGCGATTATCTGAGTGACCACGCGAAGGTAGGCGGGAAAGATCCGGTCGAGGTCGGTCGGGTCGAGCAAGGTGACGAGCCCGGTTGAATCCGCCGACTCAGCGCCCGCGGTTGAAAACGAGGACACGGGTGAGTACGTCGAGGGCGCCGAAGCTCCTGAGGTGCTTCCCGAGACTGGCGACCCAATAGCTCTTTCGAATCTGAAAGACCAGTGTTTAGCTTCAAAGCTGAAGAACTAGTGAGCTGCGTCATCCGGCACGCAAACGGCGAGGCTTACGCGCGGTCGCTGGCGGTGGGATTGAGGACGGAGCGGTTTGGGTGATCAAGCCGAGCGAGACAGCGGCGGTTGCCCGTGGGCGAAGTTGACGGTGCCGTCCAACACCGGCCGGCTGCCTCACTCGCCCGCTGATGCCTGGGCATCTCCAACAGCGTTGACGGGACCCGCTCAAAGATGATCGCGTTGTCCCAGCCGAACCAACCTGGGTGCCGGCCGGAACGTGCCGCATGGTCCAGTCGCGGACGTGCGTGAACGACGCCCCACCGGCTGCCCTGCCGACTGCGAAAAGGATCAGCACGAGCGCCGCGGTCTCGATCCGGTGCGGCGCTGGGCGTACGGACCTTCGCGCCTCACCTCCGGCGTTACGCGCCTCGGCCGGAATGGCAGAGGCCCAGGCCGGTGGGGGTCTGAGGCCTCTCGGGAGTGGACTATTGCGCCGCGATGCGGTTCGGGGGTTTCCAAGTCGCATCAGGCGCGATACGGTGCGCGCAGACCTTGTACGGGTTACTAGTACGTTATGCGACGGTTGTGCGCATCATGAACAAAAGGACACCCCGGGCTTTGAAGCGCGGGGTTTCTGCGTTCCCATGGACCGCATGCCAAATCGGTTCTGCGTTCTCGTCGTCTTTCTCGAATTAGCCATCATCGCGGCATTGATTGCTGGCTGGCTTTCGGACGCGGCAGGCGCCAGCGTCAACCAAATCGTTACGGCCGGCGCCGGTGCCTTCTCCGGAACACTCCTCCTGACGGTGACCATTTGGGCCGCGATGTTCAAAATGGAGAAGACCAGCCGTCGAGTGGAGCGGTGACCGGGTCGCCATCCTGCCTCACGTCGAGGATGTGAGCGAAGGCGTCAACCATCGACCGGCCATCCGCGGCGCAGCGGCGGAGGATGTCGTACACCATGACGCGCACGGTATCGACCTCATCGGAGATGATCCGGACGGGGTAGGAAGCCGACACGCTGGTAATCGCTTTTGTGCGACAGGAGCCCGACAATGTCCTTGCCCGGGCGGACTGTGCAAATCACGCCCGCGATCCTCGTTCATCCGGATCTCGGAGAAGGCGGCGGCGCGGGAAGGCGGCGGGTCGCACCGAGGGGCATGGCCGACAGCCGCGATCCCAGCCCGCTGCTCACCACCGTCGGCCTATCTCGCGGTCGCTGCTGCCGGAATCGCACGGGAGGCCATTCGTCAGCGCTCTGGAACGATGCGTGCGGAGTTGCGTCAGAACGGCGACACCGCGCGGACGGCGAGGTTTCTCCGGAAACGAAGAAGGACAGCGATCCTCCGACTGGCAAGCCGAACAGCCAGGCAGCGGCCCGTCCGGCGCGGTCCTGTCGCAAGAGCAAGCTGCGGTGGGTGGCCGGTTCGCCAGGCACACCGAAGAGTGCCACGCGGCGGAAACCCGTCCGGTGGCTACAGCATTCGGTCGCCATCTAGAGCCCGAGGCGCTATGCCGCTTCGGTGCGGAGGGCAGCCGCCGATGGTGCATCCCCAGGGATGGACCAAAGGACTGTCAGCAATCAGCCTTACGGTGATTCTCCGTCTTGGCGACGCGTCTAGGAGGACGATATCTACATGTCAGAACTGGGAGGCAAAAGCCTGGAAGACCTCTGCAAGATGTGGAACGACCTACCGATCTCGGTCGCGTCGTTCGCCGACCTCGTCGAGAAGACGAAGCGCGACGGTCCACGGTCGGACGCTGCGTACGCGATGAAGGCAGTAGCCGAGGAGATAGCCGAACTGAACGAAGTGGCGACCGTAATCGCCGACAGGTTGCTCGCCGGCGAGGAACAACACAGCGACTGTCACCTCAGTGGCTGACCGCGCCGGGATGCGGTGACAATGGCGCGGCCGACCATCCCCAAGCTCTGGCCGGCCCCGTTACCAGAGGCGCCGATCGTGATGTCACGCCTTGCGGATTTTGGCGAAGGCGCGGCCGATGACGGCCAGTTCCTCGTCGTCGAGGTGGTCGATGAAGCTTCGGCGGACGGTATCCAGGTGCGCCGGCGCGGCCTCGCGCAGCGCCGTCAGCCCCCGCTCGGTCAGCACGGCCTCGAAGCCGCGCTTGTCGTCGGGACAGCTCTCCTTGTCGACCAGACCGCGTTTGACCATGGAGCTGATCTGATAGGTGACCCGGCTCGGCGACAGGACCAGCCGGCTGGCCAGCTCGCCCATCCGGATCCGCCGCCCCGGCGCCTCGGCGAGCGCGACCAGGACGTGGTAGTCGTTCATGCTCAGCCCGGTGGCGGCCCGCAGCTCGTCCTCGAGCGTCGTGTGCAGCGCCCACGAGCTCTCGATGAACGCGCGCCAGTGCCGCAACTGGCTCTCACTGAGCGGTTCAGCCATGCGAAGAAGCGTACTCGTTCAAAACTGAAACTTCAAATTCAAAGTATCAGGTACGTCCCCGCCGAGTCCCGTGCCTACCCGCGATGTCCGCTTTTCCCCACGACCGCGAGGCCGCGCCGGGCCGTATCCGCCCCACCCGGTGAGATCAACACCAGGAAAGCGGGCCACCGGACTCGCCACGAGCGCGTGCCGAAGGTGGCGACGCCGGAGCTGACGCCGTGGACCGAGGCAGCCCCGGCGCGGTGCTCACGGCGTACCGGAAATCGGCGGTCCGAAGTGGCTGGGCCGGACGCGGGCCGAACGCGAAAGCCGGCCCCGAAGGGCCGGCCTTTCCGCAGGTGAACCGATGATCAGTTACTCGAAGGCGGGCAGCCCGCCGAGCGACCCGAGCGACACGGTCAGCTCCACCGGGTGGTGCACCGGCGCCGCCACCGTGAAACGCGCCCCGAACGGGTCCCGCAGCTCGGCGAATTCGGACAGGCCCGCCTCGGTCGGCTCCGCGAGAAGCGCACCGCCCAGGCGCTCGCACAGATTCGCGGTGGCCGCGATGTCCTCGACCTGGAAGGCCGCCCGCCACCAGGCGCCGCGGTAGCCCGAGGCCAGGCCGGCGATGGCGTCGTGGGCCTGGTTCAGCCACTCGCCGACGCCGAAGTCGTGACGCAGCAGCCAGCCGAACGCGGAGCCGTAGAACAGAGCGGCGGCGTTCGGGTCGTCGGTAATCAATTCCGGCCACGACATGGTGCCCGGCTCGCCACCGGCCTGCGCCCCCGCGAAGTCGGCCGGCTCCCAGAGCCCGATCACCGCACCGGCCGGATCGGCCACCACCGCCCGGCGCCCCCCGTGCGCGTCGGCGGGCTGGCTCACGCAGGCGCCGCCGGCCAGCGCCACCTGCTCCAGCGTCTCCTCGAGGTCGGGTGTGCTCAGATGCGTGAGCCACCCGTCGGGACGGTTCGCCCCGCTGCGGGTGAGCCCCGCCACGGCCCGCCCGTTGAGCTTGAAGCGGTCACCGGCTGATTCCCAGCCGAACAACTCTCCGTAGAACTGCGCCGCTCGCGCAGGATCCGCACTCGCCAATTCCACCCAACAGGGTGTCAGTGGTGCATACCCTCTGATCCGCATGTGCCGCTCCATCATGGACGTCCCCAGTTGCTGAGCACTCTACGGCACTGATAACGCTTCGTCACCACCGCACGGTTCATTGTCCGGTTTAGAGCAGTATTAAACTACGTAGCGTAAGTACGTGAGTGATCCATGTGATAGTGACAGCGGTTGTGGAAGATAGTTCACGTTCGGAACTGTCAGTAATCGGATCGAAAAACGTCTTCGCGTGCGCATGGTTACTCTCTGTTGAGCAGCATCTCGAACCAGACAGTGGAACCACGCACCGTGGGATCGGTGCCCCACGAGTCGCTCAGCTCCTCGATCAGGCCGAGTCCGCGACCCCGGCTGGCGAGCGCGTCGGCCCGGGCCCGGATCACGCTGCCCCGGGTGCCGGTGTCGGCCACCGAGACCAGCAGCCGCTCCGCGTTCAGGTCGATGTGCACCTGTGCCGGGGTGCCCGCGTGCAGCAGGGCGTTGGTGGTCAGCTCACTGGTGCACAGGATCGCCGCGCCGATCACCGGCTCCGGCACCTGCCACTCGCGCAGCCGGGTGGTCATCCACTGCCGGACCCGGCTCGGCCCGGTCGGCTCGGCGGCCACCTGCATGGTCGCCGACCGGCTCATCGCCAGGGCATGCTCCACCGCGAGCACCGCCACGTCGTCGTCGGTGGTGCCCTCGACCGCCGCGGTGGCCAGCGAGCACATGTTCCGCGGGTCGCCGCTGGCCGAGCCGGCGGCGGCCGCGACCAGCGCGTCCAGGCCGGCGTTCAGCGGGCGGCCGCGGCGCTCCACCACGCCGTCGCTGTACATCAGGATGGTGTCGCCCGGCTCCAGCAGCAGTGAACCGGTCTGCCAGCGGCCGCCCAGGCCGAGCGGGGCGCCGGGCGGCACCTTCACCAGCTCGGCGGTGGCCGGCTCGCCGCGTAGCCCGGCCCGGCGCAGCACCGGTGGCGGGTGGCCGGCGCTGGCCAGGGTGATCGAGCCGTCGGCCGGGTCCAGGACGCCGTAGACCACGGTCACGAAGATCTCCTCGTTCCGCGACTCGGCGCCCAGTGAGCCGACCAGCCGGTCCAGCCCGGCGAGCACGCTGGGCGGGGCCGGGTCGGTCAGCGCGAGCGCCCGCAGCGCCGCCCGGACCTGGCCCATCACCGCGGCGGCGCGCACGTCGTGCCCGGCCACGTCGCCGAGCACCATGGCCAGCCGGCCGTCGATGAGCCGGAACGCGTCGTAGAAGTCGCCACCCGCCGCGTTCCCGTCGACGCCGACGTCGTAGCGCGCGGCGATCCGGAAGGTGTCCAGCTCGGGCAGGTGCTCCGGGAGCATGCTGCGCTGCAGCAGCTGGGCGGTGCCGTGCTGGGCCTCGAACCGGCGGGCCCGCTCGGCCGCCTGCGCCACCAGCTCGGCGGCGGCGCGCAGCAGGGCCCGCTCGGCCGGGAGCCAGGCGTGCGCCCGGCGGAAACCCATGGTCAGGGCGCCGCGCACGGAAGGCGTGCGCAGCGGGAGGGCGGCCAGCGCGCGAACCCGGCGCTCGTGCCGATCCTGCGCGATCGCGCGCAGCGGCTCGCCGTCGGCGACGAAGGTCGCCCGGCCCGACTCGGCCGCGGCGACCAGTGGCGCGGCCAGGTCGGTGCTGAGCCGCCGCCAGACCGGGGGCAGGCGCTCGTCCGCCTCGTCCAGCATCTCGCCGCGGATCCGGCGGACATATCGGTAGGAGCCGCCGTCGTCGACGGCGAGCGCGCAGTGGTCGAGATCGAAGGAGGCCATCGCGTACGCCAGGACGACGCGGGTGACATCGTCGATGGTCAGCGCGCCGGCCAGCCGGGCGGTCAGCTCACTGAGGCTCTGCAGCCGGTGGATCACCTGGGTCGTCTCGGCGGCCACCGTGAGCACGCCGACGGTCGACCCACGCGAGTCACGCACCACGGAGTGCCCGCGGGTGTAGAAGGCCGGCTCCGCGCCGCCGGGCCGCAGCGTCACCTGGCTCTCCGGCTCCAGCACCGGATGGCCGGTGCGGAACACCCGGCTGATCACGTCACCCATGCCGGGCTGGTCCCACGCCTCGCCGAAGGCCCGCACCGCGGGCACGCCCAGCGCGGCCGGGTGCAGGTCGCCCAGCACCTCCGCGTAGGCGTCGTTGTAGAGCACCAGGCAGTCCGGCCCGTAAATCAACATCATCGGGACCGGGGACTCGAGCAGCAGATCGACGGCGGCGCGCACGGCCGGATCCCACCCGTCGGCCGGGCCCAGCGTCGTGCCGGACCAGTCGCGGGCGTGCACCAGAGACGCGCATCCCTTGGCGCCCGCGGACTGCACGGGCAGCGTGGAGATCGCTGGCGGGCGTGCCGCTCCCGAGCCGACCATGCAGAAAGACTATCCCGAGTGGGCCGTTTGTACGATGTCGCACCGGCCGACCGTCCGATTCTTGACGGAGTGCCGGAAGTCGTCCCCGCACTGCGTCACACTGCGTGATCGCCCACTGTGACCTGCGTATTCCTTGATCATTTATAGTCGCGCCCGTGATCGAACGAGGGGAGCCGCTGCCGGTGCGCGTACCGGGCCCGGGTCCGGGAGCTCCGGCGCCGGACGCGTGGACCGAGCGGCGCTGGGCCGAGTTGGACGGGTGGTCGCAGGCGGCGGAGACGGTCACGATGCCGGTGGTGCTCGACGCGCCCGACGACGATCCCTATCCGGCGTCGCCCGGCCGGCGCCTGGTGGTCGCGGAATCCGGATCCGTCACGTCATCTGCCTCTTCCGATCCGGCGCCCGGTTCCGGAATGCCGGACATGCCGGCCAGCCGGCCGGGCACCGGCCGTCGCCGCTGGGCCGGGCTCGCCGGCGCCGGGCTGGCGGTGCTGGTGGCGGCCGGGGCCGGCTATGCGATGACCGGCGACGGTGCCGGACCCCCGGCGTCCACCGTGCCGGCGCCGGTCACCAGCGCGGTCACCTCGGTGCCCGACGCGCACCCGGTGAAGGACGTCGTGCCCGCCACGGCCGCCGTCACCCCAGCCTCGGCCGCACCCTCGGCCTCGCGAAAGCCCAAGCGCCGGCGGACGGCGTCCGCCTCGCCCTCGGCCACCGGGCGGATCGGCAAGCCCACCCTGACCGTGGGACACGGTACGCAGCCGACGAGCGGGACGCCGACCGTCGAGCCGACCGCCGGGACCGGGCGGCCGGAACCGGACAGCACGCCCACCGAGCCGGCCGCGGCGACCGGGTGGCCGGCGACGGAGCCGACCACCGGCTGCGCGGTCGGCGAGACGGTCTGTTCCTGAGCCGCCGGCGGTTTTTGTCAGGGGCTGGTGGTACATCCGACTCCTAGGGTTTCGTGGAAGGCGCCGACCGGCGTGCCACACGGAGCGAGGGAGGGCGGATGACCGGCGACGGGTTGAGCCGTGGACTGAGTGACATGTGGCGGTCCCTGGTGCTTTACCTCCCAGTGGCGCTGGCGTTCGTCGCCGTGCTGCTGATCGGCTGGCTGCTGGCCCGGCTGGCCCGCACGATCACGGCGAGAGCGCTGCGCCGGGTGGGCCTCGACCGCGCCGCCGGGCGCGGTCTCGCCGGCCGGCTGTTGCGCGGCACCGACCCGGTGGCGCTCTGCGCCCGGCTGGCCTACTGGGCGGTCCTGCTGATCGCGGTGCAGTTCGCCTTCGGCCTGTGGGGACCGAACCAGGTGAGCACCCTGCTCAACGCGTTGATCGCCTGGCTGCCGCAGCTCTTCGTGGCGATCGTGATCGTGGTGGCCGCGATCGCCGTGGCCGGCGCCGTGCACGACCTGATCGGCAACGCACTCGGCGAGCTGGGCTATGCGCGGGTCCTGGCCAGGGCGGTCGCCGCGGTGATCGTCACGCTCGGCGTGATCGCCGGGCTGGACCAGGTCGGCATCGCCACCACTGTCACCCGGCCGCTGCTGATCGCGGTGCTGGCCACCGTCGCCGGGGTGATCATCGTGGGGGTCGGCGGCGGGCTCGTCCGGCCGATGCGGCAGCGCTGGGAGGGGTGGCTGGACCGGGCCGCCGTGGAGTCGGCGGCCATCCGGGAGCAGGCTCGGGCGTACTCGGAGGAGCGTGCCCGCCAGGCCGCGGCCCGGGCGGAGGAGGAGCGCCGCGCCGAGGAGGCCCGCCTGGCGGAGGCGGCCCGGCAGGCCGAGGAGGAGCGGAAAGCGGCGGAGGCCCGTCGCCTGGCCGAGGCCCAGCGCGCCGAGGAGGCACGCCGGGCCGAGGAGGAGCGCCGAGCCGAGGAGGAACGCCGCGTCGAGGAGCGCCGGGCCGAGGAGCAGCGCCGGGTGGAGGAGCGCCGGGCTGAGGAGCAGCGTCGCGCTGACCAGCAGCGTCAGGCCGAGGAGCAGCGCCGGGCCGAGGAGGCGCGGCGGGCCGAGGAGGCGCGGCGGGCCGAGATCGAGCGGCGGCAGCGGGAGGCACGCGCGGCCGAGGACCGTCGCGCGTCATCGGCTCATCCGGGACGACCCGACGACGAGACCCAGGTGATCCCGGCTCCCGGCGAGGACGGGCTGCACTTCATCCCGGGATTCGGCGGCGCACCGGAGACTTCCGGTGACGAGGAGCCGGGCGATCCGGGACCGCGTGCCAGCACCGGCGAGACCACGGTGATCACGCCGGGCGTGCGGCCGATGTGGTCCGACCACCACGGCTCGGGCGCGGGGGAGTCGTCCGGGCAGCCGGGAGGCGGTGGTGGACGGTTGGCCGGGGCTCCGCAGGGGGCGGCTGACGACTCGGAGACGGTGCCAACGGCGTTCCCACGAGATGCCGGGTCTTCCTCGGCGGGTGACGAGCGGACGGTGCCGACCGTTCTGGTGGGCGGTGACGGATCGCCCGGGGGCGCGTCGGAGGGTGTCGCGGGGGACGCGGAGCCGGATGACCGTGACGCCGGCGGGACGACTGCGGCCGACGGCCCGGGCGGCGGCGTGGCCGACGGCCCGGGCGGCGGGTTGGCCGACCCGGCGGCGGGCGGCGGGGCGGCCGACTCGGCGGCGGGCGGCCGGGTGGCCGATGGTGACGGTGATACGACCACGGTGATCACCCAGGGGTCCGGTGAGGAGACGACGACGGTGATCCCGTCGCCCGGGCCGGACCGGACGGTGGTGATCGACAAGGCCGAGGACGGGGACCGCACCCAGGTGGTCCCGCTGCCCCAGCCGGAGCGGAGCCGGACCGACCCGGACGGTTCCGACGACTCGCCGACGATCCCGTCGGCGCGGCCGAAGGATCCGCCGGCCGAGTGACCGGTCGGCGGGGGTGCCGGTCCGCGAGGGCGGCGGCCTGTGGGGGTGCCGGTCCGCTGCTCGGCCGGTCGTGGCGGCGGTCGCACGGGGAAGGGCCGGCACCGCGGGCGGTGCCGGCCCTGTGGGCTTGGGCTGGTTGTGGCTGATCAGGCCGGCTGTCGGGCCGGGTGATCGGTCAGGCCCGGCCCTTGCCTTGGCCTGCCGTCGGCAGGGCTGGTGAAGGGTCTGGCAGATCCGGCCGGGTGGGTCAGTTCGGGGTGGGGAGGGTGCGGGCGAGCATGCAGACGGCGAGCAGGCGGCGGAGGACCCAGTCGTTCTCGGACCAGTCGATCTCGCCCTCGGGGGCGACCCAGCCGTGCTGGTAGGCGGCGTCGCGGACGCCCTCGGCGTAAGCGGCGAGCAGGATCGGGGTCAGCGGGCGGGTGTCCGCGGCGAGGCTGTCGCGGACACCGGCGGCGTGCTGGTCGATCACGGACATCAGACCGGGGGAGGCCTGGGCGGCGGTGAGACCGCTGACGCCAACGGCAGCGGTCAGGTCGGCGAGCGAGGCGTGCGCGGAGCGGAGGGCGGCGCGGGCGGCGGCGTTGCTGAACAGACCATTCATGAGAAGAAAAGTTAGAGACCGCCGGGTAGCCAACGGTTCTTCCTAACGGTGCAGCTCGGTTGAAGCTGTCGTTGTTCGGCGACGGGTCGAGCGGGTATGAGCGGAATCGGAAACTGAGGGAGAGGAAGGGCGCGATGGCTACAGAAACGGACGGCGGGCCGGGCGCTGCGGGCGGCGGACCGGGCGGCACGGACGGCGGCACGGGCGGCGGCTCGGGCGCGGCGAGCGGCGGGCCGGGCGGCACAGGCGGCGGCTCGGGCGCGGCGAGCGGCGGCCCGGGCGGCACGGACGGCGGGCCGGGCGCGGGGAATGGCGGCGGGAGCGGGCCCGATGCGCGGCATCGGCGGCCGGAGGGGCTCGACGACGTCACGGTGCAGGCGCTCGGGAAGCTGAGTGAGGCGCTGGAGACGGTGGAGCGGGTGCGCGGGCATCTGTACTCGATGCATCAGCTGACCGGGACCGCCGACTTCATGCTGGACGAGGCCGTCTCGCTGTTCATGCAGGGTGGGCACACCGCTGTCGCGGAACGGATCGAGCGGGAGCTGATCGGGCGGAACGTGGTGCCGGGGCGGTGGACGTTCCAGCTCGTCGAGGAGTATGACGACGGGTATTACCGGGAGCTCCGGCAGGTGGAGGAAGACGCTCGGAACGAGCTCGCGGGCGGGCGCCGGCATCTTTACGAGGCGGAACTCAAGGAACGCCGCCGCACGCACGGCCGCCCTGGACACGAGGCGCTGCCCGGCTGACGCACGCGCCATGGACGCGGCCGCGGGTGTCGCCAGCACGCCGGGGCCGCTGGCAGCACGGTGCCAGCGGTCGCGGGTGGATGGGCCGACGGCGGGTGCCGGGGCGCGGTTAGTGGGCCGCGGGCGGCGACGTGCCGGGGCGGTGAGGGGGCCGCGAGCGGCGGGTGCCGGCGGCGCGGTGGAAGGGGCCGGTTATTCCGGGATCTCGGCGGGCTCCGGGCGGCGGCGCTGGGTGTCGTCGGCGACGATGACCGTGGCTACCACCAGGGCCACGACGACGGCGAAGAACCACGAGGCGTCATCGATGAGCTTCGCTGCCAGCGGCGCCTGGAAGGCGGCCAGGAGGAAGCCCAGCCACGCGAGGCGGCGCTGACGTTCAGACAGGAATCCGGCAGATCGCACCCGGAAATTCTGGCTCGATAAGTCCGGATCGCCGTCACCCGTTCGGCCGATTCTGCGTTGTCCGATGGTGCCCTCAACCTTGCGTCGGAGCCACTCAATTGCCGCCGTAGTGGGTGCGTTCGCGCTGGTCGGAGCGGGTCTGGTCCCGATCGTCCGGAAATCCGGGCCGGTTTCGCTGCCGGTACCGGTCCGGCCGGATCGGGTGGTGGCCGGATCGTTGCTTGACCGGACCGGCTCACGACCGGAGCGGGGTGCCCGGCTCACCGTGCTGGACGCCGCGAGCCGGGTCCGGGTGGTGACGGCGGAGCTTCCCGGGCTGCTCTACCGGGTGAGTTCGGCGGGGGACGCCGGGGTGGCGCCGGTGGTCAGCCGGCGCGGCGGCCGGGTCCTGGTGCGGCTGCGGGCCACCGGCGGCGACGGCCTGGACGAGGTGCGGATCCTGCTGAACCGGGACGTCCGCTGGGACATCCGGCTGCCGGCCGGTGCCGGGGAGGAGCGGGTCGATCTGCGCGGCGGCCTGGTCGATCGGCTGGATCTGGGCGCCGCCGGGCTCGCCGAGCTCTGGCTGCCGGCCCCGGCCGGTACGGTGCCGGTCACCTTCACCGGCGGCGTGGGCTCGGTGGTCGTCACGGCCGGGACCGGAGCGCCGTTCCGGCTGGCGCTGGACGGTGGCGCCGGCGCGGTGGCCACCCCGTGGTTCACCAGTAACGGCACGCCGGCCGGCGCGATCCTCCGGGAGGGCGGGTGGCCACGAGCCGCCGACCGGTACGCGGTCCGCGCGGTGGCCGGGCTGGGCGACGTGCTCCTGCGACGCCACCTGCCGGCTCGGCGCCCGAGCGGCTGACGCCGCGAGCCGGTCCCGCCGAGAACACGCTGATCACTGCGGCCCGCTCGGTCCCACCGTGCTCGGCCGCACGTCGTCCCCCGGCTGGTTGCCGGTGTCGTTGTCGTTGGGTTCGTTCTGTCCGTCGGTGTCCCAGGTCGCCATGGCGTTCTTCAGATCCTGCAGGGGCAGCTTCTCTTCGTCGCGCCAGGCGCCTTCGGGTTGCTCGGTCATGACTGTCGCGTACCCGGTGGGAGCCGCCCGAAACGATCAGGCGACGGCCCCGGCCGGGACGGGACCGGCGGCGGCGTACCGGGAATCGAGGGGCTCGGGGCGGGCGGCGCGGGGGACCGTTCGCAGGCCGTACCGGAAAGCGGGAACCTGGCGGGAGGCGGACCGTGAGGGGGCGACGGCATGAAGACGGCCGCCCCGGAGGGCGGCCGTCAGCCGGAAGATGAAAACGGTCAGATGCCGGGCCGGTCGACCTTGCCGCGCCAGGCGCCGGTGGTGATGCCGCCGCGGCTCTCGATGAACTCCTTGAAGCGGTGCAGGTCGCCCTTGACCCGCCGGTCCACCATGCCGAGCTTGTCGCCGGCGGTCTCCACGAACCCCTGCGGGTCGAAGTCGAGCTGCACCGTGACCCGGGTGTGCGTGTCGTCCAGGCGGTGGAAGGTCACCACGCCGGCCTGTTTCTCGCCCTCCGTGGCGGTCCAGGCGACCCGCTCGTCCGGGAGCTGCTCGGTGATCTCCGCGTCGAACTCGCGGGTGACCCCGGCGATGGTGGTCTTCCAGTGCAGGTGGGTGTCGTCCAGCTGGTGGATCTCCGCCACGCCGTCCATGAAGCGCGGGAACTCCTCGAACTGGGTCCACTGGTCGTAGCAGGTGCGGACCGGGACGTTGACGTCAACGAACTCGGTGACCGTGCTCACGCGGTACCTCCTTCACTCGCGTGCCAGGCTTCGGCGGTGTTCTGGAACGTCCTGCCCTCGGGCAGGCTCCGGATCCGCCGCAGCACGTCGTCGGGCGCTTCCATGGCCAGCGCTGACGCCTCCAGCGCCGACCGGTCGCCGGGGAAGGCGTTCCGGTTCAGGTAGCTGCCGAACCGGCTGAGCGCCTCGCCCTGCGAGCTGCCCACGCCGTTCGGGATGCCCCGGCCGAAGTCGCCGTTCGGGGCGATGCTGACCGGCGGCTGATCGTCGCCGGACGGCTCGGGTGTGTGCCATTCCTCGGCGCGGTTACCGGCGACACCCTGGGAGATGCCACGCACCTCCTGGGCCATCTGCTCGTCGAGCACCGCGCCGTGCTTGCTGTTTCCCCGTTCCATGATTCACGGGGTGCCCTCGCGGTTCGGGGCTAAACGTGGCTAACGTGCGAATGTGGACATCGTTGATGCGGTCATCGTGGGAGCCGGGCACAACGGATTGGTGGCGGCCAACATACTGGCCGACGCGGGTTGGACGGTACGGGTGCTGGAGGCCACCGGGCATCCGGGCGGTGCGGTGCGCTCCGGCGAGATCACCGCGCCCGGATACCTGTCGGACCTGTTCAGCGCGTTCTATCCGCTCGGGTACGCCTCTCCCGTCATGCGCGAGATGGAGCTGGAGCGGCACGGGGTGACCTGGACGCACGCCCCCGCCGTGTTCACCCACCTGCTGCCGGACGGGCGGGCCGCCACGGTCAGCCGGGAGCTGGAGCGGACCATGGCCTCGATGGAGGCGTTCGCGGACGGGGACGGCGAGCGGTGGCGGCACGCGTACGAGGACTGGACCGCCGTCTCCGGGCGCATGCTGGAGGCGATCACCCGGCCGTTCCCGCCGGTGCGCGCCGGTCTGGGGCTGGCCCGCAAGCTCGGCGTGGGCCAGTCGCTGCGGCTGGCCCGGCGGCTCGTGCTCTCCGCCCGGGAGCTGGGTTCGGAGCTGTTCAGCGGCGAGGGCGCGCGGGTGGCGCTGGCCGGCTGCGCGCTGCACACCGACCTGTCGCCGGAGGAGGCGGGCGGCGGGGTGTACGGCTGGCTGCTCGCCATGCTCGGCCAGGAGGTCGGCTGGCCGGTGCCGGTGGGTGGCGCCGGCAAGATCACTTCGGCGCTGATCCAGCGGTTGCGGTCGACGGGCGGCGAGATCGTCTACGGCGCGCCGGTGACCCGGGTCCTGGTGGCGCGCGGCCGGGCGATGGGGGTGCGGACCGCTGACGGCCGGGACTGGCGGGCCCGCCGGGCGGTGGTCGCCGACGTGCCGGCACCGGCGCTGTACCTGGACCTGGTGGGCACCCGGTGGCTGCCGTCGCGGCTGGCCGAGGACCTGGCGCACTTCCGCTGGGACGGGGCGACGGTAAAGGTCGACTGGGCGCTGGACGGCCCGATCCCGTGGAAGAACGCCGAGGTCGGCAAGGCCGGGACGGTGCACCTGGGCGCCGATCTGAACGGGCTGACCAGGTATTCCGCCCGGATCGCCACGGGCGAGATGCCGGACGACCCGTTCCTGCTGCTCGGGCAGATGACCACGGCGGATCCGAGCCGGTCGCCGGCCGGGACGGAGAGCGCGTGGGCGTACACCCACCTGCCGCACCGGGAGCGGTGGCCGGCCGACGAGATCGCGGCGCACGTGGAGCGGATCGAGGCGGTGCTCGAGGCACAGGCGCCCGGGTTCCGCGGCCGGGTCGTCGGGCGGCACGTGTTCGCGCCCGGTGACCTGGAGCGGGAGGACCCGTCGCTGGTCGGCGGGGCGATCGGGGGCGGGACGTCGGCGGCGTTCCAGCAGCTGTTCCTGCGGCCGGTGCCCGGGCTGGGGCGTGCCGACACGCCGGTGGACCGGTTGTACCTGGGCAGCTCGTCGGCGCACCCCGGCGGTGGCGTGCACGGCGCGCCCGGTGCCAACGCGGCGCGGGCCGCGCTGGCCCGCGACCGTGGACTGACCGGCGGGGCATACCGGGGGTTCGTGGAGACCGCCCACCGGCTGATCTACGAGTGAGCCTCCGCGATGTCGGCGAGCCGGCGCAACGCCTCGACGTTGCGCTGGTGCAGCACCACGTCGTTGAGCTTGTTGCGCAGCCAGAGCAGCGGGCCGGCCTCGAAGTCCTCGTGCATCACCACCCGGGTGCCGCCGTCGGACTGCGGCTCCAGGACGATGTCGACGACGGCCTCGCCCAGCGGCCACAGGCCGGCCCGGATCTTCAGCTCGCGATCCGGCACGCACTCCAGCACTGTCGACGAGTCGTGCAGGGAGAACGGCCATGGGCCGGCCTTGTGGTGCAGTTTCGCCCCGGGTGCGGGCCAGGACGGCTCGACGTCCCGGATGTGTGAGGTGCCGACCACCCAGTCGCTGTACGACCAGCCGTCGGCCAGAACGGCGAAGACCTGCTCGGGCGGGGCTTGCACGGTGCGCGTCACGGTTGCCACGGGGAACGTTTTACCCCGGGTGTGGTCCTTCAACCGGGAGCGCCACCGGGCCGGGAGGGCGGCCGCAACGAAGATCAGGCGGCGTTGACCGACCACGACACCGAGTACCACCGCCGCCGGATCGGCAGCTGACCGGCCACCGGGATGTTTACGCTGAAGGTCGACGGGCAACGAAGCCTGCCGTTGTCACCTGCTGCCTTCGCCGCTGAGGAGAGCCCGCCCGTGCGCATTGCGATGATCTCCGAGCACGCCAGCCCGCTCGGCGTGGGCGACCAGCACGCCCACGTCGCCGACCTGTCCGCCGCGCTCGCCGATCTCGGGCACGAGGTACGGGTCTACACCCGTCGCACCGATCCCGAGGTGGCCGAGGTCGTCCCGGTCGCCGACGGGGTACGCGTGGTGCACGTCCCGGCCGGTCCGGCCCGCCCGCTGCCGGACGAGGACCTGCTGCCGCACATGGCGGAGTTCGCCCGGGCGCTCAGCGAGCAGTGGCAGGGCGGCGGCTGGACGCCGGACGTGGCGCACGCGCACTTCTGGACCAGCGGCCTGGCCGCGGTGACCGCCGCCAGGCAGATCAACATCCCGGTGGTGCAGTCGTTCCACGAGCTCGGCGCGATCGACCCGAGCAGCGCCGGCCCGTCCCGCACCGGTTACGAGCGGGCACTCGGCCGGGCCGTCGACCGGGTGGTCGCGCAGACCCAGGACGAGGTGCTCGGCCTGGTCCGGATCGGGGTGCCGCGGGCCCGGCTCACCATGGTCCCGGCCGGCGTGGACAGCGAGCGGTTCACCCCGGAGGGCCCGATCGCCCCGCGCGACCCGGAGCGCCCGCGCATCCTCTCGGTCGGCAAGCTGGTCGAGCACAAGGGCTTCGGCGACGTCATCCAGGCGATGCGCTACGTGCCCGGCGCCGAGATGGTGGTGGTCGGCGGCCCGCCGGCCGACCAGCTCACCGCCGACCCGGGCGCCAAGTCGCTGCGCGCGCTCGCCGAGCGGTTCCAGGTCGCCGACCGGCTCCGGCTGATCGGCGCGGTGCCGCACCGGGACATGCCGAGCTGGTACCGCTCCGCCGACCTGCTGGTCGCCGCGCCCTGGCAGGAGCAGTTCGAGCGGTCCGCGCTGGAGGCGATGGCCTGCGGCGTGCCGATCGTCGGGACCGCGGTGGGCGGGCTGACCGAGACCGTTGTCGACGGCCTGACCGGGGACCTGGTCCCGGCCCGTGACCCGCGCGCGCTCGGCGGTGCGGTCCGCCGCCTGATCAACGACAAGGTGCGGCGGTTCACCTACGCCACCGCCGCGCTGGACCGGGCCCGCCAGGCGTACTCGTGGAAGCGGGTCGCCGCGCAGATCGGCTCGGTCTACTCGGCCGTCACCGGCCTGCGCCGCCCGGCCGCCGAGCCGGAGGCGGAAGCGGTCGCGTAGTAGTACGCCGCCATCCACCGGTCGGTGGATGGCGGAGATCGCTCGCTGGTCGATTCGGGCACCCCCGGCGATCCGTGACGCTTGACGCATGACAGTCATCGAGGTCAGCAACCTCACCAAGCGTTACGGCGACACCGTCGCGGTTCGCGACGTGTCGCTCGCCGTCGAGGACGGCGAGATCTTCGGTATCCTCGGCCCGAACGGGGCCGGCAAGACCACCACCGTCGAGTGCGTGGCCGGGCTGCGGACCCCGGACAGCGGGAAGATCACCGTGCTGGGCCGCGCTCCGCGCGATCCCTCGCTGCGGGCCGAGGTGGGCGTCCAGCTCCAGGAGTCCCAGCTCCAGGAGAAATTGACGGTACGCGAGGCGCTGGAGCTCTACAGCGCGTTCTACCCGCAGCCGGCCGACTGGCGTCAGCTCGCCGCAGACCTGGGGCTGGACGAGAAGCTGCGGACGGCGTACGGAAAACTCTCCGGTGGGCAGAAGCAGCGCCTGTCCATCGCGCTCGCCCTGATCGGCAACCCCCGGATCGCCATCCTCGACGAGCTGACCACCGGGCTGGACCCGCAGGCGCGCCGGGACACCTGGGACCTGATCGAATCGGTCCGCGACCGCGGCGTCACCGTCGTGCTGGTCACCCACTTCATGGCGGAGGCCGAGCGGCTCTGCGACCGGCTCGCGGTGATCGACAAGGGCTCGGTGATCGCGCTGGACACGCCGGGCGGCCTGGTGGCCCGCGCCGAGACGACCCAGACGATCCGGTTCCGGCCCTCGGCGCCGTTCGACGACGCCCTGCTGATGCGACTTCCCGAGGTGCGCGAGGTGCGGCAGGCGGGCAGCCGCGTCGAGGTCGTCGGCACCGGCAACCTGCTGCACGCGGTGAGCTCCACGCTCGCCGTCCACCAGATCGTCGCGAACGACCTGCGCCTGGAGCAGGCCAGCCTCGACGACGCCTTCGTCCGCCTGACCGGCCACGGAACCGAGGAATGACCATGAACGTCTTCACCAGGCTCACCCGTACCGAGATCAGGCTCTTCCTCCGCGAGCCGGTCAGCGCCTTCTTCTCGCTGCTCTTCCCGTCGATCCTGGTCGCCATCCTGGGCAACATCAAGATCTTCCGCGACCCGGCCCCGGAGCTCAACGGCCTGCGCACCATCGACGTCTACGTCGGCATCGCCGTCGCGCTGACCCTGGCCATGATCGGCCTGCAGGTGCTGCCGATGGTGCTCGCCACCTACCGCGAGCGCGGCGTGCTGCGCCGGGTCGCCACCACGCCGGTCCGGCCGATCACCCTGCTCGTCGCGCAGATGACGGCGTCGATGCTGATCGCGCTCTGCTCGTCCGCGCTCGCCATCGCGGTCGGCTACCTCGCCTTCGACGTCCGCCTCGCCGACAACTTCCCGGGCTTCGTGCTGGCCTTTCTGCTCTGTGCCCTCGGCGTGTTCGCGATCGGCCTGTTCATCGCCGCCCTGGTGCCCACCGGCAAGGCCGGCAACGCGGTAGGCACGCTGCTGTTCTTCCCGTCGATGTTCTTCGCCGGACTGTGGACGCCGCGCGAGTTCATGCCGGACTGGGTGCGGACGGTCGGTGACTACACGCCCCTGGGTGCCGGCGAGCGCGCGCTGAACGACGCGATGAACGGGCACCTGCCCAACTGGCTCTCCTCGATGGTCCTGCTCGGATACCTGGTCGTCTTCGGGTTCGGGGCCGCGCGCCTGTTCCGCTGGAACTGACAGACTGGGACCGGACGACCGGGGGAGGCATCGATGGACAGCGGGACAGGGACCGCCGTGCGCACCGACTGGAACGAGCGCCGGGTGCTCACCGTGGCCGGTGGGCTCCTGGCCGCCGCGACAGTGCTGGCGGTGATGGCCCGGTCGATCGACCTGCCGATGCAGCCGCTGCCGACGACGTTCGCGCTGGCCGGCACCACCGCCCTGCTGCTCGTGGTCTGGCGTCTGGTGCCGGCGGCAGGCGCCCGGCCCCGGCCGGTGTCGGTCCTGTTCTTCCTGGCCTTCCTCGCCCTGGCCGCCCTGCTGGTCTGGTGCCACCCGTTCTACGGCTTCTTCGTCTGGACCGGCTACCTGTTCACCGTCTACACGCTGCCCGGCTGGTGGCGACTGCTCGGCGCGGCATCCGTCGCGTTCATCACCGCGGCCTCCCAGTCCGGCGGCTTCCGGACCCTGAGCACCGGCGGCGGCGCCCTCCTCTTCGGCTTCCTGTTCCTCTGCAACGCGGGCATCTCCGTTGCCATGACCAGGATGGAGAGCGTCAAGGAGCGCAAGGCGATCCGGCGCAACGAGATCATCGAGGAGCTGGCCGAGGCGAACGCGAAGCTGGAGGCGGCCCTCAAGGAGAACGCCGGCCTGCACGACCAGCTGCTCGTCCAGGCCCGCGAGGCGGGGGTGCTGGACGAGCGGCAACGGATGGCCGGCGAGATCCACGACGTGCTGGCCCAGGGACTGACCGGCATCGTCACCCAGCTGGAGGCGGCCGAGGCGCACCCCGGCGAGCGGGACCGGCACCTGGCCGCGGCGAAACGCCTGGCCCGGGAGAGCCTGGCCGAGGCACGCCGGTCGGTGCAGGCGCTGCGCCCGCAGCACCTGGACGGCGCGGGCCTGCCGGACGCACTCGGCGAGGTGGTCGAGACCTGGTCCGGCCTGCACGGCGTGCGCGCCGACCTGGTCACCACCGGCACCGCGCGGCGGTTGCTTCCGGAGATCGAGACGACCCTTTTGCGTACGGCTCAGGAGGCGCTGGCCAACGTCGCCAGGCACGCCGGCGCCGGCCGGGTCGGGCTGACCCTCTCCTACATGGAGGACATGGTGACACTGGACGTGCGTGACGACGGCGCCGGCTTCGACCCGGACCAGCCCCGGGAGGTGACCGAGAGCGGCGGGTTCGGGCTGAGCGCGATGCGCGAACGGCTCGCCCGGATCGCCGGCTCCCTGGCGGTGGAGTCCGAGCCGGGCGGCGGGACCGCGCTGTCGGCCTGCGTCCCGGCGATCACGATCGGCGGGGTGGCGTGACCGCCCGGCCGATCGGGCTGCTGATCGTCGACGATCACCCGGTGGTGCGCGACGGGCTGCGCGGCATGTTCGCCGGGGACGACCGGTTCACCGTGCTCGGCGAGGCGGGGGACGGGCGGGAGGCGCTCGCCGTGGCGGCCGCCGTCGCACCCGACGTGATCCTGATGGACCTGCGGATGCCGGTGCTGGACGGGGTGAGCACCATCCGGTCGCTCAAGGCGGGCGGGTCGGCGGCCCGGGTGCTGGTGCTGACCACGTACGACACCGACAGCGACGTGCTGCCGGCGATCAAGGCCGGGGCGACCGGGTACCTGCTCAAGGACGCGCCGCGCGAGGACCTGTTCCGCGCGGTGGTGGCCGCGCACCGCGGCGAGTCGGTGCTGTCGCCGTCGGTGGCCGGCCGGCTGATGGGCCGGTTGCGGGCGCCGGCCGGCGAGAAGGAGCCGCTCAGCCAGCGGGAGTTGGAGGTGCTGACCCTGATCGCCCGGGGGTGCAGCAACCGGGAGACGGCCGGGAAGCTGTTCATCAGTGAGGCGACGGTGAAGACGCATTTGCTGCACGCGTACGCCAAATTGGGGGTTCGCGATCGGGCGGCGGCCGTCGCCGCGGCTTTCGAGCGAGGCCTGCTGGGCCGCGACTAGCCAGCCCCCACCCTCCTCGGGGGGCGACCCCGACACCATTGTCCCGAGACACCGAAGATCACGCGCACGGCCTGTGGACAACCCGCCACTGTGGAAAACGACACCCGCGCGCTCGGCTACGACAGCAACGAACCGCAGTGCACCGAGCACCTGATCCTCAGGGCTTGGTAGGCGGGCTGACCAGCGGCTCGGCCGGCTCCTCCCGGCCCGTCCGGGCCGGCTCGTCGAGTGCATCCCGGTCCGTCCGGCCCCGCTCGTCTAGCTCACCCCGGTCCGTCCAGCCCCGCTCGTCTAGCTCACCCCGGTCCGTCCAGCCCCGCTCGTCTAGCTCATCCCGGTCCGTCCGGCCCCGCCCGTCGAACTCGTCCAGGTCGTCCGGCCCGGGCCCCGGATCCCGGCCGGTGCGCCCACGGAGCAGGCGGGCGGCACCGAACAGCAGCGCGGCCAGGCAGAGGACCCTGCCGGAGGTCACGAAGGCCTCACCGGCGATGTCCGCCTTGTCGCTGGCCATGAGCAGGGTGAGGAGCAGGGCCATGCCGGAGACGACCGATCCGATCAGGCCGGCCGCCAGCAGGACGGCGGCCAGACCACGGACCGCCTTGCCGAGCGAGCCCATGGCGCCCCCTTCGATCGACCGTGACGCATGAGGATAGTCGGCGCCACAACCCGATTGTCGGGGACCCGTCAGTCAGTCGCCTCCCGGAAGCGTGCCGCCGCCCTGCCGGAGATCGGCTTGCCGTGCCCGAAGACCGCGTGCTCGAAGTCGCATCCGGCCAGCCGGGCCAGGCTCGCCGCGGCCCGCTCCGGGTCGGCGACGACCGGCGGCCCGGTCACCCGGCCGTCCCGGACGGTCGCGGCGTCCCCGGCGAACAGCACCCCACCGGCCCGGTCCAGCAGGAACGACAGGTGCCCCCGGGTGTGCCCGGGAGTGTGCAGCGCGGTGAACCCGGGCACCGGCTCGGCACCGTCCCCGACCAGCTTGTCGACCTTGGTCGGTGGCACCTTGCCGAGCCGGCGGAACAGGAACCCGCGCAGCCGGCCCGCGGGCTCGGGCGCCTGCTCCGAGCCGGCCACGTGGAACGCCTCGGCAGCGTGGGCCACCAGGGTGGCCCCGGTGCGGGCGCGTAGGTCGGCGGCGCTGCCCGCGTGGTCCGGGTGGTGGTGGGTGAGCAGGATGGCCCGCACCTCGCCGAGCGAGCGACGGACACCTCTCAGCGCGCGCTCGATCACCGGCGCCTGCCGGGGGAGCCCGGTGTCGACCAGGACCAGGCCGTCGTCGGTGACGACCAGATGGACGTTCACCACTGCGAGGGACAGCTCGAACACTCCGTCGACCACTTCGCGCACGACGGGCATTGTCTCAGCAGTGGTGCCGGTACCAGGCGACCGCCTCCTTGCGGTCGTGCACGCCGAGCTTGGCCAGCACCGCTGCCACGTGGGCGTCGACGGTGCGCACCGACAGGACCAGCTCGGCGGCGATCTCCGGGTTGCTGTGCCCGGCCGCGAGCAGCCGCAACACCTCCAGCTGGCGGCCGGTCAGCCCGGCCGGGTTGTCCCGGGTGGCCGGGCGCGGGCCGCGCGGTACCCGGGTCATCCCGCTGTCGCGCAGCTGCTGACGCAGCCGGCGGGCCATGGGTGCGGCGCCCATCGCGTCCAGGTCGGCGATCGCGGTGAGCAGGTCGGTGGGGTCGTCGCTGTGGCTGAGGGCTACCGCCGCCTCGTACCGGAAACCGGTCTTGCTCCACCCGGCGGCCGCGGCCCGGACCGCACCAGCGGCCTGTAACCGGTAGAAATGCGAGTTCGCCGGCAGCGGGACGGCGGCGCCCAGCCGCCGCAGCCAGTAACCGAAGCCCTCCTCGCGGAAGACCGGCCGATAGGCCGGCGCGAGCCGGCCGGCCGCCGCGCGGTCGCCGCGCAGCCAGGCCGCCTCCGCCATGGCCGCGCCGGCCGGGCCGACCCGTTGCGCCTCGCCGATCCGCAGCGCCACCGACCAGGCCTCGGTGATCAAATCCTCGGCGCCCAGGCGGCCGGCGCGCAGCCGGGCCAGGCCGCCCACGACCAGTGCCGTGCAGCGCATGTTGGGTGGCGCGTCGAGGGCCCAGGCGGCCTCCCGCTCGGCGGCCGCCCACTCGGCGCGGGCCAGGTGCAGCCGGCCCCGGCCCAGGTGCAGGTAGCGCAGGAAGCCGAGCACCTCGTTGCGTTCGGCGTAGTCGATCGCCGCGGTCAGCACCCCGGCCGCCTCGTCCAGCCGCAGGTGGTCGAGCAGCAGCCAGGAGATGTTCGCGTAGGCGCGGGCGGCGTGATCGGCCTCGCCGGCGGCCAGCGCCACCGCCAGGCTCTCGTCCAGCAGCGCCCGGCCCCGGTCCGCCTCGCCGGCCTCCCAGCGGGCGAACCCCACGTTGTTCAGCGCGTGCGACAGCACCCCGTCCGCGCCGGACGAGCGGGCCAGCGCGATCGCCCGGTCGCCCACCTCGATCGCCTCGGCGGCCTGGCCGTTGAGCACGTGCAGCTGGGCCTGGTTGCTCAGGCCGAAGGCGAGAGCGGCCGGGTCACCGGCGGCGGCCAGCACCGACACCGCCTCGACAGCGCACCGCTCCGCCTCCGGACGGTCACCGGCCCACCAGTGCAGCCGGGACAGCCGGCGCAGCGCCAGCCCGAGCGCCGCCGGATCGGCCAGCTCCCGCCGCAGCGCCAGGGCGGTTCGCTGGGTGGTCACCGCCCGGGTCGCGTCGGCCAGCAGGTAGAGCTCCTCGGCGTACCCCTCGAGGAGGTCGGCCCGCGAACCCGGCGCGAAGGCCGCCTCCCGCGCCAGCGCCAGCCGGTAGTGCGCGGCGGCCGCGCGATGCGCACCGGCCCGGGCCGCCTCGGCCGCGGCCGCCGGCGCCCACCGGATGATCAGCTCGTCGTCACCGGCCTCGGCCGCGTGATGCACCAACCGCGACAGATCAACCCCGCCGCGGTCGCGCAGGGCCGCGACCACCGCCTGGTTCGCCACGATTTTCCGGTACGCCGTGAGCGCCGCCGCCACGGCCCGCCGGGTCAGCTCGTGCCGGAACGCCACCCGCTCCGGGCTCACCTGGAGCAGCCCGCGCCGCTCCGCCTCGGCGATCGTGGCCAGCCCGCCCGGCACCACCGCCTCGACCAGCCATCGCTCGACCGCGTGCGGCACCACCGCCAGGGTGCCCAGCGCCGCCCGGCACGGCTCGTCCAGCCCCTGCAACCGGGCGTGCACCGCCTCGGTCACGGTGGCCGGCACCGCGTCCGCGTCGCCCGCGCCGAGCACCTCGGTGACGAAGAACGGGTTGCCCGAGGTGACCGAGAAGACCCGGTCCGGGTCCAGGCCGCGCTCGCCGACCAGCGCCCGGACGGCGTCCGCGGAGAGCCGGGACAGCGGCAGCCGGTGCACCGGCGTGGCCCGGGCCAGTACCTGGTGCAGGTGGTGGCCGGCGTCCACCTCGTCGTCCCGGTAGGTCAGCAGCAGCACCACCGGCAGCGTGGCGATCCGCCGGACCAGGAAGAGCAGCACGTCCAGGGTGGCCTCGTCGGCCCAGTGCACGTCCTCGACGACCAGCACGGTGGGGTGCCCCGGCCAGTCCAGCTCGGCCCGGAACGCCTCGAGCACCCGGACCCGGTCGCCGGACGCCAGCGCCTCGGTCAGCCCGGTGCCGACCCGGCCGATCAGGTCCCGCAGCGGCCCCAGCACCCGGGGCGTGGCCAGGTCGTCGCACCAGCCGGTGAGCAGCCGGCCCTCGGCCGGCAGCACCGAGCGGACCGCGGCGGCCACACTGGACTTGCCGATCCCGGCCTCGCCGGTGACCAGCACGACCGAGCCCCGCCCGGCCCGCGCCCGCCGGGCGGCGGTGGCCAGCTCGGCGAGCTCGTGGTCGCGCTCCAGCAGCGCCATGCGCGCGAGTCTAGGTGCCGAGATAGGTAGCGCCGGGCACCGAGCTAGGTAGCCGACACCGATGTCCCCGGGGTGGTGCGTCCGTAGAAACGGGCGCATGGATGAGACCAAGTTGATGGAGTTCGTGCACACGTTCGTCGGCGACCTGGGCGCCACGATCGCCGCCGGTGGGGTGGTGCTCGGCGACCGGCTCGGCCTGTACCGGGGGCTGGCCGCCGGTGCGGCGCTGCCCGAGGAACTGGCCGAGCGGACCGGGACCGCGCCGCGCTACGTCGAGGAGTGGCTGCGCGGCCAGGCGGCCGGTGGCTACGTCACCTACGACCCGGCCGGCGGGCGGTACTCGCTCACCGAGGAGCAGGCGTTTGCCCTCACCGACCCGGACGGCCCGATCTTCGCGCCCGGCGCGTTCCAGCTCGCGCTCGGCGCGTTGCGCGCCCAGAGCCGGATCGAGGAGGCGTTCCGCACCGGGCGGGGAGTGGGCTGGCACCAGCACGACGACGACGTGTTCAGCGGCTGCGAACGGTTCTTCCGGCCCGGATACAGCGCCAGCCTGGTCACCGACTGGCTGCCCGCGCTCGACGGCGTCGTCGCCGGTCTCCAGCGGGGGGTGCGCGTCGCGGACGTCGGCTGCGGGCACGGCGCCTCGACCGTCCTGATGGCCAGCGCCTACCCGGCCTCCGTCTTCACCGGGTCCGACCTGCACGCCGGCTCGATCGACCAGGCGCGCAAGCGGGTCGCCGACGCCGGCCTGGACTCCCGGGTCCGGTTCGAGGCGGCCGGCGCGCAGACCTTCACCGGCGGGCCGTACGACCTGGTCACCACGTTCGACGCGCTGCACGACATGGGCGACCCGCTGGGCGCGGCCCGGCACGTGCGGTCCCAGCTCACCCCGGACGGCACCTGGATGATCGTGGAGCCGGCCGCCGGGGACACCGTCGAGGCCAACCTCAACCCGGTCGGGCGGGTCTACTACTCGTTCTCCGCCTACCTCTGCGTGCCGAACGCGCTCTCCCAGGAGGGCGGGTACTCGCTGGGCGCGCAGGCCGGCGAGGAACCGATCCGGCGGCTGGCCGCGGACGCCGGGTTCACCAGGTTCCGCCGGGCGGCGGAGACCCCGTTCAACATCGTGTACGAGGCCCGGCCGTGAACTTTTCACCCACCGGCAAGATCGGGTAGAGGGGGTGGTGAGAGGGCAGCGGCCCGCGGGTGCGAAAGAATGCGCTGTCGGCTGCCGACGCAAGCGAAAGGAAACCCCGAGTGACGGACGAACCGCTCTACGCCAAGCTGGGCTTCACCGACGCCGAGTGGGGGCTGCTGGTCGGGCTCCCGCACGCGGTGCTCACCGCGGCGAGTGCCGCCACCCACGACAGCGCCCGCAAGACCCGGGCCGAGAGCGCGGCCGGCCTGGGCCGCATCTCGGACGCCAGGGCCTCGGCGAGCACCCTGGTCACCGCTGTCGCCACGGCCGCCGTGGCCGAGGCCGGCGACCCGGAACTGGGTGAGGAACCACCGGTCATCGAGCCGGCCGACCCCGCCGGGTACGCCAGTGACGTCCTGGGCCGGGCGGCCGAGGCCGCCAAGCTGCTGGCCGCGAAGGCCTCGGTGGCCGACGCCGAGACCTACCGGCACTGGCTGCTGGAGATCACCGACGCGGTGGTCGGTGCCGCCTCGACCGGTGGTCTGCTCGGCATCGGTGGCGAGGCGGTCACCGAGGACGAGCGGACCTTCCGCGACCACCTGGCCGGCGCGCTGGCCGGCTGAGCGTCGCTGAACCCGGGGCCAGCGCCCCGGGTTCAGCGGTGGTTAGCATGTGGGTCTGCCTGCCGAGGGGAGCCCGATGTCCCAGGTGGTCCGGTACACAGTCGACGACGGCACCGTCGTGCAGTTCGAGGTGGACCCGCCGGACGGGTTCGAGCAGGCCTCCGCCGAGCGGATCGCCGGCCAGGTCCGCGACGCGGTCGGCCCGGCCGTCGAGGCGGCCCGCGAGGTCCTCGACCGGGTGCGGGCGCACGCCCCGGACGAGGTCGAGGTGAAGTTCGGGATCAAGGTCAGCGGCACCGCGAACTGGCTGGTGGCGAAGGCCGCGACCGAGGGCAACTTCGAGGTCACCCTGAAGTGGCAGCCCGGTAAGCGATGACCGGCACTGTCCCGCCCGACGACTCGTGGACCCTCGCGGTCCACGCGTCGGAGCGTGACGGCGCGGCCGGCTTCGCGCCGCTGGGCACGGCGGTGGCGATCGACACCCGGCGCGCGCTGACCTGCGCGCACGTGGTGCCGGACGGGGAGATCTGGGTCTCGTTCCCGAAAACCCTGCTGTGGGACGTGCGCCACCGCGTGTCGCGGGTGGAGTGGCACCCCGGCGACCGGACCATCGCCGACGTGGCGGTGCTGCACTTCGACCAGGACCTGCCGGTCGAGGTGGAGCCGGCCCGGCTGCGGGCGCCCGAGCCCAAGGATCTCCAGGGGCTGCGCTGGTGGGCGTTCGGGTTCCCGGTCAGCAGCCGGCTGCACGGCAACGACGCCGAGGGGGCGATCGGTACCGTTCTGTCGCACGGGTGCGTACGGCTCGACACGGACTCGGCCTACCCCGTGGAGGAGGGCTTCTCCGGCTCCGGCCTGTGGGTGCCGGAATACGCGGCTGTGGTGGGCATCGTCGGCCGGGCCCGCAGCGGTGCGGCCCGGATCCGGCCGGGCGACGCGCAGGCGCTGACCCTCGCCCAGGCGGATCGCTTCGTGCCGGCCGAGAAACTGACGATGCTGGTCGGCTGGCGAGTCGCCGACGCGGGCCCGGTGGCGCTCTCCTCCTGGGGCTGGAAACTCGGCGACGATCCGGATACCGCCCGGCATTTCGACTCGCGGGCGCGCGGCGTCACGACGGTGGCCGAGCGGGGGCATCGGTTCCGGGGCCGGGTGGTGGCGCTGCGGGCGATCACCGGCTGGCTGGGCCGTCCCGCGCCGGACCGGCGCGTGCTGGTGGTGACCGGATCGCCGGGAGTGGGCAAATCGGCGGTCCTCGGCCGGATCGTGACCACCGCCGACGCGGACCTGCGGCGCCGGTTGCCGAGCGACGACACCGGGGTGCGGGCCGAGGCCGGCTCGGTGGCGTGCGCCGTGCACGCCAAGGGCAAGACCGCCCTCGAGGTGGCCGCGGAGATCGCGACGGCGGCGTCGGCGGCGCTGCCCGCACGGCCGGACGCGCTCGCCGAGTCGATGGCGGAACGGCTGGAGGCCCGGCCCGGCCGGTTCAACGTGGTGATCGACGCGCTGGACGAGGCGGACACCGCTGACGAGGCCCGGTCGATCCTGAGCAAGGTGGTGCTGCCGCTGGTGCAGGCGTGCGCGGGACGCGGGGTCCAGGTGGTGGTCGGCACCCGGCGCCACGACAGCCGGGGCGACCTGCTGGACGGTCTCGCCGGGATGACCGAGCTGATCGATCTGGATGACGCCCGCTATTTCCAGTTGGCCGACCTGCGCGACTACACGCTCGCGACGTTGCGGATGGACGGCGACCCGCGTCCGGACAATCCCTACGACGAGCCGGCCAACGCGGCGGCAGCGGCGGCGGTGGCGGACCGGATCGCCCGGCTGGCTTCGGGAAACTTCCTGGTGGCGGGCCTGGAGGCGCGGCGGCATGGGATGTATGCGACCCGGCCCGCCGACCCGGGGGCGGTGTCGCTGACGCCGACCGTGCATGCCGCCCTGCACACGTTCCTGAGCGTGTTGCCGCCCGTCGACGGGGTCGCCGCGGTGCTGGTGCTGACCGCGCTGGCCTACGCGGAGTCGCCGGGGTGGACGGTGTCGCTGTGGCAGGCGGCTGCCGGAGCGCTGGGCGGGCGGATCGGCACCGCGGAGCTCGCCGGGTTCGCCCGGTCCGCGGCGGCGAACTTCCTGGTGGAGACGTCGGTCGACGGCAACGAGCCGGTGTTCCGGCTGTTCCACCAGGCACTCAACGACGCGCTGCGGAAACCTCGTGAGGTGCGCGCCGACGAGCGTGCGCTGACCGAGGTGTTCCTGGAGACCGGTCGGCGATCGGGCTGGGCGGCGGCACCGGCGTATCTACTGCGGTCACTGCCGGGGCACGCGGCACGGGCCGAGCTGGTCGACGACCTGCTCGCCGATGACGACTACCTGCTGCACGCCGATCTGGTGCGGCTGATCCCGGCAGCCGCCGAGGCCCGCACCGAGGCCGGCCACGACCGGGCCCGGCTGCTGCGGCTGACGCCTCAGGCGATCGGGGCGTCGCCGCCCGAGCGAGCGGCGATGCTCGGCGTCACCCAGGCCCTGCAGGGCGATCCCGTCACGATCAGCCATCCCCGGATGCCGTATCGGGCCCTCTGGGGCCGGGCCGCGCCCCGGATCGAGCACGCCACGCTGGAGGGCCACACCGATTGGATCAGGGCGTTGTGCGTGGTGGAGGCCGAGGGGCGCACGCTGCTCGCCTCCGGCGGCGACGACGACACGATCCGGGTGTGGGATCCGGTCTCCGGGGCGACGCACGCCGTTCTGGAAACCGGGGAGTTCGTGTATGGCCTGTGTCAGGTGCGGTTCGGTGGCCAGACACTGATCGCCGCCGCCACCACCGCCGGAGCGGTCCAGCTGTGGAATCCCGGGGCCGGGGTGGCTCCGGTGCGGCTCGAAGGCCACGCCGCCGCCTTGAACGCGGTGTGCGAGGTACCGACCCCCGATCGGGTGCTTCTGGCGTCGGCGAGCGACGACGGCACGATTCGGCTGTGGGACCCGGCGACCGCCGGCACGCACGCCGTGCTGCGTGGCCACACCGGCGCGGTGAACGCGGTCTGTGCGCTGGCGACCGCCGAGGGCACCCTGCTCGCCTCGGCCGGCGACGACGGGACGGTCAGGCTGTGGGATCCGGTCACCGGCGCGGCCCGCGCGGTGCTGGACGGCCACGAGGAGGGCGCGATCGCGGTGTGCGCGGTGCGCGAGGACGGCCGGACGCTGCTCGCCTCCGGTGGCGAGGAGGGGTCGGTGCGCCTCTGGGACCCGATAGCCGGGACTCCGGGTGCCGTGCTGGCCGGCCACGTCCGCCGGGTCATGGCCCTGTGCCAGGTACCGGCGAGGGACGGCTCGCTGCTCGTCTCGGGTGGCGCCGACAACACGATCCGCCTGTGGGACCTGTCCACGAATCTCGCCCGGGCCGAACTGCCGGGTCATACCGACTGGGTCCGGGTGGTGTGCCCGGTGCGGGCCGGCGGCCGGACACTGCTCGCCTCCGCCAGCGACGACTGGACGGTCCGGTTGTGGGATCCCGAGCCGGGGGCGGTCCAGGCCGCCCTGCGGGGCCGGGCCGTCACCGGGGTGTGCGCCGTCCGGGCCGGTGATCGGACAGTGGTGGCCGCCTCCGACGCGGAGCTGACACTGCACCTGTGGGACGCCGCCACTGGCGACGCCCTCGTCGTGCCAGATCAGGGGGAGTGGCTCGTCAATGAGGTATGTGCCCTCGCGGTCGATGACGAGGTGCTGCTGTGCACGGCTGAGGACCCCGCGGTACGACTGTGGGATCCGCTCCGGGGCCGGACAGTCCACCTGCTGGAGGAGGACTTCGAGCGGGCGGTCGTGATGTGCGGGATACGACTCGACGGACGGCCCATGCTCGCGTACGGCACCGGCTCGACGATCCGGCTGTGGGACGTGACCACCGGCCGGACGCACGCCGTTCTGCCGATGCGAGACATCGATGTGGTGCGAGCGATGTGCGGGATGCCGGTCGGTGACCGGATGGCCCTCGCCCTCGCCATGAGGGACGGCGGGCTGCGGTTGTGGTACCCGGCGACCGGATCCGTGCAGACCGTGGTCACGGAGAGCGGCGAGGTGGTCAGCGCACTGTGCGTAGTGCCGATCCTGGGCCGGTCGTTACTTGCCTATGCCGAGGGGACCGGGCTGATCCGGCTGTGGGATCCGGTGACCGAGAGCGTGCACGCGTCCCTGGAAGGCCACAACGGCTGGGTGGAAACCCTCTGTGGCGTGCCAGCCGGTGACCGGACGTTGCTGGTCTCCGGCGGTGGCGATCGCACCGTGCGGATCTGGGATCTGGACACCCGCCACCCCACCGACATCGCGATCCACTTCCCGGTGCACTGCTGTGCGGCGGTGGGGCGCGGCGTGGCCGTCGGGACGAGCGGCGGCCTGTTGATGATCGAGCCGGCGGCGGACCACGCCTGATCCGGCGGCGTCACCGCCCGCGCCCGGCACCCGGTCCTGCCATGCTGGACGGGTGCCGACCGTCGACGAGTACGCGCAGGGCCGCCCCGCCCCGCCGTTGCGCGACCGGATCGCGTTCTACTCCGGATACCGGCAGTGCGGCCTGCCGCCCGGCCGGCACCGGGGCCTGCCGTCGCCGTACCTGACGTTGATCTTCACGATGGACGATCCGCTGGTGATCAGCGAGCACCCGGACGGGCGGCAGACCCCGGACACCTACCGGGCGCTGCTCGGCGGCCTGCACCTGCGTCCCGCGATGATCGCGCACGACGGCCGGCAGTCGGGCGTGCAGGTGGCGCTGCACCCGCTCGGCTGCCGCGAACTGCTCGGCCTGCCCGCCGGCGAACTGGCCGGCCTGGACATCGACCCGGCGGCGATCCTCGGCGAGTCGTTCGTGGCGCGGGTCCGGGAACGACTGTGTGCCGCCGTCGACTGGCCGGCCCGCTTCGCGGTGCTCGACGCGGCGTTCGGCGCGCTGCCCGCCACCCGTCCGGCCCGGCCCGGCACCGAGCGGGTCGCGCACGTCTGGGCGGCGTTGCGCCGGGGCGCCCCCGCCTCGATCGCCGAGCTGGCCGGTCAGGTCGGCTGGACGCCGCGTCACCTCACCGACCGGTTCCGCGCCGAGGTGGGCCTGCGTCCCAAGGAGGCGGCCCGGATCGCCCGGTTCGATCGCGCCCGCCGCGCCCTGCGCCCCGGGACCCGCCTCGCCGACCTGGCCGCCGAGCACGGCTACGCCGACCAGTCGCATCTCGTCCGCGACTTCCAGGCGTTCGCCGGCTGCGCGCCGTCCCGCTGGCTGTCGGACGAGTTCGGTTTCGTCCAAGCCGCGGCCGCCGCCGATGACCACGATGGGGTGCATGACTGATCGGAAGACACCACCGCCCCCGCAGGTCTGGCCCACGCTGCGGGCCACCGACGCCCGCGCGCTGATCCGCTTCCTGGTGGACGCGTTCGGGTTCGAGGAGACGGCCGTCCACGGCGCCGGCGACCGCGTCGATCACGCCGAGCTGAGCTGGCCACCGGGCGGCGGCATCATGCTCGGTTCGGTCCGCGACGACCCGGACGACCCGGACAACCCGTGCCAGCTCCCGCCGGGCGTCTTCGGCGCCTACGTGGTCACCGACGAGCCCGACAAACTCTGCGAACGCGCCCGTGCGGCCGGCGCCACCATCGTCAGGGAGCCGTTCGACACCGATTACGGCTCCCGTGACTTCGCCGCCCGTGACCCGGAGGGCAACCTGTGGTCCTTCGGCACCTACCGCGGCGAGCCCCGCTGATCGGTTCCGGTCCGCCGATCACCGCTTTTCGGTACGCCGGGGCGCTCCGTGCGTACCGGAAAGCGGTTTGGTCCTACAGCTGGGCGGCGGTCAGCAACTGTTGCTCGACGACGACCGGGACGCTCAGCGTCTTGTAGCCGACCGAGTCGAACAGGACGGTCATCTTCTCCTCCTCGTAGCCCATCACCATGCCGGTGCCCCACTCGCCGTGGCGGACGTGGCTGTGGATCGGGAACGGGCCCTCCGGCTCGGCCGCGTTGACCGCCTCGGCGCTGCCGTCCAGGCAGTTGTCGCAGTGCCCGCACATCCGGCGGATCTCCTCGCCGAAGTAGGCGAGCAGCGTCTCGGTGCGGCACTGCCGGCTCTCGGCGAAGCCGCGCATCATGTCGGTGCGGGACTTGATCACCGCTTGCTGGCGCTCGTGTTCGGCGATCGCGGCCTTCACCGCCGCGGCCGGCAGCGGCGCGCCGGGCGGTGCGGTCAGCTTGCCGGTCTTGTCGGTACGCACCGCGCCCACCTGCTCCAGCAGCGCCAGGTACTGCCCGAGCCGGCGCTGGCCGAGCCCGGTCGCCTTCTGCAGCGCGGTCTTCGTGGTCGGTCCCTTGTGCAGCGCCTTGGCCAGCCCGCGCAGCTCGTCGGGGTCCGGCCCGCCGCCGTTGAAGAAGCGCTGGATCGCCTCGTCCTCGGCCCGCCAGAGCAGCAGCACCCGCCCCGGCTCGCCGTCCCGGCCGGCCCGGCCGATCTCCTGGAAGTAGCTGTCCGGCGAGTCGGGCAGCGCCATGTGCGCCACCCAGCGGATGTTCGGTTTGTCGATGCCCATGCCGAACGCCGAGGTGGCCACCATGATCTCCACCCGGTCCTCGGTGAAGTCCTCGTGCCGTTGCTCGCGCAGCCCGCCGGCCATCCCGCCGTGGTAGTAGTCGGCGGAGTAGCCGGCCTCGGTCAGTTTGGCGGCCAGCTCCTCGGCGGCCCGCCGGGTCGGTACGTAGACGATGCCCGGCCGCTGTCCCTCGTCGAGCAGCGTGGTCAGCCGCCGCCACCGGTACGCCTCGTCCGGGCAGTGGGTGACCTCGACGAACAGGTTCGGCCGGTCCAGCCCGGAGACGTGGATCTCCGGATCGCGCAGCCGCAGCCGGGCGATGATGTCCTCGCGGACCGGTGGTGACGCGGTAGCCGTCAGCGCCAGCACCGGTGGCCGGCCCAGCCGCTCGATCATGTCGCCGAGCGCCAGGAAGTCCGGCCGGAAGTCCGGTCCCCACGCCGAGATGCAGTGCGCCTCGTCGATCGCGACCAGCCCGGGCTTGAGCGACTTGACCTCGGCCAGCCGCTCCGGGTTGGCCAGCTGCTCCGGGGTGATGAACAGGAACTCGGCCCGGCCGGCGCGCAGCTCGGCGATCGCCTCCTGCTGCTCGCGGGCGGTCTCGGCGGAGCTGACCCGGACCGCACGGATCTTCGGGTCGTTCCGCTCGTTCAGCGCGGTGATCTGGTCCTGCTGCAGGGCCAGCAGCGGGGAGACGACCACTGTCGGGCCGGGCAGCAGCACCGCCGGGATCTGGTAGATCGCCGACTTGCCGGCCCCGGTGGGCAGCACGACCAGGGCGTCCTTGCGACGCAGCACGGCGCGCATCGGCCGGAACTGGCCGGGTCGCAGCGACGGCCACCCGAAGTGGGTGCGGGCCACCTTGCGCAGGCGGGGGCCGTAGATCGGAAGTTTCATCGGGGCGCCTGTGTACCCCTATTTGCCGCCGAACATGCGGCGGATCGCCCAGAGCAGGAAGAGCGCGGCGAGCGCGACGCCGAGCAGCTTGACGGCGTGGATCTGCGACCAGTCGACGGTCGGTTCCGCGAGGGGGGTGAGCGGCACGTCGTCACTCTACCGGCGAACCACCGCAGGTAATAGAAAGGTTTGTTGACTAATGGGTGTGGCGGGTGTGACCATAGGTCCCCGAACGGGGGAGAACGTTCACATAGGCGTTCGCGCACGTAGACGGAGGTACGGGGGATCATGTCCAAGCACGGCGAATTGCCGGAACTCGCGGCTGCGGTCCTCCAGCCGGGCTTCGTCGGCACCTCCGCCCCCGACTGGGTCCGTCGCTGGCTCGGCGCGGGTCTCGGCGGCGTGGCGCTCTTCGCCCGGAACGTCGAATCGCCCGCCCAGGTCGCCGCGCTCACCGCGCAGCTGCGCGCCGAGCGGCCCGACGTGATCGTGGCCATCGACGAGGAGGCCGGCGACGTCACCCGGTTCGAGTCCCGGCTGGGCAGCTCCCGCCCGGGCAACCTGGCGCTCGGCGCGATCGACGACCCGGAGCTGACCGAGGCGGTCGCCCGGGACCTGGGCCGGGACCTGGCCGCGGCCGGCATCACGCTGGACTACGCGCCGGACGCGGACGTCAACAACAACCCCGACAACCCGGTCATCGGGGTACGCGCGTTCGGCGCCGAACCGCTGCTGGTGGCGCGGCACACGGCCGCCTTCACCCGGGGGATCCAGGCGTACGGCGTGGCGGCCTGCGCCAAGCACTTCCCCGGACACGGCGACACCGCCGTCGACTCCCACCACGACGTGCCGCTGATCTCCCAGAGCGCCACCGAGCTGGCCGCCATCGAGCTGATCCCGTTCCAGGCCGCGATCGCCGCCGGCACCCGGGTGGTGATGACCGGTCATCTGCTCGTCCCGGCCTACGACGCCACCCTGCCGGCCACCCTGAGCCCGCGGATCATCACCAAGCTGCTCCGCGAGGAACTCGGCTTCGACGGCCTGATCGTCACCGACGGGATCGAGATGCAGGGCGTACGCCGCCGCTTCGGCCTGGAGGGCGCCACCGTGCGCGCCCTGGCGGCCGGGGTGGACGCGATCTGCGTGGGCGGCGACCACGCCGACGAGGAGACGGCGATCCGGCTGCGCGACGCCATCGTCGCCGCGGTGCTCGCCGGCGAGTTGTCCGAGGAACGGCTCCGGGACGCGGTCGCGCGGGTCCGGGCGCTGGGTGACTGGACCACGCGTACCCAGCGGGAGGCCGGCGTGGTGCACGGCGCGCGGCCCACCTCCGAGCTCGGCTCGGACATCGGGTTCGCCGCCGCTCGCCGCGCGATCCGGGTCACCCGCGCCGAGGGCGCGCCGGCCCTGCCGATCGCCGGCGTCCCGCACGTCGTCGAGTTCTCCCCGGAACGCAACATCGCGATCGGCAGCGAGACCCCGTGGGGGATCGGTGCGCCGCTGGCCGGGCTGCTGCCCGGCACCACGTCGGCCCGCTTCGACGCCGACGACCTGGCGGCGCTCGGCGACCCGGCCGGCGCGCTGCTGGCCGGAGCCGCCGGACGGCCCCTGGTCCTGGTGGTCCGGGACGCGCACCGGCACCGCTGGATCGCCGACACCCTGGACCGGGTGCTGGCGGCGCGGCCGGACGCGATAGTGGTCGAGATGGGCATCCCGATCAGGGTGGTCGGCGGGGTGCACGTGGCGACGTTCGGCGCGACCCGGGCGTGCGGCCAGGCCGCTGCCGAGCTGATCGCGGGCGCTGTGGTGCCGGAGCCGGTCCCCGCCTGATCGCCGCCGTGGTGTCCGGTGCACCCGGGTAGCCCGCATCCGGCGATGTCGCCCGCCTGCGTGGCTGGTCGTGGTGGTGGTGTCCGGGCTGGTCGTGGTGGTGGTGTCCGGGCCCGGGAGTGGGCCGTGGGCGCCAGCCGGGTGGGCGTGGCTGGTCGTGGTGGTGCTGTCCCGGCCCGGGAGTGGGCCGTGGGTGCCAGCCGAGTGGGCTAGTGGGTGACCAGATCCGCGTATTCCGGGTGTTCCGTGAGGTAGTGGGCGAAGAACGGGCACGACGGCACGATCCGCTGCCCCCGCGACCGGAGCAGCTCCAGGGTCATGCGGGCCAGCTCGCCCGCCAGCCCGCGGCCGCGCATGTCCGGCTGGGTCTCGGTGTGCAGCACCGCCAGCACGTCCGCCCCGCGCGGGCGGTACGTCGCCAGGACCGCCACCTCGCCGTCGACCAGCAGCTCGAACCGGTGCTCGGCGGCGTTGTCCTGAACCGGGTACTCGCTCACGAACAGCCTCCTCGAGATCGATCCACAGCCTACGGTTGCTCGTCGCCCGTACCGTGGTAAGGGTGTTGATCTCCTCGCGTCGCCGCCGCGTCGCCGCCGTCCTGGTCTCCGCCGCCCTCGGGGCCGCCCTGCTCACCGGGTGTGGTGACGACGTGAGCTGCGGCGTCGACCAGTGCACGGTGACCATTCAGCGGGAGACCGACGCCAGCGTCGAGGTGCTCGGCGTGCGGGCCGAGTTCGTCAGCGCCGACGACGACACCGTCACCCTGCAGGTGGCCGGCCAGCAGGTGACCCTGACCAAGGGGCAGCAGGCGGTCGAGGTCGGCGGCCTGCAGCTGTCGCTGTCCAGCGTGACGAAGAGCGCGGTTCAGGTGCAGGTCGCCAAATGAGCCGCGGAGAATAGCACCCGGAGTTTGGCGGAGGGCGCGTTCGGTCACATTGAGGGGCATGTCCTCGACCTCCTCGAACGTCAGATATCACGCGTCCCGCGCGGCGGACAGCAAGCCCTTGGAGTTCCTGGCCCGGGGCGGCTTCGTCGGGTACGGCATCATCCACTTGCTCTTCGCCTGGATCGCGCTGCAGCTCGCGTTCGTCGGTTCCGGCAAGGAGAGCGACCAGTCCGGCGCGCTCACCGAGTTGGCCCGGCAGCCGTTCGGCAAGACCTTGCTGGTGATCATCGTGGTCGGCCTGTTCGCGATGGCACTCTGGCAGGCCTTCGAGGCCGTCGTCGGGGAGAGCGGCGAGCAGACCCGGAGCGCGATCGCCGAGCGGGTGATGTCCGGGATCCGGGCGGTCCTCTACGTCTACCTGGGCTGGCTCGCGATCAAGGTGATCCAGGGCGCGAACGCCTCGATGGGCGACAAGTCGGAGAGCAAGTCGGCCGGGCTGATGCAGTCCGACGGCGGCCGGTTCCTGGTCGGCCTGATCGGCGTCGTGGTCGTCGGTGTCGGGATCGGGATCTTCATCTACGGCCTGAAGCGCAAGTTCACCAAGCACCTGAACGTCCAGCAGATGCCGCAGACCACCCGGCAGCCGATCATCCGGCTGGGGATGTCCGGTTACATGGCCAAGGGCGTCGCGTACACGGTCGCCGGTGTGCTCTTCGTGGCCGCCGCGGTGACCTACGACCCGGACAAGGCGCGCGGCCTGGACGCGGCGCTGAAGACCCTGGCCGGGCACCCGTGGGGCGTCTGGCTGCTGGGCCTGATCGGGCTCGGGATCGCGGCGTTCGGGGTGTACTGCATGGCGCAGGCCCGCTATCGCAAGATTTGACTGACACTCCACGGCGGGCGGGTGTGAGCTGTATCCGACATCCGCCGTAGCGGGTGTGTGCCGGACCCCTCCTGGGGCAAGTTGGAGCGCTGGCACTGCACTCGACCGTGGAGAGGAAAGTTCGTGTCCAGCGTTCTGACTGCCGTGCTCGGTGTCACCGGGGCCGCTGTCGTGGCCCTCGGATTCGTCGAGGCGGCGCACTGGGCGATGACCAGGATCGGCCGCCGCTCGGCGCTCGCCGCGGAGCTGGCCACCACCATGCACCGGCCGTTCCTGCTCACCGTCACCCTGTTCGCGATCCAGCAGGCGATCCGGGTCGTCGCCGGGGAGTTCCCGGGCCGGGCCGGCGTGGTGCACCTGCTGGTGCTGCTCTGCATCGGCTCGTTCGGGTGGCTGGTGGCCGCGCTCCTGCTCGTCCTGGAGGACTTGACGCTCGCCCGGTGGCGCACCGACGTACCGGACAACCTGCGCCGCCGGCGGATCAAGACCCAGGTGGTGATGCTGCGCCGGGTCACCGTCGCCGCCATCGTGGTCCTGACCATCGGCGTGATGCTGATGACCTTCCCCGGGATCCGGGCGCTGGGCGCCAGCGTGCTCGCCTCGGCCGGTCTGGTCAGCGTGATCGCGGCGCTGGCCGCGCAGAGCACGCTCGGCAACGTCTTCGCCGGCCTGCAGCTGGCGTTCAGCGACGCGATCCGGGTGGACGACGTGGTCGTGGTGGAGCAGGAGTGGGGGCGGATCGAGGAGATCACCCTGACCTACGTGGCGGTGCAGATCTGGGACGACCGCCGGCTCATCCTGCCGACCTCGTACTTCACCACCAAGCCGTTCCAGAACTGGACCCGGTCCAGTTCGGCGGTGCTCGGCACGGCCGAGATCGACGTGGACTGGTCCACCCCCATCGAACCGCTGCGGGCCGAGCTGCGGCGGGTCTGCGAGGGCTCGGAGCTGTGGGACGAGCGGGTCTGCGTGCTTCAGGTGACCGAGGCGACCGGCGGCATGATCCGGCTGCGGGCCCTGGTCAGCGCGGCCGACGCGGGCGCCCTGTGGGATCTGCGCTGCCTGGTGCGGGAGCGGCTGGTGGCCTGGATGTGGGAGAACCAGCGCGGCGGCCTGCCCCGGATGCGCACCCAGTTGGACGAGAGCGATGACGGGGTGGCGCCGATGCGGCAGTCTCGGAGGCCGGGGGTGTCCCCGGACGCGCGGGTGTTCAGCGGCAGTGACGACGCCGAGGCCCGGGGAGCGGCGTTCGGTGGCGCGGACGGGCATGGCGACGCCGTTTCCGCCGCCGCCGCTGTTTCAGGATTGAGCGGCAGGTGATCAGGGCATACAGCCCACACAGCGAAAGGGGGAACGATGGCCGATGTGCTCAACGGCAGGACGGCTCGACCGTTGTCCGAGCAGTCCACCGCGGAGCTGGTGCAGCGCGCCAGTGAGCAGCTGAGCAAGCTGGTCCGGGACGAACTCACCCTGGCCAAGGCCGAGCTCGCGGAGAAAGGTAAACACGCGGGGATCGGCGCCGGCCTGTTCGGCGGCGCGGGTGTGTTCGCCGGATACGGGGTGGGCGCCCTGATCGCGACCGCGATCATCGCGCTGAGCCTGGTCTGGCCCGCCTGGCTGGCCGGCCTGGTGGTCACCGTGGCGGTCTTCCTGATCGCCGGCGTCCTGGCGCTGATCGGCCGATCCCAGTTCCGCCGGGCCACACCGCCCGAGCCGAAGGCCGCGATCGAGGGCTTGAAAGCCGATGTCGACGAGGTCAAACACGCGGTGGAGCGAGGCCGGGCATGAGCGAGTCCAACGGGACCACCACGAAACCGGATCTGGTGGCGCTGCGCGCCGAGATCAAGCAGACCCGGGCCGAGCTGGGTGACACCGTGCAGGCCCTGGCGGCCAAGGCGGATGTCAAGGCCCGTGCCCGGGAGCAGGTGGTGCACGCCCGCGAGCGGGTTCGCGAGCAGGTGCGTGAGCAGGCCGCCGCGGTGCGGCTCAACCCGGCGCCGATCGTGCTGGTCGCTGCCGGTCTGGCGGCGATCGCCGGAATCATCTTGATCGTGCGAGGGAGGCGCTGATGGCGGGCAAGCTGGAGAAGATCGCACTCAAGCCGGTCAACCTGGCGCTGGGCGTCGCGGCCGGCACGGTGGCCGGCATGCTCTTCAAGCAGGTCTGGAAACTGGCGTCGGGCGACGACGACGCGCCGGACGCCGGTGACGAGAGCCGGGGCTGGGGCGAGGTGCTCATCGCCGCGGCGTTGCAGGGCGCGATCTTCGCCGTGGTGAAGGCGGCCGTCCATCGTGGCAGCGCGGCCGGGACCAAGCGGCTGACCGGTCACTGGCCTGACTAGATCATCACCGGTATAGACAGGTGTCTTGACGGCTCCCCACTTCGTAACCGCGAAGTGGGGAGCCTTTTCCATATCTGCCACGCTTTATTGGATTCCTTCGAGGGGCAGCTTTCCGGCCCGATTTTCGGGTACAGTGTGGCCAGTTTTTGCGTACGTGGTTCGCTGCTTCCGTCAGGCGGCGGGACACCGGCCCTTCCCGGGAGGGCCACGAGGTGTCGCAAAGCCGAGCGGATGGGACGTCCTCTGAAAGGGCCGCCTCGCGGCGCCGCTGCTCGAAAACGGTCATCGGCCCCGCGCTCCGCTGCCGCGTAGGGCGGGCCGGCATTTTCAGAAGGAGAGTTCAGCATGGCGCAAGGAACCGTGAAGTGGTTCAACGCAGACAAGGGCTTCGGCTTCATCACCGTCGACGGCGGGGGTGCTGACGTGTTCGTCCACTTCTCGGCCATCCAGACGAGCGGTTACCGCACTCTGGAGGAGAACCAGCGGGTGGAGTTCGAGATCGCCCAGGGCCAGAAGGGCCCGCAGGCGGAGCAGGTTCGCCCGCTCTGAGACCAATCCGCCGGTCGCGAGGCCGGCACGCCGGCCGCCTGGCGGAGGCCGGCCTGACCGGTGGCCCCGCACCCTCGCCGGAGGATGCGGGGCCGCTTTTGTACGACTTGTTGTTCCAGCCACACTATTGACGAAATGTGTCGCAGCCCCGGTCGTTGTGGTGTCCCGCCTGCCCAGAAGCGACCTGTCAGACGGCCGGGGCGCGCTACAACCGTGACCTTCAGGCGCCGCGGCGAGCCGGCGTCCGTGGCGGCCCGGCCGCGAGGCGTTCGGGTCGGGCTATGCCGCTGCCAATCGGCCGCTGGCGCGGCGGCGCATGCCGATGATCACCAGGGCCAGGCCGAGCCCGGCGACCGCGCCGCCCACCGCGGCCCAGACCGGCTTGTCGCTCATCAGCTCGTGCTCGAAGAAGTTCAGCCCCTGCAGCGTCCACACCGCACCGAGCACGATGGCCAGCAGGCCCAGCGACATGGTCAGCCAGCCGCGCAGCCGCGGCGGCTCGGCCGGAGTGCCGTTTTCATTGTTCACCATTTGTCGTGCACCTGGGGACGAATCAGCTCGTCGTAGACCGCTACGATCTTTTCCCGGGTTTCCGCCGAAAGCGGCGGAAGGGTGGCGGCGTGCGCGTTCGCGCGCGCTTGCTCGGGATTGCGCGCACCCGGGATCACCACGGTGACGGCCGGCTGGTCGATGATCCAGCGCAACGCGAATTGCGCCATCGTCGCGCCATCCGGAACGAGCGGCCGGAGCCGGCGGACCGCTTCCAGCCCGGTGGTGAAGTCCACGCCGGAGAAGGTCTCGCCGACGTCGAACGACTCGCCGTGCCGGTTGTAGTTGCGGTGGTCGTCAGCGGCGAACGTGGTGTGCTCGTCGTAGCGCCCGGAGAGCAGACCGCTGGCGAGCGGGACCCGGGCGATGATGCCGACCCCGGCCTCGGCGGCGGCCGGCAGCACCCGCTCCAGCGGCTTGAGCCGGAACGCGTTCAGGATGATCTGGACGCTGGCCACCCCGGGCCGGGCGATCGCGGCGAGCGCCTCGTCCACCTTCTCCACGCTCACGCCGTACGCGGCGATCCGCTTCTCCTGCACCAGCGTGTCCAGCGCGTCGAAGACCTCGTCGCTGCTGAATACCGGCGTCGGCGGGCAGTGCAGCTGCACCAGCTGCAGGGTGTCCACCCCGAGGTTCGCGCGCGAGCGGTCGGTCCACGCCCGGAAGTTGTCGAGCGAGTAGTTGGCCGGCTCCTGGGGGAGGCGACGGCCCATCTTGGTGGCGACGGTGAGGCCCGGCTTGTCCTTCACGAACGAGCCGACGATCTGCTCGCTGCGCCCGTCGCCGTAGACGTCGGCGGTGTCGATGAAGGTGACCCCGGCGTCGACCGCGGCCTGCAGGGTGGCGTGCGCGTCGGCCTCGCTGACGTCGCCCCAGTCGGCGCCCAGCTGCCAGGCGCCCAGGCCGATCACCGAGGCGTCCCGTCCCATCCGGCGAAAGCTTCGTTTTTCCACGTGGAGACCCTACCGCCCGACTGTTATCGTCAAACAAAACGTACGTACGGTTTTAATCAAGATTAAGATCGGTTTTGGGTACGCCCAGAGCCCTACCGCCAGCGAGGTGTGCCATGTGGGATCCCGCCGTGTACCGGCGCTTCGGCAGCGAGCGCTCACGTCCGTTCTTCGACCTGGTCGCCCGGATCGACGCGACAGCCCCGCGCGCCGTCGTGGATCTGGGCTGCGGCCCGGGCGAGCTGACCCGCACCCTCGCCGAACGCTGGCCCCAGGCCCAGGTCACCGGCATCGACTCCGCACCCGAGATGATCGAGAAGGCGGCCGCCGGCGCGGGCCCCGTCGCGTTCCACCTCGGCGACATCGCCACCTGGCAGCCCGGCCCGGACACCGACGTGCTGGTCACCAACGCCGCGCTCCAATGGGTACCCGGCCACCAGGAGATGCTCAGCCGTTGGGCGACCGGGCTGCCGTCCGGTGCCTGGCTCGCCATGCAGGTGCCGGGCAACTTCGACGCGCCCTCGCACCGGCTGCTCCGCGCCACCGCGGCCCGGTACGGCGCCGCCCACGTGCTGCGCGAGGCCCCGGTCGACCACCCGGTGGACTACGCGGCCCGGCTCACCGAGGCCGGCGCCACCGTCGACGCCTGGGAGACGACCTACCTGCACCTGCTGCCGACCGATGGCGCGGACCACCCGGTCCTGCGCTGGATCGAGGGCACCGCGCTGCGCCCGGTCCGGGCGGCACTCGACGACGACACCTGGACGGCGTTCCGAGCCGACCTGGCCGGCCGGATCGCCGAGGCCTACCCGGCCCGCGGCCACCTCGTCGCGTTCCCGTTCCGCCGCATCTTCGTGGTGGCCCGAACCGCGTCGTAGACAGCGTTCCGCCACACACGCGATGTCCACAGCGGGGCGACTTCCACAGCCCACCCACATGATCTTCCCTCGCCCGGCCACACTGCTTGCGGGGGCTGCCCCCTTGGGGGAGGGCGGGTAGTGGCCGAGGGGAGCGGGCTGCGGACTTGCTCCGCGCGGGCTTCGAGCGGTTCCCGGGCTGGCTCGGGGCTGCTTGCGAGCGGGTTCGGGACTGACCGCGCGTCCGCTATGCGCCATCCCCGAGCTGGCTGCGAGCTGCCTGCCGGCTAGCCAAGGGCCGGCTGCGAGCGAGCTTCGGGCCGACCGCGGGCTGGCTGCGAGCGGGCTCCGGGCCGGCTGCGAGTGGGCTCCGGGCCGATCGCGGACCGGCTGCGAGCGGGCCCCCGGCCGGCTGCGGGTGGGGCATCGCCGACGGCACCGGGATGGTCGCTAAGTTCTAGGGGATTCGTACCGCTGCCGACCGAGGAGACGAGTCGTGACGGACCTTACGGCGTTCATCGCCGGGCTGCCCAAGGCCGAGTTGCACGTGCACCACGTGGGATCGGCCTCCCCGCGGATCGTTGCCGAGCTGGCGGCCCGGCACGAGGGCAGCTCACCGGTGCCGGCCGACCCCGAGGCGCTCGCGAAGTACTTCGAGTTCCGCGACTTCGCCCACTTCATCGAGATCTACCTGAGCGTGGTCGACCTGATCCGGGACGCCGCGGACGTGCGCCTGCTGACCTACGAGATCGGGCGCGAGCTGAGCCGCCAGCAGGTGCGGTACGCGGAGCTGACAGTCACCCCGTATTCGAGCGTGCGCCGCGGCATCCCGGCTCCGGCGTTCTGCGAGGCGATCGAGGACGCCCGGGCCGGTGCCCGCCGCGACTTCGATGTGGACCTGGCCTGGTGCTTCGACATCCCGGGGGAGGCCGGGCTGCCGGCGGCCGAGGAGACGCTGCGGATCGCCCTCGACGAGCGACCGGACGGGCTGATCAGTTTCGGGCTGGGCGGGCCGGAGATCGGGGTGCCGCGGCCGCAGTTCAAGCCGTACTTCGACAAGGCGCGGGCGGCCGGGCTGCACAGTGTCCCGCACGCCGGGGAGACCACCGGGCCGGAGACCATCTGGGACGCGATCCGGGAGCTGGGCGCCGAGCGGATCGGCCACGGCATCGCGGCGGCCCAGGACGAGCGGTTGATGGCCCACCTGGCCGAGCGGCAGATCCCGCTGGAGGTCTGCCCGACGTCGAACCTGCGCACCCGGGCGGTCGCCGACCTGGCCGAGCACCCGATCGGCAGGCTGGTCGCGGCGGGCGTCCCGGTCAGCGTCAACTCCGACGACCCGCCGATGTTCGGCACCACGCTGGAGCGGGAGTACGCGGTCGCCGCCGACCTGCTCGGCCTGGACCGGGCCGGCGTCGCGGACCTGGCCCGCGCCGCGGTCCGGCACAGCTTCCTGTCCGCCGAGGGCAAGGCCGCGCTGATCGCCGACATCGACACCTACGAGGCCACGGCCGCCCACTGAGGTGTTGATCTCCGGAGCCACCCGCCGGCCCCGGCCCGCGCGGGAGCGTGCGATCCGTACCCCGGCGGACCCGCGTACCGGAAGATCGTGATGCGGTCTTCCGGTACGCGGATCTAGGGGTACAGCGGATCCTGCCAGCAGGCCAGCATCACGAGCGTGCCGATCGTGAGGATGGTCAGCCAGCGGACGAGGCGTCGCTGGTTGAACCGGGCCGGATCCTCCTCCGGCTCGGTCTCCGGCCTGCGCAGCAGATCGGGCATCGCTTCCCTCCTGTCTGTCCTCGGCGGCGGGGTGTCTTCGCGGCCTCGATGGCATCGGTCAGTTGGGGACCGCTGTCCAGCTCTGGTGGCGCTGGCCGGTGTCCGGCTGCAGGGTCAGCACCCGGTGCCAGCCGAACCGCTGGCTGCCGACACCGACCGCCAGATCCCCGGTCCCGCTGCGCAGCGTGAAGCCGTAGTCGGAGGCCTGCAGCCGCCACTGGGTGCCGGCGCTCGCGCAGTCGCCCTGCACCAGCGGGGCGCCGGCCACCGCGACGCCGCCGAGTGGCAGCAGGCACTTGCCGCTGGCCCGGGAGACCAGCGTGTAGCTGCCCTCGGCGGCCGCCGGGACGAGCTGCCACTGCTGCTGGTTGCCGCCGTCGGCCGGGGCGAGGGTGGCGGGTGTGCCGTCGGCGGTACGTGCCGCGTAGAGGTCGGCCGCGCCGCCGGTCAGCGCGTTGGCCAGCACGAAGTACGAGTTCTGCACCGGGCGGGCCGCCGGGGCGGTCCGGGCCGTGCCGGTCGCGTGGTAGTCGAGCGTCTTGCTGGTGATCTCGACCCGGTAGGTGGCGTCCGGCTTGAGGCCGATCAGCCGCGCCCGCGTCGCCTTCGTGGTGGCCACCGGCTTGCCGTCCACCCACACCTGGTATTTCGCCTTGTCGGACGCGGCACTCCAGGTGAGCCGGGCCGACATGCTGGTCGCGTCGCGGATCTCCAGGACGGCCTGCACCCCGGAACCGCCACCGGTCTCCGGCTCGGGGGCGCCGGCGTCCTGGTCGCCGGAGCCGTTGACGCCGCTCTCGGCGTGCGGCTGCTCGAAGGCGGCCGGTTCGACAGCGACCTGGGCGCCCGGCGAGGCGCTCACGCCGGGCAGCGGCGCGGCCGAGGTGCTCGGCGTGGGGCTCGGGGCGGCCGGGGTGTCGCCGGCCGGGGTGCTGGCGCTGATGCTCGGGCTCGGCGACGCGGAGCTGGGTGACGGGTCCGGCGTGGCCGGCGCGGTGGTGGCCGGCGTGCTGGGGCTGGTCGTCGGGTCGGGGGTGACGGCGCCCGGCACGTCCGGGATGTCGTCGCCGCCGTCGCTGCGCAGCAGGAAGTCGCTGAGCGCCACGTTCCAGTGGGTGTCCAGGAAGCTGCCCGGCTCCGGGTTGGTGTCGAAGTAGTCGTCGTGCCCGCAGTCCAGCCGCACCTCGTGCGATTTCGGGCAGGCCTGGCGGACCGCGCGGTTCGCCCGGTCGGCGCCGCAGAGCAGGTCGAAGTCGTCCCGGCAGCCACCGGCGCCGGTGCCGTTCGGCGCGCCGTTGAGTACCGCGCCGAACACGTGGGTCAGCTCGAGCGCCGCCATCGCCGAGCTCCAGCAGCCGGAGTCGACCCGGGCGTACGACGGGCCGGCGTTGTTGCGGTTGGTCCGGCCCGGGCGCTGGTCGTCGACGTAGGTGCCGATGCCGCAGTAGACGTTGGTGTCGGCGAACATCAGGTACTTGCGGTCGGTGCGGTTGTAGCCGAGCGCGCCGAGCGCCTTGACGGTGGCGGCGAACGAGTCGAGCGAACCGGCCGGCAGCTCCACCTCGGAGACGGCGACAGTGCAGTCGGCGGTGGTCAGGTAGCGCACGTGCCGGGAGCCCCCGGTCTCGCCGGCACTCGCGTCGAAGATGGCGTCGACGCCGCCGGCCCAGGTGCGGAACGAGTTGACGTACTTGCCGTACCGGCTGGCGCCGCCGGCGGTGTAGAGGTAGAGCGCCTGCACGCGCTTGCCGCTCTGCCCGTCGCCCTCGCAGGCCACGCCGTCCGGGCCGAGCACGAAGTCGGCGTTGCCCGGTGCCGGGTCGGGGATCAGCGCCGGCGCCTCCGGGGTGAGCGCGCTGCCACCCAGCTCACGGGCGATCTCGCCGTCCCCGGGGACGGCGCTTCTCGGCAGCACGCGTACCGACGAGGGCAGCTTGGCGGCGGCGGTGACCGGGGCGACGTCCCGGCCGACGGCCAGGCCGGTGGGCGCCCGGTCCGGGCCGTGCGTGCAGGTCTCCTCGAACAGCACGTACGACCCGGCGCACAGCGCGTTCGCGGCAGCCGGCTTGAGCCCCTCGTAGACCAGGCCCTGGTCGGGAGCGTCGGCGGGCAGCGCGGTGAGCTCGAACCGGCCGGGGTCGTCGGGCGCGGAGGCGCCGATCACGCTGGGGCCGACCACGCCGCCGACCCCGAGCAGGGCCAGCCCGAGGGCCACCGGAAGCATCCGGGTGGTGACGGAGCGTGTCGGCTTCCCCCGCTCGACTCCGGCACGGCGCCGCCCGGGGGGCGACCCGTGGAACGCTGACCGGCGATGCGCGGGCAAAGCGTCTCCTTGTCGGAACTGTCGAGCAGGTCGAGCGGGTCGAGCTGGTGCGCGGTGGGAGGGGGCCATGGGGTGCCCGCCTCCCACCACGCCGGGGCTCCGCCGGTCGCGGCGATGGGGACGTGCGGTGAGCGAGCCGGGGAGCCGGATGGGATCGGAGGGAACACTGCCAGGCCCGGAGAGCCAGGGGAACACTCTTAAAGCAGATCTAAGCAACTTCTGTTCCGTACGGGGGAGGGGGCTTGCGGATCAGCTCGGGCGTCGTCCCAGCCGGCCGCGGCCGACCAGTCCGAAACGACTCGGGGTCTTGGGGGTGGCCTCGGCGTCGGCGATCAGCATCACCACGCTGGCCCCACCCATGGTGGCCCGGTCCAGGCTGACCGAGCCGCCGGTGGACTGGGTGAGCCGGCGGGCGATGTCCAGGCCCAGGCCGGTCGAGCCCTGCTGGCTCTGGCCGCGGCGCAGGGCTCTCTCCGGGTCGGGGATGCCCGGACCGGCGTCGTCCACCCGCAGCGCCACCCAGCCGTCCCGGCGGGAGAGCGCCACCTCGAACGCGGTGCCCTGCGGGGTGTACCGGAAGACGTTGCCGAGGATCGCGTCCAGCGCGGCGGCCAGCTCGGCGCGGGCCACCGGCACCGGGATGCGCAGGTGCGCGCCGACCACCCGGAACTGCCGGTTCTGGTCGCCGGCCAGCGCGGACCAGAACGTCATCCGCTCGCGGACCACCTCGCTGGCATCGCACAGACCCTCCTCGGGAGCTGCCGCCACCTCCGCCGCGACCGCCTGCCGGGTGGTGTTGATCAGGGAGTTGACCTCGTCCTCGAGGGTGGCGATGGCCTGCCGGATGCGCCGGATGCCGCGCCGCCGGTCCACCTCGTCGGCCGTCAGGTCGATGATCTGGGTGTCGTCCGGGTCGAGCGCCTCGGCGTCCAGGCGCAGCGCGGTGAGTGGGGTGCGCAGCCGGTGCGACAGGTCGGCGACCAGCTCCCGCTCGTCGGTGCGGGAGCTGACCAGGCGGTCGGCCATCCGGTTGAAGGCGTAACCGGCCTCGGCCAGCTCGCGCGGGCCGGACGGGGAGATGCGCACGTCCAGGTCGCCGTCGCCGACCGCGAGGGCCGCCTCGACCAGGTTGTTCGCCGAGGAGACGGCGCCGCGGGCGAGCCGGTCGACGACTATCACCGACCCGCCGACCAGGATCACGGCCAGCCCGAGCAGCAGCCACCAGTCACGCGCGGTGTTCTCGCCCAGGGCGGAGTCCGGCACGAAGGCCTCGACCACCCAGGACTTGCCGGCCGTGGTGACCGGCTGCAACCGGACCACGCCGCCGGCCACGTCCACGACGCTGGCCTCGGTCGTGGTCGCGGCCTGGTCGATCTGCTGGGCGCTGGCCCGGCCGCCGTCGCTGGGCGCCAGGCCCGGGACGTGCACCACCGGGCCGCCGGCCGCGGCGACAGCGGCGTTCATGCCTTTCGGCCCGGCGCCGGCGACGATCGCGCCGGCCACCGTGGAAGTCTTGCGGGCCGCGTCGGCGAGCGCCTGCTCGCGGTGGTCGGAGCGCAGGCCCCAGCCCAGCGGGACCAGGAAGACCAGTGCGGCGACAGCGGTGGTGGCGGCGGTCGTGTACGCCAGCCGCAACCTCAGTCCGGCGCCACCAACCGGAATCCGACCCCCCGCACGGTGCGCAGGTAGCGGGGCTTCGCCGCGGACTCGCCCAGTTTCCGGCGGAGCCAGTACAAATGCACGTCGATGGTCTGGTCCTCGCCGACCGATGGCTGTCGCCATACCTCCTCCAACAGCTCACGACGGGAAACCACTCGGCCCGGGCGGGCGGCGAGGTAGGCCAGCAGGTCGAACTCCTTGCGGGTCAGCGCCAGCGGCTGGTCGCCGAGGGTAGCGCTCCGCTCGCCCACGTCAACCCGCAAGTCACCCACCTCGTGGACGGCGGGGGCCGCGGCCCGGCTGGCGCGGCCGACCCGGCGTAGCACGGTGGCGATCCGGGCGTCCAGGTGCGCGCCGGTGAACGGTTTGACCATGTAGTCGTCGGCGCCGGCCCGCAACAGGCGCACGACGGTCTGCTCGTCGTCACGCGCGGTGGCGATGATGATCGGCACGTCGGTGATGCCGCGCAGCATCCGCAGCGCGTCCGACCCGTCCAGGTCGGGCAGCCCGAGGTCGAGCACGACGAGGTCGGGGGTCTCCGCGGCGACCCGCCGGAGTGCCTCCAGCGCGGTGCCGACGGCGTGCACGGCGTGCCCCCGGTCGGCGAGCGAGCGGAGCATGGCGCCACGCACGACATGATCGTCTTCGACGAGCAACACCGTGGCCATGCGAAGACCGTACCGACTCCGGCGGGCAGAACCTAAAGGGTCATGGAACGAGATGCTTTGATGACCCTCAGTGATGGAATACGATCCGAAGTACCGATGTCCTTCACACTTTTCCCCGGTACGCGACTCGCGTTGGCCCTCGAGAGCCTGGCCGGCCTCAGTGTCGGTGACGCGCTCGGAGCCCAGTACTTCGTGCCCGGCAACAAGCCGTCCGACCTGCTCGCCGCCCGCACCCCGGCACCGCCCTGGGACTGGACCGACGACACCGAGCAGGCCTGCTGCCTGGTGGCCACCCTGGACGAGGGCGACTTCGACCGGGACGCCTTCGCCGCGCGCCTCGGCGACGTCTTCGAGCCCTATCGGGGCTACGGCCCCGGTGCGGTGGTGATGCTGCGCCAGATCCGCGAGGGCGTGCCCTGGCCGATCGCGGCGGCGGCGGCGTTCGACGGGCAGGGCTCCTGCGGCAACGGCGCGGCGATGCGCGCGGCCCCGCTCGGCGCGTGGCACGCCGACTCGCTCCAGCACGCCGCGGTCCAGGGCGCCCGGGCCGCCGAGGTGACCCACGCGCACCCGGAGGGGATCGCCGGCGGGGTGGCGGTGTCGGTGGCCGCCGCGTTCGCCGCGGCCGCCCGGCTCAACGGGGAGCGGCCCGACCCCGGCCGGTTGTTGCTGGCCACCGCGGCGCACACCGGGGCGGGCGTGGTCCACGACGGGCTCCGCGAGGCGGCCTCGGTCAAGGGCGTCGAGGAGGCCGCGGCCCGGCTGGGCAACGGCGGTCAGGCGACCGCGCAGGACACCGTGCCGTTCGCGCTCTGGGTGGCCGACCGCTATCTGGACGACTACCCGGCGGCCGTGGCGGCGTGCGTGGTGGCCGGCGGGGACGTGGACACCACAGCGGCGATCGCCGGCGGAGTGGTGGCGGCGTACACCGGCGCCGACGGCATCCCGGGCGCCTGGCTGTCCAGCCGGGAGCCGTTACCGGCGTGGCTGGCCGCCGCGAGCGGCGAGTGATCCGCAGGCGGATAGCATCAGGACGCTCAGTCGCCTTCTGAATGGAGAACACCGTGTCCGCACCCCGTACACCCGCTGTGGCCGACCCCCTAGTCGTCCCGGCCGGGACTACGGCGGCCGACGCGGTGGCCGCCGCCGGGCTCCCGGCCAACGGGCCGAAAGCCGTCGTCGTGGTCCGCGAGGCCGACGGCCGGCTGCGTGACCTGACCTGGACGCCGGCCGCCGACACCGAGGTCACCCCGGTCGCCATCGACGAGCCGGACGGCCTCGACGTGCTGCGCCACTCCACCGCGCACGTGCTCGCCCAGGCCGTGCAGGACGTCTTCCCGGAGGCGAAACTGGGCATCGGCCCGCCGATCCGGGACGGCTTCTACTACGACTTCGACGTGGCGAAGCCGTTCCAGCCGGAGGACCTGACGAAGCTCGAGAAGCGGATGCAGGAGATCGTCAAGGCGGGTCAGACCTTCCACCGCCGGGAGTACTCGTCGCTCGACGAGGCCAAGGCCGAGTTGCACGCCGAGCCGTTCAAGCTGGAACTGGTCGACATCAAGGGCGACGTGGACGCGGAGGCGGCGGCCGTCGGTGCCGGCGAGCTCACCCATTACGACAACGTCGACAAGGACGGCAAGCGCGTCTGGGGCGACCTGTGCCGGGGCCCGCACCTGCCGTCGACCCGGCTGATCCCGGCGTTCAAGCTGATGCGCTCGGCCGCCGCGTACTGGCGCGGGTCGGAGAAGAACCCGCAACTTCAACGGATCTACGGTACGGCGTGGCCGTCGCGTGACGAGCTCAAGGCGTACCTCAATCGTCTTGCCGAAGCCGAACGCCGGGACCACCGCAAGCTGGGCACCGAGCTGGACCTGTTCTCGTTCCCCGATGAGATCGGGTCGGGTCTCGTGGTCTTCCACCCGAAGGGTGGCGTGATCAAGCGCGAGATGGAGGACTACGTCCGCGCCCGCCACATCGAGGAGGGCTTCCAGTACGTCGGCAGCCCGCACATCAGCAAGGAGAACCTGTTCCTCACGTCGGGCCACCTGCCCTACTACAAGGACACGATGTTCCCCCCGATGCAGCTGGAGGGTGCGGACTACTACCTCAAGGCGATGAACTGCCCGATGCACAACCTGATCTTCAGGTCGCGCGGGCGGTCCTACCGTGAGCTGCCGATGCGGCTGTTCGAGTTCGGCACGGTCTACCGCTACGAGAAGTCCGGCGTGGTGCACGGCCTGACCCGGGTGCGCGGCCTGACCCAGGACGACTCGCACTCCTACGTGACCGCCGAGCAGGCCCCGGCCGAGATCAAGCACCTGTTGAACTTCGTCCGCTCGCTGCTCGACGACTTCGGCCTGGACGACTACTACCTGGAGCTGTCGACCCGGGACCCGCAGAGCGACAAGTTCATCGGTACGGACAAGCAGTGGGAGACCGCCACTCGCGTGCTGGAGGACGTGGCGAAGGAGTCCGGCCTGGAGCTGGTGCTCGACCCGGGTGGCGCGGCGTTCTACGGTCCGAAGATCAGCGTGCAGGCCAAGGACGCGATCGGCCGGACGTGGCAGATGTCGACGATCCAGTACGACTTCAACATGCCGGCCCGGTTCGGCCTCGAGTACCAGGCGGCCGACGGCACCCGGCAGGAGCCGGTGATGATCCACTCGGCGAAGTTCGGGTCCCTCGAGCGGTTCTTCGGCGTGCTGGTGGAGCACTACGCGGGCGCGTTCCCGGCCTGGCTGGCGCCGGTGCAGGTGGTCGGCATCCCGATCCGCGACGACCACGCCGACTACCTGTCGGCGTTCGTCGAGCGCCTGCGCAAGGAGGGCATCCGGGCCGAGGTGGACTTCTCCACCGACCGGATGCAGAAGAAGATCCGGACCGCGCAGCAGCAGAAGATCCCGTTCATGGCGATCGCCGGCGACGACGACGTGAACGGCGGCACCGTGTCGTTCCGCTACCGGGACGGCTCGCAGCGCAACGGCGTCACGATCGACGAGGCCGTCGCGCACGTCGTCGAGGTGGTGCGCTCCCGGACCAACACCGGGCCGTCGGCCGTCTGACCTCGGTTCCCGCTCCCGCCTGCCGGCGTCCCCGCGCGTGACGCGGCGGCGGGAGCGGAGAGGTCACCTGGGCGGTAGTGTTCGGGCGTGACCGACCCCGACGGCCTCGAACGACTCTGGACCCCGCACCGGATGACCTACATCGACGGGATCGCCACGCCGCAGGGCTGCGCGTTCTGTCTCGCACCGGGGCTGTCCGAGCCGGAGAGCCTGGTGGTGGCCCGCGGCGAGCTGGTCTACGCGGTGCTCAACCTCTATCCGTACAACCCGGGCCACCTGATGATCTGCCCGTACCGGCACGTCGCCGACTACACCGACCTGACCGAGGAGGAGACGGTCGAGGTGGCCGGCTTCACCCGGACGGCGATGCGGGTGATCCGCGCGGTGAGCCGCCCGCACGGCTTCAACCTGGGGATGAACCAGGGCTCGGTGGCCGGCGCCGGGATCGCCGCCCACCTGCACCAGCACGTGGTGCCGAGGTGGGGCGGCGACGCCAACTTCATGTCGGTGATCGGCCGGACCAAGATGCTGCCGCAGCTGCTCGGCGACACCCGGCTGATGCTCGCGAAAGCCTGGCCTAGCCAGCCGCTTTCTTGATCGCCTCGGCCAGGTGGGCCGGCATGGGCTCGTGCCGGACATAGGTACGGGAGAACGTGCCCGCGCCGGACGAGAGGGCGCGCAGCTCGACCGCGTACCGGATCAGCTCGGTCGCCGGCACCTCGGCCCGGACCAGGCTGTGCCCGCCGTCCGCCTCCGACTCGGTGCCCAGGGGCCGGCCGCGCCGGCTGGACAGGTCGCTCATCACCGCGCCGACGTAGGTGTCCGGCACCCGCACCACGATCTCGTCGACCGGCTCCAGCAGGGTCACCTGGCCGGCGGCGGCCGCCTCGCGCAGCGCCAGCGCCCCGGCGGTCTGGAACGCCGCGTCCGAGGAGTCCACGCTGTGCGCCTTGCCGTCGAAGAGGGTGACCCGCAGGTCGATGACCGGATAGCCGGCCACGATGCCTTTCTCCAGCTGGGCCCGGACGCCCTTCTCCACCGACGGGATGTAGTTGTGCGGCACGGCGCCGCCGACCACCCGGTTGACGAACTCGAAGCCGGAGCCGCGGGGCAGCGGTTCCACCTCGATGTCGCAGACCGCGTACTGCCCGTGGCCGCCGGACTGCTTCACGTGCCGGCCGTGCCCCTTGGCCGGCCCGCCGAACGTCTCGCGCAGCGCCACCTTCACCGGCTCGGTGTCCAGCTCGACACCGCCGGACCGGAGCCGGTCCAGCACCACGTCGGCGTGTGACTCGCCCATCGTCCAGAGCACCAGCTGGTGCGTGTCGGCGTTGCGCTCCAGGCGCAGCGTCGGGTCGCCGGCCACCAGCCGGGCCAGGTTCTTGGCCAGGGCGTCCTCGTCCGAGCGGGTCTTGGCCACCACCGCGATCGGCAGCAGCGGCTCGGGCATCGACCAGGGCTCCATCAGCAGCGGGTCGTCCTTGCCGGACAGCGTGTCGCCGGTCTCGGCGGACCCGGACTTGGTGATCGCGCAGATGTCGCCGGCGACGCAGGAGCCGACCTCGCGCAGCGTGGCGCCGAGCGGCGTGTAGACGTGCGCCACCCGCTCGTCGGCGTCGTGGTCCGGGTGACCGCGCTCGGCCAGGCCGTGCCCGGAGACGTGCAGGGTCTGGTCCGGGCGCAGGGTGCCGGAGAAGACCCGGACCAGCGAGACCCGCCCGACGTGCCGGTCGATCGTGGTGCGCACCACCTCGGCCACCAGCGGGCCGCCCGGGTCGCAGGTCAGCGGCGGGCGCGCCGAGCCGTCCACGCCGGTGACCACCGGCAGGTCGTGCTCCAGCGGCGACGGGAAGCTGGTGACCAGGCCGTCGAGCAGGGCGTCCAGACCGACGCCGGTGCCCGCGCAGACCGGGATGACCGGGTAGAAGTTGCCCCGGGCGACGGCTTTCTCCAGGTCCGGGATCAGCGCCTCGGTGTCGATCAGCTCGCCGCCGATGTACCTGTCCATCAGGGTCTCGTCCTCGCTCTCCGCGATGATCCCCTCGATGAGCTGGTTCCGGTCGTCGGCGATCGGGTTGAGGTGCTCGGCCTCGGCGGTCCGCAGCGCCGGCGGATAGCCCTGCGAGTAGTCCAGCACCTTCAGCGTGACCAGGCCGATCAGGCCGGCGACCGACTGACCGTCGTCGCCCAGCATCGGCTGGTAGACGGGCATCACGTTCTCGCCGAACGCCTCCTGGCAGTCCTGCAGCACCTGCTCGTAGTCGGCGCGCGGGTGGTCCAGCCGGGTGATCGCCACGGCCCGGGGCATGCCGACCGCCGCGCACTCCTCCCAGAGCGCGATGGTGGCGTCGTCCACGCCGTCGACGGCGGAGACCACGAACAGCGCGGCGTCCGCGGCGCGCAGCCCGGCCCGCAGCTCACCGACGAAGTCGGCGAACCCGGGGGTGTCCAGCAGGTTGACCTTCACGTCCTGGTGCACCAGCGGCGCGCAGGACAGCGCCACCGACCGCTGCTGCCGCACCGCCGCCGGGTCGTAGTCGGTGACCGTGGTGCCGTCCGTGACGGTCCCGGCCCGGGTGATCGTGCCGGTGGCCGCGAGCAAGGCCTCCACCAGCGTGGTCTTCCCGGCGCCGGAATGCCCCACCAGCACCACGTTGCGAACTCTGCCGGGCTCTGTCACCACCGGCGCGGCCGCGCCGGCTTGCCCCTTCTCCGAAGTCTTCTGCGCCATGCCGAGCGCTCCTGTCGTTTTTGTTTTGTTACGCCGCTGTTCTAGAAATCCCACACCCGGGGCTGTCCCGCCCGCAAGGACCGAGAGCCACCCGATCGTGCCGGATGGTGACGATCCGGCCAACCGGGGGGCGAGCCGTGCCGCCGCCACGTCCGCGCCGATATGGTGGGACGGCCATGGCAAAGATCGTTCAAGTAACGGCCCGTGCCGTCGTCTCGTACGGCGTCAACCCGGTCGCACGTTTCCTACTCCGGATCGGCGTCTCACCTGACGCCGTCACCGTCGCGGGCACCGTCGGGGTGCTGATCGGTTCGTACTTCGGTGCGAAGGGTCAGCTCTTCTGGGGCACCGTGATCGTAACCGCCTGCGCTCTCACCGATGTGCTCGACGGGACAATGGCCCGGCTTCGCGGCGGTTCGAGCAGATTCGGGGCGCTTCTCGACTCCTCGATGGACCGGATCGCCGACGGTGCCGTGTTCGGCGCGGTCGCCTACTACCTGGCCACCGAGGGCAACCCGTACAACGGGATGATCGCCGCCCTGGTCAGCCTGGTCTTCGGCCAGGTCGTGTCGTACGTGAAGGCCCGCGCCCAGTCCCTCGGCCTGAACGCCGACGTCGGCCTCGCCGAGCGCCTGGAGCGCCTGCTCATCGTCGGTGTCGGCGGCCTGCTCGGCGCCGCCGGTCTGGACTGGGGCCTGCCCGCGGCGCTCTGGGTGCTGGCCGTCCTCTCGGTGATCACCGCGGGCCAGCGGCTGATCCACGCCCGGACCACCGAGCCCAAGGTCGCCGCCGAGTGAAGGACCAGCTGACCACGCTCGGGTTCACCGCCGGGTGGCGCCTGGTGCGGGCACTGCCGCTGCCGGTGGTCCGCGCGCTCTTCACCCGGGCCGCCGACCGCGCCTGGCGCCGGAACGGTCCGGGCACCCAGCGGCTGCGCCGCAACTATCAGCAGGTGGTCGGCCCGGACATGCCGGAGACACTGGTCCGCGACGGGCTGCGCTCGTACGCCCGGTACTGGATGGAGGCGTTCCGCCTGCCGTCGCGCAGCCGCGAGCAGAACGCCGCCGGCTTCTTCATGCACACCGAGTCCTACGACGAGATGAAAGGCGTCATCGCCGAGGGCAACGGCATCGTCCTGGCGCTGCCGCACGTGGCGAACTGGGACGCGGCCGCCGCCTGGGTGGTCGCCCACGACTGGCCGATGATCACGGTGGCCGAGCGGCTCAAGCCGGAGGCGGTCTACCGGAAATTCCTCGACTACCGGGAAAGCCTCGGCATGCGGGTGCTGCCGCTCACCGGCGGCGAGCGGGCCCCGCTGGACGTGCTCGCCGAGCACCTCGACCAGGGCTGGGTGGTCCCGCTGCTGGCCGACCGGGACCTGTCCCGCGGTGGTGTCGAGGTGCGGTTCTTCGGTGGGCGCACCCGGATGCCGGCCGGCCCGGCGATCCTCGCCATCCGCACCGGCGCCCCGCTGTACGCGGCCGACCTCTGGTACACCGAGCACCGGGTCGAGGCGCGACTCCGCAAGATCACCCCGCCGACCGACGGGCCGCTCGACCAGCGGGTCAAGCGGACCACGCAGCTGATGGCCGACGCCTTCGCGCTCGGCATCGCCGAACACCCGCAGGACTGGCACATGCTCCAGAAACTCTGGATCTAGGAGGCCGGGATGCGGATCGGGATCGTCTCGCCCTACTCGTTCGACGTGCCCGGCGGCGTGCAGAACCACATCATGGACCTGGCCGAGGCGCTGATCGGGCTCGGTCACCAGGTGAGCGTGCTGGCTCCCGCCGACGAGGACGCCGAGCTGCCGGCCTACCTGGTGCCGGCCGGCCGGGCGGTGCCGCTGCCGTACAACGGGTCGGTGGCCCGGATCGCCTTCGGGCCGGTCTCCACCGCCCGGGTGCGCCGCTGGCTCAAGCACGGCGAGTTCGACGTGCTGCACGTGCACGAGCCACTCACGCCCAGCCTGTCGCTGCTCGCGGTGCTCTCCGCACGCGGCCCGGTGGTGGCCACCTTCCACACCGCGATGACCCGCTCCCGGGCGCTCGCCGTCGCGCAGAACCTCCTCCAGCCGGTGATGGAGAAGATCACCGCCCGGATCGCGGTCAGCGAGCTGGCCCGCAAGGTGCAGGTGGAACACCTGGGCGGCGGCGCCGTGGAGATCCCCAACGGGGTAGCGGTGGCGAAATTCGCCACCGCCGCCCCGCTGCCGGGCTGGCCCGGGGAGGGCGGCACCCTGGGTTTCCTCGGCCGTTTCACCGAGCCGCGCAAGGGGTTCCCGCTCTTGCGTACGGCGTTCGTCACGCTCGCCAGGCAGCGCCCCGGCCTGCGCCTGCTCGTGGCCGGCCCAGGCGACCGCGATGAGCTGTTCGACGACATCCCGGCCGAGCTGCACTCCCGGGTCGAGCACCTGGGTCTGGTCAGCGAGCCGGACAAGGCCCGGATGCTGCGCAGCGTCGACGTCTACGTGGCGCCGAACACCGGCGGGGAGAGCTTCGGCATGATCCTCACCGAGGCGATGGCGGCCGGCGCCACGATCGCGGCCAGCGACCTGGACGCGTTCCGTCGGGTATTGGACGGTGGCCGGGCTGGCGCGCTGTTCCCCAACGGTGACCAGGCCGCGCTCACCGCCCTGCTCGGCGACCTGCTCGACGACCCGGCCCGCCGCGCTGAGCTGGCCACCTGCGCCCGCCAGGCGGTCGGTACGTTCGACTGGCCGAGTGTGGCCGCCCGGGTCCTCGAGGTCTACACCACGGCGATCGAGGCCACCGACGGGCGCGTCTTCGACGACGACGAGGCCTGATCGGCACAGGGCAGGTGACGGTCGGACACATTCCGGCACTACGATGCCCCGCATGTGGTGGGTGGTGGGTGTCGTCGTGCTGGCCACGATCTTCTCGGCGTACCTCGGCTGGACCGCCCAGCGGGTCGAGCGGGTGCACGCCCGCGCCCAGTCCGCCGAACGCGCCCTCGACGCCCACCTGCTGCGCCGTGCCGCGGCCGCCGCCGTCGTCGCCGAGCGGATCGACGCGGTCGAGCTGTACGCCGCGGCCCGCCTCGCCCTGGACGCCGAGCCCGACGAGCGCGAGTCCGCGGAGAACGACCTGACCCGCCAGTTGCAGGGCATCGACCTCGATCCGGCCGACCCGGCCGCGCGTACCCTGATCGCCAGCAGCCGCCGGGTGGTCCTGGCCCGTCAGGTGCACACCGACCTGGTCCGGGACGCGCTCACCGCGCGCCGCCGCAAACTGGTCCGGGTGCTGCGGCTGCCGGGCCGCTATCCCCGCCCGCGCTACTTCGACATCGTCGAGCCGCTCATGCCGGAGCTGCCGCCGTTGCCGGTTCCGGCCCCGAGCGCCCCGCCGGAGGCTCCCCTCCCGGTCCAGGCCGTCTGATCCCGGTCCCGGCCCGGGCCGTCCGATCGTTCGCGGTCCCGGCCGTCCGACCCGGCTCCTGCCCGGCCGTCTGACCCCGGTCCCGGCCGTCTGTACCCCGGTCCCGGCCGTCTGGCCCCGGACGCAGCCGTCTGATCGTTCCCGGTCCCGGTAGTCCGACCCCGCCCGTGCCCTGCCGTCTGACCCCGCTCTCCGGAATGCGGACTCGTGCCCTTTTCCGTGGTGCGGCCGGACCCCCTGTCGTGCCGAGATCCGCATTTCCCGCTCCGTGCGCGTGCGTCTCCCTGAATGCGGGTCACTGTCGCGGCCGCCGCCCGCGGTCCGATGCTGGTCTCGGTCTGGGTGCCAGGCCATGGGGCGGTGGGTCGCTGTTGCGGCCGCCCGTCCTGCTCCGCTGCTGTCGGAGGCACACGGTTCGCGGCCCGGGCTGGTGCTCACGGTTGTCTCCCGGGCGTGGAGGGGACCGTGGTGGCCAGCCGGGGTTGTTGGGCTGGTGTTGGTGGTGGTGTCCGGGGCGTGGAGGGGACCGTGGTGGCCAGCCGGAGTTGTTGGGCTGGTGTTGGTGGTGGTGTCCGGGGTGTGGAGGGGACTGTGGTGGCCAGCCGGGGTTGTCGGGCTGGTGCTCGTGGTTGTTTCCCGGGCCTGGACAGGGCCATCCGGGCCAGCCGGGTATTGCGGAGCAAGACAGGCGACGCTGCGGAAGCAACCCCGGGAAAGCCGGCCCGCGGCCCGTACCGGGAAGACCGGCCCGTGGCCCGTACCGGGAAGACCGGCCCGTGGCCCGTACCGGGAAGACCGACCCGCGGCCCGCACCGGGAATGCCGGAGCGCGGCCGGAAAGCGACGGCGGACCGCAACCCGCCTCCCAGGCGTACCGGAAATCAGCGGAAGCGACCATGAGCGGACCGCGACCCGGTGACATGCGAAAGGGCCGCCCCAACCGGGGGCGGCCCTTCGCGGACGTGCTCGATTACCAGCCGCGCTCGGCGAGGCGGTGCGGCTGGGGGATCTCGTCGACGTTGATGCCGACCATGGCCTCGCCCAGCCCGCGGGACACCTTGGCGATCACGTCCGGGTCGTCGTGGAACGTGGTGGCCTTGACGATCGCGGCGGCGCGCTGGGCCGGGTTGCCGGACTTGAAGATGCCGGAGCCGACGAACACGCCCTCGGCGCCGAGCTGCATCATCATCGCGGCGTCGGCCGGGGTGGCGATGCCGCCGGCGGTGAACAGCACGACCGGCAGCTTGCCCGCCTCGGCGACCTCCTTGACCAGCTCGTACGGCGCCTGCAGCTCCTTGGCCGCGACGTAGAGCTCGTCCTCGGGCAGGGTCTGCAGCCGGCGGATCTCCGAGCGGATCTTGCGCATGTGGGTGGTGGCGTTGGAGACGTCGCCGGTGCCGGCCTCACCCTTCGAGCGGATCATCGCGGCGCCCTCGGTGATCCGGCGCAGCGCCTCGCCCAGGTTGGTGGCGCCGCACACGAACGGCGCGGTGAACTGCCACTTGTCGATGTGGTTGGCGAAGTCGGCGGGGGTCAGCACCTCGGACTCGTCGATGTAGTCGACGCCCAGCGCCTGCAGCACCTGCGCCTCGACGAAGTGGCCGATCCGGGCCTTGGCCATCACCGGGATGGAGACGGCGTTGATGATGCCGTCGATCATGTCGGGGTCGGACATCCGGGAGACGCCGCCCTGCGCCCGGATGTCGGCCGGGACGCGCTCCAGCGCCATCACCGCCACGGCGCCCGCGTCCTCGGCGATCTTCGCCTGCTCGGGGGTGACGACGTCCATGATCACGCCGCCCTTGAGCATCTCCGCCATGCCGCGCTTGACGCGGGCGGTGCCGATGGCGGGCTGGTTCTCAGACATGGAACGACTCCTCGTGCGGGGTTGGGATAGGGCGATCGTAGGAAGCGCTGCCGGGCTTGCTCGATAGCCAATCGACCCCCGGGTGGCCTGCATTAGCGGTCCGCCGGCGGGCGCGAGGCCCGCTTCGCCATTTTTTGCGGTACGCCCGGAGCGGTCCCGCCCGGAAGCCGCGTCCTAGAGTTGACCGCGTGAACATCGGAGTGCTGGCCCTGCAGGGCGACGTGCGCGAACATCTGTCCGCTCTGGCCGAATCGGACGTACTGGCCCGTCCGGTCCGCCGGCCCGAGGAGCTGTCGGACGTCGATGCGCTGGTGATTCCCGGCGGCGAGTCCACCACGATGAGCAACCTGGCGATCACTTTCGGCCTGCTCGACCCGATCCGGAAGCGCATCGCGGATGGCATGCCGGTGTACGGTTCGTGCGCCGGCATGATCATGCTGGCCACCACGGTGCTGGACGGCCGTCCCGACCAGGAGTCCTTCCAGGGGATCGAGATGACCGTCCGGCGCAACGCGTTCGGCAGGCAGATCGACTCGTTCGAGGGTGCGGTGGAGATCGAGGGCATCGAGGGCGGCGAGTTCCACGCCGTTTTCATCCGCGCGCCGTGGGTCGAGCAGGTCGGCCCCGACGTGCGGGTGCTGGGTCGCGTGGCCGCCGGGGACGCCGCCGGTAGGATTGTCGCCGTTCGGCAGGGGAACCTGCTCGCCACGGCTTTCCACCCGGAGCTGACCGGCGACCTTCGCGTCCACCGGTACTTCGTCGAGATGGTCCGCCAGGCCGCACCCGCACGGTAGACACGGAGGTTACGCATGTCCGGCCACTCCAAGTGGGCGACGACCAAGCACAAGAAGGCGGTCATCGACGCCAAGCGCGGCAAGATGTTCGCCAAGCTGATCAAGAACATCGAGGTCGCGGCGCGGACCGGCGGTGGCGACCCGGCCGGTAACCCCACGCTCTACGACGCCATTCAGAAGGCGAAGAAGTCGTCGGTTCCGAACGACAACATCGACCGCGCGGTCAAGCGCGGCTCCGGCCTGGAGGCCGGCGGCGCCGACTGGCAGACGATCATGTACGAGGGGTACGGGCCGAACGGCGTCGCGCTCCTGATCGAGTGCCTCACCGACAACCGGAACCGGGCCGCCACCGAGGTGCGCACCGCGCTGACCCGCAACGGCGGCACGTTCGCCGACGCCGGCTCGGTGTCGTACCTGTTCAACCGCAAGGGCCAGGTGATCATCCCGAAGGCCGGCCTGAGCGAGGACGACGTCATGCTCGCCGTCCTGGACGCGGGCGCCGAGGAGGTCAACGACCTGGGCGACTCGTTCGAGGTGATCAGCGAGCCGACCGACCTGATCGCGGTGCGCAACGCGCTGCGCGACGCCGGCATCGAGTACGACTCGGCCGAGTCCCCGCTGATCCCGACCATGACGGTCCCGCTGGACGAGGAGCCGGCCCGCAAGGTGTTCAAGCTCATCGACGTCCTGGAGGACTGCGACGACGTCCAGAACATCTACGCCAACTTCGATGTATCAGACGAGGTAATGGCACTCATTGACGCGTGACAGGTAGTCGCGGGGCAAGTAGGTTGAGGGGGTGCTCGTGTTGAACGACCCAGTGCTGCACCTGTCAGCCCTCGAGGATCTGGATGTCGAGGATCTTGTCCACCTGCCCCCCGGCTATCGCTATGAACTGCATAACGGAAACCTCGTCATCATGACGCCGTCGTCGTTCTGGCATAAAGACATGACGATGCGGGTCTGCCTTATGTTGCTCGCGGCCGGCGCCCGGGCGTTCCAGGATCCTGGAGTGCTCGGAACCCGGCCGCGGGACTGTCGCCTCCCGGATGTCGGCGTGGTCCTCACGCTGCCACCTAATACTGCCGACTATTCGAATCTGCCCGGATCTGCCTTCAGCCTTGTGGTCGAGGTTGTCTCGGAGAACTCGCCGAACGGTGAGTACACCTACAAAGCCGACTGGTATGCCGAGCAGGGCATCCCGGAATACTGGATCGTCGAGCGGGACGACGATCGCTCGCACGACGACGCCACGGTCATCGTCAACCGGCTGGGCGAGGACGCGGGCAAGCCGGTCTACATCGAAAAGCGCAAACTCCGCCTCTCCGAGCTGGAAGCCGAGTACAAGGCTGGGCGGGCCGAGGGTTAGGAACCGGTGGCGAGCCAGGACATGCACTGGATGATGCCGCCGACCAGGAGAAGGCCGCCGATCAGCAGGCGGGCGATGCGGCGGTGCTCGGACTGGCGCCAGGCGTGGCACCAGGCGACGGAGGCGTCCGCCAGGGTGAGCAGGCCCGCTCGCGCCGTACCGTCAAGCACCGCGGCCTTGTGGAAAGCGATGCTGGCGGCGTGCCCGCCCACCGTGACCCATGCCGGTGCCGGCGGCCGCAGCACGCGGACCTCGACCTCGTAAACCTGGTCGTCGCACCACGCCGCGGTCCGCTTGACCAGGCGTTTGCGCAGGTAGATGCCGGGGGCGTCGGAGCCGGTGAGGCGACCCCACCAGTGCAGCCGGCGCCAGTGGCCGGCCAGGTCGGTCAGCGCGTCCTGATAGATCGCCTGGCCCACCGGGTCACCGCCGGTCAGGCGCAGCGCCTCGCGCCGCAGTTCGGCCTCGTGAGCCGCGACGACATCGACGAACTCCGGTGGCGGGTCGTCGTCCATCGGCGGTATGAGGTACATCGCTACCTCCCGCACCCATCGTCGGAGCGTGTCGGCGGCGAGCGCAAGGGGTGACCGTATTAGGGTGTCGAACACACGTACGTGAGGGGAGGCCGTGGTGCGCGTGCTCGGCATCGACCCGGGTCTCACCCGGTGCGGGGTGGGTGTGGTCGAGGGCGTGCCCGGCCGGCCCGGCAAGCTGATCGCCTACCACGTGGTGCGCAGTGAGCCGGACGAGGACATCTCGCTGCGCCTGCTGCACCTGGACCGCAGCCTGACCGAGCTGGTCGCGCTGCACCGGCCGGAGAGCGTGGCGGTGGAGCGGGTGTTCTCGCAACACAACGCGCGGACCGTGATGGGCACGGCGCAGGCCAGCGCGGTCGCCATCCTGGCCGGTTCGCGGGCCGGGCTGCCGGTGCAGACCTACACGCCGAGCGAGGTGAAGGCCGCCGTCACCGGCTCCGGCACCGCGGACAAGAAGCAGGTCACCGCCATGGTGACCCGCCTGCTGCGGCTCGACGCGCCGCCGAGACCGGCGGACGCGGCGGACGCCATCGCCATCGCCATCTGTCACATCTGGCGCGGGGGCACCCGCGCCAGGATCCAAGCCGCGGCGCTCGCCGCCGCCCGCAGGAGCAGCCGATGATCGCCAGCGTGCGCGGTGTGGTCACCGCGATCCTCCCGGACAGTGCCGTGGTCGAGGTCGGCGGCGTCGGCATGCGGGTCTTCTGCGCGCCGAACACGCTGGCCGGGGTGCGCACCGGTGCCGAGGCCCGGCTGGCCACCACGCTCATCGTCCGGGAGGACTCGCTCACCCTCTACGGCTTCGCCGACGACGACGAGCGGCAGCTGTTCGAGCTGCTGCTCACCGCCAACGGGGTCGGCCCGCGGATCGCGCAGGCGGTGCTCGCGGTCCACCAGCCGGACGCGGTGCGCCGGGCCATCGGCGGCGGCGACATCGCCGCCCTCACCCAGGTCCCGGGCATCGGCAAGCGCGGCGCCGAGAAGATGATCGTCGAGCTCAAGGACAAGATCGGCCCGGTCGGGTTCGGCGACGGCGGGAGCGCCGGCGTGCTGAACGGCGCCTGGCAGGAGCAGGTCCGCCAGGGTGTGCTCGCGCTCGGCTGGAGCGCCACCCAGGCCGACCAGGCGGTCGCCGCGATCGGGGAGACCATCGACGGCGAGGTGCCGCCGGTTCCGGTGCTGCTGCGCCAGGCCATCCGGTTGCTGGGCAAGACGCGATGACCGACGACCTCTCGCCGTTCGTCGGCGACGGTGAGCTGGACGCCGAGGCCAGTGTCCGCCCCCGCCGGCTGTCCGACTTCATCGCCCAGCACCGGGTCCGGGACCAGCTGGAGCTGCTGCTCAAGGCATCGATGGGCCGCGGCACCCCGCCCGACCACATCCTGCTCTCCGGCCCGCCCGGCCTGGGCAAGACGACGCTGGCCAACATCGTGGCGGCCGAGCTGGGCACCGGGATCCGGACCACCAGCGGCCCGGTGATCGAGCGCTCCGGCGACCTGGCCGCGATCCTGACCGGCCTGGCCCCGGGCGACGTGCTCTTCATCGACGAGATCCACCGGATCGCCAAGCCGGCCGAGGAGCTGCTCTACAGCGCCATGGAGGACTTCCGGGTCGACGTGGTGGTCGGCAAGGGCCCGGGTGCGACCGCCATCCCCCTCGACGTGGAGCCGTTCACGCTGGTCGGCGCGACCACCCGGGCCGGCCTGCTGACCGGGCCGATGCGCGACCGGTTCGGCTTCGTCGCGCACCTGGACTTCTACTCACCCGCCGACCTCGACGCGCTGCTGCACCGTTCGGCCCGGATCCTCGGCGTGCCGATCACCCCGGAGGGGGCCGCCGAGATCGCCGGCCGCTCCCGCGGCACGCCGCGTATCGCGAACCGCCTGCTGCGCCGGGTCCGGGACTTCGCCGAGGTGCGGGCCGACGGGACGGTCACCGACGCGGTGGCCAAGGCCGCCCTGCAGGTGTACGACGTCGACGCGCTCGGCCTGGACCGGCTGGACCGGGCGGTGCTGCGCGCCCTGATCGAGTCGTTCAAGGGCGGCCCGGTCGGCCTCTCCACGCTGGCCGTGGCCGTCGGTGAGCAGGCCGACACGGTCGAGGAGGTGTGCGAGCCGTTCCTGGTGCGGGCCGGGCTGCTCGCCCGCACCCCGCGCGGCCGGGTGGCCACCGAGGCCGGCTGGGCGCACTTGGGCAAGACTCCGCCGCAGGACGGCAGGTCCGGGGTGTTTCAGGGAGACCTGTTCGCGCGAGATGCGTGAATATCCCTCGTGATGTGAACGTGACGTGTGCCGCATTCGTAGTCTCCAGGTTGACCGATTAGACTCGCCCCCGCTTCAACCCGGATGTTTTGACGCCCCGGCGAGCCTCGAACGAGCTCCCGGTGGCCTACGGAAGGCTGTTTCCCGTGTACGTGGCCGAGTCCGCGAGCTCCAACCCACTGGGGCTGTTCCTGCCCTTCATCCTGATCATCGGCGTGATGTATTTCCTGATGATCCGGCCGCAGCAGAAGCGGCGCCGGGAGGCGATGGAGATGCAGAACAAGCTCGGTACGGGTGACGAGGTCGTGACCATCGGCGGGCTGCACGGCACCGTGGTGACCGCCGAGAGCGACGTGGTGACCCTGGAGATCGCACCGGACGTGGTGGTCCGGTTCGCCCGCCCGGCCATCGCCCGGGTGGTCACCCGCGCCGCCGAGCCGGCCGCCGAGGCCGAGCCGGTCGTGGCCGAGCCGGTCGCGGACGAGCCGTCGAGCCCGGTCGTCGACGTCCGGAAGCAGGACTGACAACACCACCCCCCGGACCGGCCCGCGGCGCCTACGCCGGCGGGCCCGGTCCGTCCCGGCCGCCGTCCGACAAGTCGACGGCCGGCCATCGATCGACAGAGCCGCGCGGCCGCGCGGCCGGAACACAGGGAGACCGAACGCCGTGGCACGACCACCACAGGGACAGATGCATCCCGGACGCCAACTCGGCGTGCTCGGCCTGATCTTCGTCGTCCTGTATCTCTTGGTCTTCTTCGCTGGTGACGCCAAGGGCAGCTTCACCGACCGGCTGCAACCGAAGCGCGGGCTCGACCTGGTCGGTGGCACGCAGGCGACGTACATCGCGACGCAGGCCGGCGGCACGCCGAGCCAGGAGGCGATGGAGCAGGCCAAGTCGATCATCGAGAAGCGCGTGAACGCTCTCGGTGTCTCCGAGGCCGACGTGGTCATCCAGGGCAAGAACACCATCGTGGTCTCGCTGGCCGGTGAGGCGAAGGACCAGCTCAAGGACCTGGCCCAGGCCGCGAACATGCGGTTCCGGCTGGTCACCGCGACCACCGGCGACGTCGCCGCGAGCGCGCTGAACCCGGCGTCGCCGACGCCGAGCGCGGCGGCGAGCGGGAACCCGTCGGCCAAGCCGTCGGCCTCGGCCGGCGCCAAGCCGAAGAGCAGCGCCGGCGCCGCGCCGAAGATCACCTCCAGCGCGTCGGCGGGCACCGGCGGCCAGGGCGGTGGCGAGGCGGTGCCGAGCAGCACCCCGTCGGTCAAGCCGTCCGCGGCACCGTCGGCCTCGGCCGGGGCGCCGGCCGCCACCCCGAGCGCGGCGGCGTCGGACGCGCCGGTCACCGCCGACGTCAAGGCGCAGCGCGCGGCGATCGCGCAGAAGGTCGGCGCGAAGCTCTGGGCGCAGGCCGAGGCGCTGAAGGCGCCGGTCGACCTGTCCACCGACCCGAAGGCGGGCCTGGCCTACAAGCCGTTCGCCACGCTGAACCCGGCCGAGGTGGCGGCGCTCAGCCCGGAGATGCAGTTCAACGTCCCGACGATCGGCTGCGACCAGCTCAACAAGCGGCCGAACGGCTCGATCGACAACCGGGACACCGAGGTGGTGGCCTGCTTCGAGGGCGTCGCCAAGGTCAAGCTGGACAAGGCGAAGGTCGTCGGCGACGACATCTCCAGCGCTAGCCCGCAGCTCGACCAGCAGACCGGCCGCTGGGTGGTCTCGCTCGACTTCAAGAGCGAGGGCCAGAAGAAGTGGGCCGACCTGACCCGGGAGGCGTACAACGCGACCTCCAGCGACCCCTGCTTCACCGCCGTCCAGGCGCTGTACCCGAACAACGCCGACCACTGCGCGGTGGCTGTCGTGCTGGACAAGGAGATCCTCTCCGCGCCGCAGATCCAGGGCGTGCTGACCGGCTCCTCGCAGATCACCGGTCAGTTCGACGCGGTCAGCGCCAAGAAGCTGGCCGACCAGCTCAAGTTCGGCGCGATCCCGGTCACCTTCTCGGCCGGTCCGGCGCAGACCATCTCGGCGAGCCTCGGCGGCCAGCAGCTGGAAGCCGGTCTGATCGCGGCGGCGATCGGCATGGCCCTGGTGGCGGTGTACGCGTTCTTCTACTACCGGCTGCTCGGCTCGGTGATCTTCCTGAGCCTGATGCTCTCCGGTCTGCTCACCTTCGGCGCGCTGGTCTTCCTGGGCCGTACCATCGGATACACGCTGACGCTGGCCGGTATCGCCGGCTTCATCGTGTCGCTCGGTGTGGCGGCGGACTCGTTCGTCATCTACTTCGAGCGGCTCAAGGACGAGATCCACGAGGGCCGGACGCCGCGTAGCGCGGTGCCGCGGGCGTGGCACCGGGCCCGGCGGACGATCATCTCGGCGAACACCATCACCATCATGTGTGCGGTGGTGCTGTACATCGTGTCGATCGGCGCGGTGCAGGGCTTCGCCTTCGCCATGGGCCTCTCCACCGTGCTTGACTTGGTCGTGGTGTTCCTCTTCCGGCACCCGATCATGACAATGTTCGCCAACACCAAGGCGTTCCTGTCGCCGCGGGTCAGCGGTCTCGGCCGCGTCCTGCGCCGCAACTCGACCGAGGAGTCCGTCTCCTCGCGTGTGAAGGAGGCCTGACATGGCCCGTCCCGGTCTCGCGTCCCGCCTCTACGCGGGTGAAGCGAACATCAACATCGTGGGCCGCCGGAAGATGTGGTTCACCATCGCGGCCGCGCTGGTACTGATCTCGATCGGCAGCTTCCTGATCCGCGGCTTCGAGCTCGGCATCGAGTTCGCCGGTGGCACCTCGTTCAGCATCCCGGCCTCCGCGAACGGCACGGTCCTGACCAAGGACCGGGTCAACGACGCGGTCCACACGGCGATCTCCGCGGCGAACCCGGGTGCCACGGTCAACGCCGCCCAGCAGGTCGGCGAGGGCAAGGACGCCAGCTTCACGGTGCGCGCCTCGGCGCTCTCCCCGGCCGAGGCGGAGAAGGCCAAGGCCGCGATGGTCGCCGACCTCGGGGTGAAGGCCGAGAACGTCAGTGACAGCCAGGTGTCCCCGGCCTGGGGCGGCCAGGTCACCCAGCAGGCGATCATCGGTCTGCTGGTCTTCCTGGTGCTGGTGGTGGGTTACCTGGTGATCCGGTTCGAGTGGCGGATGGCGGTGGCCGCGCTGGCCTCGCTGCTGCTCGACCTGGTGCTCACCGCGGGTGTCTACTCGATGGTCGGTTTCGAGGTCTCGCCGTCCACGGTGATCGGCTTCCTGACGATCCTCGGCTACTCGCTGTACGACGTGGTCGTGGTCTTCGACAAGGTGCAGGAGAACACCCGGGGCATCACCGCGGGCAGCAGCCGCACCTACGCCGAGGCGACCAACCTGGCGGTCAACCAGACCCTGATGCGCTCGCTGAACACCGGTCTGGTGGCGCTGCTGCCGGTCGGTGGCCTGCTCTTCATCGGCGCCGGCCTGCTCGGCGCCGGCACCCTGAAGGACCTGGGCCTGGTGCTCTTCGTCGGCATGGGCTTCGGGGTGCTCTCCTCGATCCTGTTCGCCGCGCCGGTGCTCAGCGCGCTCAAGGACCAGGAGCCGAAGATCAAGGCGCACAACGCCCGGGTGCTCACCCGCCGGGCCAACCGGTCGGACGACGTGGCCCGCGGCGAGCGGACCCGCCCGGCGAACGCCACCGACGCCGACGTCCCGGCGATGGCCGGTGGCAGCACGCCGCGCCCGGGTGCCCGCCCGGCCACCCGTCGCGGTGCGAACAACCGCCCCGGCGGCAAGCGCTAGAAACGCTGGACCAGAGGCCCGTCACCGTTGCCGCGGTGGCGGGCCTCTAGGCTGTTCGCCGTGTCTACCGAGAACTCCCCGGCCCAGCTCGCCGCCCTGGTCGCGGGCGCCAGCATCGACGTGCCGGACTTCCCCAAGCCGGGCGTCGTCTTCAAGGACCTGATGCCGCTGTTCGCCGACGGCCCGGTGTTCCGCCAGGTGGTCGACGGGATCGCCGCGCACTACGGGGCCGGCTCGTTCGACGTGGTGGCCGGCGTCGAGGCGCGCGGCTTCCTGCTGGCGGCGGCGCTGGGCTACGCCACCGGTGCCGGGGTGGTGCCGATCCGCAAGGCCGGCAAGCTGCCGCGCAAGGCGCTGTCCGCGTCGTACGCGCTCGAATACGGTGAGGCCACCCTCGAGGTGCACGAGGACGCGTTCATCGCCGGACAGCGCGTCCTGGTGGTCGACGACGTGCTCGCCACCGGTGGCACGGCGGCCGCCGCGATGGACCTGGTGGAGCGGGCCGGCGGCACGCTGGCCGGTTTCTCCGTGCTGCTGGAGCTGGGCTTCCTGAACGGGCGGGAGAAGCTGGAGCCGCGGACGGTACACGCCCTGCTGACCGTTTGATCCGGTTTAGCTGGTTGTTCGCCCGCCCGGTCCGGCCGATTCTCCCGTTCGGCAGGGCCGATCGCGATGTCGGTGCGGGTAGGATGGTCGTTCCAGAGGGCCACCCCTGGGAGAAATCGACTTCGCCGGGCGTCTCGCACCGGTGGAGACCATGGCGAAGGTGATGAGGAGGCCGGTGTCCAGCGACGTCGTCCCTCCGGCGGAGGGCACGGTGCAACCGACCCAGAACTCGCGGACCGGCACGGGCGATGGCACGCCCGCCGAGACGGCTCGCGCTGACGACAAGGCCCCGGTTGACGGCGTCAGCGCCGATGGGGCGGCCACCAACGGGGCTCACACCAACGGGTCCGATCCGGAGTCCACCCAGCCCTTCGCGCCGACCGAGGAGTCCGGGTTCGGCGGCTTCGCCAGCGCGCCCACCGGGCGGCGGGTGCGGGCCCGGCTGGCCCGGTTCAACGCGCCGTGGCAGAGCACGCAGGTCAGCGAGGTGCTCGAGCCGCTGATCGCCACGCACCGGGCGAGCCACCCCAAGGGTGACGTCCGCCAGCTGCAGAAAGCGTTCGACGTCGCGGCCCGCTGGCACTCGGGGCAGTACCGCAAGTCCGGCGACCCCTACATCACGCACCCGCTCGCCGTCGCCACCATCCTGGCCAACCTCGGCATGGACACCACCACGCTGGTGGCCGCGCTGCTGCACGACACGATCGAGGACACCGACTACGGCCTCGAGCAGATGCGCAACGACTTCGGCGCCGAGGTGGCGCTGCTGGTCGACGGTGTCACCAAGCTCGACCGGGTGAAACTCGGCGACGCGGCGAAAGCCGAGACGATCCGCAAGATGGTCGTCGCGATGGCCAAGGACCCGCGGGTCTTGGTGATCAAGCTGGCCGACCGGCTGCACAACATGCGGACCCTCACCTTCCTGCCCCGCGCCAAGCAGGAGCAGAAGGCGAAGGAGACGCTGGAGATCCTGGCCCCGCTGGCCCACCGGCTGGGTATGAACACGATCAAGTGGGAGCTGGAGGACCTGGCCTTCGGCACCCTGTTCCCCAAGCGGTTCGAGGAGATCAACCGCTTGATCGGGGAGCACCAGCCGCAGCGCGAGGCGTTGCTGCGCCAGGTGACCAACAGGGTCAGCCTCGACCTCAAGTCGGCGAAGATCAAGGCGGAGACCACCGGCCGCCCCAAGCACCTCTACTCGATCTATCAGAAGATGATCGTCCGGGGCCGCGACTTCAACGACATCTACGACCTGGTCGGCGTCCGCATCCTGGTCGACACGGTCCGCGACTGCTACGCCGCGCTGGGTGTGATCCACGCGAACTGGCAGCCGGTGCCGGGCCGGTTCAAGGACTACATCGCGATGCCGAAGTTCAACATGTACCAGTCGTTGCACACGACGGTCATCGGCCCGACCGGCAAGCCGGTCGAGATGCAGATCCGGACGTTCGCGATGCACCGCACCGCCGAGTTCGGCATCGCCGCGCACTGGAAGTACAAGGAGCAGAAGGGCGCGACGATCGTCGGCCCGCCGGCGCACATCGACGAGATGACCTGGCTGCGGCAGCTGCTCGACTGGCAGCGCGAGGCGAGCGACCCGTCCGAGTTCCTGGACGCGTTGCGGTTCGACCTCTCCAGCCAGGAGGTCTACGTCTTCACGCCCAAGGGCGACGTGATCCCGCTGCCGACCGGTTCCACGCCCGTCGACTTCGCCTACGCCGTGCACACCGAGGTCGGGCACAAGTGCATCGGCGCCCGGGTCAACGGCAAGTTGGTGCCGCTGGAGTCGACGCTCTCCAACGGCGACGTGATCGAGATCTTCACGTCCAAGTCCAGCACCGCCGGTCCGACGCAGGACTGGCTCGGCTTCGTGAAAAGCCCGCGCGCCCGGACGAAGATCCGGCAGTTCTTCAACAAGGAGCGCCGCGAGGAGGCGATCGAGGAGGGCAAGGACGCGATCGTCAAGGCGATGCGCAAGCAGGGTCTGCCCCTGCAGCGCATGCTGACCAGCGAGAACCTGACGACGATCGCGCGTGACCTGCACCTGCCCGACGTCTCGTCGCTCTACGCCGCGGTGGGGGAGAGCACCGTCTCCGCCCAGTCCGTGGTGGCCAAACTCGTCGCCGGGTTCGGTGGCGAGGAGGGTGCTGTCGAGGACATCGCGGAGACCGCCGTCGCGACCCGCCCGCCGCGCAACCGCAGCACCGCGCAGGACCCGGGCGTGGTGGTCAAGGGCGTCTCCGACGTCTGGGTCAAACTGGCCCGCTGCTGCACCCCGGTGCCGGGCGACGCGGTGTTCGGCTTCGTCACCCGCTCCGGCGGGGTGAGCGTGCACCGCGAGGACTGCGCCAACGCTCAGGACCTGCGCGAGCAGGAGGAGCGCGTGGTCGAGGTCAGCTGGAAACCGACGTCGGCGTCGACGTTCCTGGTGGCCATCCAGGTGGAGGCGCTGGACCGGCACAAGCTGCTGGCCGACGTGACCCGGGTGCTCTCCGAGGAGCGGGTGAACATCCTGTCCGCGACGGTCACCACCACGCGGGACCGGGTGGCGGTGAGCCGGTTCACCTTCGAGATGGCCGACCCCAAGCACCTCGGGCACCTGGTCGCCGCGGTGCGCAAGGTCGACGGCGTCTTCGACGCCTACCGGGTGACCTCCGGCGCCTGACCGCCATAGCGAAAACCCCGCACCGGTCGTGACCGGTGCGGGGTTTCGCTGTTCCGTGCGGAGCGGGGGTTACGCCGCGGCCATGGTCAGGGTCTTGATGTTGACCTCGAGCTTCGGGTGGCCGTCACCCTGGCCGTTGGCGTTGTCGCTGCCGGCCTTGCCGACCTTTTCCACGATGTCCATGCCCTTGGTGACGGTGCCCAGGATGGTGTACTCCGCGGGCAGCGCGTCGGCCTTGATGTCGTCGCCCCAGACGATGAAGAACTGGCTGCCGGTGGTGCCCGGCGTCTGGGTGCGGGCCATCGCGAGGGTGCCCTTGGGGTAGGTCGGGTCCTGGCCGAGCGGCAGGTTCTCCTCGGCGTACTTGAAGTTCGGGCCGCCCTGGCCGTCGGTCTGCCGGTAACCCTTGCCCTTCGCGGTCGGGTCACCGCACTGCAGCACCTTGATGCCCGCGGTGGTGAGGCGGTGGCACTTGGTGTTGTCCCAGAACTTCTTGGTCGCCAGGTAGTCGAACGCGGCGGTGGTGCACGGCGCCTTCGCCTTGTCGACCGCGGCGGTGATCACGCCGAGGCCGGTGTCCAGCGTCAGCGTCTCCTTACCGACGTTCGGCACGTTCGTCGGCGGGGTGCCGCCGGTGTCCTTGATGCCCGGGCCGCCGGTGGACGCGTCCTCCGGGGTCCAGCTGCAGGCCACGGTGCCGGCAGCGCTGGAGGTCGACTTCTTGTCGTCCTTCTTGAGCGCGGTGACGATCCACACGGCCGCGCCGGCGACCACCACCACGGCCAGGGCCGAGCCGATGATCGCCTGCTTGCGACGCCGGCTCTTGGCCGCCGCGGCGCGCTCGGCCATCTCCTTCTCGAGCCGCGCCCGCGCCGCCGCGCGCTGCCGGTCCTTGATCGACGACACGTCGTTCCTCCTGCTGGTCTCTTCCGAACTCACGACTGCGCGCTCGCCGAGGGTGCGGCCGTGGCGGCGGCATCCGCGCCGACGGTCAGGGTCTTGATGGTGATCTTCTGCGAGGGCTTGACCTTGTCGCCCGCGTTATCGGCCACCGTGGTGATTTTGCCGATTTTCGCCAGCGTGTCCAGCCCGCCGGTCACCTTGCCGGCGATCGAGTACGGCGCGTTGGTGGTCGGCGCGTAGTCCTTGAAGAAGACGAGGAACTGGCTGCCGTTGCTGCCGGTCGGGTTACCGATCATCGTCACGGTGCCCTTCGGGTAGAGCACCGGGGGCTTGGCGGCGGCGCTGGCGCTCGGTGCCGGCTCCGGCTGCACCGGCGTGTTCTCGTCGTAGAAGCTGTAGAGCGGGCCGCCGTTGTTGGTGCCGCTCGGGTCGCCGCAGTGCACCGCGCCGATGTCGAGGATCTCGTGGCAGTCGGTGTTGTCGTAGAACTTCTTGCCGGCCAGGTGGGTGAAGCTGGCGGCGGCACAGGGGGCGCTCGCGCGGTCCAGGCTGACAGTGATCGGGGCACCCTGGTTGGTGCTGATCGTCATGGTCTCGGTGCCGGTGGTCGGCAGGTCCTTGCTGGGCGGGGTGCCGACGTCGGTCTTGTCCGAGTTGCTGGATTTGTCGAGGGGTGACCAAAGGCACGTGTCAGCGGCCTCGGTGGTGGTCTTCTCGTCCTTGTCGAACGCTCCACCGATCCAGGCGCCACCGACCGCGACGAGCAGCACGGCCACACCGATGCCGGCGCCGGCCAGCACCCGGCGGCGCCGCCGCTCCCGGACGGCCCGGCGAGCCATCTGGCGTTCGTATTTCGCGCGGGCGAGCTTGCGCTGCCGGTCCTTGCTGGGAGCCACTAACGCTGTCCTTCCCTGTGCATGTCAAGGGGTGCGGCACGCCACACGCCCGCAAGAGTGTACGGGTACCTCCTGAGAAAGTGGTGTGCGGCTGCCCAGCTAGGCTCGTTACGATTCGCACCTGTTTTTCAAGAGGGGGTCCGGCCCGTGCTCGTCGCCAGCTGTGAAGCGCAGGCCTTCGGCACCAACTGTTATGTGGTGGCCGCGGGGCCGGGCGAGCAGTGCCTGATCGTCGACCCCGGGATCGGTGTGCTGGACGAGTTGGACGAGCTGCTCGCCCGGCACCGGCTCGCCCCGGCAGCCGTGCTTCTCACCCACGGCCACCTGGACCACACCTTCTCCGTGGCGCCGGTGTGCGGCGCCCGCGGCATCACGGCGTATGTGCACCCCGCCGACCGGGAGATGCTCGCCGATCCGGCCAAGGGACTGAGCATGGATCTCAGTTCGCTGTTCGGCGGCCGCCTGCCCTATGCCGAACCCGACGATGTCGCCCCGCTGACGGACGGCGCGGTGCTGACCATCGCGGGTCTGGAGATCACCGTCGACCACGCGCCCGGCCATACCGGCGGGTCGGTGCTGTTCCGCCTGCCCGGAGCGGGCTCCTCCTGGGACGCGGAGGAGATCTGTCTCTCCGGAGACGTGCTCTTCGCGGGCTCGATCGGACGCACCGACCTGCCGGGTGGCAGCACCCCGACGATGATGACCAGCCTGCGGGACAAGATCCTGCCGCTGGCCGACGACACCGTCGTGCTGCCCGGCCACGGACCGGCCACCACCGTCGGCCGTGAGCGCGCGTCGAACCCCTATCTGCGGGAGCTGATCGCGGCGCCCGGCCGCTTCCTATAGGAGATTCAGTGCCTATTTCCGGCTTCCCTGAGTGGCTGCCGTCCCAGCGCATCGTCGAGCAGTACGTGCTGGACAAGATCCGATCCACCTTCGAGCTCTACGGTTTCGCCTCGCTGGAGACCCGCGCGGTGGAGCCCCTGGAGACCCTGCTGTCCAAAGGAGAGACCTCCAAAGAGGTCTACCTGCTGCGCCGGCTGCAGGAGGACTCGGCGGCCGGCCGGGGCGAGGACCAGCTCGGGTTGCACTTCGACCTGACCGTGCCGTTCGCCCGGTTCGTCACGGAGAACCACGGCAAGCTGCAGTTCCCGTTCCGCCGCTACCAGATCCAGAAGGTGTGGCGGGGCGAGCGGCCGCAGGAGGGCCGCTACCGGGAGTTCCTGCAGGCCGACATCGACGTGGTCAACCGGGACACCCTGCCGTTCCACTTCGACACCGAGATGCCGCTGGTGATCGGGGACGTCTTCCGGTCGCTGCCGATCCCGCGGGCGGTCATCCTGGTGAACAACCGCAAGGTGTGCGAGGGGTTCTACCGCGGCCTGGGCCTCGAGGACACCGCGCAGGTGCTCCGGACCGTCGACAAGCTCGACAAGATCGGCCCGGAGAAGGTGGCCGCGCTGCTCGTCGAGACGGCGGGCGCCACCGACGCGCAGGCCCAGGCGTGCCTGCGGCTCGCCGAGATCTCCGCCTCCGACGCGTCGTTCGTGGACGCGGTGAAGGCCCTCGGCGTCAGCGACCCGCTGCTCGAGGAGGGGCTCGGTGAGCTGGCGCGGGTGGTGGAGACGGCCAACGAGCACGCGCCGGGCCTGATCCGGGCCGAGCTGAAGATCGCCCGCGGCCTCGACTACTACACCGGCACGGTCTACGAGACCCAACTGCTCGGGTACGAACGGTTCGGCTCGATCTGCTCCGGCGGCCGTTACGACAACCTGGCGTCGGTCGGCAACACGCGCTTCCCGGGCGTGGGCATCTCGATCGGCGTCTCCCGGATGCTCGGCCTGCTCTTCGGGCAGAACGCGCTCGGCGCCTCCCGATCGGTGCCGACCTGCGTGGTCGTCGCGCTGCCCAGCGAGGAGCAGCGGGTCGAGTGCGACCGGATCGCCACCGCGCTGCGCAGGCGGGGCATCCCGACCGAGGTGGCGCCGACGGCGGCCAAGTTCGGCAAGCAGATCCAGTTCGCCGACCGGCGCGGGATCCCGTTCGTCTGGTTCCCCGGCTCGCCGGACACCGTGAAGGACATCCGCTCCGGCGAACAGGTCGAAGCTGACGCTTCTTCCTGGACCCCGCCGACCGCCGACCTGCACCCGGTGGTCACCGGCATCTGACGGTACGCCGGTGGCACGCTGCCCAGGCGGCGCGCCACCGGCCGGTCCCGTTGAGCCGCCGGTCCCGTTGAGCCGCCGGTCCCGTTGAGCCGCCGGTCCCGTTGAGCCGCCGGTCCCGTTGAGCCGCCGGTCCCGCCGGGGTCCTCGCCAGCGTTTCCGTCGGCGCCCTCCGCCAGGGTTTCGGTCGGCGCCCTCCGCTCGCGCTTTCGGCGGGGACTCTCGCTTGCGCTTCCGCCGGACGTCAGGTGCGCGGGATGAAGTAGGCGGTCGACCTGCGGCTCGGACAGCCGCGCGATGGTAGTGATCGCCGGGCGATGCCCCGGACGGTTACGGCTTGGGCAGCTCGAACAGCAGGCAGCTGGAGGTGGCGTGGGCGATCAGGCGGCCCTGCGCGTCGGTGAGCCGGGCCTCGGCGAGGGCGGTGCGGCGCCCGCTCTGCAGGACGGCGCCGGTGCAGGTGAGGGTGCCGGAGGTGACGGTGACGGCGCGGAGGAACTTCACGTTCAGGTCCATGCTGGTGTAGCCGACGCCGAGGGGCAGGGTGGACTGGACCGAGCAGGCGGCGGCGGTGTCCAGCAGGGTGGAGATGATCCCGCCGTGCACGGTGCCGATCGGGTTGTAGTGGAACTCCTGCGGGTCGAGCGTGATGGTGACGCTGCCCGGCTCGGCGTGCAGGCCGCTGCCGCCGATCAGCTGGAAGATCGGCGGGGGCGGGAGCTCGCCGGCGGCCATCGATCGCAGGATGTCCAGGCCGGTGCGCGTGGCGAGCAGCTTGACGTGCTCGGACGGGTCGGTCCAGGAGAAGGTGCGGGTCCGGGTCTGGGCCGGAGCATCCTGAGTCTGCGTCATGGATGCAGGCTGGCACCTACTTGCTGCGTCTGTCAACGAGACCTAGCCTGGTCGGATGGTCGCTCATGTCACACCGCCGAGTGCGGAGCACGGTAGGTCGGGAGCGGGCCGCGGTGAGGCGGGTGCGGGCCGCGGTGAGGCGGGTGCGGGCCGCGGTGAGGCGGGAGCTGATCACGGCAAGCCGGGTGCGCTCGACTGGGACGTGGACAACTGCACGATCGGCCGGGCGATGGAGATCCTCGGCGAGAAGTGGACGATGGTCGTGCTGCGCGAGGTGTTCACCGGGATCCGGCGCTTCGACGACATGCGGGTGCGCACCCGGATCCCCAGGCAGGTGCTGGCCAACCGGCTGGCCGCCCTGGTCGGGCACGGGGTGCTGCGCCGCGAGCCCTACCAGGAGCCGGGCGCCCGGGTGCGGCACGAGTACCGGCTGACCGCGAAGGGCTTCGACCTCTATCCGGTGCTGATCGCGCTGGCCGGGTGGGGCGACCGCTATCTGGCCGATCCGCAGGGGCCGCCGATCGAGTTCGTGCACCGGGACTGCGCCGCCGAGCTGCGCGTCGAGATCCGCTGCGCGGACCGGCACGAGGTGACCGATCACCGCGACGTGCTGTCCCGCCCGGGACCGGGTGCCCGGCGGAGAACTCCGGCGACCTAGACGATCCTGGTCTCCGCCACGTACCGGGTGACCGGGTCCGACCCGGCGGCCTTCGTGGCCGCCATGCGCGAGTTGCGCGGCTTCCGGCAGCGCACCGGCGCCATGCGGTGGGGCCTGTTCCGGGACGGCGCCGACCCGGCCCGGTTCGTCGAGGTCTACCTGGTCGCGACGTGGGAGGAGTACCTGCGCCAGCACCAGGGCCGGCTCACCGAGGAGGACGAGCGATCGAGAAGCGGGCGATCGCGCTGGCCGACGGCCCGCCCGAGGTCCGCCACCTGCTGCCTTCTGAGCATTCTGATTAGCCGGATGTTTCGGTTTTGTTCCGATTAACCTCAACAGTGGCCCGGTTGGGCCCGCTGAGGAGGCACGGTGGACGGCCGGCTACTGATCATGGGAGGCGCCGCCGGGCCGGCACTGCTCGCCCGGTTCGTGGAGCTGGCCGGGGCTGCGTCGGCCCGGATCCTGGTGATCGCCACCGCCAGCGAGACGCCGGACACCGCCGAGGCGTTCCACGTGGACGCGTTCACCTCGCTGGGCGCCGGCTCGGCCCGCGCACTGCGCCTGGCCACCCGCGCCGACGCGAACGCGCCCGAGAGCGCCGATCTGCTGCGCACCGCCACCGGGGTCTTCTTCACCGGCGGTGACCAGGAGCGGATCACCGGCGTGCTGGGCGGGACGGCTACCGACTCGCTGCTGCGGGAGCTGGTCGGCGGTGGCGCTGTGGTGCTCGGCGGGACGAGCGCGGGCGCGGCGATGATGTCCGGCACCATGATCGTCGGTGGGGACCGGCCGGGGGTGACGGCGGACGCCGTGCGTACCGCGCCCGGCCTGGAGTTCCTGCCGAGGGTGCTGATCGACCAGCACTTCGCCCAGCGCGGGCGGCTGAACCGGCTGCTCAGCGCGGTCGCCAGGTATCCGCACGAACTCGGCCTGGGCATCGACGAGGACACCGCGATCCTCACCGACGGCGACCGGTTCGAGGTGCTCGGCAGTGGCGCGGTCACGGTGGTCGACGCTGGCGCGGCCACCGACATCAGGGTTCCGCCGGCCGGGCCGATAGCGCTGACCGGGGCCCTGGTTCACGTGTTGCCGGCGGGGCACACATTTCACCTGACCGGCCGGCGGCCGGGGATCGGGGACGACTCCCATGAAGATCGAGAGCCTGCGCCGCCTGCGCGGCCCGAACGTGTATCTGTCCCGGCCGGCGGTGGTGGCCCGGATCCGGCTGGAGGAGCTGACCGGCCAGGAGACCTCTGACGTCACCGGGTTCACCGAGCGCCTGCTGCGGGCGCTGCCCGGGCTGGCCGACCACCACTGCGCGGCCGGCGCCCCGGGCGGGTTCGTCAGCAGGCTGCGCGGCGGCACCTACTTCGGGCACGTCACCGAGCACGTCTGCCTGGAACTGTCCCAGCTGATCGGCCGGGACGTCAGCTTCGGACGGACCGTGTCGGCCGGGGAGACCGGACTCTACGACGTGATCCTGGAGTGCCCGGTGGACGAGTCGCCGGAGTCACGCGTACCGGGAAAGCTCTTGGACGCCGCGGTGGAGCTGGTCCTGGCCATTCACGCGGGGCGGGCCTGCCGCCCGCCGGCCGAACGCCTCGCCGACCTGGCGGCGATCGCCGAGCGCGAGGCGACCGGCCCGAGCACCCGGGCGATCATCGAGGCGGCCCGCCGGCGGGGCATCCCGGTCGAGCGGTTCGACGACCTCAGCCTGGTCCGGCTCGGCTGGGGCACCCGGCGGCGGATGGCCTGGGCCGCGATGACCGACCGGACCAGCGGCGTGGGCATCGACATCGCCTGCGACAAGCACGTCACCAGGCGGTTGCTCGGCGAGGCCGGCATCCCGGTCGCGTCCGGCGGCGTCGCGACCACCCCGGAGGAGGCGGTCCGGCTGCTGGCCGAGCTGGGCCCGCCGGTGGTGGTGAAGCCCCGGCGCGGGCGGCAGGGGTGTGACGTGGTCCTCGGGCTGGACACCCCGGAGGCGGTCGAGCGGGCGTTCGCCGCGGCCGGCCCGGACGTGGTGGTCGAACGTCAGCTGACCGGACGGGATTACCGGGTGCTGGTGGTGGCCGGCGAGGTGGTGGCCGCCGCCGAGCGGATCGCCGCGCACGTGGTCGGTGACGGCGAGTCGACGCTCGCCGAGTTGGTCGAGCGGGTCAACGCGGACCCGCGGCGCGGCGTCGGGCACTCCCGGGTGCTGACCCGGATCACCCTGGACGCCGCGGCGCTCCAGACGGCCGGCCTCGGGCCGGACGAGGTGCCGCCCGACGGCCGTACCGTCTGGCTGCGCGACTGCGCCAACCTCTCCACCGGGGGCACCAGCCGGGACGTCACCGACCAGGTGCATCCGGACGTGACCCGGCTCTGCCAGCGGGTGGCCGCGCTGGTCGGGCTGGACATCGCCGGGATCGACCTGCGGCTGCCGGACATCGCCGCGCCGCTGCCGCCGTCCGGCGAGGACGAGCCGGCCTCCGGGGTGATCGAGGTGAACGCGGTGCCCGGGCTGCGGATGCACCTGGCCCCGGTACGCGGCAGGTCCCGCGACGTGGGCGACGCGATAGTCCGGGCGATGTTCCCGGGCGGCTCCGACGGGCGGATCCCGGCCGTCGCGGTGACCGGCACGAACGGCAAGACCACGGTGACCCGGCTGATCTCGCATCTGCTCAGCGGCGGCCGGCGGGTCGGGACGGCGACCACCGACGGGGTGTACGTGGACGGCCGCGCGGTGTACCTGGCCGACGCCACCGGCCCGCGCTCGGCGCAGCAGGTGCTCGGTGACCCGCAGGTCGAGGTGGCGGTGCTGGAGACCGCGCGGGGCGGGTTGCTGCGCCGCGGGCTGGGCTACGACTGGACGGACGTCGGGGTGGTCACCAACATCACCGCCGACCACCTGGGGCAGGACGGGCTCGCCTCGATCGAGGACCTGGCGCACGTCAAGGCGGTGGTGGCCGAACGGGTCCGGGACGGCGGCACGCTGGTGCTGAACGTCGACGACCCGTGGGTGCGCAGCCTGGCCGGCCGGCCCCGGGTACGCGCCGACCGCAAGCGCCTGGTCTGGTTCGGGCTGGACCCGGCGAACCCGGTGCTCTCCGAGCATCTGGGCCGCGGCGGTACGGCGTACGTCGTGCACGACGGCTGGCTGGTCCAGGCCACCGGCGCCCGGCGGACCCCGCTGCTGCGCCTGGCCGAGGTGCCCGGGGCGTACGGGGGAGCCGCCCCGCACGCCGCCGCCAACGCCCTCGCCGCGATCGCCGCGGCCCGCGCCCTGGGTGCCCGCCCGGAGACCGTGGCGGCCCGCCTCGCCGAGTTCGACCCGACTGTGGACAACCCGGGCCGCGGCACCCTGCTCCGGCTCGGTGACGTCTCGCTCTTCCTGGACTACGCGCACAACCCGGCCGCGCTCGCCGCCACGCTGCGGACACTGCACCGGCTGTGGGGCACCGACCGTTGCGTGGCGGCGGTGACCCTGCCCGGGGACCGCCGGGACGACCTGCTCGCCGCCTCCGCGCAGATCCTGGCGGACGGCCTGACCCGGGCGGTGCTCTACGACGACTGCGACCCGCGCGGGCGTGCCCCGGGCGAGGTGTCCCGGCTGGTCGAGCGGGAGATGCGGGCGCGCCGGCCGCAGATCCGGACGGTACGCGCGGACGGCAGCCGGGAGGCGGTGACCGCCGCGCTGGGACTGGCCGCGCCGGGCGAGGTGGTGCTGGTGATCTACGAGAAGTGGGCGTCGATGCGGGACTTCCTGACCGGGCTGGGCGCCGTGTCGGCGGGCAGTCGTCCGGTCACGCCGGTGCCGCCGGTACCCCCGGCGGGGTGGTCGGCCCCGCAACTGGTGTCAAGCAGTGTGACAGATCATGGACAGCCATGATCGCTCTGGGTGCCCAACCTCTGACCGATCGTGACAACTCCTTCATGGAGTCATCCTTAAAGTTGAAACCGCAAGTTCCGACGAAGCGGGCAATCCTCGGCTGATCTCGTGGCGCTCCGTGGCGGAAAGCGCTTGCCGTCGTGTCCGGGTGCGTGCACCCGCTCCAACTCACGGTAATTATTCCCTGGTAGATCGCGTGATGACTGGGTCGATCTGGAGCCGGATAGGTACTAACATCCTCGCCGTCGATGGGGGATGCTCAGGGTCCGATGGCGGGCCCGGCTCGCCCAGCGTCGGACGCATGGCGGTGCGGTCCGGCGTTTCCTCGAAGCGCGCATGTGGGGGCACATGAGCACGACGGACCTGCCCGGTTCGGGGTTGCTCGCCGGCCGGTACCGGCTGGTCGAGCGGCTCGGCGCCGGCGGGATGTCAGTGGTCTGGCGAGGGTTCGACGAGGTGCTGGGGCGCCAGGTCGCGGTGAAGGTGCTGCCCCCGTCCACCAGCGCCGACCCGTCGTTCCGGCGGCGGCTGCGCGCCGAGGCCCAGGCCGCGGCACGGCTGAGCCACCCGCACATCACCAACGTGTACGACTACGGCGAGGCCACCACGGTCGACGGTGAGCCGGTGCCGTACGTCGTGATGGAGCTGGTCGACGGCGAGTCGCTGGCCGCCGTGCTGTCCCGGGTCCGCACCCTGCCGTGGGACGCCGCGGTGCGGATCAGCGCCGACGTGGCCGCCGCCCTGGCCGCCGCGCACGCCCGCGGCATCGTGCACCGCGACGTCACCCCGGCCAACGTCATGCTCACCTCGTCCGGCGCCAAGGTGGTCGACTTCGGCATCTCCGCCCTGATCGGGGAGAACGACACCGACCCGGACGGCAGCCTGCTGGGCACCCCGGCCTACCTGGCGCCCGAGCGGCTGGAGGGCGGCCAGGTCAGCCCGGCCACCGACGTCTACGCGGTCGGCCTGCTGATCTACCGGATGCTGATCGGCCAGCTCCCGTGGGACGTGGGCACCACCACCGCCCTGCTGCGCGCGCACCAGTACACCGAGCCCGAGCCGCTGCCCCCGGTCGACGGCCTGCCCGCCGAGGTGGACGCGCTGATCGGCCGCTGCCTGGAGAAACGTCCCGCCGACCGGCCACCCACCGCCGAGGTGGCGCACCTGCTCGCCGGGATCGCGGCGGGCACCCCGCCGGCCCAGGTGGGCGGCTTCCAGGCGGACTGGGCGGACAGCGGGGAGAACACCACGATCCTGCCGTCCGGCTATCCGTACGCCGGCATGGGCCCGGCCGCGGCCGCCGCCGACCCGGCGCCCAAGGCTCCACCGCTGCGCCCGGGCAGCGCCGCCCCGCCGACGCCGCCCCCGCCACCGGCCGCCCCGCTACCGGCGCGCAGCCCGAAACAGGTCCGGACCCGGCGCGTCCTGGTGGTGGCCGGCACCATCGCGGTGCTCACCGCCCTGACGTACGGGTGGAGCCTGGCCGCCCCGGGCGAGCCGGACGACCGTGCCAACGCGGTGGTGCCGGCCGGCCCCAGCGTGGTGGCCGCGTCCGGCAACTGCATCGTCAGCTACGCCGTCTGGTCGCAGCAGAACGGCCGGTTCAAGGCGCAGGTGACGGTCGCCAACCGGGGCGAGACGCCGGTCGAGGACTGGAAGCTCTGGTTCCTGATGAACGGTGACCAGGTGGTCAAGGGCAAGGGCGAGATCGATCTCGAGCAGAGCCAGCGGGCGGTCACCGTCAAGTCGCCCGGCCCGCTCCAGCCGCAGGAGAACACCACCCTGGAGATCACCGGGCGCTATGCCCAGAGCAACGCCGCCCCGATGGTGTTCCAGCTGAACGGCAAGAACTGCGAGGCGTTCGTGTCCAGCGAGCCGGGTGCGCCGTCCCGGCCGGTGGAGCACCTCTCCGACGGCACCACCCGGTTCGGCGCGCCGGCCACCGAGAGCACCCCGGAGCCGGGCATCTCGATCGACCCGGGCGGCATCGTGCACATCACGCCGACCACCACCAGCGCCGCGCCGGCCAAGCCCGGGACGCCGGGGGTCACCCCGACCGCCGGGGCGAGCAGCTCGTCGGCGCCGACCGGCAGCGGGATCGACAACGGCGGTCCGAGCAGCGGCCCGACCACCACCATCCCGCCGGAGCCGCACGCCTCGGAGGGGCCGTCGTCGCCGACGCCCACCACGCCCACCACGACCGAGACGACACCCACCCCGACCACACCGGTACTGCCGCCGAACGACGAACTCGACGGCGACGACACTACGACGTGATTGTCCGGCCCGGTGGTGGGTACAAGGGCTGGCGGCCGGTCAGTTGATCAGACCGGCCGCGGCAGCCGCCGGGGAGAAAAACCAGAAGTCGAACCGGCGACCACCGAGTTACGGTGAAACGAGAACGACAGGCGCTCTGCTTCCATCCGCCCGGGTTTCCGCACGGTCATCCACCCTGATGATCGTTGCCCGGATCGCGGTGTTTTCGCACGGCGTGGCTGCCGACCGGCACAGCTCTCGCGGCGATGATGAGCGAGGGTTGTCCACCGGACCAACAAGCAGGTCGTCGCAACGGGGAGTTCGACAATGATCAGCACTGTGAAGGATCTGGCCGCCGAGGCGCTGTTCGTCTCACACCTGCAGCCGTCCGAGTACCCGAGCCGCGCCGTCCTGGAGGAGGCGATCACCAGCATGATCCTCCAGTACGGCAGTGACGGATGCGCCGCCGGCGTGGCCACCGAGTTCGGTGACCATCCCGACGTGGCGGTCCGCCGGATGCGGTGGGTGCAGGACGAACTCGCCGAGGTCGTGGCCTGGCGCGCACCGGTGTGCCACTGAGGTTTTCTCTCCTGATGACGATCCGCATGGCCGTGGGCCAGGCGGATCGTCGTGCTTTGCCGCTCGGGTCGCCCCGACCTGAGGCTTTACGTGAAAAAACTCCACAAAAGCAACCGAGTTCGGGCCCCGCTGCACCCAACGGCGATCAGTGTTCTTCTCGTCAGCCGGCTTCACCAGCCGGTTCGTACGAGCGAGGAGGACTACGTGACCGTCACGACCGAACTCCCCGCCACCATCGGCACCCATCACGACGCGCCCTCCGCGCGCGACATCGAGGACCTGATCCGCGAACACATGCCGATGGTTGGCCATCTGGTCCGGGAATTGCTCAACCGGGTGCCCGGCCATGTCCACTCAGATGACCTCTCATCAGCCGGTTTCGCGGCGTTGCTCGGAGCGGCTCGCTCCTTCGACGTGACCCGCGGGATTCCCTTCCACCGCTTCGCCGCCGTCCGGATTCGCGGCGCGCTGCTGGATGAACTCCGGGGACAGGACTGGGCCAGCCGATCGGTGCGGGCGCGAGCACGGCGCGCGGCAACCGCTCGCCAGGAACTCACCGCCGCTCTCGGGCGCACGCCCAGCGACGCCGAGGTCGCCGAGATGCTCGGCATCGGGGTCTCCGAACTGGCCAGCGTCGAGGACGACGTGCAGAAGGCGTCGCTGCTGAGCCTGCAGGGCTTCCCCACCGGGGCGGCCGAGGAGATGGTGCCGGAGCTGTCCGAGGGACCGGAGGACCTGCTGCTCAAGCGGGAACGGCTGGGTTACCTGCATCAGGCCATCCAGGCGCTGCCCGAGCGGCTGCGCCAGGTCGTGGAGGAGTCGTTCTTGCAGGAGCAACCGCTCAGCGAGGTGGCGGCGCGGCTCGGCGTGACCGAGTCCCGGATCTCCCAGCTGCGCACCGAGGCGCTGCGCCTGCTGCGTGAGGGACTGAACAGCTCGCTCGCGCCGGAACTGCTGACCGTCGCCGCCGGCGGCCCGCGCACCCGGAAGGGCTGCCTGCAACGCCGGCGCACCGAGTACTTCGCGAAGGTGCAGCAGCAGGGCAACCTGCACACCCGGCTGGCGTTGACCGACAGTCACGGCGTACCGATAGCGGTTGCCGCGTAGCGAATCACATGCGGCGGAGGGCGGATCGCTTGCGGTCCGCCCTCCACCATGTCCGCGGCGCTTTCGGTACGGCGGTCAGCGGTCCCGCCGTTCCCGGTGCCGGGTGGGGGAGGATGTTCCGATGCGTGCCGTGGTTGTCGATACCGTCCGGGGCCGTCCGGAGGTTCGAGAAGTTCCCCAGCCCGTCGCCCCGCCCGGTGGGGTGGTGGTCCGGGTGCTGGCCACCGGGCTGTGCCGCAGTGACTGGCACGGGTGGGCCGGCCACGACGACGACATCGTGTTCCCGCACGTGCCCGGGCACGAGCTGGCCGGGGTGGTGGCGGAGGTCGGTCCGGGCGTCGCCGGCTGGGCCGCCGGTGACCGGGTGACAGTGCCGTTCGTGTGCGGGTGCGGGCGGTGCCAGTGGTGCCGGAGCGGGCAGGCACAGGTGTGCCCGGAGCAGGAGCAGCCCGGGTTCACGCACTGGGGATCGTTCGCCGAGTACGTGGTACTGCACGCCGCCGACACCAACCTGGTGGCCGTTCCGGACCAGGTGGAGTTCGCTACGGCGGCGAGTCTGGGGTGCCGGTTCGCCACGGCGTACCGGGGGCTGGCCGGGCGGGCCCGGGTTGCCGGAGGGGAGTGGGTGACGGTTGTCGGCGTGGGCGGGGTCGGGCTCAGCGCGGTGATGATCGCCCGGGCGCTCGGGGCTCGGGTGGTCGCGGTGGACCGGAATCCGGAGGCGCTGGCGGTGGCGGCCGGGATCGGGGCGGAGTACACCCTGCTCACCGGCGACCCGGTCCCGGACGATGCGGTGCGGCTCGCCGAGGGGCCTGTCGTGGCCGCTTCCGGCCCGTCCCCGGTTGCGGCCCGGCCGGTCTCGGTCGGTGACGGTCCGGGCGCCGTTGGCGGTCGGCTCGTTTCGGTCAGTGACGTGCCGGGCGCGGTCGCAGAGATCACCGGTGGCGGTAGCCACGTCACTGTCGACGCGGTCGGAAACGAGCGGGCCTGCGCCGACGCGATTCTCAGCCTGCGCCGGCGGGGGCGGCATGTGCAGATCGGGCTGCTGCCGCCGGTCGGTGGGCACCCGCGGCTGCCGATGTCGCGGGTGATCGGCTGGGAACTCGACGTGCTGGGCAGCCACGGGATGGCCGCCGCGGACTATCCGGCGATGATGCGGTTGATCGAGCAGGGCGTGCTCCAGCCGCAACGACTCATCGAACGCACCGTCGGCCTCGCTGAGGCGGCGGCGCTGCTGCCCGGATTCGATCAGGCCACGGTCGCCGGCATGACCATGATCGACCCGTCACGCTGATTGCCCCCTCGCCGGGCCCGACGGGCTCGGTTCCCCGGATCGCGGGTCACTGTCGCAGCCGCCGCCCACGGCCCGCTGCCGTCCCAAGCACCTCGGGCTGGTGCTCATGGTGGTGTCCCGCGCTCGGACAGGGCGCTCACGCCCAGCCGGGTGTCCTGGGCTGGTGCTCATGGTGGTGTCCGGGGCTGGGATAGGGCGCTCACGCCCAGCCGGGTGTTGTGGGCTGGTGCTCATGGTGGTGTCCCGCGCTCGGACAGGGCGCTCACGCCCAGCCGGGTGTCCTGGGCTGGTGTTGGTGGTGGTGTCCCGGGCTCGGACAGGGTGCTCACGGCCAGCCGGGTGTTGTGGGCTGGTGCTCGTGGTGGTGTCCGGGGCTGGGATAGGGCGCTCACGGCCAGCCGGGTGTTGTGGGCTGGTGTTGGTGGTGGTGTCCCGGGCTGGGACAGGGTGCTCACGGCCAGCCGGGGGATGCGCAGGGGGTCGGGCGGAGGGCGCATAGGGGATCCAGGGCGGCTCGGACGGCGCGGATGTCGGGGGCTACGGCGGTGGCCAGCACGCCGGGGCCGGCCAGGGGCATGATCGCGGCAGCCGCGACGGTGGGACTGGGACCAGGGGAATGCGGGACGGTGAGGTTCGGGACGGCTGCGGCGGGGCCGGCCAGCAGGAGGGTGCCGATGGCTCGGTGGGGGCCGAGGACGGCGGCGGCGTTCCAGCCGGGGGCGCGTGGGCCTACCGCCAGTTCGTGACGGTGGAGGGTGCTGCCGGCGTACCCGAAAAGGGTGTCGGCTATGACATCGCCCGGATCTTCGCCGTGGCGACCGCAGACCAGGTCGTCGCGCCACAGCAGGGAGCCGCCGGCCTCGACCGTGACCCGGGTGACGGCGATGTGGTCGCAGCCGGCCGCGGCGATCAGCGGCTCCGGGAGCCACCGCAGTGTGCCGCCGGCGGCGACCGTCGCGGTGATGGTCATCCGGGATGCCGGCGCCGGGCGGCCGGGCAGGGCCAGCTGGGCCGCGACGCTCAGTATCTCCAGCCACGCGCCCGGACCGACCTCGATGTCCAGCCGCAGGTCGTCGCCGCGCAGTGGGCCGGCCGCGCCGCCGATCAGGTGCATGGTCGGGCCGGTGGCCGTGCGGGGAACAGCTGCCGGGTGCGGGCCGGCCGCGCCGCCGATCAGGTGCACGGTCGGGCCGGTGGCCGCGCGAGGAACAGCTGCCCGGTGCGGGCCGGTCCGCCGGAGCAGGAGCGGGGACTGGCCGCGGAGCACGACCAGGCGGGTCCCGCCGTGCCCGTCGGCCTCGGCCACGACCCGCGCCTCAGCCTTCATTCCCATGCTCCACCAGCAGCTTCCTTTCGTTGTGGCGTCCGCGCCACGGACCCGCGTCGCCATCGGGCCGGAGCCGGGCACGCATGGCCGGGGTCGCGTGGGCTCCGGCGAGGGTGCGCCAGCGCACCTGGCGGTGTCGTGCCGGGCGGGGCACGCGCGGCCAGGGGGTCGCGTGAGCTCCGGCGGGGCGGGCGCCGCCGCCGGACCGTGGCCCGTCAGGCGGAGACGTGGGCTGCCACCAGGCCTCGGATCCAGTTCGCCACCGGGGTGGCGGCTCGGTCCTCGGTCAGGGACAGGAAAACGGTCGGCAGGTCGTGGCGGCGGGCTCGGGCGTCCCGGTCCATCACCGAGAGGTCGGCGCCGACCAGGGGGGCCAGGTCGGTCTTGTTGATGACCAGGAGATCGGCGGTGGTGACGCCGGGGCCGCCCTTGCGCGGCACCTTGTCGCCGCCGGACACGTCGATCACGAAGATCTGCTGGTCGATCAGGCCCTTGCTGAACGTCGCGGTCAGGTTGTCGCCGCCGCTCTCGACGAGCACCAGGTCGAGGGGGCCGAGGGACGCCTCCAGGTCCTCGACGGCGTCCAGGTTCGCCGAGATGTCGTCGCGGATGGCGGTGTGCGGACAGCAGCCGGTTTCCACCGCGCGGATCCGTTCGGCCGGCAGCACGCCGTTGCGCAGCAGGAAGTCGGCGTCCTCGGTGGTGTAGATGTCGTTGGTGACCACGGCCAGGCGCAGCTCCGCGCCCAGGGTCCGGCACAGCGCCGCGACCAGCGCGGTCTTGCCGGATCCGACCGGGCCGCCGATCCCGATGCGCAGTGCCCGCGCCCCGGCGTGCAGGGGAGCGTGCGGATCGACCCCCGGTTCCGGATGGGTGTGCGGAACCTCGTCGGGGCCGTGCTGGTGGGGCTGCGGGTGCCCCGGTTCGGGATGCCCCGGTTCAGGATGCCGCGGTTCAGGATGTTGCGGTTCAGGATGCAAAGAGACGCACCTCCCAGGTGGCGTGGTGTTCGGCGCCGATGTCGAGCAGTGGAGCGCCCGCGGCCGGCAGGTCGTCGACGGCGTCGCAGGACCGTGCGGCGGCGAGTGCCGCCACCCTGTCGCAGGCGGGTGCGAGGCGGGCCAGGAGCGCGTGCACCCCGTACGGATCGAGTCCCAGCAACCGGACCGCCGCGCTGGCCGGACCGGTGATCGTGCCGTGCGCCGCGGCGGTCGCGGCCTGGCCGGGTGTGAGCCCGGCGGCGGCCGCCAGCGCACCGAGCGCGACCGGTTGGTGCGGTTCCCGCCCGATGTCCGCCATCGGCCACATCGCCCGGCCGGCCCGCAGCAGCGCTCGGCCCTGCGCCCGGGAAGCCTTGCGCAGGGCCGGTGACGGCGTCCGCGCGTCGAGCCCGGCGTCCAGCTCGGCGAACCTCGCCGGGGAGCCGCACGCCGCGGCCGTGAACGCCGCCGCGACCAGCCCGCTGGTCGCCAGCTTCCCGCGCAGGAACCCGCCGAGGTCGTCGACGGACCGGACTCGGCCGGCCGCGACCTGCGCCTCCAGCCCGGCGGAGTGCGCGTGGCCGCCGGACGGCAGCCGGCCGTCGGCGAGCAGCAGGAGCGTCGCGAGACTCATCGGACAGCGCTCATCGGACCGGGCCCGTCAGAACAGGAAGTATCGCTGGGCCATCGGCAGCTCGGTCACCGGATCCGGCTCCACGACCTCGCCGTCCACGCGTACCTCGAAGGTGTCCGCCTTGACCTCGATCCGGGGCATCGCGTCGTTGAGCGGCAGGTCGGCCTTGCCGACCGAGCGGGTGTCACCGACCGGGACGAGCGCCCGCTTCACCCCGATCCGGTCGCTGAGCAGCGCGTCGATCGCGGCCGGGGCGACGAACGCGAGCGACGTCTGGGACGGGACCACCCCGAAGGAACCGAACATCGGCCGCGGCAGCATCGGCTGCGGCGTCGGGATCGACGCGTTCGCGTCACCCATCTGCGCGTACGCGATCATCCCGCCCTTGAGCACCAGCGCCGGGCGCACTCCGAAGAACGCCGGATCCCACAGGACCAGGTCGGCGAGCTTGCCGGGTTCGATCGAGCCGACCTGGCCGGCCATCCCGTGCGCCACCGCGGGGCAGATCGTGTACTTGGCGACGTATCGCTTGGCCCGGTTGTTGTCGGCGGACCCGTCGCCGGGCAGCGCGCCGCGCCGCGCCTTCATGACGTGCGCGGTCTGCCAGGTTCGCATGATCACCTCGCCGACCCGGCCCATCGCCTGGGAGTCCGAGCCGATCATCGAGATCGCTCCGAGGTCGTGCAGCAGGTCCTCGGCCGCCATGGTGGACGGCCGGATCCGGCTCTCGGCGAACGCCAGGTCCTCCGGCACCGCCGAGTTCAGGTGATGGCAGACCATCAGCATGTCGAGGTGCTCGGCCAGGGTGTTCTTGGTGTACGGCCGGGTCGGGTTCGTCGACGACGGCAGCACGTTGGGGTGCGCGGCCACCGTGATGATGTCCGGCGCGTGCCCGCCGCCGGCGCCCTCGGTGTGATAGGCGTGGATGGAGCGCCCGCCGATCGCCCGGATCGTCTCCTCGACGAAACCGGCCTCGTTCAGCGTGTCGGTGTGGATCGCCGCCTGTACCCCGGAGGCGTCACACACCTTGAGGCAGGCGTCGATGGCGGCCGGCGTGGTGCCCCAGTCCTCGTGCAGCTTGAAGCCGCCGGCCCCGCCGCGCAGCTGTTCCCACATCGACTCCTCGGACATCGTGTTGCCCTTGCCGAGCAGCAGCACGTTGATCGGGAAGGTGTCGATCGCCTCCAGCATCCGGGCCAGGTGCCAGGCGTTCGGGGTGACGGTGGTGGCCTTGGTGCCCTCGGCCGGGCCGGTGCCCCCACCGATGATCGTGGTGATGCCGGCGGCCAGGGCGGTGTCCAGGATGGTCGGGCTGATCAGGTGCACGTGGCTGTCGATTGCCCCGGCCGTGAGGATCTTGCCGTTGCCCGCGATGATCTCGGTGCTGGCGCCGATCACCAGGTCCGGGTGCACACCGTCCATGGTGTCCGGGTTGCCGGCCTTGCCGATGGCGGTGATCCGGCCGTCCCGGACGCCGACGTCCGCCTTGACGATGCCCCAGTGGTCGAGCACCACCACGCCGGTGATCACGGTGTCCGGCACGCCCTCGGCGCGGGTGGCCCGGGACTGGCCCATCGACTCGCGGATCACCTTGCCGCCGCCGAAGACCACCTCGTCACCGGGGTGCGGGCCGGCGCTGCGGTCCTCCTCGATCTCGATCAGCAGGTTGGTGTCGGCGAGCCGGATCCGGTCGCCGGCGGTGGGTCCGTAGAGCGCCGCGTAGCGGCTGCGGTCCAGGGAGGTCATGCGGCGTCCTCACTTCTCCGCGTGCCGGTCGGCTCGATCGTCGCGCGCCTCACCGGGGACTCCCGTTCGGCTGGGCCTCGCCGGTGTCCTCGTCCAGGGAGCCGGCGGGTTCGATGTCGGTCGGGTCGGGCTCGGCGGGTGGCGGGACGCGGTCCAGCACGCCACCGGCGAGACCGCGCAGCCCCGGCACGATCCGGTTGCCGGCCAGCGGGACCAGGACGACGTCGCGGGGCATTCCCGGCTCGAAACGGACCGAGGTGCCGGCCGGGATGCCGAGCCGGTGACCCCACGCCGCCTCGCGGTCGAACTCCAGTGCCGCGTTCGCCTCGGCGAAGTGGAAGTGCGAGCCGACCTGGACCGGCCGGTCACCGGTGTTGCGGACGGTCAGGTCCAGCTCCGGCCGGCCGGGGTTGATGACGATCTCGCCGTCGCCGAACAGGATCTCGCCGGGGATCATGCGATCGGCCCGTGCACGGTGACCAGTTTGGTGCCGTCCGGGAAGGTGGCCTCCACCTGCACCTCGGTCAGCATTTCGGGCACGCCCGGCAGTACGTCGTCGCGGGTCAGGACCCGGCGACCGGCATCCATCAGCTCGACCACGCCGAGTCCGTCACGGGCGCCCTCGAGCAGGAACGCCGTGATGATCGCGGTCGCCTCGGGGTGGTTGAGTTTCAGACCGCGCGCGCGTCGCTTCTGGGCGACGTCGGCCGCCACGTGAATGAGCAGACGTTCCTGCTCATGTCGGCTGAGGAACAAAGCACCTCCCTGGTCGCGCCCCGAGATGTTCGCATGTGGAGATTTCCGGCGGGTAACCCTCGCTGATCAAAACACGTCCGCACCGCTCATCCGGGCGGAAATGTGCGGGCTTCGGGCTCAGGAGTCGCCGGAGGGGCCGCCGCCGGCCGGCTCCGAGTTGCCCGGCTCCTCGCTGGTGGTGCCGCTGCCGCCGGGGTCCGCGCTGGTCGGCGGGGACGGGCTGCTGGGTGCGGGGCTGCGGGAACTGCGGCGGGTACGGGGAGTCCGAGGGCGGGTGGGCGGCGGGTTCTCCGCGGTGGGCGTACCGGAAATCGTCTTCGATGGGGTGGGTGCCGGACTCGGGCGTGGTGATCCGCTCGGCGGGGCGGGTGTGGGGGCCGGGGTCGTGGCGGGGGTGGCCGGGAACCAGTCGAACGGGTCGCTGACCAGCGTGACGGCGGCCGCTCCGGAGAGCGCGGCCAGCAGGACCGCCAGGACCGGCAGCAGGAGACGGGTCCGGGGTGGCCGGTCCAGGATCACCGCGGGCGGCGCGGGCGGAGCGGACTGGATGGCGACCGTGGCGCTCTCGGTCGCCAGCAGGCCGGCGGCGTCCGGACGGCCGCCGAGCGCGGACCGGGCGGCGCCGGCCAGCGCGGCGGCGGACGGGTGCCGGTCCGCCGGATCCTTGGCCAGCGCCCGGGCGACCAGGGCGCGGACCGGCTCGGGCAGGTCGCCGGGAAGCGGCTGCGGTTCCTCGGTGACGTGCCGGAGCGCGATCGAGACGGCGTCGTCACCCTCGAATGGCGGGTGGCCGGTCAGGCAGTGGTAGGCGACGGCGCCGAGGGCGTACAGGTCGGCGGCGGGACCGACGGTCGCCTTGGCCACCTGCTCCGGAGCCATGTAGCAGGCGGTACCGATCACGTTGCGCGCGCCGGTCAGGGTCACCGACAGGGCCGAGCGGGCCACCCCGAAATCGACCAGCACCACGTTGCCGTCCGGCTCGATGATCAGGTTGCCGGGGGTGACGTCGCGGTGCACGATGCCGGCCCGGTGCACCGCCTGCAGGGCCCCGGCCACCTGGGCCACCAGGGCCATCGTCTCGGCCGGGGAGAACCGGCCGCGCTCGGCGATCCGCCGGTCCAGGGGCTGCCCGTCGATCCGGGCCAGCACCAGGTAGGCGCCCTCGGCGGTGGTGCCGTAGTCGTAGACCGCCGCCACCCCGGGATGCCGCAGCGTGGCCATCGCCCGGGCCTCGTGCTCGAACCGCTGCTGGAAGGTCGGCTCGGCGGCGTGCTCGACCAGCAGCATCTTGACCGCGACCGGGCGGCCGAGCAGGGTGTCGGTCGCCCGCCACACCTCGCCCATGCCGCCCGCCGCGATCCGGTCGTCCAGCCGGTAGCGCGCGTTCAGCGCGTCACCGGCGTCGGGCATAGGTGACAGCCTATGCCTGGTTTTTGCTACCGGCAGCCTCGGACGCCGCGATGATCTGCCGGAGCTCGGCCTCCGGGTCGGCCGCGACCGCAGTCGCGGTCAGCACGGCCGGGTCACCGTTCACGAGCCGGCGCGCATGCCCTCGATGTCGGACGCATTGTCCCGGGATGTCACGGTTCATGTGGTGTACGTCGTTCGACCCTGGCCTACTGGTCGTTGGCTCCGGCGCCCTCGTTCTCCTCGCCTCCGCCGTTGCCTCCGGTGTTCTCGCCATTGCCTCCAGTGTCGCCACCGGTGTCGCCGGTGTCGCCATCGTCGCTCGAGGTCTCGGTGTCGGTCGGCGCGGCGGTGGTCGGGTCCTCGGTGGGGTCGGTGGTCTCCTCGGTGCTCGTCTCGGTCTCGGTCGGCTGGGCCGAGGTGGTCGGCTCGGTCGCGGGGCCGCCGTTCCGGGTGGGTGTGGGGGTGGTCTTGCGGGGTCGGTCGGTGTGGTCCTGCTTGCGGGTGGTGGCCGGGGTCTCGCTGGTCTTGACGATGGTCGAGGGCTGGCCGGCGCCGGGCGCGGTGCCGCCGGTGGGGTCGTCGCCGAACAGGTGGAAGGGATCGGCCAGGGCGATCGCGGCTGCCGCGCCGAGGAGCAGCAGCACCGTGGCGATCACGGTGAGCAGGGCTCGTTTGCGCCGGGGACCGGTGGGGTCGGCGGGCGGTGGGAGTTCCGGGTCATCGATCGCCGGGCGGCCGAGCGTTTCGGCGGAAGCCGGGATCGTGACTGCCATGGTGTGGCCGTCCCGGGCCGGTCCGGGTGGGAGGTCGGGGTGGCGCGGGGCGCCGACCATGGCGCGGGCGGCGAACGCTCCGGCGGGGACGGCGGTCCGGGTGGTGGCCGCGGTTTCAGCGGTCCGGGCTGTCCCGGTCCCGTCGGTCGCGTTCGTCCCGGCGGTCCCGGCGGTTCCAGTGAATCCGGCGGTCCCGGCTCCGGCGGTTCCATTGGTTTCAGCGGTCCCGGCGGTTCCAGCGGTTCCGATTGTCCCGGCAGTCCCCGTCCTCCCCGCGGCGGCCTGTTCCGTGGCGGCGAGGTTGGCCGCTGTCGCGAGCAGGGCGGTGGCGGCCCCCGGCCTGAGCGCGATGCCGTCCGCCGCCGACTCGGCGGCGGCGGCCATGGTGGCGGCCGACGGGAAGCGCTCGGCCGGATCCTTGGCCAGGGCGATGCCGACCAGGTCGCGGACCGGGCGGGGTATCTCCCGTGCCAGCGGCGCGGGCTCGTCCGTCACGTGCTGGAGCGCCACCGCGAGCGGGTTGTCCCCGAGGAACGGCGGACGCCCGGCCAGGCAGTGATACGCCACCGCGCCCAGCGCGTAGATGTCCGCGGCCGGACCGGTGGCCCGCTTGGACACCTGCTCCGGAGCGATGTACAGCGCGGTGCCGACCACCTCGCGCGCCCCGGTCAGGGTGACCGAGTTCGCCGACCGGGCCACTCCGAAGTCGACCAGCACCACCGTCCCGTCCGGCTCGATGATCAGGTTGCCCGGCTTGACGTCCCGGTGCACCACCCCGGCCTCGTGCGCGGCCTGCAGTGCCCGTCCCGCCTGCGCCACCACCGACATCGTCTCGGCCACGGTGAGCTGCCCGCGGTCGGCGAGCAGCCGGTTCAGCGGCTGCCCGGCCACGCGCGCCATCACCAGGAAGGCGCCGTCCTCGGTCTCCCCGAAGTCGTACACCGGCACCACGCCCGGATGCCGCAACGCGGCCATCGTCCGGGCCTCGTGCTGGAACCGGTTCAGGAACCCGGAATCCGCCCCGAGCCCGCCGAGCAGGGTCTTCACCGCGACCGGACGGCCCAGCACGGTATCGGTGGCCGCCCAGACCTCGCCCATGCCACCGGCCGCGATCCGTTCGTCCAGCCGGTACCGTCCGCCGAGCAACTCTCCGGGTTGAGGCATGCGTCTTCCTCTACCCAGGAGTGTCCCGGCCTATCCGCCCTCCCTTCCCGGCCCGGTCTGCTCGCCATCCGCGGTCACCCTGTCCCCGCCGTGCCTCTCCGCGCTGCCGATCGGTCCTGTGCCGGACCGATCCGTGCCGCGCTGTTTCGGCCAGCCGCCGGGGTCAGTCGCCGACGTAGAGGATGGCGTCGATTTCGATGTCGAAGCCGACCAGGGGGACCGGCAGGGTGGTGCGGACCGGGCGGTTCTCGCCCTTGATGTACTGCTGGTAGATCTCGTTCATCGCCGCGAAGTCACCGAAGTCCCGCAGGTAGACCCCGACCCGGACGGCGTCGTCCAGGCTCGCGCCGGCCGCCTCGGCGACCGCCGCCAGGTTGCGGAACGCGGCGTGCGCCTGCTCCGCGAAAGTGCCGGTCACCCATGTCCCGTCCGGCAGGGCCGGGACCGCGCCGGCCAGGTAGATGGTGTCGCCGGCCACCACCGCGTGCGAGTACGGGCCACCGACCGGTGCCGCCTTGTCAGTCATCACAGCGCGCTTGGGCATCAGGAACTCCTAGGTTGGTTGGTTCTCGGGAACTGTTCGGCCAGCCCGTCCACGCCCACCAGGGGCGTGGCGAGCAGGTCACGGATGTGGCGCGCGCGGTCGGCCAGAGCGGCGCGCTGCGCGTCGGTGAGCGGGACCCACGGCGGCGGCGGGCCGGGCAGGCACGGGGTCAGCAGCCGCCCGGCCACATAGGTCGCCGTGTTCACCAGCCGCATCGGCGCGATCCGGACCTGCCGGTGGGCGTCGGCGACCGGGAACTCCTCCTCGCGCACGTCGAAGACCGCCAAGTCCGCGGGGGCGCCCACCGCGAGCGTCCCGCCGGGCAGGCCCAGCGCCCGGGCCGGATGCCGGGTGGCCGCGGCGAACACCTCGTCCAGCGGGATCCCGGCTGCCAGCAGCTTGGCCATCGTGGTGGGCAGATCGAAGACCGGCCCGTACAGCGAGCGCGCGTGCAGGTCGGTGGAGACGGTGTGAGGACGCAGACCGGCGTCCAGTTGAGCCGCCAGCACGTCGAAGGCGAAACCGCCGGAGCCGTGCCCCAGGTCGAGCAGCACCCCGCGCCCGGCCGCCGCGCGCACCGCGGGCCCGAGTGGCGCGGCGATGCCACTCGCGCAGTGGGTCACGATGTCACCGGGGCGCAGCAGGTCGAGGACCTCGTCGAGCTCCGGCGGAGCGGCGCCGATGTGGACCATGACCGGCACCCCGCAGGACTCCGCGGCGGCCAGGCCACGGCGCAGGGGCTCGACTCCGTTGTCGCCAACGGTCTCCCGGTCGACGCGCACCTTGATCCCGCGGATCAGCTCGCGATGCGCCTGAATGGTGTCGATCGCCAGCGCGACGTCGCAGTTGGCCAGATCCCGGCTTTCGCCGGTGCGCCCGGCCAGGCCGACAGCGGAGATGTTCAGCAGCGCGGGCACGCGTACGGTCGCGGTGGCCGCGACCCGGCGCAGGCCATCCAGGGTGTACGCCCCGGCGGACCCGGCGTCGACCCAGGTGGTCACCCCGGAACACCAGGCGATCGGGTCCGGGTCGATCCCCCAATAGCCCGGGCCCACGTGGGTGTGCGAGTCGATCAGGCCCGGTGTGACGAGCCGTCCGGTGACGTCCACCGTCTGGCGCGCGTCGCGAGGCAGGTCCCGCCCGATCGCGGCGATTCTCCCGTCGCGGACCCCGACGTCCACCATCCGGCCGCCGGCCAGTGGCCCACCGCGCAGCGACGCTTGGCCGCCCGGTTCTCCTCCGCCCGTCGGCAGCGAATGATCGGTCGGTGCCGTTTCGCTGGTCAGCGCCTCGGTGGTCAGCACCGTCCCGCCCGTCAGCGCCTCGGCGGTCAGCACCGTCCCGCCCGTCAGCAGCAGGTCGTAGGTCATTGGCTGCCGCCCGTGGTCAGGGCGGCCTGGATCGCCAGCCGATAGAGCCGGGTGGGACGGCCCTTCTGATGTGGCTGGGCGCTGCCCTCGCCGGCGACCAGACCGGCCTCACCGAGTTTGCGGATCAGGCGGCGCCCGCTCGGATCGGTGATCCCCAACGCGCGAGCCAACTCCCCGGGGGTGATCGGGCGGCCGCCGAGTGAGCGCTCCAGTGCTGCCAGCCGGGACATCGTGGCGGCGCTCAGCCCGGCGCGGCCGGCCAACTCCTCCAGGCCGCCGTGCTCCCGATAGGTATAGGTGAGCGGTGGCCCCGCCGAGCCGATCGGGCCGATCATCACACCGTCGTCAGTGATCAGATAGCCGGCTGCGGGACCGTCTCGCTCGGCACGATCCGCCGCCTGCTCGGCCAGCGCCACGCTGCCCCGTGCCGACGCCCCGATCCCGAAGCCGACCGCGGTGTCACCGATCACCACACCGCTGCTCGGCACGGCGTGGCCCGTCGTGCCGTCGTCGCCGTCGTCAGGCGGCGCCGAGTCGTCGCCGGCGTCCCGCGGATCCGCTGGCGGGCGGGCGCCGTGGAAACCGGTCGCCTCGCCGAGCGGGAGCCGGAGCCAGTGCCGCGTCATGGTCTGGAAGACACCGGCCGGCGCGAAGGCGATCACCGCTCGTGGCCCGTGGTCGTCGATCCAGGCGTCGGCCAGCTCGGGCAGCTCGGCAAGGGCCCGGCGCAGAGCCTCTCGGGCGCCCGGCACCGGGGCACGGAAGACCGCTGCGGCGAACCGTTGCTCGTCCGCCCGGCGGCCGCGCACCCGCAGGACCAACTCGTGCAGGTCGGCTCGGATCGTGCCGGGGGTGGCCACCGCCTGCAGCACAGCGGTCCGCCCGTCCAGCGCGGCGGCCACGGCGGTGCGTGCGGTGATCACGTACGGCGCGGCGGTGTCGTCGAGTCGCTCGCGGTGGAAGGCGACCACCTCGGCCACCGGTTGCTCCGGTCGGAACGGGAGGGAGGCGATCGCGGATCGGTCGAGCTCGAGCGCGGCAGCCACCTCGGTGACCGTCTCGTCGGGGAAGGTGTCGATGCTGACCGGAGTCGCCGGCCAGCCGTTGCCCCGCGCCCGTGCCCAGGCGAGGGCCAGGTCGAGTGCCGCGGATCGGGTCACCGCCACCGGCAGGCCCGGGGGCAACAGGTCGCGGGCCCGTGCGAAGGGAAGCAGGCCGAGCAGCAGCCCGTCCAGCGTGCCGGTGGACAGGAGGTCGCCGACCCGGTCGCGGATCTCCTCCTCGCGCTCGTAGACCGCCCAGGCGAAGGAGACGCCGGTCAGCGTGCGAGCCGCCTCGGCGAAACGGCCGCGCTGACCGGAGTGGACCACGACTCCGATGATCATGGCGTCTCCTCTGGTGGTTCGTATGTGGCTCGTAGTAGCCTCCAGGAAAACGCGGGCCAGGTCAAGGAGGCACCATGAACGAGCTACTTACGAGCCTGTTCCCGACGCCTGCCCGGATCCAGGCATGGGGTGACGGCTTCGCGCTCGACCCGGCGACCCCGCTCGACGCCGGTCCCGAGCTGACCGAGGTGGCCGGCTGGCTGCGCGGCACGCTGAGCCCGGCCACCGGCTGCCACCTCCCGCCCGGCCCTGGCGGCATCCACCTGCGGATCGACCCGGCCCTCCCGGCCGAGGGCTACAGATTGGACATCCGGCCAGCCGGCGTGGACCTTCACGGTGGCTCCGCAGCCGGCGTCTTCTATGGTCTGCAGACCCTGCGGCAGCTGCTTCCGCCAGCCACGTTACGCCGCGCCGGTCTCGCCGACGGCCCGTGGACGCTGCCCGGCGGCCGGATCGAGGACGCGCCGCGCTTCGGCTGGCGCGGCGTCATGCTCGACGTCGCGCGCCACTTCATGCCGGTCGCCGACGTGCTCCGACTGATCGACCTGATCGCCTTCCACAAGCTCAACGTTCTGCATCTGCATCTGACCGACGACCAGGGCTGGCGTATCGAGGTGCCGGGGTGGCCGCGACTCACCACGGTCGGCGCCTGGCGTCCGGCCACCATGCTGGGGTCCCGGCAGCACGAGCGTTATGACGCCCGTCCGCACGGCGGCTTCTACGCCGACGACGACCTGCGGGAGATCGTGGCGTATGCCGCGGCCCGTCACGTCACGGTGGTCCCGGAGGTGGACATGCCCGGGCACATGCAGGCCGCGATCGCGGCCTACCCGGCGCTCGGTAATGGTTTCGCCGGTGCGGTCCGCAGCTCCTGGGGCATCTCGCCGCACGTGCTCAATCTGGGACCCGGCGCCGTCGACTTCTGCCTCGCGGTGCTCGACCACCTCTGCGACCTGTTCCCCAGCGAGCTGATCGGGATCGGCGGCGACGAGTGCCCGGCCGACGAGTGGCGGGACAGCCCGATCGCCCAGGCCAGAATGCGAGCCGAGGGCCTGGCCGGACCCGAGCGATTGCAGTCCTGGTTCACCGCCCGGCTGGCCGGGCGTCTGGCCGCACGGGGCCGCCGGGTGTTCGGCTGGGACGAGATCCTGGCCGGTGGTGCGCCGCCCGGGGCGGTGATCGCCGCCTGGCGGGGAGCCGGGCCCGCCGCCCACGCGGCCCGTGCCGGGCATGCCGTCGTCTCCTGCCCCGACACCGCTGTCTACCTGGACTATCGGCAGTCCGACGACCCGGCCGAGCCGACCCCGGTGGGCACCCAGCTCACCCTTGCCGACGTCCACGCCTTCGATCCGATCCCGCCGGGCCTCACCCCGGAGCAGGCCGGCCGGATCCTCGGCGGGCAGGCCAACCTCTGGACCGAGCACATGGAGTCCGCTCGCCGTGTGGACTACCAGGCGTTTCCCCGGCTCTGCGCGTTCGCCGAGACGGTCTGGGGCCCGGCTGAGCGCGACTTCGCCACGTTTTCCGCAGGGCTGCCCACCCACCTGAGGCGGCTCGACGCCCTCGGGGTGAACTATCGGCCACTCACCGGGCCCCGGCCCTGGGACGCGCGACCGGATGCGCCCGGCCATCCTCGTACCGTCAGTGATCGTCTCGCGGAATTGCGCGAGATGACCGCGGACCTGACGCAGGCACCCGCATGATCGCCGTTGATCGCGTCGCGCGGATCGGTCGCGGCGCCCGGTCGGGCCGCGGCACGCGGTCCGGATCAGGGCAGACGGCGCAGCAGCAGGTGCGCGAGACGCAGCGGTCGTCCGGTGCGGGTGCCGGTGCTGTCTCCGCCGGCATTCCACACCTCGGCGAGCACCGCCTGCACGAAACCCCAGGAGACGACCCGTTCGACAGGCATGCGGAGCCCGTCCGCGAGCTGTTCGATCCGGGCCGGCACCAGTTCGAGGACGGTGTCGTCGTCATCCATCGGGTCCGGGTTGTAGAGCATCGCCCCGATCTCGTAACCCGGGTCGCCCACCACGCCGTGCGGATCGATCACCAACCACGGTTCACGGCCCGCGGTGAGGACGTTGTCGTGATGCAGGTCGCCGTGCAGGACGACTCGCTCGGACGCGGTGGCGCACAGTTCGGTGAGCAGTCGCCCGGCCAGCTCGACCAGGTGCCGGGGCAGCGGATCGTCCGCCGGGAAACGGAGCAGGTGTTCGTCGAAGGACGCTCGCCGCGCGGCGAGTTCGGGGAGCGCGATGCCGGGCGGCGCCGGCCGGTGCAGGCGGTGCATGACGTCGATCAGCGTGGCGGTGGCGGTCTCGTCCCGATCCGGCACCAGCGATCGCGCCTGAACTCCGGGTGTGGCCTCCTCCAGGAGCACGGCACCTCGCGCGGCGTCGCGGGCGAGTACCGTGACCGCGCCGCGCCCGCCGAAGAACTCCAGTGCGGCGACCTCGTGCGTGAGATGTTCCGACTCCGGCACACCCATCTTCAGCACGGCGGCCGACCCGTCGGCGCGGTGGACCCGGGTCACCCAGTTCAGGCTCAGCGGATAGGTGCGGTCCAGGCGGAGATCCCAATCCCGCAGCACCTGATTGGCGATCTCCGGGAAATCGGCCAGCCACCGGGTTCCGGCGAGGCCCCAGCAATCCATGACCCGGCGCTGGAACGTGCCCGGCAGGGCGATCTTCACCATGCGAGCAGTCTGGCAATCGGCGACAAGACCACGACCGAGGAAGGGCGAGGGCGATGATCGACTGGCGGAGCAAGGGCTTCTGGCTGCCACACGACACTCGGACCGCCGAGCAGGTCGCGGCGGAGCGGCCGAGCATCTTCGGCGGAGGCTTCACCTGGCCGCTCCTGGTGGTGCGGCGTGACGCGGTGGAGGCGAACATCGCTGCCATGGCCGCCTACTGCCGGCAGCATGGGTTCGACTTCGCGCCGCACGCCAAGACGACCATGGCACCCGGCCTGTTCGACGCCCAGCTGCGTGCCGGCGCGTGGGGGCTGACGGTGGCGACCGCCAATCAGGCCCTCGTGCTGCGGCGACTCGGTGTGCCGCGGGTGTTGATCGCCAACCAGGTGCTCGATCCGGCCGCGCTGGGTTGGCTGGCTGCGGAGAGCGCCGCGGGCTGGGAGGTGTATTTCCAGGTCGACTCGGTGGCCGGGGTGAGGGCGGCGGGCGCGGCGGGCGGGGCACGGGTGCTGGTCGAGTTCGGCCATCCCGGCGGGCGGACCGGGGTGCGCACACTCGATCAGCTGGTCGAGGTGGCCCGAGCCGCCGTCGCCGAGCCAGGTGTCGAACTCGTCGGCGTGACCGGATACGAGGGACAGATCGCCGAACAGCCGGGGGTCGACGCCTACCTCGACCTGTTGGTGGCCGGATTCGAGCGGCTGGCGGAGGCCGGGTTGCTGCCCGGGCAGCCGATTGTCTCGGCCGGTGGGAGCGCGTGGTTCGACCGGGTGACCGAGCGGCTGGCCGGCCTGTCGGCGCGGGCACGGCTGATCCTGCGCAGCGGCGCGTCGGTCACTCACGACGACGGCTTCTATCGGGAGCGGACGCCGTTCACCCGGGTGCCCGAGGACGGCATGCTGGTGGCGGCGCTGGAGATCTGGGCGCAGGTGCTGTCGGTGCCCGAGTCAGGGTTGGCGCTGGCCGGGATGGGTAAGCGGGACGCTCCGTTCGACGAGGGGCTGCCGGTGCCGGTGGAGATCCGGCGGGCCGGCGGCGCCCCGGGCCAGGAAACCGGCGGTGTCGCCGGGGCGGACGTGTTGCCTGCCGACGGTTTGCGGGTGACCCGGCTCAATGACCATCACACCTATCTGGAGACGGCCGACGGTGTCGAGCTGGTGCCGGGTGATCTGGTGCGGTTCGGGATCTCGCATCCGTGCACCGCGTTCGACAAGTGGCGGGACATTCCGGTCGTGGACGAGGAGCGGCGGGTGGTGGACGTGCTGCACACCTACTTCTGACCCGTTGGAAAGCGAGCGACAGGCGGAGCCGATGTGGGGAGACTGCGCTTCATGACGGAGACACTCACCCTCTGGCGGCCCACCGGGCCGAAGGAGCTCGATCTGGTGCGGGCATCGGGATGGCGGCGGTGGCCGCCGCGGCTGCCGGACCAGCCGATCTTCTACCCGGTGCTCAACGAGGACTACGCCGTCATGATCGCTCGGGATTGGAACGTGCCCGCTTCGGGCGTGGGGTTCGTGACCAGATTCGAGGTGGACGCGGCGTTTGCGGCTCGCTATCCGGTGCGGCAGGCGGGCGGGGACACGATTCTCGAGCTGTGGGTGCCCGCCGAGGAGCTCGAGGAGTTCAACGACCACATCGTCGGGACGATCGAGGTGGTCCGCGAGTTCAGGTGACGGTTCGCCGCGGGCCGGCGAGGTGGGCTCGTCGAGTGTCGTTCCGGTGCTCGCCCGTGGGTGGTTTCGACAGGCGGACCCTGTGCCAGGGAGATAGGGGAGGGAGTCGCCTCGGCGGGGGATGTTGCGGAAGATCGAAGCTACTTATCCTATTTGGGAGGTTTTGCCTACTCGCTGGAGGGGTTCCTCTTGCCTGTTTTTCGCGCAGCCAGTTATGCAGATCATGCCGGTCAGGCCTCTTCCGGGAGCGCTGATGAGCGCGCACTCCGGGATGACGGCGGTCGAGATGACGCCGGTGCTGGGGATGACGCCGGTGGTACTGGGGACGCCGGTGACCGGGCGGGGCTGGCCGGTCAGGTCAGTCCGGCGGTTGCCTCGGACATCCACGTCGCTCCGAGGATTCCCGTTGCGAGGGGCACCCGGGCAGTCGGGGCGGCCAGGCCGCGAGGCGGTGCTCGGGTGGACCGGGACGGCCGGGCGGCGGCTGCCCCGGTGGTGGTGGAGATTCCGGTGAGCCGGGACGTGCCGACGTCTGGGCAGCCGGTGGGAGGCGACGGGCCGGTGGCGGATCGTCCGGCGAGGACTGTGGGTCGGGCGGGAAGCGTGCCGGGTGGGCATCCGGCTTCGATCCGGCAGGCATATCCCCAGCAGTCGGGAGCCCCCGTGCCGGTGCCGACGCCGAGAGCACACGCGGAGGGTAGTGCGGGCCGGTCGTCCGGGGCCGAGGTGAACCGGCCGGCCGACGACAGCCCGAGCCGCTCAGGTAGGGATGGGCCGGACCGGCAGCCGCAGGAAAGGGTGGTCCGGCAGGGCGGAGCCGGGGAGGAGCAGCCGCTTGGGGTTGGGGTGGTCCGGCAGGGCGCAGCCGGGGAGGAGCAGCCGCGCGGGCTTGGGGTGGTCCGGCAGGGCGCAGCCGGGGAGGAGCAGCCGCGCGGGCTTGGGGTGGTCCGGCAGGGCGGGGCCGGGGAGGAGCAGCCGCTCGGGGTTGGGGTGGTCCGGCGTGGTGGGGCCGGGGAGGAGCGGCCGCTTGGGGTTGGGGTGGTTCGGCGCGCGGGGGACAGGGCGGGCCGGCAGGTTGGGGAGGTGGCTGGCCCGGCGGGCGGAGGTGACACCGGCCCGCCCAGGCCGAACCGGCCGAAGTGGCGGCTGGACAGCGAGATGGGGCGGCTGGGTGCGGACGGCACGGAGGTTTCCCAGACGCCGTGGTGGCCTACCGAGCAGGGTCTCACCGAGCGGCTCCCGACGCCCGAGACCCGGCACCAGCGGCGACTGGCGATCACCGCGCTCCTGGTCAGCCTGCTGGCGCTGGCCGGCAGTGCCGCGACCGGGCTGCTGCTGCACCGGCTGGCCGCCAAGCCGATGGAGATGCCGGAGACGAGCGCAACGGCCGCGCGGGCCACGGTGGGGCCGCTGGTGACGTACGCGAAAGAGGCCCTGAATGTGCGGATCGGCTGTGCCGCGCTGGTCTACCTGGACCTCGACGAACCTCGCGTCGGGGTTGCCGAGCAGGGCGCCGACCTGCGCTATGACAGTCGGTGCGGTAACGGGCCGGCCCGGCTGACGCTGGCGATCGGCTCGGTGGCCGGCAGCAGCGTGGCGAACGGGAGCCTCGACGCGGCCGGGTGCCTGCGGGCGATCCGGACCGGGCCGCTGGGGCCGGGCGTCGAGGTGGAGGTCCGGAAAGGCGCGGCGCTCTGCGTGCTGACCGCCGCGGAGCCGGCCCGATTGGTGCTGGTGGAGATCAGCGAGGTGGGTGGCACCGGCGCGGCGAGCCTGAGAGCCACCTCCTGGCTGGCTCCGACGTGAGGCGGGCGGATGCGGCGGAGTGAAGGGACGAACGGAGCGGCTCAGGGACAGAGGCGCAAGGAGGCGGGCGGCTGGGCGGGAGAGGCTGGCGGCGCGACGAGAGGGCGGGCGGCGTGAGGAGAGCCAGGGGAGGGGGCTCGAGGCTGGTGGCAGGTGCGCAAGAGAGACAGCCGGCTGGGACGAACAGGGCTAAACCGGCCCGTGGGACGGGCGCCGACGTGGTGCTGACAGAATGTCGGGTGCGCCCCGCGAAACTCGGTTAGGAGTCGTTTCCGTGATCAGGACCCATGACGCCGGCAGCCTGCGTGCAACTGACGCCGGCACGACGGTGACGCTCGCCGGTTGGGTGGCCCGCCGGCGTGACCACGGCGGTGTCATCTTCGTCGACCTGCGGGACGGCTCCGGCGTGGTGCAGGTGGTCTTCCGCGAGGAGGACGCGCACGCGCTGCGCAACGAGTTCTGCGTCAAGGTCGTCGGCGAGGTCAACGCCCGCCCGGCCGGCAACGAGAACCCGGAGCTCGCCACCGGCGCGATCGAGGTGGTCGCCAGCGAGCTGACCGTGCTCTCCGAGGCGGCCCCGCTGCCGCTGCCGATCGACGACACGATCACCGCCTCCGACGACATCCGCCTCAAGTACCGCTACCTGGACCTGCGCCGCTCCGGCCCGGCCAAGGCGCTGCGCCTGCGCAGCCGCGCCAACCAGATCGCCCGCGAGGTGCTGCACGCCCGCGACTTCAACGAGATCGAGACGCCGACCCTGACCCGGTCGACGCCGGAGGGCGCCCGCGACTTCTTGGTGCCGGTCCGCCTGCAGCCCGGCACGTGGTACGCGCTGCCCCAGTCCCCGCAGCTGTTCAAGCAGCTGCTGATGGTGGCCGGCATGGAGCGCTACTACCAGATCGCCCGCTGCTACCGCGACGAGGACTTCCGCGCCGACCGGCAGCCGGAGTTCACCCAGCTGGACATCGAGATGTCGTTCGTCACGCAGGACGACATCATCGAGCTGGGCGAGGAGATCGTCTCGAAGCTCTGGAGCGAGCTGGCCGGCTACGAGATCCCGCTGCCGATCCCGCGGATCACCTGGCACGACGCGATGAACCGGTACGGTTCCGACAAGCCGGACCTGCGCTTCAACCTGGAGCTGACCGAGCTCACCGACTACCTGCGCGGCACCGAGTTCCGGGTGTTCGCCGGGGCGATCGACGCCGGTGGCTACGTGGGCGCCGTCGTGATGCCGGGTGGCGCCGCGCAGACCCGCAAGGAGCTGGACGGCTGGCAGGACTGGGCGAAAGCGCGGGGCGCCCGCGGCCTGGCCTACGTCGTGCTCGACGCGGAGACCGGCGCCCCGCGCGGCCCGGTCGCGAAGAACCTGTCCGCCGCTCACCTGGAGGGGCTGGCCGACGCGGTCGGCGCCAAGCCGGGCGACGCGGTCTTCTTCGCCGCCAGCACCGACCGGCGGGAGGCGCAGGAGCTGCTCGGCGCGGCCCGCATCGAGATCGCCAAGCGCGCCAAGCTGATCGACGAGGACGCCTGGGCGTTCTGCTGGGTCGTCGACGCTCCGATGTTCGAGCGGACCGACGACGGTGGCTGGACCGCCGTCCACCACCCCTTCACCTCGCCGAACGAGGAGTGGCTCGACAAGTTCGAGACCGCCCCCGACCAGGCGCTCGCCTACGCGTACGACATCGTCTGCAACGGCAACGAGATCGGCGGCGGCAGCGTCCGTATCCACCGCGGTGACGTGCAGAGCCGGGTCTTCGACCTGCTCGGCATCACCCCGGAGGAGGCGCAGGACAAGTTCGGCTTCCTGCTCGAGGCGTTCAAGTACGGCCCGCCGCCGCACGCCGGCATCGCGCTGGGCTGGGACCGCGCCTGCATGCTGCTCGGTGGGTTCGACTCGATCCGCGAGGTCATCTCGTTCCCGAAGAGCCGCGGCGGCTTCGACCCGCTGACCGGTGCGCCGACCCCGATCACCGCGCAGCAGCGCCTGGAGGCCGGCGTCGACGCCAAGCCGAAGGCGACCGCCGGCACGCCCGGCACCGACGGCCAGGCCGTCCCGGTGGAGCGTTCCAACTAGCCCTGTCGACAGTGGTGGCCCCGCGTGAGGATGCGGGGCCACCACTGTTTTGTGAGACTGGTCCGCGTGGAGCCGACCATCGTCCAGTGCGCCGAGCAGCCCTACGTCGGGCGCCGCGAATCGATCACCATGATCGAGTTCGCCCGCGTCGCCGATCACCTGCCCACCATGTTCGCCGGCTTGGCGCAGCGCGGCGTGCGGGTCACCGGCGCGCCGTTCTTCCGCTATCGCGTGATCGACATGGCGGCGGAGATGGTCGTCGAGGCCGGCATCCCGGTCGCCGGCCCGGTTCCGGTGGATCCGCCCCACTTCGTCGACACGCTGCCCGCCGGCCGCTACGCCACCGTCACCCATGTCGGCCACCCCGATCAATTGATGAGCGTCACCGCCCGCCTGCTGGATTGGGCCCAGCGCAAGGGCCTGAGCTGGGACATGACTCCGACGCCGACGGGTGAGCGCTGGAACGCCCGCGTCGAGATCCTGATGACCAACCCGGCCGAGCAGCCCGACATGCACAAGTGGGAAACGGCCCTGCTCTTCAAACTGGCCGATTGACACCCATTTCGTACGCCTGTCACCTCCCCGGGCATCGCAGCGCGCCCACCCCACCCCGCCCGTGGCCACCCGCGAGCGCCGCCCGCTCCAGACCCGCCCGGCGACCGCCGGGCGGCATCCGTGGTCCCTCCACAATTCCTTTGCACAACTTCTATGCACAGTTATTGTGGATCCATGGCCGACGATCTCACCCAGGTACACCTCTCCGGCCGGCAGATCCGCGTGCTGGCGCATCCCCTGCGCCTCCGGCTGCTCGGCCGGCTCCGGCTCGCCGGCCCGGCCACCGCCACCCGGCTCGCCGCCGACCTGGGCACCAACACCGGCGCGACCAGCTACCACCTGCGCCAGCTCGCCGAGGTCGGCCTGGTGACCGAGGAGGACCGTGCCGGTGGCGGCCGGCAGCGGTGGTGGCGGGCCGCGCACGACATGAGCAGCTGGCGGCGCAGTCACTACGAGGGCGACCCGGAGGCCACCGCGGCCGCCGAGTGGCTGGAGGCGTTCCAGGTCAGCCGCTTCGCCGAGCTCGCGCAGAACTGGCGGCGCGCGCTGCCGGACGAGCCGGCGAGCTGGCAGGAGACCGCCGAGATCTCCGACTACCTGCTGCACCTGGGCTCGGCGCAGACCCGGGCCATGCTCCGCGAGATCGAGGAGGTCGTCGACCGGTACCGGCGCCTGGGTGCGGACGCTCCCGGCCCCGACGCGCGGCCGGTCGCCCTCTACGTCGCCGGTCTCCCGCGGATCGAGGGCGGGACGTGACAATGGGCGTACGCGAAATCCGCCTCCGGTATCTGTTCTTGATCGTGGTCCGCTGGCTGCCGGTCGGCCTCACCGTGCCGCTGACCACGCTGCTCCCGCTGGACCGGGGGCTGACGATCGCGCAGGCCGGCGTGACCGCCGCCGTCCAGGGCATCACCGTGCTGGTCCTGGAGCTGCCCACCGGTGGGCTGGCCGACGCGCTCGGCCGGCGCCCGGTGCTGCTGATCGCCGGCGCGGTCAACCTGCTCTCGCTGACCGTGATGTGCTTCGCCGGCACTGTCGCCCTGTTCGCGCTGGCCTGGTTCCTGCAGGGCGTCTTCCGCGCGCTGGACAGCGGGCCGCTCGACTCCTGGTATGTCGACGCGTCGCTGGCCGCCGACCGGACGGCCGACCTCGAGACCGGCCTGAGTCACGGCTCGGTCGCGTGCAGCCTGGCCGTCGCCGCCGGGGCACTGGTCAGCGGTGGCCTGATCTGGCTCGGTCCGATCGGGGCAGTGGGCGCGCTGACCGAACCGTTGCTGGTCGCCCTCGGTCTGAGCGCGGTCAGCACGGTGGCGGTGGCGCTGCTGATGACCGAGGAGCGCACCGCCCGGGGGCCGGCGGCCTGGATCGCCTCGGTCCGCGGCGTGCCGGTGGCGATCGGCTCGGCGCTCGGCCTGGTCCGCCGCTCCCGGGTGGTCCTCGCGCTGATCACGGTGGAGCTGCTGTGGAGCTTCGGCATGGTGACCTTCGAGAAGCTGATGCCGATCCGGCTCAGCGAGGTGCTCGCCGACCAGGACGCGGCCGCCGCGCTGATGGGCCCGGCCAGCTCGGCCGCGTGGGGCGCCTCGGCGGCCGGCGCGGCGCTGATCCCGCTGCTCGTCCGGCGGATCGGCGCGCCGTGGACCGGCTTCGCGCTGCGGATCCTGCAGGGCCTGACCATCGTCGGGATGGGGCTGCTGGCCGGCCCGGCCGGGGTGATCATCGGCTTCCTGCTCACCTACACCGTGCACGGCGCGGCCAACCCGGTGCACGCCGGCCTGCTGCACCGTCAGGCCGCGGGGGAGTACCGGACCAGCCTGCTGTCGCTCAACTCGATGGTCGGCCAGCCCGGCTTCGCGGTCGGCGCGATCCTGCTGACCGCGTTCGCACAGTGCGTGAGCGTCAGCGCGGCGATCGTGGCCGGTGGTCTGGTGCTCGCCGCGGCCGCCCCGCTCTATCTGGTGAAACCCAAGTTTCGGGGACCCATCGATACGGGTACCAGCCCGACATCGGCTCTCACCCCCGGAGGAACCTGATGCTCGCCATCGCCGCCGCCGTCGTCTTCGGCATCTACCTGCTCGCCGACCTGCTCGACACCAACTTCGGCGCTCCCGATCTGTTCAACTTCTCCACCATGGCGTCGCTCGGCCTGCTGCTGCTCGCTCTCTACCTGGCGGGCGTCGGCAGCGGCCCGACCTTCGGCTCCGGCTCCGGTTCCGGCCGCCGCTTCTACGGCCGCCGCCCCGGCCGCGGCTGAGTTTCAGCGCTCTTCTCCGGCCCGCGCGCACACGCTCAGTAGCGGTGCGTTAGCGGGCCGGGAGCGTGTCCACAGGTGGCGAGGTCGCATTTCGGATCGGCCCCGGACGGCCGGTACTGTCGGTTGCGATGGAAATGGACGGGCTCTTCTCACTCGCGCAGCCGGGCCGATCGACGGAGGCCCCGGCCGCCGGATTCGGCACACCCGCGGCGGACGCCCCCCTTCCCGTCCGGATGCGCCCGGCCAGCATCGACGAGCTCGTCGGGCAGCAGCACCTGCTCGCCCCCGGTGCGCCGTTGCGGCAGCTGGTGACCGGGTCCAGCCCGATGTCGGTGATCCTCTGGGGGCCGCCCGGCACCGGCAAGACCACCATCGCGCACCTGGTCGCGCACGCCACCGACCGCAAGTTCGTGGCGATGTCCGCACTCACCGCCGGGGTGAAGGACGTGCGCGCGGTGATCGACACGGCCCGCACCGAGCGCCGGCGCGGCGGCCCGCCGACCGTCCTGTTCATCGACGAGGTGCACCGTTTCAGCAAGACCCAGCAGGACTCGCTGCTCGCCGCGGTCGAGGACCGCACCGTCACGCTGCTCGCCGCCACCACCGAGAACCCGTACTTCTCGGTGATCTCGCCGCTGCTCTCCCGCTGCGTCCTGCTGACCCTGCAGGCCCTGCGGGAGGACGACGTCCGCCGGTTGATCCGGCGCGCGATCACCGATCCGCGCGGGCTGGGCGGCGCGGTCACCGTGTCGGCCGAGGCGGAGGACCATTTCGTACGGCTGGCCGCCGGCGACGTGCGCAAGGCGCTGACCGCCGTGGAGGCCGCCGCCGGTTCCGCGCTCGCCCAGGGCGCCACCGAGATCGACCTGGCCACCGCCGAGCGCGCGGTCGACGTGGCAGCCGTGCGCTACGACCGGGACGGCGACGCGCACTACGACGTGACCAGCGCGTTCATCAAGAGCATGCGGGGTAGCGACCCGGACGCCGCCCTGCACTACCTGGCCCGGATGATCGTGGCCGGCGAGGACCCGCGGTTCATCGCCCGGCGCATCGTGATCTTCGCGAGCGAGGACGTCGGGATGGCCGACCCGCAGGCCCTGCTGGTGGCCACCGCCGCGGCTCAGGCGGTGCAGCTGATCGGCATGCCCGAGGCCCAGCTCAACCTGGCCCAGGCGGTGGTGCACATGGCCACCGCCCCCAAGTCGAACAGCGTCACCACGGCGATCGGCGCGGCCATCACCGACGTACGGGCCGGCCGGGGTGGACCGGTGCCGAACCACCTGCGCGACGCGCACTACTCCGGCGCGCGTGGTCTTGGTCACGGTCGCGGTTATCGGTACCCGCACGACGACCCACGAGGTGTCGTCCGGCAGCAGTACGTCCCCGACGATCTCGTCGGCACCGACTACTATCGGCCGACCGAGCACGGGGCTGAACGCGCCGTGGGCGAACGGGTGCCGCGTCTGCGCCGGATCGTGCGGGGGCTGGGTCCCCGTGCCGCTTCGGCGATCAGCACGGACCGCGCGGCGGGTGGTGCTCCGGGCCCGGATGCGTCACAGTCGCCGGTGGCCGCCGGTTCGGCGGACCCGGCGGCCGGCGGCCCGGTCGCCACGTCGGCGGAGCCGGCGGTGACCGATCCGGCGTCCGGTGGTCCGGCGGTTGCCGCTCCCGCGGAGCCGCCGGCGGCGGATCCGGGTTCGGCGGGTGGTTCCGGGCCGGTGGCGGATCCGGGGCCGGTGGACGGATCCGGGCCGGGCGGGCTCGCGGGTCCTCCGGGGGCGGTGACGGGATCGGGTGCGGCGGCGGCCGGGCCGGATGCCGAGGGTGACGTGATGCGGTCAGACGAGAGCGGCGACGCCGCCGGGAAGGAACAGCCGTGACTCCGCGCGGAGCCGAACGGCCCGACGACGACGCCGGGCAGGGCGGCGGCAAGAAGGGCCGCCGTTTCGGGCGTGGCCGCGCCGAGCAGCCGGCCGAGCCGGTCGAGGTCCCGCGCGAGGAGACCGGCTGGCTCGACGACCTGTGGACGGCCAAGGAGCAGGGCGGCGCGATCGGCCCCGGTGCCGCGCCCGGCGAGGCCCGCACCAGCAAGTCCGGCCGGATGGCACCCGGCCCGGAGGACCGCCCGGACGAGGACGGACCGGTCTTCGGCGCCGGTTTCGATCACGACGAGCCGGCCGGTGACGGCCCGGCCGCCCGGCCTGTTGGCGGCCCCGCGCCCGGCTGGCAGGCCGGCTCCGGTGAGTACTCCGGTCCGGTGCAGCGGCAGCCCGCGCCCGGCTGGCAGGCGGGCTCCGGCGAGTACACCGGTCCGGTGCAGCGTCCCGGTCCGGTTGCGGGTGGTCCGGCAGGCGGGGCGGCGGTTCCGGGAGCGGTCGGTCCGGGGCAGGCACCGCCGGTCCGCCGGATGGGGCCGGGTGGCCCCGGTCCGCAGGGACAGCCCGGTCCGCAGGGACAGCCCAGCCCGCAGGGGCGCCCCGGGCCGCAAGGACAGATGCCGCCCGGCGCGGTTCCGCCCGGCCATCGGGGTGGTCCGGTTCCCGGTGGTCAGCCGGTGCCCGGTCAGATGTCCGGTCCGATTCCCGGCCAGACGCCGGCCGGTGGAGCGCCGGGGCGGCCTGGTCCGCAGGGTCCGATGCAGCCTGGGCAGATGCCGCCCGGAGCGGCGCCGGGGCGGCCCGGTCCGCAGGGTCCGATGCCGGGTGGGCAGGTGCCGCCCGGTCAGCGTGGTGCCGGCGGGCAGCTACCGCCGAATCCCGTGTCGCCCGGTCAGATGCCGCCGGGCCGGACTCCCGCGGCGGCGGTGCCGCGCTCCGGTAACGCTCCGGAGATCCCCGGCGCGCGTCCCGCGCCGGATCCGCGAGGTGCGGCGCCTGTCGATCCGCGTGGCGCGACTCCCGGTGATCCTCGTGCGATGACTTCCGGCGTACGCCCGGTCTCTCCCGGAATGCGCCCGACGTCCCCGGCCGGTCCCGCCCGGGATCGGTTCCGGGGTGACGCCGGGCGGGTGGACGCCCAGCAGTCCGGTCCGATCCCGCCCGCCGTCTATCAGACCGGCCCGATCCCGCCGTCCGGTGCCGGCGTGCCCGGCGGCACCGTGCCGCCCAGCGTCTACCAGCCCGACCCGGTCCCGCCGAGCGTCTATCAGACCGGCCCGATCCCGGGCGCCGACCAGGACAGCCGAGGCGGCCGTGGCCAGGCCGGCGGAGGCGCCCCGGGTGAGCCCGCCGAGCGAACCAGCCGCGGACGCAACCGCCGGGCCCGAGCCGAAGCCGCCGGCCAGCCCGGTGTCTACGGCACCGCCGGCCCGGTCTCCGGCGCACCCGGTGGCACGCAGCCCGGTGGTTACGGCGGCCAGCCCGGTGCCGGTGGCCCACAAACCGCCCACCCGGGCCCCGGTGGCGCTTACGGCCGGCCCGGCGCCGGTGGGCCGGAAGGCTCCTACGCGGCCCCGGACGGCACTTACGGCGGACGCGGACCGCGACCGGTCTCCGGTGCGCCGGCCTCGCATGCTGCTCCGTCACACGCCGCCTCGGACGGGTCCGCGGGTGCCGTCGGCGGGATGCGTGGTGGTTCGGCACGTCCGGTCTCGGGTGCGCATGCCGCGCCGGAGGGTCCCGGCGGGGTCCGTGGTGGCTCGGCACGTCCGGTTTCGGGTGCGCATGCCGCGCCGGAGGGTCCAGGCGGGATGCGTGGTGGTTCCGCGCGTCCGGTTTCGGGTGCGCATGCCGCGCCGGAGGGTCCCGGCGGGGTCCGTGGTGGTTCCGCGCGTCCGGTCTCCGGAGCGCACGCTCAGCCGGATGGTGGGGCCGGGCACCGGGCCGGGCATGCCGCCGTCCCGGAACAGGGCACCGGGCGGCATGAGGCTCCGGACACAGGCCCCGGCGCGGGTCAGCGCGGTCCCGGCGCCCCGGGCACCGGTCAGCGGATGCCGGCCGGTGGGCCGGGCACCCCTCAGCGCCGGCCCGGTCGCCCGGGCGCTGTCCCCGGTGGTCCGGGTGGACCTGCCGGACCCGGTGGTCCCGCTGGACCCGGTGGTTCCGGCGGCTCTTTCGGCCCGGGCGGTCCCGGTGGACCTGCTCGTCCCGGTGGGATGCCGGGCCGGCAGGGTGAGGTTCCCGGTGGCGCGCCGGGCGGGGCACAGGGGCCCGACCAGCCCGGTGGACCCGGCAACGTGCCCGGTCCCCGGCGGATCGGTCCCGGTGACGGCCGGCCGATCCGGGCCGCGGCCGTGGTACCGCCGGTCGTGCCGGGCCGGCAAGGCAAGCGTGCCCCGGCAGTTCCCGGTCGCGCGGGTGCGATGGCGGAGAGCACCTCGGGTGTCATCCAGCGTCCCGCCCCGCGCGGCGACAACGGTCAGCTTCAGCCGGACGAGGACGGCTTCACCACGGACCGGCGTGCGGTCGAAACCGGACAGCCCGGCGTGACCCCCGGTGGCGCCGTCTCGGTGCCGGGACAGGCGGGTCCGGGTCGGCGTGGTCGCGGCGAGGCACCCGGCGGCCGGATTCCGGCCGATTCGTCCTTCGCTGACCTGGTCGGCGCGCCGGCCGAGCCCGGCTCCGCCGCCGGCCGAGGCGCTCCCGACCAGAGCCAGGGCTTCCCGGCAGGCATGGCCGCTCCCGGTCAGAGCCAGGGCTTCCCGGCAGGCATGGCCGCTCCCGGTCAGAGTCAGGGCTTCCCGGCGGGCATGGGTGGCCCGAATCAGAGTCAGGGCTTCCCGGCAGGTATGGGCGCTCCCGGTCAGAGTCAGGCCTTCCCGGCGGGCATGGGTGGCCCGAATCAGAGCCAGGGTTTCCCGGCGGGGACGGGCGGCCCGGGTCAGAGCCAAGCCTTCCCGGCGGGCATGGGCGATCCGGAGCAGAGCCAGGGTTTCCCGGCGGGTGCCGATGGCCCCGAGGCTGGCCAGGGCTTCGCGTCCGGCATGGGTGGGCCCGAACAGCCGACTTCGCGTGGTCGCCGCCGCCGTGCGGTCCCGGAGCAGGGCCGCGGCCCCGCCGGTCCGGAACAGAGTCAGGGCTTCGCGGCCGGGACCGGCGTTCCGGAACGGGGCATGGCCAGCGGGCCTGTCTCGCCGGCGTCCGGACGCCGTGGAGGCAAGCCGGCGGCCGGCGCCGCGCGGGTCGGTGCCGCGGGTGCCGCCGCGGTGCCCGGTCCGGGTGGTCCGGGCACCGGCTCGGCACGGGTCCCCGGCAGCGGTCCGGCGGGTGTGCCCGGCAGTGGTCCGGCGGGTGTGCCCGGTCGCGGTCCGGCGGGAGGGCCGGGTGGCGGTCCGGCGGGTGGACCCGGTGGCGGTCCGGCGGGTGGACCCGGTGGTGGCCCGGCGGGTGTGCCCCGTGGCGGCCCCGTGGGTGGGCCCGGTGGCGGTCCGTCGGTGGCGCCGGGCAACGCTCCGGGGAATGCTCCGGCCCGTGGCCGCGGGAATGGCCCGGCCGGCGCGCGGGGCAACGGCTCGGCCCGGGTGCCCGGCGCCGCGAGTGTGCCCGGGAACGGCCCGGCCGGCCCGGGACGTGGGCAGGCCCCGGCGGGGGCACCCGGTCAGGGCGGACCCGGCGGTCCGGAGGCCGACGGCCCCGGCGGCATGCCGCGCGGCGCCGGATCGGCTGCCGCCGCGGAGGCCGGTGACCACAGCGGCATGCCACGAGGCGCGGCGGCCGCCAACGGCCCGGCCGCCCCCGGTCGTGCCGCTGCCCCGGTGCCGGGAGGCGGATCGGGACGCGGTGCTGCCACCGTGCCCGGGGATGGCCAGGGTCGTGGTGCAGCGAGCGTGCCCGGAGACGGTCCGGGCCGTGGCGCTGCCAGCGTGCCCGGTAGCGGTCCGGGTGGTCCGGGTCGCGGCGCTGCCAGTGTGCCCGGTAGTGGCCCTGGTCGCGGCGCTGCCGGTGTGCCGGGTAACGGTGCGGGCCGTGGTGCGGCGAGTGTGCCCGGTAGCGGTCCGGGTGGTCCGAATCGCGGTGCTGCCGGCGTGCCCGGTAACGGTCCGAACGGTCCGGGTCGCGGCGGTGCCGGCGTGCCCGGTAACGGTCCGGGTGGTCCGGGCCGCGGCGCTGCCAGCGTGCCCGGCAGCGCGGCCTCGGCAGTCGTGGTACCCCGAGGAGTCGGCTCGGCTTCGGTGCCGGGAACCGCGTCCGTGCCCGTCCCGGGCAGCGCACCGGAGGACGGCTTCGGCCCGGACGACGGCTTCGCACCCGGCGACGCCCCCGCGAACAGCCCCCGGGACGGGTTCGCGAACGGCTCCGGGGACGGGGCTGCCGACGGCCCCGCGGACTGGGCCGGTGACGGAGCCGGGGACGGCTCCGCGGACTGGGACACGCCGGAGGACTGGGACGGCCCGGAGGACGGGCTCGGTACCGGACACGGGACCGGGACGATCGCGGTGGCCAGGGTGGGCGCTGCTCCGGGCGTACCGAAAAAATCCGGAAGCGACAGCGAACCCGGCGGCGAACCGGAGGGTGGCCTGCGCGGTGAGCTGCGGCAGAGGCTGCGCACCCAGCGGCGCCTGCGGCTGATCACGCTGTCCACACTGGCGGCCGTGGTGCTGCTGGTGCTGCCGGCCTTCTTCGGGCTGCGCGCGATGGCCGACGACCCGGTCTTCGCGTCCCTGGACGCGCTGGACGTGCCGGCCTGGGCGGCCAAGAACCCGCAGGACGTGGCGACCAGCAGCCGCTGGTGCTTCATCGAGTGCCGGCTGCGGGAGCGGCTGGCCGAGTCGGAGCACCCGTTCAAGGAGACCGCGCAGGCCTACACCACGGCGCTGGAGGAGGCCGGGTGGAAGCGCTGGCAGGTCAAGGGCTGCCCGGAGACGAAGGTGCCGGCCGACAACGGCGTCTACTCGTGCTGGAAACGTGACGAGTTCAACCTGGACCTGCTGGTCAGCCTGCCCGGCTGCGCGGTGGACCAGGTGGCGCAGGAGGCGGTGCCGCCGGCCGGCACCGACGCGGCCGAGGCCGGCCGGGCCGGCGTCGGCAAGTGTGAGGGCTCCACGGTCAGCCTCAAGGTGCAGTACGAGATCGGTGACGAGCGCGGCAAAGTCGACAAGAACCCGGGCCCGGTCGGGGTGACCCCGGATCCGACGCTGGACGACGCCGATCCACTCTTGGAGCCGACACCCCAGGCGTCGTGAAGCGGGTGGTGGTCACGGACGGTAGGGTCTGCACGTTGTCCCCGCCGAATCCGTGACCACCCGAAGAGGAGACGCGCTTAATGAACGCCGGAGAAATCGCTGGTCTGATCGCGGCGGGCGCCTTCCTGATGCTCGTTCTCGTGCTCACCGTGCCGATCCTGAAGCTGGGCCGCACCGTGGACGCCGCCACCCGGGCGATCAATGAGGTGACCGACCGCACCGGGCCGTTGCTCGGCAACGTGAACACCACGGTGGAGAATGTGAACACCGCGCTCGGCCAGGTCCAGGTCTCTTTGGACGGCGTGAACCTGCAGCTGGCCAAGGTCGACACGATGACCGAGCACGCGCAGAACATCACCGCCAACGTCGCCAACCTGGTCACCGTGGCCTCCGCCGCGGCCGCCAACCCGCTGGTCAAGGTGGCCTCGTTCGGCTACGGCCTGCGCAAGGCGACGGCCGCCCGCCGGCACGCCGAGGAGGACCGCGAGGTCCGCGCTGAGATCAAGCAGCGCCGCCGGGCGCGTCGCTGAACCCAGGTACAGAGGGGATCGCCGTCATGAAACGCCTGCTCTGGCTCGGTGTCGGCCTGGCCGTCGGCGCCATCGTCGTGCGCAAGCTCACGCAGAAGGCCGAGGAGTTCACGCCCACCGGGATCGCCACCTCGCTCTCGCAATCCGCTGGCGGGCTCGTCGAGTCGGTGCGTAGCTTCGTGGAAGACGTCCGCGACGGCATGGCCGAGCGGGAGGAACAGATCCACGAGGCGTTCGCCGAGGGGGTTCTGTACGAGGATAAATTCGCCGAGCTGCGCGAGGACACGCAGCCCGGTTCGCAGGAGGGAAATCGATGAAGACGGCGGAAGTCAAGCGGCGCTTTCTGGCGCATTTCGAGGCGAACGGGCACACGGTGGTCCCGAGTGCCCCGCTGCCGGCCATCGACGACCCGAACCTGCTGTTCATCAACGCCGGCATGGTCCAGTTCGTGCCGTTCTTCCTGGGCCAGCGCACCCCGCCGTACCAGCGGGCGGCGAGCGTGCAGAAATGTATCCGGACGCCGGACATCGACGAGGTCGGCAAGACCAGCCGGCACGGCACGTTCTTCCAGATGAACGGCAACTTCTCGTTCGGCGACTACTTCAAGGCGGGTGCCATCCCGCTGGCGTGGGAGCTGTCCACGAAACCGGTCGAGCAGGGCGGTTTCGGGCTCGACCCGGAGAAGATCTGGGCGACCGTCTACCTCGACGACGACGAGGCCATCGAGATCTGGAAGCAGACCGGCCTGCCCGCCGAGCGGATCGTGCGCCGCGGCAAGAAGGACAACTTCTGGTCGATGGGCATCCCCGGCCCGGCCGGCCCGTGCTCGGAGCTCTACTACGACCGCGGCCCGGACTACGGCAAGGAGGGCGGCCCGGAGGTCGACGAGGACCGGTACCTGGAGTTCTGGAACCTGGTCTTCATGCAGCACGAGATCACCGACGTGACCTCGAAGGAGGAGTTCCGGATCGTCGGTGACCTGCCGAAGCAGAACATCGACACCGGCATGGGCCTGGAGCGCATCGCGTCGATCCTGCAGGGCGTCGACAACCTGTACGAGATCGACGAGGTCCGCCCGATCCTGTCCCGCGCGGCCGAGATGACCGGCAAGAAGTACGGCGCGCACTCCGGGCACGCGGCGAACCAGAGCCACCCCGACGACGTACGCCTGCGGGTGATCGCCGACCACGTGCGCACCGCGCTGATGCTGATCGGCGACGGCATCGTCCCGTCCAACGAGGGCCGTGGCTACGTGCTGCGCCGGATCATGCGCCGGGCGATCCGGGCGATCCGCCTGCTCGGCTGGCAGGGGCCGGCGTTCACCGAGCTGCTGCCGATCGCGCGGGACTGCATGTCGCCGTCGTACCCGGAGCTGGCCGAGGAGTTCGGGCGGATCTCCACGTACGCGTACCAGGAGGAGGAGACCTTCCTCGGCACGCTGCGCTCCGGCACCACGATCCTGGACACCGCGATCAGCGAGACCAAGACGTCGGGTGGCCGGCAGCTCTCCGGCGACAAGGCGTTCCAGCTGCACGACACGTACGGCTTCCCGATCGACCTGACCCTGGAGATCGCGCAGGAGCAGGGCCTGTCGGTCGACCAGGAGGGTTTCCGGCGGCTGATGGCCGACCAGCGGGCCCGGGCGAAGGCGGACGCGGCGGCGCGCAAGACCGGCCACGCGGACCTCTCGGCGTACCGTTCGGCGCTGGACGCCGGCGGCAACGTCGAGTTCACCGGTTACCAGGAGATCTCCCGTGAGTCCCGGGTCCGGGCGCTGATCACCGATCGGGGCCGGGTCGAGGTGGCCGGCGAGGGTGACTTCGTTGAGCTGGTGCTGGACACCACCCCGTTCTACGCGGAGGGCGGTGGCCAGCAGGCCGACACCGGTGTGATCAAGGTGGGCAGCGGCCAGCTCGAGATCGTCGACGTGCAGCAGCCGATCCCCGGCCTGATCGTGCACAAGGCCCGGGTGATCCGCGGTGAGGTGCGCGAGGGCGAGTCCGGCCTGGCCGAGATCGACGTGACCCGCCGTAAGGCGATCTCCCGGTCGCACACCGCGACCCACCTGGTCCACCAGACCATGCGCAACTTCCTCGGCGAGTCGGCGACCCAGGCGGGTTCGCTGAACGCGCCGGGCCGGCTGCGGTTCGACTTCCACACCCCGGGCGCGGTCAACCCGTCGGTGCTCTTCGACGTCGAGCAGCAGATCAACGAGGTGCTGCTGCGTGACCTGGAGGTGCACGCGTTCGTCACCTCGCAGGAGGAGGCGCGCCGGCTGGGCGCGATGGCGCTGTTCGGCGAGAAGTACGGCGACGAGGTCCGGGTCGTCGAGGTCGGCGACTACGCCCGGGAGCTGTGCGGTGGCACCCACGTGTCCCGGTCCGGCCAGCTCGGCCTGGTGAAAATTCTCACCGAGTCGTCGATCGGCTCCGGGGTGCGGCGGGTCGAGGCCCTGGTGGGCATCGACGCGTTCGGCTTCCTGGCCAAGGAGCACCTGCTGGTGTCCCGCCTGGCCGACCTGTTCCGGGTGCCCGGCGACCAGGTCGCCGACCGGGTCGAGCAGACCGTCACGGCGCTGCGCGACGCGGAGAAGGAGCTGGAGAAACTGCGGGCGCAGATGGTACTGGCCGGGGCGAGCGCGCTGGTCGACCAGGCGAAGGACCTGCGCGGGGTGGCCTACGTCGGTACCGAGGCGCCGGAGGGCGCGGGCGGCAACGACGTGCGCACGCTGGCCCAGGACATCCGCGGCAAGTTCGACCCGGCCCGTCCGGCGGTGGTCGCGGTGACCGCCCGCTCGGGTGGCAAGGCGACGCTGATCGTGGCGATCAACGCGGCCGCGAAAGGCCGCGGCCTGTCCGCCGGTGACCTGGTCCGGGGCGCGCTGTCCGGCCGGGGCGGCGGCAACGCCGACCTGGCGCAGGGCGGTGGCGTGCCGGCGGCCGAGGCGCCGAACCTGCTGGCCGCGGTCGAGAAGGCGCTGACCGAGGCGAGCTGAATCGTCTGAGTGCGTTCTGGTAAAGGATCCGTCGCGCAGCGCGACGGATCCTTTCCTTTTTCTTGATAATTCTCAGCGGCGGCACAGGGGGCCCGCGTATCGGCGGGCGCAGCGGTTAAGCTTTGCCCGCGATCGGGAGCCTTTCATGGACTTTCGTTGATGAATAGCTCCTTCGCTTTTCGAAAAGACTGGGCCGGGGACAGGGAGACGCGGGTTGCTGGTGTGCGGGGAGAGAGCGTGACGCACGGCTTCACCCGGGGCGTACGCCTCGGGGTGGACGTCGGACAGGTGCGTGTCGGGGTCGCCAAGTGCGATCCGGACGGCATTCTGGCCAGTCCGGTGGCGACCGTGGCACGGGACCAGCAGGCCGGCGAGGACAAGCTCCCCACCGACCTGGCGGAGCTGGCCCGGCTGGCCGACGAGCACGAGGCGGTCGAGATCGTCGTCGGGCTCCCGGTCGCGCTGAACGGGCGCGAGGGCGTGGCGGCCGGCCACGTCCGGGCGTACGCGCAACGACTCGCCGAGGTGCTCGCGCCGCGGCCGGTCGTCCTCTCCGACGAGCGGATGTCGACGGTCGTCGCCAGCCGTAGGCTGAGCGAACGGGGCGTCCGAGGGCGTCGGCAGCGCGCGGTCGTCGATCAGGCGGCCGCCGTGGAGATCCTGCAGGGCTGGCTGGACGCGCAGCGGAGGCAGACTTAATTGATCGACGAGTTGGATGCCGCATTCGACGGGGCCGGTGAGGACCCGGGTCGCTGGCGACATCGCAAGAAGAAGGGCGGCGGCCGGACGCTGCTCACGATGGCCCTGGTCATCGTGCTGCTCGGCGCGCTCGGCGGCGGAGCCTACTTCGGGATCGGCAAGGTGAAGGGCTTCTTCTCGGCCGAGGACTACCCCGGTCCCGGGACCGGCTCGGTGGTCGTCGAGGTGAAGTCCGGCGACACCGCGACGGCGATCGCCAACACCCTGTACAAGCTGGGTGTGGTGAAAAGCGCCGCGGCCTTCGTCGACGCCGCCAAGGACAACCCGAAAAGCAAGGACATTCAGGTCGGATCCTATCTGCTCCGCAAGGAGATGAAGGCCGCTGACGCGCTGACCGCGCTGCTCGACCTGAAGAACAAGAACGTCAACAAGGTCACCATCCCGGAGGGCCTGATCTCGCTGCAGATCTTCGACAAGCTGTCGCAGGCGACGAAGATCCCGGCGGCCGAGTTCAAGAAGGCGGCGAAGGACCCGCAGAAACTGGGCGTGCCGGCGCTGTGGTTCAAGCGTCAGGACGGCAAGAAGGTCGACAAGACCAACATCGAGGGCTTCCTGTACCCGGCGACCTACGAGTTCCCCAAGGATGCCAACGCCACCCAGATCCTGCAGACGATGATCAAGCACTTCAACGCGGAGATGGACGAGCTGGACTTCGCCAACCAGGCGACCAGCAAACTGCACATCTCACCGTACGAGGCGCTGGTCGCGGGCTCGATCGCGCAGGTCGAGGCGCTGCTGCCGGAGGACATGGGCCCTGTCGCGCGGGTGCTCTACAACCGCGCCTACCTGGGCACCTTCCCGTGTGGCTGCCTGCAGCTGGACAGCACCGTCAACTACTGGCTGCGGATCAGCGGGAAGGACGCGAAGGCCTCGGAGAAGCTGCTCGCCTCCGAGCTGCACGACCCGAAGAATCCGTACAGCTATGACGTCAAGGGGATGGCGATCGGTCCGATCAGCAATCCCGGTGAGGTCGCGCTGAAAGGTGCGATCAACGCGCCGAAGAACCAGTTCTTCTTCTTCGTGACCATCGACAAGAAGGGCACGATGGCGTACGGGAAGACCAACGACGAACACCGGGCGAACATCCGGAAGGCCTGTAAGAACGGCATTCCGCTGTGCGGTAACTGAGCTGCCACGCATCGACGGCCGGCCGGGAATTCCCGGCCGGCCGTTCGCGTGAGGTAGCGCCGGGAGTCGATCCGTGACACCCTTCCCGTCGTAGTTCCAGCCGGGGGCTTGGCATGCTGGACGCGCAGCGGAGGCAGAAATGCTTGACGATCTCGATGCGGTGCTGGAGGAAGAGGAACAGGCGCAGCCGGCCGCGTCACGGCACCGGAACCGGAGCCGCGGCGGTCGTTCGGCGATCGCGTTCTTCATGAGCCTGGTCCTGCTCGGCCTGCTGGTCGGCGGCGGCTGGTTCGCCTACAGCAAGGTGAAGGGCTTCTTCGTCGCCGACGACTACGCGGGCCCGGGTGGCGCGGAGGCGATCGTGCAGATCAAGACCGGGCAGTCGGCCACCGACATCGGCACCACGCTGGTGCGGCAGAAGGTGGTCGCCTCGGTCGACGCGTTCACCGACGCGGCCAAGGACAACAACCGCAGCAAGAACATCCAGGCCGGCTGGTACCGGCTGAAGGTCGAGATGAAGGCCAGCGACGCGCTCGCCGCGCTGCTCGACCCGAAGAGCCGCTGGGTCAACAAGGTCACCATCCCGGAGGGGCTGTCCTACCAGCAGACCTTCCAGAAACTGTCGCAGGCCACCAAGATCCCGGTGGCCGACTTCGCCAAGGCCGCGAAGAACCCGGTGGCGCTCGGCGTCGACGAGGCCTGGTTCCGGCGCGGTGACGGCAAGCCGGCCGACAAGACCGACATCGAGGGCTTCCTCTACCCGGCGACCTACGAGCTGTCGCCGCGGGCGGACGCCACCGAGGTGCTCAAGACGATCATCGGCAACTTCAACGCCGAGATGGAGAAGCTGGAGTTCGTCCCGACGGTGGAAAAGGGCCGGGGCGGGATCTCGCCGTACCAGGCGCTGATCGTGGCGTCGATCGCGCAGGCCGAGGCGCTCAAGGACGAGGACATGCCCAAGGTGTCCCGGGTGATCTACAACCGGGCGTACGGCGAGTTCCCCTGTCACTGCCTGGGCCTGGACAGCACCGTCAACTACTGGCTGCGGATCAGCGGCAAGAAGGTCAAACCGTCCGAGAAGCTGACCCAGTCGGACCTGCACAACCCGAACAACCCGTACAACACGCACGACAAGCCGGGCCTGCCGCCGGGACCGATCGGCAACCCGGGCCAGGCCGCGCTGAAGGGCGCGATGAGCCCGACGAACAACTTCCCGTACTACTACTTCATCAGCATCGACACCAAGGGCACCATGGCGTACGGCAAGACCGGTGCGGACCACGACCGGAATCGGCTGCGTGCCTGTCAGAACGGCATCCCGCTCTGCTGAGCGTGGCTTCGTAGAATACGGCGGCGACTCCCCGACGACGACAAGGATGGGACCCGCTGTGCAGACCACCAGCCCTCGACGGGCGGCCGTCCTCGGCAAGCCGATCGCCCACTCGCTCTCGCCGGTGATCCATCGGGCCGGGTTCGCGGCGGCCGGTCTCGAGGGGTGGACCTATGAGGCGATCGAGTGCGGCGAGGCGGAGCTGGCCGGCCTGGTCGCCGGGCTCGGCCCGGAGTGGGCCGGGCTGTCGCTGACCATGCCGCTCAAGGAGGCCGCGCTCACGCTGGCCGGCTCGGCCACCCCGGCCGCGATCGCCGCCGGGGTGGCCAACACGCTGGTCCGGCAGCCGGACGGCGGCTGGCACGCCGACAACACCGACATCCCCGGCATGGTCCGTGTGCTGCGCGAGGCCGGCGTCGGCACGAGCACCGGCCGGCACGCGGTCAAGGAGGCGCCGCCCCGGGTGACGGTGCTCGGCGGGGGCGGCACCGCGCGGGCCGCGCTGGCCGCCGCGGCCGAGCTGGGCGCCGAGGTGGTCACCGTGGTCACCCGCCGCCCGGAGGCGCGCACCGAGCTGGAGCCGGTCGCCGCCGCGCTCGGCCTCAAGCTGGAGGGCGCCGACTGGGTCGCCGCGCCGGCCGCCTTCGACGCCGACGCGGTGATCTCCACGGTCCCCAAGGGCGCCGCCGACCACCTGGCCGCCGAGATCACCTGGCGGCCCGGCACGGTGCTGTTCGACGCGCTCTACGACCCGTGGCCGACCCCGCTGGCCGCCGCGGCGTCCGCGGCGGGACTGCCCGTGGTCTCCGGGCTGGACCTGCTGCTGGCCCAGGCCCTGAGCCAGTTCGAGCAGTTCACCGGCGCCGAGGCGCCCGAGGACGCGATGCGGACCGCCCTCGACGCCGCCGCCCGCAACCGGGCCGCTTAGGCGATGTCGTTCAAGGCCGACTTCAAGAGCTCAATCGAGGTCAACTTCAAGATCTTCATTTACGCGGGCCCAGCGGGGTGCGGATCGCATGCTCCCGCGCGGGCCGGGTGGGCTGATCTGGCCGCTGCGCGTCCAGAACGATCAGCCCACCCTGCACTGTCCGCGGGTGGTTCCGGAGATCAAAACCGGCACGTCGCCCGCCTGCGCTGAGCGCACGGTCGACGCGGCGCGGGACCGCACCTGGTCGGGCCGCCGCGGTCCCGGCCGTGCTGGTGGAGGAACGCTCACCGGGTCCGGGCGTGTCGGTGGGTGGAGGGCCGCCGCGTCCAGGGGTCGTGCTGGCCGGTGGGCTGGCTGCGTCCGGGGTCTGCTGGTGGGTGAGCGGCCGTCGGGTTTGTGGGCCTCGACGGGTTGCCGCGGCGCGGCGAGGGCTGGTCAGTGCAGGGCCGGCAGGGCCGGCTCGAGGTCGTCGACCGGGAGGTGCTGGGGGCGGACGACCAGGTAGCAGACCGCGGTGGCGGCCAGCATGCCGCCGAACACCACTGTCGCCATCGCCACGGCGCCCACGCCGAGCACGCCGACCAGCGGGGCGGCCAGTGCGCCGACGCCGAACTGGACGGCGCCGAGCAGGGCCGCGGCGGTGCCGGCCACCTCGCCGTGCCGGGCCAGCGCGAGCGCCGGGGCGTTCGGCATGACCAGGCCGACCATGGCCAGCACCAGCCAGAGCGGGATCAGCACGCCGGCCAGGCCGCCCCGCCCGGTGGCGGCGGTGAACAGCAGGACCAGGCCGAAGCCGAGCCCGGCGAGCAGCGAACCGCCGAGGATCCGCTGCGGCGTCCAGCGGCGCAGCAGCCGCACGTTGCACTGGGTGGCGCCGATCAGCCCCACCGCGCCACCCGCGAAGATCAGCGCGAACTGCTGCTCGCTCAGGTGGAACTCGTCCTGGAAGACGAAGGACGAGCCGCTCACGTACGCGATCAGGGCCGCCATCGCGAGACCGGCGACCAGGATCAGGCCCACGTAGACCCGGTCGGTGAACAGCCGGCCGTAGTCGCGGGCGGTGCCCCGCAGGCCGCCGTTGCGCCGCCGGTCGCGGGGCAGGGTCTCGGGCAGCACCACGGCGGCGGCCGCCATGATCGCCATCCCGACCGCGGTGAGCACCACGAAGACGCCCCGCCAGGACGTCCAGTTCAGCACCAGGCCACCGATGGTCGGCGCCAGGATCGGCGCCACGCCGACGACCAGCATCAGCCGGGAGAAGAGCCGGGCCGCCGCCATGCCGTCGAACAGGTCGCGCACCATCGCCATCGCGATCACCGCGGCGGCCGCGGCGCCCAGGCCCTGGATCACCCGCAGCGTGCCGAGCACGGCCAGGTCGGGCGCGAGCACGCAGCACACCGAGGCGAGCACGTGCACCCCGATACCGGCGAGCAGCGGCACCCGCCGGCCCACCGCGTCGGCCAGCGGGCCGATCAGCAGCTGGCCGACCGCCAGGCCGACCAGGGTGCCGGTGAGGGTGAGCTGTACGGCGGCGGCGGTGGCGTGCAGGTCGGTGGTGATGGTGGGCAGCGCCGGCAGGTACATGTCGATGGTCAGCGGCCCGAGCGCGCTGAGGAAGCCGAGCACCAGGACCATCCGGAAGCGGCGCCCGAGGGGCAGCAGCTCACCGCGGGAGCGGCCGTCGGCGGGCAGGGTCGGGTCAGGTGTCTCGGCCACGTCCACGACAAGCCGGCCCCGGAGCGGGATCTTCCGGCCGGCGACGATTGGTAACGGTCGTCACACCGGGTGACCGGGTGCCGGCTGCGGGCGTACCCCTGATCGGGTTTGATCTTGAAGATCTGTCCGGAGAGCGGGATCCGCGTGCCTCGCGTCCGGGTGCGGGCGGCGCGTCTCTAGACTGCAGCCATGCTGCGCTGGCTTACTGCAGGTGAATCGCACGGACCGGCGCTCGTCGCGCTGCTCGAGGGTGTTCCCGCCGGGATCGAGGTGACGAGCGAGGACATCACTCGTGACCTGGTCCGCCGTCGCCTGGGTTATGGGCGCGGCGCCCGGATGAAATTCGAGCAGGACGAGGTCGAGTTCATCGGCGGCGTGCGGCACGGCCGCACCCTGGGCAGCCCGGTCGCGATCCGGGTGGGCAACACCGAGTGGCCCAAGTGGGAGACGGTCATGTCGGCCGATCCGGTCGACCCGGAGGTGCTCGCCGCGCAGTCGCGCAACGCGCCGCTGACCCGCCCCCGCCCCGGTCACGCCGACCTGGCCGGCATGCAGAAGTACGGGCACACCGACGCCCGCCCGATCCTGGAGCGGGCCAGCGCCCGGGAGACCGCGGCCCGGGTCGCCGTCGGCGTGGTCGCCAAGCAGCTGATCAAGCAGGCGCTCGGCATCGACATCGTGTCGCACGTGATCGAGCTGGGCTCGGTCGCCGCCAAGTCCGGCCTGATCCCGACGCCCGACGACGCCGACCGGATCGACGCCGACCCGCTGCGCTGCCTCGACCCGGAGGCCAGCGCGCGGATGGTCGCCGAGGTCGACGCGGCGAAAAAGGACGCCGACACGCTCGGTGGCATCGTCGAGGTGCTGGCCTACAACATCCCGCCGGGCCTCGGCTCGCACGTGCAGTGGGACCGCAAGCTGGACGCCCGGCTGGCCACCGCGCTGATGTCGATCCAGTCGGTCAAGGGCGTGGAGATCGGCGACGGTTTCACCCAGGCCCGCTCGCGTGGCTCGGTCGCGCACGACGAGATCGTCCCCACCGCGGACGGGGTCAAGCGCGTCACCGACCGGGCCGGTGGCCTGGAGGGCGGCATCACCAACGGCGAGCCGCTGCGGGTCCGTGCCGCGCTCAAGCCGATCTCCTCGCTGAACCGGGCGTTGCAGACCATCGACATCCTCACCGGCGAGCCGGCCACCGCGATCAACCAGCGCTCCGACGTCTGTGCCGTGCCGGCCGGCGCGGTGGTCGCCGAGGCCATGGTCGCCCTGGTGCTGGCCGAGGCCGCGACCGAGAAGTTCGGTGGCGACTCGGTCGCCGAGATCCGCCGCAACCTGGCGTCGTACCTCGACGCGCTGGTGATCCGCTGATGGCGCCGGTCGCGGTCCTGGTCGGGCCGCCCGGCGCCGGCAAGACCACGATCGGCGAGGCGGTCGCCGGGGCGCTCGGTGTGGGCTTCGCCGACACCGACACGATCATCGAGCAGCGGGCCGGCAAGCCGATCCCGGACATCTTCGTCGAGGACGGTGAGCCGGCGTTCCGTGCCCTGGAGCGTGCCGTGGTGGCCGAGACGCTGTCGTCCTACGACGGCGTCCTGTCGCTCGGCGGCGGCGCGATCATGGACGAGTCGACGCGGAAGCTGCTGCTCGGGCACACGGTGGTGTTCCTGTCGGTGGAGCTGGCCGACGCGATCAAGCGGGTCGGGCTGGGGGCGGGGCGGCCGTTGCTGGCGATGAACCCGCGCGCCACCATGAAGTTCCTGCTGGAGCAGCGGCGGCCGCTCTACACGGAGGTCGCCACCCACACCGTGATCACCGACGGCCGTGAGCCGGCCGAGATCGCCGTCGAGGTCACCGCGCTGCTGGGTGCCTAGGCCACGCCGCAGCCCCGGTCGGACTCCGACCACGGTCTGGCCTCACCAGGCCAGTTCGGCTCGCCGGGAGACCCGGATCGTGGCGGGAAGCAGGTCGCGTCCGCTGATCTGCTGACCCCGGCGCACGATGACGCGCAGAGGCCCGCCCTCCCAGTCGACCAGCGGAGAGAGATCCAGGCTGCCGGGCGAGTGGAGCGCCAGCGAACTCATCTGGCGATGCCGCAGGAGCGGTCCGAGGTCGGGCGAGTGCTCGTCGAACTCGACCATGAGCTGTGTCAGCGATCGCGGTGATCGCAGCGAACGTACCGTCGGTGAGTCGGCGTTCGTCACCCGCAGGCTTTGCATGGTCGGCACGGTCGCGGCGAACCCGAGGTCAGGCGGGTCTCCGTTCCAGAAGTTGACGTGCTCGAGGTGTGGGAAGGCGGCTCCCCAGTCGCCGTCGGGGACGGTGGGACGCCGGTCCATGGCACCGAAGCCGAGAGTGGTGATGGGGCAGTTCCGCAGCCCGGCGAGCGAGTCGACCCGTCCGCCTTCGAAGTAGATGCCTCTCAGATCCGTCAGCGCGGCGAGTGTGCTCAGGTCGCGCACCTCGCGCAGGCTGAGGTTGAGGTACTGCAGCCAGCTCATCTCCGCGATGGTGGTCAGCGCTTCGGCGTCGACGCTGCCAGGTGCGTAGAGAGTCAGGACCCGCAGGCGTGGCAGCCGGACCAGCGAGCGGATCTCCGCCGCGGTCGGCCGCCGGGCGTCCGAGGTGATCAGAAGGTTCTCCAGGGCGGGATGCCGGTCAAGGGCGTTCAGCCGGCCGTCCCAGCCCAGACGGAGATGGAGCCACTTCAGGTGCGGGAGGGGTGGGCAGGCGTCGAGATCGCAGCGGGTGTCGAAGACCGCCTGGAGGCCGGTCAGATGGCGGAGATGGTGGGTGGCGGCCAGGAGGCTGGGCTCGGTGACGCCTGCCTCGCCGTCGTCCAACGGTGCGTCGGCCAGTACCCGTTCCGCGTATTCGTACGGCTCGAAGTACTTCCACGACTTGATCAATTCGAGCTGCACCCGCCTGCGCGCGTCGTGAGTGAAGCGCCCCAGGATCTCGATCGCGCGCGGCCCGTTGATCAACGCGGCTGTGGCGATCGTCGCCGCTGCCTGGGCCTCGCTCAACCTGGCGGGATTGCCTTCCAAGCGCCGGAGCAACGGTTCGCCCACCGGTTGCAGCGACCGCGATTCCGGGAGGCTGCGCGGCGGCAGCAGGCCGGCCAGCCGGCGTTCCACCTCGGCCAGCAACTCCGGCGGCAGCGCGGGAAGTGCCTCCAGGCAGGAGGTGGCCAGCAGGATCAGGGCCCGGCGATGTCGTGACTCGGCGGCGGCTCGGTGGAGCAGACCGTCGATGATCTCGGTTCGCATCGGCCGGTTCGCGAGTCCGGTCGCCATGATGATGATCTCGCGCCATCCGTCCAGATGCGCCTGGCCCACCAGCAGACCGGCCATCGCCTGCTCCGCCGCCTCCCTCGCGGCGAGATACTCCTGGACGGTCCGGTGCACGAAGTCGATCCGCTCCGCCGCCGGTTCTCGCAGGACACCGCTGCGTTCGACGAGATATTCCAGCACCGTTCCGGCCGATGCCGTGATCCGGTGCATGCCGGCCAGCCGGCGGCTCACATACGCCTCGGCCTCCGCCCGGGACAGCTCGGAGCGATTGTTCAGCGAGATCCGCCAGGCCAGGTCCTGCAGCAACTGCAGGCTCTCCGGGACAGTCATGTCGGGCAGGGCCGTGGTCACCCCCCGGTCCTGGTCGCGCTTGTGCAGGAGCATGTCGACGGCGGCCTGGTAGATACCCATGCGGTCGGGCGGCAGGTTCGTCTGGCGGTCCAGGTTGAGCGCGCACAGCATGGCCGCCATCAGGGGGTTCCCGGCGAGCCGGGACAGGTGCCGGTTGGCGGCCAGCTGGGTGAGCAGCGCCTGCTCATAGCGAGGAAGCTCGGACGGCGGACACGGCAGCGACGGTGACGTCCGGGCCGCCTGGTGCCACTGGTCGATCAGCGCTCGGACATCGGCGGGGGAGAGGCGATCCAGCGTCAAGGGTTCGAAGCCCTCGGCTTCCAGCCAGCGGACCGGCGCGGCCGGCGGCCGGGAGGTCACCACGACCAAAATGTCCGGGTACGCGGTCAGCAGGTCCCGCAGCCACCCGCGGACCGGGGCGCGCCGTTCCACCGGCAGCTCGTCCACGCCGTCCACCAGCAGTAATGCTCGGCCGTCGCGGAACTGCTCGGTGACCCAATGGCCGGGCTTCGCGCCCGCCACGGGATCGGCGACGCCGGTCAGGAACTGCTCCGGGGCGGGCAGGGCGTCGGGCCAGCTCCGCAACTTGATCAAGAAGGGCACCCGGCCGTTCCAATCGGAGAGCGCGCCGGTGAAGCCGCCTCTGGACGCCGTCACCGCGAGCCACCGCAACAGGGTGGACTTCCCCGCGCCGGCCTCGCCGCGGATGAGCGTGCGAGTGCGCCGGGAGAGGGCTTGCTCGACCCGCTCGGAGTCGGCACCGTCGAGGCGGGCGTGACGGAGCAGCCCCGGGTCCCAGAAGACCCGCTGCGAACGGCTGGTCGAGCCGTCGCCGATGACCGCCAAGCTGATGTAGGCGACGCTCAGGGTGGTGCGAGGCCGGTACTGGGTGTCGAGGCCGACCAGTTCCAGGGTGTTCAGCTTCTTGGCGAGGAAGTCCCGGTACCGGGAGAGGAAATCGGTGGTGGAGTCCGGAACTGCCAGGGCCAGCTTGTGCACTGCCTCCGTCATCAACTCGGTGACCTCGGACAACCGGGACAGGATCGCCACCTGCGCACGGTTGGTGAACGGCGCGGTCTGCACCACGAACTGCGTGAAGCACCGCGCGCAGTCCTCCAGCATCACGTCGTAGAGCCGCGACCCGAGCTCGGACAATCCGGCCGGCGGCTCCGCGGACCGGAGATGAGGCAGCAGTCGAGCCGGCTGAAGGTCCGCGCCGAAGAGCGCGTCGTCGCTCAGGTCCGCCCGGCCGAACGTGTCCGCGACCGCTTCCAGGGCCGCGATCACCTCGTTCTCCGGCAGCTCCGCGAACCTGGTGCGGATCAACGGCTGCAGCCGCTCACCCACCTCGTCGACCACCGCATCGATCTCCCGCTGCCCGCGTCGGCGGGAGAACTCGTCCTTGGCCCGCTGCCGCAGTAGGTCACTGAGCGGCAGCGAGCGTTCCCGTGCGGATCTCCTGGCGCCGAGCCAGTGCCGGAAGAACGGGGTAACCACCGCTTGTCCGACTTTCAGCAGTGCCGCCTCGACAGTGGTCACTCCACGCACGGTACGAACGCCGGACACGGACAGCAAGCATGGCTCGCGCGAACCGCCCACCTGGCGGAACTGAACCGAGCGGGGCGAACGGTACGTGACCGCACGGATAGGGTGACGGCCGTGGTGACGCGAATTTCGGTGCATGGTGACCGTCCGTACGACGTGCTTGTCGGGCGCGGGCTGACCGGCGAGCTTCCGCGACTGATCGAGGGGGCCGCCCGGGTGGCGGTGCTCTACCCGCCGACGCTGCGGGAGCGGGCCGAGGCGGTCGCCGCGGTGACGGATCGGCAGACCGTCATGATCGAGGTGCCGGATGCCGAGGGCGGCAAGACCGTCGAGGTCGCGGCCGGGTGCTGGGATCGGCTCGGGGCGGCCGGCTTCACCCGTACCGATGTGGTGGTCGGGGTCGGCGGCGGGGCGACCACCGACCTGGCCGGTTACGTCGCCGCGGCCTGGCTGCGCGGGGTGCGCTGGATCCCGGTCGCCACCTCGGTGGCCGGCATGGTCGACGCGGCGGTCGGCGGCAAGACCGCTGTCAACATCGCCGCCGGCAAGAACCTGGTCGGCGCGTTCCATCCGCCGGCCGGGGTGCTCTGCGACCTGGACGCGCTGGACACCCTGCCGCGCGAGGACATCGCCGCCGGCCTGGCCGAGGTGGTCAAGGGCGGCTTCATCGCGGATCCGCGGATCCTGGAGCTGATCGAGGAGAACCCGGAGGCGGCGCTCGACCCGCGCGGCGACGTGCTGCGCGAGCTGATCGAGCGCAAGGTCCAGGTGAAGGCCGACGTGGTCGGCGTGGACCTCACGGAGTCCGGCCTGCGGGAGATCCTGAACTACGGGCACACGTTGGGCCACGCGATCGAGCGCCGGGAGAAGTACACCTGGAAGCACGGGCACGCGGTGGCGGTCGGCATGATCTTCGCGGCGGAACTGGGCCGGTTGTCCGGGCGGCTGGACGAGGCCACGGCGGCCCGTCACCGGCAGATCCTGGAGATGCTGAGCCTGCCCACGTCGTACGCGAAAGAGGCCTGGAGCGACCTGGCGGCCGGGATGCGCGTCGACAAGAAGACGCGGGCCGCGACCTTGCGGTTCGTGGTGCTCGACGGCCTGGCGAAACCCGGCATCCTGGCCGGACCGGACGACGACCTGCTGCGGCGGGCCTACGACGAGGTGGCGCGATGATCTACGTGCTGAACGGGCCCAACCTGAACCGGCTCGGCACCCGGGAGCCGGACATCTACGGCAGCACGACGTATCAGGACCTGGTCGACATGTGCCGGACGGTCGCCGACGACCTCGGCGCGACAGTGCGGATCCGGCAGACCAACGCCGAGCACGAGATGCTGGAGTGGCTGCACGCGGCCGCCGACGAGGGCGCCGACGTGGTGCTCAACCCGGGCGCCTGGACGCATTACAACATCGCGGTCCGGGACGCCTGCGCGATGTTGCGTGGCAAGCTGATCGAGGTGCACATCTCCAACATCCACCAGCGGGAGGAGTTCCGGCACCACTCGGTGATCTCGGCGGTCGCCACCGGGGTGATCGCGGGGCTCGGTATCGACGGTTACCGGCTGGCTTTGGAGCACATCTGCCGGTAGACCCGATTCGCCCTCACCAGGTCATCGCCGGTAAAGTGGTTCGGTCACCGATTCGCGTCAAGATCAAGGCAGGACATGGCTTCCACCAACGACCTGAAGAACGGCCTGGTTCTCAACCTCGACAAGGAGCTGTGGTCCGTCGTTGAGTTCCAGCACGTCAAGCCCGGTAAGGGTCCGGCCTTCGTGCGGACCACGCTGAAGCACGTGCTGTCCGGCAAGGTCGTCGACAAGACCTTCAACGCCGGCACCAAGGTCGAAACCGCGACCGTGGACAAGCGCACGATGCAGTATCTGTACCAGGACGGCGACGACTACGTCTTCATGGACCTGGACACCTACGAGCAGATCCACGTCCCCGGCGCCACTGTCGGTGACAACGCCAACTACCTGCTGCCCGAGGCGGAGGCCACGGTCGCGCTGCACGAGGGCGTGCCGCTCTACATCGAGCTGCCGACCAGCGTCTTCGTCGAGGTCACCTACACCGAGCCGGGCCTGCAGGGCGACCGCTCGACCGGTGGCACCAAGCCGGCGACGATCGAGACCGGCGCCACGGTCCAGGTTCCGCTCTTCATCACCACCGGTGAGAAGATCAAGGTCGACACCCGCGACGGCCGCTACCTCGGCCGCAGCTGATGGCCGAAGGTCCCAAGAAGGAACGGCTTGCGCGTCGTAAGGCGCGCAAGCGTGCGCTGGACGTCCTCTTCGAGGCCGACATGCGCGATCTGCCGCCGAGCCAGGTGCTGGTCACCTATCTCGATCGGATCGCCAAGCCGCACCCCGAGCACCTGGCTTACGCGGTCACCCTGATCGAGGGTGTCGCCAAGCATCTGGACCGGATCGACGAGCTGATCGCGAGTTACGCGGAGGGCTGGACGATCGACCGGATGCCGGTGGTCGACCGCAACCTGGCCCGGATCGCCGTCTACGAGCTGCTCTACGAGCCGGACGTGGACGACCCGGTGGCCATCACCGAGGCCGTCGAGCTGGCGAAAGAGATGTCGACCGACGACAGTCCGCGCTTCCTCAACGGCTTGCTGGACCGCATCGCGGCATTCGCGACAAGGTAGGAAAAGCGCAAAACGGCTCGGACCGCTTCGGTCCGGGCCGTTTCTGTTTTTCGGTACGAAGGTTTCTGTTTTTACGGTACGAAGTAAGCCCGCGTCGATCTGGGGGGCCGACGCGGGCTCTTCTGATTGCGCGGACTCAGCCGGCTCAGCTGGCGAAGAACGCCCGCGGGTCGGCCACCAGGACACCCTGCTCGGTCAGGCGCTCGATCAAGCCGGACGGCGAGATGTCGTAGACGATGGCGAGGGCGCGCAGGTCGTCGGCGCGGATCGACAGCACCCGGCCGTTGTAGTCGCCACGCTGCTGCTGAATGGCCCGGGCGTACCGCGCCACGTAGGCGAGGTCCTCACCGGTGGTGTCGTAGAGCTTCTCGAGGTCCAGCACGATCTTGTTGGTGGCCTCGAGGCGGATGCCGCTGCCATCGGGCAGCAGCTCGGAGACGGGCACCCGGTAGAAGTCGGCCAGTTCGGCCAGGCGGGACACGGTTACCGCGCGGTCACCACGCTCGTACGAGCCGACCACGACAGCTTTCCAGCGACCGTTGGACTTCTCTTCGACTCCCTGCAGGGACAGGCCCTGCTGCTGGCGAATCGAGCGCAGGCGAGCGCCCAGCGACTTCGCGTACTCAGACGGCATTCGGACACTCCCAGTACTGTGCTGTGCTGGCCCGGAGGGTTCTTCCTCACGGATCGCTACGCTGCGTGACGGTACGGAGTTTGCGACCGCCGGTCAAGTGTTGGTTACCGATGAGTCGTGTGGGCCGCACCAAAGTTACCGGCTGTATCCCTACTTGCAGAATTTGTCCGTATTGTCTGCGGGTCAGGCAGGTCACCCTGGTCAACGCTCCGGCCACTGGTAACGTAGCGTCAGCCATCGGGCCAGGTCCGCACGGACACCAGCCCGATCCCGACGTCCTTTAACGACCCGTCCCGTGAGGCGGGGAAGGAGGTCCGCCGTGGCACAGCCACGCGCAGACGCGCCTAGCAAGATCATTTTGGCTGGGTCCGACCTGTCCCGGGTCGTCGACCGGATCGCCCATCAGATCCTGGAGAAGACGTCCGGCGCCACCGGCACCGTGCTTCTCGGCATCCCGACCCGCGGTGTCCCGCTCGCCCATCGCCTGGCCGCCCGGATACACGCCTTCGAGGGCGTCGAGGTCCCGGTCGGTTCCCTGGACATCACGCTCTACCGCGACGACCTGCGCCTGCAGGCGACCCGCGCGCTCGGCAAGACCGAGCTGCCGGCCGGCGGCATCGACGGCCTGCGGGTGATCCTGATCGACGACGTCCTCTTCTCCGGCCGCTCGGTGCGCGCCGCCCTGGACGCCCTGCAGGACCTCGGCCGGCCCAGCTCGGTGCAGCTCGCGGTGCTGGTCGACCGCGGTCACCGGCAGTTGCCGATCCGCGCCGACTACGTCGGCAAGAACATCCCGACCGCGCTCAGCGAGAGCGTCAAGGTCGCGCTCACCGAGATCGACGGCACCGACGAGGTACGACTGATCGGAGGCCTCCAGTGATCAAGCACCTGCGTTCCGCTGCCGACCTGGACGCGGAGACCGCCACCCTGATCCTGGACACCGCCGGCGAGATGGCCGCGCTCTCCGGGCGCGAGGTGAAGAAGCTGCCCGCGCTGCGCGGGCGCACCGTCGTGAACCTGTTCTACGAGGACTCCACGCGCACCCGGATCTCCTTCGAGGCGGCGGCCAAGCGGCTCTCCGCCGACGTGATCAACTTCTCGGCCAAGGGGTCCAGCGTCTCCAAGGGCGAGAGCCTCAAGGACACCGCGCTGACCCTGCAGGCGATGGGCGCCGACGCGGTGGTCATCCGGCACTCGGCCAGCGGCGCCCCGCACCGGCTGGCCGGCTGGGTGGACGGCTCGGTGGTGAACGCCGGCGACGGCACCCACGAGCACCCGACACAGGCGCTGCTGGACGCGTACACGATGCGCTCCCGCCTGGGCCGCCTCGACGGCCTGAAGGTCTCGATCGTCGGCGACGTGCTGCACAGCCGGGTGGCCCGCTCCAACGTGCTGCTGCTGACCACGCTCGGCGCGCAGGTCACCGTGGTCGGCCCGCCCACCCTCATCCCGCTCGACGTCGCCGCCGCGCTGTCGGAGAAGACGCAGGTCTCCTACGACCTCGACAGCGTGCTGCCGGACAGCGACGTGGTGATGATGCTGCGCGTGCAGACCGAGCGGATGCAGGACTCCTACTTCCCGTCAGCGCGCGAGTACAGCCGCCGCTACGGGCTCGACGTGCCGCGGCTCAAGAGGCTGCCGGAGCACGCGATCGTCATGCACCCCGGCCCGATGAACCGCGGGATGGAGATCGCGCCCGAGGTGGCCGACTCGCCCCGCTCCACGATCGTCGAACAGGTCGCCAACGGCGTCAGCGTCCGGATGGCCGTCCTCTACCTGCTCCTGGGAGGCAAGTGATGGCGTACCTGCTTAAGGGCGTCTCGATTCTCGGCGCCGCGCCGAGCGATCTCTTCATCCGCGACGGACAGATCGCCTCTTCCGATGAACGCACCGACGTCGAGGTCATCGACGCCACCGGGCTGGTGGCCCTCCCCGGCCTCGTCGACGTGCACACCCACCTGCGTGAGCCGGGCCGCGAGGACGCCGAGACCGTCGAGACCGGCTCCCGCGCCGCGGCCCTGGGCGGCTACACGGCCGTCTGCGCGATGGCGAACACCTCGCCGGTCGCCGACACGGCCGGCGTGGTCGAGCAGGTCTGGCGCCTGGGCCGCGAGGCCGGCCTGGTCGACGTGCAGCCGATCGGCGCGGTCACCGTCGGGCTGGCCGGCAAGCAGATGGCCGAGCTGGGCGCGATGGCCAGCTCCGCCGCCAACGTCCGGATCTTCTCCGACGACGGTTTCTGCGTCGCCGACCCGAAGCTGATGCGCCGCGCCCTGGAATACGTCAAGGCGTTCGACGGGGTGATCGCCCAGCACGCCGAGGAGCCCCGGCTCACCGAGGGCGCGCAGATGCACGAGGGCGAGGTCAGCACCCGGCTCGGCCTGACCGGCTGGCCGGCTGTCGCCGAGGAGGCGATCATCGCCCGGGACGTGCTGCTGGCCGAGCACGTCGGCAGCCGCCTGCACGTCTGCCACGTCTCCACCGCCGGTTCGGTCGAGGTGCTGCGCCAGGCCAAGGCCCGCGGGGTCCGGGTCACCGCCGAGGTCACCCCGCACCACCTCCTGCTGACCGACGAGCTGGCGAGCGGTTACGACCCGGTTTTCAAGGTCAACCCCCCGTTGCGTACGCAGGACGACGTCGCCGCCCTGCGCCAGGCGCTGCGGGACGGGGTGATCGACGTGGTCGCCACCGATCACGCCCCGCACGCGGTGCAGGACAAGGAATGCGAGTGGTCGTACGCCCGGCCCGGCATGCTGGGTCTGGAGACCGCGCTGCCGATCGTGCTGAGCGTCTTCGGCGAGCAGTGGGACCTGATCGCCGACCGGATGTCCGTCGCGCCGGCCCGGATCGCCGGGCTGACCGGGCACGGCGGTGACCTGACCAAGGCCGGTACGCCGGCCAACCTCACGCTGGTGGATCCGAAGGCGCGCTGGGTGGTCGACCCCGGTGGCCTGGCGAGCCGCAGCAGGAACACGCCGTACGCGGGGATGACCCTGCCCGGTCGCATCGTCGCGACCTTCCTGCGGGGCGAAGCGACTGTGCTGGACGGGAAGGCTGTCAAGTAATGGCTAAGGCGATTCTGGTGCTGGAGGACGGACGCTCGTTCTCCGGCACGGCTTACGGTGCCGTCGGGGAGACCTTCGGCGAGGCGGTCTTCACCACCGGCATGACCGGTTACCAGGAAGTCCTCACCGACCCGTCGTTCCACAAGCAGGTGGTGGTGCAGACCGCGCCGCAGATCGGCAACACCGGCGTCAACGACGAGGACGACGAGTCCGGCCGGATCTGGGTCTCCGGCTACGTGGTCCGCGACCCGGCCCGCCGCCCGTCCAACTGGCGCTCCACGGGTGACCTGGGCGAGCGCCTGGCCGCCGAGGGCGTCGTCGGGATCAGCGGCATCGACACCCGCGCCCTCACCCGCCACCTCCGCGAGCGCGGCGCCCAGCGGGTCGGCATCTCCTCCGTCGACCTCGACGTGACGAGCCTGCACGACCGGGTGCTGGCCCAGCCGCAGATGCTCGGCGCCGACCTCTCCGCGCAGGTCACCACCGGCGAGAAGTACACGGTCGAGGCCAAGGGCGAGCACCGCTACACGGTCGCCGCGCTGGACCTGGGCATCAAGCGCAACGTCTCGCGCCGGCTGGCCGCCCGCGGCGTGACCACGCACGTCTTCCCGGCCTCCTCGTCGATCGAGGACCTGCTGACGGTCAGCCCGGACGCGGTGTTCTTCTCGCCCGGCCCGGGTGACCCGGCCACCGCCGACGGGCCGGTCGCGCTCGCCCGGGAGGTGATGCGCCGCCAGGTGCCGCTGTTCGGCATCTGCTTCGGCAGCCAGATCCTCGGCCGGGCGCTCGGCTTCGGCACCTACAAGCTCGGTTACGGCCACCGTGGCATCAACCAGCCGGTGCTCGACAAGACCACCGGCAAGGTCGAGGTGACCAGCCACAACCACGGCTTCGCTGTCGACGCCCCGATCGGCCGGGTGCTCGACACCGAGTTCGGCGGGGTCGAGGTCTCGCACGTCTGCCTCAACGACAACGTGGTCGAAGGGCTGCGCGGCATCGAGGTGCCCGCCTTCACCGTCCAGTACCACCCCGAGGCCGCCGCCGGCCCGCACGACGCCGACTACCTGTTCGACAGGTTCGTCGAGCTCGTCGAGAAGAAGGGCTGACGCAGATGCCGAAGCGTGAAGATCTCAAGCATGTGATGGTGATCGGCTCCGGCCCGATCGTCATCGGCCAGGCCTGCGAGTTCGACTATTCCGGTACCCAGGCGTGCCGGGTGCTGCGCGAGGAGGGCATCCGCGTCTCGCTGGTCAACTCCAACCCGGCCACGATCATGACCGACCCGGAGTTCGCCGACGCCACCTACGTCGAGCCGATCACCCCGGAGTTCGTCGAGCTGGTCATCGCCAAGGAGCGCCCGGACGCGATCCTGCCCACGCTGGGCGGCCAGACCGCGCTGAACACCGCCATCGCCCTGCACGAGAGCGGCGTGCTGGAGAAGTACGGCGTCGAGCTGATCGGCGCCAAGGTGGACGCCATCCGCAAGGGCGAGGACCGGCAGCTGTTCAAGGAGATCGTCGCCAAGGCCGGCGGCGAGACCCCGCGCTCGCGGGTCTGCCACTCGATGGACGAGGTCCGCGAGACCGTCGCGCAGATCGGCCTGCCGGTGGTCATCCGCCCGTCGTTCACCATGGGCGGCCTGGGCTCCGGGATGGCGCACACCAGCGAGGACCTGGAGCAGATCGCCGGCGCCGGCCTGGCCGCCTCCCCGGTGCACGAGGTGCTCATCGAGGAGAGCGTGCTCGGCTGGAAGGAGTACGAGCTCGAGCTGATGCGCGACAAGCATGACAACGTCGTGGTCGTCTGCTCGATCGAGAACCTCGACCCGATGGGCGTGCACACCGGCGACAGCGTCACCGTGGCCCCGGCCATGACGCTCACCGACCGGGAGTACCAGAAGCTGCGGGACCTGGGCATCGCGGTGCTCCGCGAGGTCGGCGTGGACACCGGCGGCTGCAACATCCAGTTCGCGATCAACCCGGACGACGGCCGGATGATCGTGATCGAGATGAACCCGCGCGTCTCCCGCTCCTCGGCCCTGGCGTCCAAGGCCACCGGCTTCCCGATCGCCAAGATCGCGGCGAAGCTGGCCATCGGCTACACCCTGGACGAGATCCCGAACGACATCACGCTGAAGACGCCCGCCGCGTTCGAGCCCGCGCTCGACTACGTGGTCGTGAAGATCCCGCGGTTCGCGTTCGAGAAGTTCCCGGGCGCGGACAAGGAGCTCACCACCACGATGAAGTCGGTCGGCGAGGCGATGAGCCTGGGCCGCAACTTCGCCGAGGCGCTGAACAAGGCGATGCGCTCGATGGAGACGTCGCGGGCCGGCTTCTGGACCTACGCCGACGCCACCGACGACCTCCAGGAGGTGCTGGAGGCCCTGAAGACGCCGCACGACGGCCGCCTCTACACCGTGGAGCACGCGTTCCGGCTCGGTGCCACCGTCGAGCAGGTGCACGCGGCGAGCGGCCGGATCGACCCGTGGTTCCTGGACGAGATCAAGGCTCTGGTCGACCTGCGCGAGGAGATCCTGGCCGCGCCGGTTCTGGACGAGGAGCTGCTGCGCAAGGCGAAGCGGTCCGGGCTCTCCGACAAGCAGCTCGCCGCGCTGCGGCCGGAGCTGGCCGGCGAGGACGGCGTGCGCGCGCTGCGGCACCGGCTCGGCCTGCGTCCGGTCTACAAGACGGTGGACACCTGCGCCGCCGAGTTCGCCGCCAACACGCCGTACCACTACTCGTCGTACGACGAGGAGACCGAGGTCGCGCCGAGCGATCGGCCCAAGGTGATCATCCTGGGCTCCGGCCCGAACCGGATCGGTCAGGGCATCGAGTTCGACTACTCCTGTGTGCACGCCGTGCAGGCGCTGCGGGGTGTCGACTTCGAGACCGTGATGGTCAACTGCAACCCGGAGACGGTCTCCACCGACTACGACACCGCCGACCGGCTGTACTTCGAGCCGCTCACCTTCGAGGACGTCCTCGAGGTGTTCCACGCCGAGGACAGCTCCGGCAAGGCGGCCGGCGGCCCCGGCGTGATCGGCGTGATCGTCCAGCTCGGCGGGCAGACCCCGCTCGGCCTGGCGAACCGGCTGAAGGCGGCCGGCATCCCGATCGTCGGCACCTCGCCCGAGTCGATCGACCTGGCCGAGGACCGTGGCCTGTTCGGCGCGCTGCTGGCCGAGAACGGGCTGCGCTCGCCGGACCACGGCACCGCCACCTCGTTCGACGAGGCCAAGGCGATCGCCGACACGATCGGGTACCCGGTGCTGGTCCGCCCGTCGTACGTGCTCGGCGGCCGGGGCATGGAGATCGTCTACGACGAGCCCACCCTGAAGGGCTACATCGAGCGGGCCACCGAGATCTCCCCGGACCACCCGGTGCTCGTCGACCGGTTCCTGGACGACGCCGTGGAGATCGACGTGGACGCGCTCTGCGACGCCACCGGCGCTGTCTACCTGGGCGGCGTGATGGAGCACATCGAGGAGGCCGGCATCCACTCCGGTGACTCGGCCTGCTCGCTGCCGCCGATCACCCTGGCCGCCTCGCACATGGCCGAGGTGCGCCGCTACACCGAGGCCCTCGCCCGGGGCATCGGCGTGCGCGGCCTGATGAACGTCCAGTACGCGCTCAAGGACGAGCAGCTCTACGTCCTGGAGGCCAACCCGCGGGCGTCGCGTACCGTGCCGTTCGTCTCCAAGGCGACGGGCGTGCAGCTGGCCAAGGCGGCCGCCCGGATCATGCTCGGTGCCACCATCGCCGAGCTGCGGGCCGAGGGCATGCTGGTGAGCGACCGGGACGGCGGGTCCACCCCGGCGCACGCCCCGATCGCGATCAAGGAGGCGGTGCTGCCGTTCAAGCGGTTCCGCACCCTCGCCGGCAACAACGTGGACAGCCTGCTCAGCCCGGAGATGAAGTCGACCGGCGAGGTGATGGGCATCGACGCCGGCTTCGGGCAGGCGTTCGCCAAGTCGCAGGCCGCGGCGTACGGGTCGCTGCCGACCAGCGGCAAGATCTTCGTCTCGGTGGCGAACCGGGACAAGCGGTCGATGGTCTTCCCGGTGAAGCGGCTGGCCGACCTGGGCTTCACCATCGTCACCACGTCCGGCACCGGTGAGGTGCTCGCCCGGTACGGCATCGACTGCGAGGTCGTCCCGAAGCACTACGAGAGCCCGGGCAAGAACGCCGTCGAGCTGATCCTGGCCGGCGAGATCGCCCTGATCATCAACACTCCGCAGGGCTCCGGCGCCAGCGCCCGCCAGGACGGGTACGAGATCCGCAGCGCCGCGGTCACCGCCGACACCCCGTGCGTCACCACCGTGCCGGGCGCGGCCGCGGCGGTGATGGGCATCGAGGCCCTGATGCGCGGCGACATGTCGGTGCGGCCGCTGCAGGACCTGCACAAGATGCTCCGGAGCGACCTGGCATGACCGACCGCACCGAGCGGCAGCCACCGGCACCTGACAACGACCTCGCAGGCGAGGGCAGGCCGAGGATGGCGCAGCTATGAACCTGTTCCGCAACGCCGTCCGGCCGGTGCTGTTCCGGCTGGGCGGCGGCGACGCCGAGTCCGCGCACGAGTGGACGCTGCACCGGCTCGCCTCGATGCCGCCGGCCGCCCGCGAGGTGATGCGCCGCCGCTACGCGTTCTCCGCCCCGGTGGACGCGTTCGGCGTGCGCTTCCCCAACCGGGTCGGCCTGGCCGCCGGGATGGACAAGAACGGCCTGGCGCTGCCCGCCTGGCCGGCTCTCGGATTCGGTTTCGTCGAGGTCGGCACGGTCACCGCCAAGGCGCAGCCGGGCAACGACAAGCCGCGCCTGTTCCGCCTCCGGGAGAGCGAGGCGATCATCAACCGGATGGGCTTCAACAACGCCGGCGCGGCCGCCCTGGCCGCGCGGCTGGCGGAGCTCGGCCCGATCGGGGTGCCGCTCGGCATCTCGCTGGGCAAGTCCAAGGTCACCCCGCTGGACGAGGCGGTCGAGGACTACCTGGAGTCCTACCGGCTGCTGCACCCCTACGCCGACTACATCGCGGTGAACGTCTCGTCGCCGAACACCCCGGGCCTGCGCAGCCTGCAGGACCGGGACTTCTTGACGACGCTGCTGAAGGAGCTGAGCGGCCCGGTGCCGGTGCTCGTCAAGATCGCACCGGACCTGACCGAGCCGGCCATCGCCGAGCTGCTCGAGGTCTGCCTCGAGCACGGCGCGGCCGGCCTGATCGCCACCAACACCACGCTGGCCCGGGACGGGCTCGCCCCCGGTGACCAGCACCTGGCCGCCGAGGCCGGCGGGCTCTCCGGCAAGCCGCTCACCGAGCGGTCCCGCGAGGTGGTCAGGTTCGTGCACGACGAGACCGGCGGCCGGCTGCCGATCATCGGGGTCGGCGGGATCATGTCGGCCGACGACGCCGCACGGATCCTGGACGCCGGGGCCACCCTGGTGCAGCTCTACTCCGGGTTCATCTACCGGGGCCCGGACCTGGTCAAGGCGGTCGCCCAGGGCGCCCGCCCGTCCCGCGCCACGACCGCGCGATGAGCCCCGGCGAGCGCGACCTGCTTGCGCTCGACCGGGCGCACGTCTGGCACCCGTACGGGCCGATGCCCGGCAGCGGCGATCCCTACCTGGTGGAGAGCGCTGCCGGGGTCCGGCTGCGCCTGGCCGACGGCCGGGAGCTGGTGGACGGCATGTCGTCCTGGTGGGCCGCCGTGCACGGGTACCGGCACCCGGTGCTGGACGCGGCGCTCACCGAGCAGGCCGGCCGGATGAGCCACGTGATGTTCGGCGGGCTCACCCACGAGCCGGCCATCACCCTGGCCACCACCCTGGTCGAGCTCACGCCGCCCGGCCTGGAGCACGTCTTCCTCTGCGACTCCGGGTCGATCGCCGTCGAGGTGGCGATCAAGATGGCGTTGCAGGCGCAGCGGGCGCTCGGCCGGCCCGGGCGGCGCAAGTTGGCCACCTGGCGCGGCGGGTATCACGGGGACACGTTCCACCCGATGAGCGTGTGTGACCCGGAGGGCGGGATGCACTCGCTCTGGACCGGGGTGTTGCCGGCCCAGGTCTTCGCCGGCGCGCCGCCGGCCGGATACGTCCCGGAATACGCCGACTCGCTGCGCGAGACCATCGCCGGCCACGCCGGTGAACTCGCCGCGGTGATCGTCGAGCCGGTGGTCCAGGGCGCCGGCGGGATGCGCTTCCACGACCCGGAGTACCTCAGGGTGCTCCGCGAGATCACCACCGAGCACGGCATCTTCCTGATCTTCGACGAGATCGCCACCGGCTTCGGCCGCACCGGGCGGTTCTTCGCCGCCGAGCACGCCGGGGTGAGCCCGGACATCATGTGCCTCGGCAAGGCGCTGACCGGCGGGTACCTGACGCTGGCGGCGACGCTCTGCACGCCCGGGGTGGCGGCCGCGATCTCGGCGGGGGAGGGCGGCGGGCTGATGCACGGGCCGACGTTCATGGGCAATCCGCTGGCGTGCGCGGTGGCGAACGCCTCGCTGGGACTGCTCCGGGACGGCGGGTGGGCTCGGCGCGTACCGGAAATCGAAGTCCTGTTGAGAAGCGGCCTGGAACCGCTCCGCGGCGCGCGCGGGGTCGCGGACGTGCGGGTCCTGGGTGCGATCGGGGTGGTCCAGCTGGACCGTCCGGTGGACATGCGGCGGGCGACGGCGGCCGCCGTCGCCGAGGGCGTGTGGCTTCGGCCGTTCCGGGACCTGATCTACACCATGCCGCCCTACGTCGCGGACGACGCCGACGTGGCCCGCATCACCGCGGGGATCGCCGCCGCCGTGGCGGCATGCTGACACGACCGTACTGACTACACCTTGGGTGGTAATTGCTACATGGAAACCTTCGGCGAACGGCTGCACGCGGCTATCGATCAGCGGGGTCCGCTGTGCGTGGGCATCGATCCCCATGCCGCTCTGCTGGCCCGCTGGGGCCTCTCCGACGATGTCGCCGGCCTGGAGCGCTTCGCCCGTACGGTGGTCGACGCGCTGGCCGATCGGGTGGCCGTTCTGAAGCCGCAGGCCGCGTTTTTTGAGAGATTTGGGTCACGTGGCGTCGCGATTCTTGAGTCAACTATCCGACAGTCTCGGGAAGCCGGCGCTCTTGTCCTGCTCGATGTGAAGCGTGGCGACATCGGCTCGACGATGGCCGCCTACGCCGCCGCCTACCTCAATCCAGCGAGTACTCTCCGCTCCGACGCGATTACTGTGAGTCCCTATCTGGGAGTGGGCTCGCTGCGGCCGGCGTTCGATCTCGCCGCCGAAACCGGTGCCGGAATTTTCGTCCTCGCACTGACCTCCAACCCGGAAGGCGCCTCCGTCCAGCATGCCGTCGGCCCTGGTGGGAAGACCGTCGCGCAAACGGTGATCGACGAGATTTCCCAGCTCAACGCGGGTGTGAGCCCGCTCGGAAGTTTCGGGTTGGTGGTCGGCGCCACGATCGGAAAGACCGGTCACGACCTTTCCGCGGTGAACGGTCCGCTGCTCGCGCCGGGCCTCGGAGCGCAGGGCGGAACGCCCGATGACCTGCGCGCGGTCTTCGGCGAAAGCCTGCACAACGTGTTGCCGTCGTACTCACGGGAAGTCCTCGCGGCCGGCCCGGAAATCGCCGATCTTCGGGCCGCGTCGGACCGCGTTCTGGCCGAGGTGCGCGCCGCGCTCGGGTGAAACCCGCTGCGTATCCGGGTGCGGGCCGGGGTACCCCCACGTTGCCGAACGCGCCGATGACCGCTAGTTTTCCCGGCGCCGGGAACCACATGCCCCTTTGGTTCCCTGGCACACCACGTTTCACAGAAGCGCCGGTATTGAACTACCGCCGCGATAGGGACCTGAGGAGAACTGGTGCCGCTCCCGTCACTGAGCCCCGAGCAGCGCGCTGCCGCGCTGGAGAAGGCCGCGGAAGTTCGCAAGGCTCGGGCCGAGCTGAAGGAACAGCTCAAGTCCGGCAAGACCACCCTCGCCGCCGTGCTCGACCGCGCGGAGGCCGATGAGGTCGTCGGCAAGCTGAAGGTCTCGGCCGTGCTGCAGGCGCTGCCGGGCATCGGCAAGATCCGCGCGACCCAGATCATGGAGAAGCTGAAGATCGCCGAGAGCCGCCGGCTCCGGGGTCTCGGCGACCAGCAGCGCAAGGCCCTCCTGGGGGAGTTCGCTGCGAACTGACTCATCGGCTCGTGTAGGAATGAGCCGTGAGCATGGATGACGACGCGCGCCCGGCAGCCCGCCTCACCGTCCTGTCCGGCCCCTCCGGGGTCGGCAAGGACAGTGTGATCGAGCTGATCCGGGCGCGCTCGCCTTGGATCCGGTTGTCGGTGTCGGTCACGACACGCAAGAAACGCGACTACGAGACCGACGGCGAGCACTACCACTTCGTAACCCGGTCCGAGTTCCAGCGCCTGGTCGACGGCGACCAACTGCTGGAGTGGGCGGAATTCGCGGGCAACCTCTACGGCACGCCCCGCGCGCAGGTCGAGGGCTGGCTCCAGCAGGGCCGGCCCGTGCTGTTGAAGATCGACTTGCAGGGCGCCCGTCAGGTGCGGGCCGCCATGCCGGAGGCCCAGCTGGTCTTCCTGGCCCCGCCGAGCGTCGAGGAGCTCCAGCGCCGCCTGATCGGCCGGGGCACCGACGACGCCGAGACGATCAAGCGCCGGCTGGCGCACGCCGACGAGGAACTGGCCGCCGAGTCGGAGTTCGACGTCACCGTCGTGAACGACTTCGTCGAGCGGGCCGCTGACGAGCTGGTAGGATTGCTCGGTTCGTTATACCTAGCCCACGAGCATTAAGGATTCACCACAGTGGGAACTGTCGCCAACCCCGAGGGCATCACCAACCCGCCGATCGACGAGCTGCTCGACAAGACCTCGTCGAAGTACTCGCTGGTGATCTTCGCGGCCAAGCGCGCCCGCCAGGTCAACGCCTACTACAGCCAGCTCGGCGAGGGTCTGCTCGAGTATGTGGGTCCCCTGGTCGAGACCACCCCGCAGGAGAAGCCGCTCTCCATCGCGATGCGGGAGATCAACGCCGGCCTGCTGACCGCCGAGCCGACCGACCACCCGTAAGCCGCATGCCTGGGTGCCCTCAGTTCGCAAGCGCGAACCGAGGGCATTCTGCTTATTCGCCTGCCTGAGGGCCGAGCCTCCAGACCCCACGACTGCCCAGCGGGTCCCGGCCTCGATGCGATGAACGTGATCTTGGAGTGGTGACGTGACTGAGGTCGTTCTCGGGGTGTGCGGTGGCATCGCCGCCTACAAGGCCTGTGAGTTGCTGCGGCTGTTCACCGAGGCGGGCCACGGCGTCCGGGTGGTGCCGACCGCCTCGGCGCTCAAGTTCGTCGGCGAGCCCACCTGGGCCGCCCTCTCCGGCCGCCCGGTCGCCACCCAGGTGTGGGACGACGCGCACGAGGTGCCGCACGTGCGGATCGGCCGCGCCGCCGAGCTGGTGGTGGTCGCCCCGGCGACCGCCGACATCCTGGCCAAGGCCGCCCACGGCATCGCCGACGACCTGCTCACCAACACCCTGCTCACCGCCACCTGCCCGGTCGTCTACGCCCCCGCCATGCACACCGAGATGTGGGAGAACCCGGCGACCCGGGCCAACGTGGCCACCCTGCGATCCCGCGGCGCGCTGGTCATCGAGCCGGCCGTCGGCCGCCTCACCGGCAAGGACACCGGCAAGGGCCGCCTGCCGGAGCCGTCGGCGATTTTCGCGTACGCTCTCCGCGCGCTCACCGCCAAGCGGGACCTGGCGGGCCGCCACGTCGTGGTGACCGCCGGCGGCACCCGGGAGCCCCTCGACCCGGTCCGCTTCCTCGGCAACCGCTCCTCCGGCAAGCAGGGTTACGCCCTGGCCCGGGCGGCCCTGGCCCGCGGCGCCCGAGTGACGTTGATCGCGGCGAACGTGACTTTGCCTGACCCGGCCGGTGCCGATCTGATTCACGTGGGCACCACCGAGGAACTGCGCAAGGCCACCGTCGAGGCGGCCGCCGCGGCGGACGTCGTGGTGATGGCCGCCGCTCCCGCCGACTTCCGCCCGGCCACCGTCGCCGAGCAGAAGATCAAGAAGACCGACGACGGCTCCCCGGCGCCGATCGCCCTGGTCACGAACCCGGACATCGCCGCCGAACTGGGCGCCGCGAAACTGCCCGGGCAGCTGCTCGTGGCGTTCGCCGCCGAGACGCACGACGCGCTGGAACACGCCCGGGCGAAAATGCTGAAAAAGCGGGCGGATCTCATCGTCGTCAATGAAGTAGGGGTTGATCGGGTTTTCGGACACGATCGGAACACCGTTACTGTGCTGGGCGCGGACGGTTTCACCGAGGCCCTCGACGAACTCTCCAAAGACGATGTGTCAGATAGGATCTTTGACCACGTCGTGGGCAGGCTCGATGCCCAGGGCGGTGAGGTTCGGCCGCGCTGATTACACTTCCGCGTTACCTGTTTTCGACAACTGAGGAGCACCGTGGCACGCCGCCTGTTCACTTCCGAGTCGGTCACGGAAGGCCACCCGGACAAGATCGCTGACCAGATCAGCGACGGTATTCTCGACGCCCTGCTCGCGCAGGACCCGCGGAGCCGTGTCGCGGTCGAGACCCTGATCACCACCGGCCAGGTGCACGTCGCGGGCGAGGTCACCACCCAGGCGTACGCCGACATTCCCAAGATCGTGCGCGACACCATCCTGGCGATCGGCTACGACTCGTCGAAGAAGGGCTTCGACGGCGCGTCCTGCGGCGTCAGCGTCTCGATCGGCTCCCAGTCGCCGGACATCGCCCAGGGCGTGGACAGCGCCATCGAGCTGCGCGAGGGTGATTCCGAACACATCCTGGACCAGCAGGGCGCCGGCGACCAGGGCATGATGTTCGGCTTCGCCTGCTCGGAGACCCCCGAGCTGATGCCGCTGCCGATCGCGCTCGCGCACCGGCTGGCCCGGCGCCTGTCCGCGGCGCGCAAGGACGGCACGATTCCGTACCTGCGCCCGGACGGCAAGACCCAGGTCACCATCGAGTACGACGGCCTGCGCCCGGTCCGGCTGAACACCGTGGTGGTCTCCTCGCAGCACGCTGCGGACATCTCGCTGGAGTCGCTGCTCACCCCGGACGTGCGGGAGCACGTGATCGGCCCCGAGCTGGAGGGCCTCGGCCTGGAGACCGAGGGCTACCGGCTGCTGGTGAACCCGACCGGCCGGTTCGAGATCGGTGGCCCGATGGGTGACGCCGGGCTGACCGGCCGCAAGATCATCGTGGACACGTACGGCGGGTACGCCCGGCACGGTGGCGGCGCGTTCTCCGGCAAGGACCCGTCGAAGGTGGACCGGTCCGCGGCGTACGCGATGCGCTGGGTCGCCAAGAACGTGGTCGCCGCCGGCCTGGCCGAGCGGTGCGAGACCCAGGTCGCCTACGCGATCGGCAAGGCCCACCCGGTCAGCCTGTTCGTGGAGACCTTCGGCACCGAGAACGTGCCGGTCGAGCGGATCGAGAAGGCGATCACCGAGATCTTCGACCTGCGCCCGGCCGCGATCATCCGGGACCTGGACCTGCTCCGCCCGATCTACCAGCAGACCGCCGCGTACGGTCACTTCGGCCGGGAGCTGCCCGACCTGAAGTGGGAGAGCACCGACCGCGCCCAGGACCTGAAGAACGCCGCTTCCTGAGGCTCCTCGCTCGTTGTCGGTGAAGCCGGCGCCCCTGGTGGGCGCCGGCTTCCGCGTTCTCCGCGGGCGTACCCCCGATCGGGCGATCGCCGGGGGCGGCGGGCCGTGGGCTCGCCCGCGGCCGGAAATGTCGGAGGGGGCGGGCAGAATGTTCGGAGATGGGGACCAAGGGTGTGCGTGGGGAGCGGGAGCCGGCGGAGCGTCTGCCGGTGGCCCGGGTGTGTGTCGACGTCCCGCTGCCACACCTGGACCGGCCGTTCGACTATCTGGTCGCCGGCGCCGATGACGAGGCGGCGCAGCCCGGGGTGCGGGTCAAGGTGCGGTTCGCCGGGCAGTTGGTGAGCGGGTTCCTGCTGTCCCGCGCCGAGGCCTCGGAGCATCAGGGCCGGTTGGCCTTCCTGGAAAAGGTGGTCTCCCCGGAGCGGGTGCTGGATCCCGAGGTGGCCCGGGCGGCTCGGGCGGTCGCCGATCGCTATGCGGGGAGCCTGGCCGATGTGCTGCGGCTGGCGGTGCCGCCCCGACACGCCCGGGTGGAGTCCCAGACGGCCCCCGAGACGCTGCCCGGCCGGGATCCGGTGGCCGGCGCTGTGCCGGAGTCGGGTCCGGTGGCCGGGAGTGTGCCGGAGTCGGATCCGGTGGCCAGGAGTGTGCCGGACTCGGATCTGGGTGCCGGGAGTGTGCCGGAGTCGGATCCGGCGGCGGGGACCGGGTCGGCGACGGCCGGCGACGAGCCGGTGGACGGGGGCGCGGCGGGCGAGCCGGCCGCCGGGCCGTCCTTCCGGGCGCCCGCCGCGGGTGGCTGGGATTCCTACCCGGCCGGCCCGGCCTACCTGCGGGCCCTGGCGGACGGCCGCCCGGCCCGCGCCGTCTGGTCGGCGCTGCCGGGCGAGGACTGGCCGCTGCGGATCGCCGAGGCCGCCGCCGCCACCGCGCGCACCGGCCGTGGCGTGGTCATCGTGGTCGCCGACGCGCGCGACCTGGACCGGGTCGACCGGGCGCTCACCGAGGTGCTCGGCGCCGGCCGGCACGTCGCGCTGAACGCGGCGCTCGGCCCGGCCGAGCGCTATCGGCGGTTCCTCGCCGCCAGCCGGCACCAGGTCCCGGTGGTGGCCGGCACCCGGGCGGCGATGTGGGCCCCGGTCGCCGCGCTCGGCCTGGTGGTCATCTGGGACGACGGCGACGACCTGCACGCCGAGCCCCGCTCGCCCTACCCGCACGCCCGCGACGTGCTGCTCACCCGTGCCCGGCTGGCCGACTGCGCGGCCCTGGTCGGCGGCTTCGCCCGGACCGGCGAGGGCCAGCTGCTGCTGGAGACCGGCTGGGCCCGGGAGATCGTCGCCGACCGCGCCGTGCTGCGGCGGCGGCAGCCGGCCATCTCGCCGACCGGTGACGATCCGCAGCTGGCCCGCGACCCCGGCGCGGTGGTCGCCCGCCTGCCGAGCGTCGCCTGGCAGGCGGCCCGGTCCGCGGTGCAGGCCGGCGCCCCGGCGCTGGTGCAGGTGCCGCGGCGGGGCTATCTGCCGGCCGTCGCGTGCGTGGAGTGCCGCAATCCCGCCCGATGCCCGGCCTGCTCCGGCCCGCTGGCCCTGCACAGCGCCCGTGACGTGCCGGTCTGCCTCTGGTGCGGGCGGAATTTCCCGGCCTACCAGTGCCCGGTCTGCGGCGAGCGGCGGCTGCGCGCCTCGATCATCGGGGCCCGGCGCACCGCCGAGGAGCTGGGCCGGGCGTTCCCGGGTGTGCCGGTGCGCACCTCCGGCCGGGACGAGATCTTGGACACGGTCCCGGACGAGCCGGCCATCGTGGTGGCCACCCCGGGCGCCGAGCCGGTGGCCGCCGGTGGCTACGGCGCGGTCCTGCTGCTGGACACCTGGGCGTTGCTCAGCCGGGCCGACCTGCGCGCCGCCGAGGAGACCATGCGCCGCTGGCTGAACGCGTCGGCGCTGGCCCGCCCCGGCTCGCAGGGCGGCAAGGTGATCGTCGTGGCGGACGGCTCACTGGCCCCGGTGCAGGCCCTGCTGCGCTGGGACCCGGGCTGGTTCGCCGCCCGTGAGCTGGCCGAACGCCGCGAGTTGGGTTTCCCGCCGGCGGCTCGGATGGCCAGCGTCACCGGTACCGCGCCGGCCGTCGCCGAGCTGCTGACCATCGCCGATCTGCCGGACGGCACCGAGCAGCTCGGCCCGGTCCCGGCCGGTGACGAGCAGGAGCGGATGCTCCTACGGGTGTCCCGGTCCCGCGCCGCCGACCTCGCCCACGCCCTGCACGTGGCCGCCGGCGTGCGCAGCGCCCGCAAGGCGGCGGTCCCGGTGCGCATCCAGGTGGACCCGGCCGACCTCTTCTGAGTCCGTAGACTGTGGGAGCCGTTTTCCCAGATTGAGGAGTTCCGCCGCGTGACCGTCCAGCCCATCCGTCTGTTCGGCGACCCGGTGCTGCGCACAGCGGCCGATCCGGTCGTCGACTTCGACAAGGAACTGCGCAAGCTGGTGAAGGATCTGACCGACACGATGCTCGACGAGGGCGGCGCCGGTCTGGCCGCCCCGCAGCTCGGTGTCGGCCTGCGCGTGTTCACCTTCGACGTCGACGACGTGGTCGGGCACATCGTCAACCCGGTGTTGTCGTTCCCGGACGACGAGGAGCAGGACGGCCCGGAGGGCTGCCTCTCCATCCCGGGCATCTACATCGACACCAAGCGCCGGCAGAATGTGGTGGCCAACGGTTTCTCCGAGCACGGCGAGCCGATCCAGCTGGTCGGCACCGGCCTGATGGCCCGCTGCGTGCAGCACGAGACCGACCACCTGGACGGCGTGCTCTTCCTGGACCGCCTGGACTCGGCCGCCCGCAAGGACGCGATGCGGCAGATCCGCTCCGCCGAGTGGTACGACGCGGCCAAGCCACCCACCGTCAAGGAGAGCCCGCACGGCCGTGGCATCTTCGGCGTGGGGCGGTGAGCTGATGCGCCTGGTCTTCGCCGGTACCCCCGAGGTGGCGCTGCCCAGCCTGGACGCGATCGCCGCCTCCGGGCACGAGCTGCTCGCCGTGGTCACCCGGCCGGACGCCCCGGCCGGTCGCGGCCGCCGGCTGGTCCGGTCCCCGGTCGGCGCGTGGGCGGACGAGCGCGGCATCGAGGTGCTGACCCCGGAGCGCCCGCGCGAGCCGGAGTTCCAGCAGCGCCTGCGCGAGCTCGCGCCGGACTGCGTGCCGGTGGTGGCCTACGGTGCCCTGGTCCCGCCGTCGGCCCTGGAGATCCCCCGGCACGGCTGGCTCAACCTGCACTTCTCGCTGCTGCCCGCGTGGCGTGGCGCGGCCCCCGTGCAGCATGCCGTGCTGCACGGTGACGAGGTGACCGGGGCCAGCGTCTTCGAACTGGAGGCCGGCCTGGACACCGGCCCGGTCTACGGCACCGTCACCGATCAGATCCGGTTCAACGACACCTCCGGCGACCTGCTGGAGCGGCTCGCCCACGAGGGCGCCGGCCTGCTCGTCGCGGTGCTCGACGCGATCGGGGCGGGCACCGCCCGGGCGCACCCGCAGCCACACGACGGGGTCAGCCTGGCGCCGAAACTCACCGTCGAGGACGCCCGGATCCGCTGGACCGACCCGGCGTTCGCCGTCGACCGGCGGATCCGGGCGTGCACTCCGGCCCCGGGCGCGTGGACCACGCTGCGCGACGACCGGCTCAAGCTGGGACCGGTCCGGCCGGTCGCCAACGCGCCACATCTGCCGCCGGGCGAGCTGCGGGTGGAGCGCACCCAGGTGCTCGTCGGCACCGCCACCACGCCGGTGCAGCTCGGCGAGGTCCGGGCGGCGGGCAAGAAACCGATGGCCGCGACCGATTGGGCTCGCGGGATGCGTATCGAAGCAGGGGAGAAGCTCGCGTGACGGAACATCGGGCTTCACGGCCACACGGCGCCGGCCCTCGGCGCCCGTCCGGGCCGGGACATCCGCGCGACCAGCGCAGCGGCCGGGCACCGCGGGGTGGCCGCCCGCCGTCCGACCCGGCGCGCCAGGCGGCCTACGAGGCGATCGCCGCCGTGCACCGCGACGACGCGTACGCCAACCTGGTGCTGTCCGAGATCCTCGCCGGGATGGGCCTGCACGGGCGGGACGCCGCGTTCGCCACCGAGCTGACGTACGGCACGCTCCGGGCGCTCGGCACCCTCGACCTGATCATCGTCGACGCCGCCGGCCGGGAGCTGTCCCGGATCGACGCGCCGGCGCGCGACGCCCTGCGGCTCGGTGCCTACCAGCTGCTCTACACCCGGGTGCCGTCGCACGCCGCCGTCAACCAGACCGTCGACCTGGTCCGCTCGGTGGCCCCGGGCGCCGCCGGTTTCGCCAACGCGGTGATGCGCACCATCTCCGAGACCTCGCTCGACGACTGGCTGGCGAAACTGGCCCCGTCGGCCGAGGACGACCTGGTCGGTCACCTCGCGGTGCACCACCATCATCCGGAGTGGATCGTGCGGGCGTTCGCCGAGTCGCTCGGTGGCGACCTGGAGGACACCGCCCGGCTGCTGATCGAGGACAACCAGGCGCCGACGGTGCACCTGTGCGCGCGTCCGGGCCGGGCCGACGCGGTGGAGCTGGCCGACGAGGTGGACGGGGTGCCGGGCGCGTTCTCGCCGTACGCGGTCTACCTCAACGGTGGCGCCCCGCGCGAGCTGGCCGCCATCCGCGAGGGCCGGGCCCACGTCCAGGACGAGGGTTCCCAGCTGGTCGCGGCGGCACTGCTGGCCGCCCCGGTGGAGGGCCGGGACACCCGCTGGCTGGACCTGTGCGCCGGCCCGGGCGGCAAGACCGGCCTGATCGGCGCGATCGCCGCCGGTCGCGGTGCCGAGGTGACGGCCGTCGAGGTGGCCGAGCACCGGGCCCGCCTGGTCGAGCAGGCCACCGAGGGGATGCCGGTGACGGTCCTGCCGATGGACGGCCGGTCGGTGGGCCGCGACCCGGACCTGCCCGAGGAGTCGTTCGACAGGGTGCTGGTCGACGCGCCGTGCACCGGGCTGGGCTCGCTGCGCCGCCGGCCCGAGTCCCGCTGGCGCCGGCAGCCGGCCGACCTGCCGCCGCTCACCAAGTTGCAGCGGGAGCTGCTGGTGGCCGCGCTGCGGGCGGTCCGCCCGGGTGGCGTGGTGGCCTACGTGACGTGCTCCCCGCACATGGTGGAGACCCAGGTGACGGTGAGCGAGGGCGCCCGGCGCAGCGGGGTGGAGGTCGACTTCGTCGACGCCCGGCCGCTGCTGCCGCCGGGCATGCCGGGTCTCGGCCCGGGCCCGACGGTCCAGCTCTGGCCGCACCGGCACGGCACCGACGCGATGTTCCTGGCGGTGCTGCGCCGCACCAGCTGACTAGTGCGGGGGAGGCTCGGCGCGAGTCATACACTGCATCGGTGACACCTTCGCCGATCATCGCGCCGAGCATCCTCGCCTCCGACTTCTCCCGCCTGGCCGAGGAAGTGCACGCCATCGAGGGGGCCGCCGACTGGGCGCACGTGGACGTCATGGACAACCACTTCGTGCCGAACCTGACGCTGGGCCTGCCGATCGTGCAGAGCCTGCGCAAGGCGACGACGATCCCGTTCGACGTGCACCTGATGATCACCGACCCGGAGCGCTGGGCGCCCGGTTACGCCGAGGCCGGGGCGTACAACGTGACGTTCCACGCCGAGGCCTGCGACGACCCGGTGGGGCTGGCCAAGACGCTGCGCGCGGCCGGGGCCAAGGCGGGCCTGGCCATCGACCGGGACACCCCGGTGGAGCCGTACCTGGAATTGTTGCCCTATCTGGACACCGTCCTGATCATGACGATCAAGGCCGGTTTCGGCGGGCAGAAGTTCCTGCCGGAGATGCTCGACAAGGTGCGTGACGTGCGGCGGCGCGTCGAGGTGGGTCACCTGGACGTGCGCATCGAGGTGGACGGCGGGATCGCCGCGGACACCATCGAGCAGGCCGCCGAGGCCGGCGCCGACGCGTTCGTGGCGGGCACCGCTGTCTATGGCATGAGCGACCCGGCCGAGGCGGTGCGTAAGCTTCGGGCACTGGCCGCCAATCGGATGGGGAACTCGATGTGAGTACTTCCGAGCCGGGGCCCGCGGTCGAGGACCTCGGGCTCGACGCCGACGAGCAACGACCGGATCTCGTCCTGGTCGTCGACGACGACGAGGACATCGCGAGCTTCGTCGAGTTCAACCTCAAGGTGCACGGCTTCGAGGTGATCCGGGCCCGGGACGGGCAGGAAGCGCTCGACATGATGGAGACGCACCGGCCCGACCTGGCAGTCGTCGACTGGATGATGCCCCGGATGGACGGCGTCGAGCTGATTCGCAACCTGCGGGCCGATCCTCTGACGTCGGCCCTACCGGTGATCATGCTGACCGCCCGGAGCATGACGGTGGACAAGGTGGTCGGGCTGACCACCGGCGCCGACGACTACCTGACCAAGCCGTTCGACACCGCCGAGCTGATCGCCCGGGTCTCCACCACGCTGCGGCGCAACAAGGAGTTCCGCGAGGTCTCGCCGCTGACCGGCCTGCCCGGCAACGCCCGGGTGCGCCGCGAGATCATCGAGCGGATCCGGTCCGGTGGCGACTACTCGGTCGGTTACATCGACATCGACCGCTTCAAGAGCGTCAACGACGTCTACGGTTTCGACCGCGGCGACGAGTTCATCACCGCCATGGCGCGCAGCCTGCAGCGGGCCAGCTCGTCGGCGGGCAAGCCGTCGATCTTTCTCGGCCACATCGGCGGCGACGACTTCGTCTTCATCTGCCACCCCGACCAGGTGTTGCCGCTGACCAAGAGCATGGTCACCGACTTCGAGTCGGCGGCCGACCGGCTCTACGACCAGAAGGACGCGCAGCGCGGTTACATCGAGGTGCCGGACCGGCGCGGCAACAAGCAGCGCGCCGCCCTGGTCACGCTGTCGATCGGGGTCGCCCAGGCGACGGCCGACGGCCGCCAGTTCACCGATCCGCGGATGGTCATCGCCGTCGCCTCGGAGATGAAGAAGGTGGCCAAGTCCCAGCCCGGCTCCTACGTCGCGATCGACCGCCGCCGCAGCGAGGCGGAGTAGTCAGACGGCACCCGCGAAACGCCGGCTGCTCAGCGGCCGGCGGGCGGTGTGCCACCGGGCGTGGCGGAGCTGGGCAGCGCGGCGTACTTCGGGACGTATTCCTGGCCGGTCAGCCCCTGGATCCGGGCGACCACCTCGTCGGTGAGCCGGCGCGCGTCCGAGGCTGAGGCCACCTTGACCGGGATCGGCGGCCCGAAGTCCAGCCGGATCGGGTGCCGTCGCGGCAGGCGGCGACCGGCCGGCCGGATCCGGTCGGTGCCGCGGATGCCCACCGGCACGACCGGCACCCCGGCCTGCGCGGCGAGCCGCACCGCCCCGGTGCGCCCCCGGTGAAGCCGCCCGTCGGGGGAGCGGGTGCCCTCCACGAAGACCGCGACCAGCCCGCCGGACCGCAGGATCGGCACCGCCGCGTCGAAGGCGCTGAGCACCGCCCGGCCGCCGGCCCGCTCCACCGGGATGGCGCCCATCCCGGTCACCACCAGGCGGGTCAGCCCGGCCTCGCGGAAGTACTCCGCCTTGGCCCAGAACGCGATGTGCCGTGGCGTGTTGACCCCGAGGAAGAGCTGGTCGGCGATGGCGTGGTGGTTGGCCGCCAGGACCGCGCCGGAGCCGGCCGGCAGGTGTTCCAGCCCGGTCACGGTGGTCGGCCAGAAACCGCGCAGCACGGTGCCCAGCGTGCGGTGCGCGACGGCGTAGAGCGGTGGCATACGGGTCATCGGGTGTCCTTCCCCAGGTGGGCGGCGAGGGTGGCGTCGATGAACGGGCCCGGGTCGGTGGCCCCGGTGGCCAGGGTGAGCGAGCCCCAGATCCAGAGCTGGGCGGTGCCGTGCAGGGCCGCCCAGATCGACGCGGCGGTCACCCGCGCGGACGGCTGCCCGGCCGGCCCGGCGGCGGCGACCAGGTCGACCAGGAGCTGGAAGAGCGGGAGTGACGCGTCGCGCAGACCGAGCTCGCCACCGGTCTCCAGCAGGTCGTGCCGGAACATCAGCTCGAACATGCTCCGGTTGGCGGCGGCGAATCGTACGTAGACCCGGGCCAGCCCGGTGATCTGCGACCGCGGGTCGCCGGCGGTCTCCCGCAGCGCGGCCTCGATCTCGGCCGTCAGATCGGCGAACCCGGACCGGGCGATCGCCGACAGCAGGGACTTGTGGGTGGGGAAGTAGCGGCGCGGCGCGCCGTGCGAGACGCCGGCCCGCCGGGCGATCTCACGCAGTGAGAGAGCACCGGGACTTTCGGTGCGCAGCAACTCCGCGCCCACCCGGACGAGTCGATCGCGTAGGGCGTCGTCAGCGGGCATAGACACTGTCTACCAGAGGCAGTAGACACTGTCTACGAAAGATGCGCCGGGGCCGGAGTTCTGCGACGCTGCGGGGATGGACGTGGACGCGCTTCGGGCCGGGACGCCCGGCTGCCGCAATCGGATCCATCTGAACAACGCGGGCGCGGCGCTGATGTCGCAGCAGACCCTGGACGCCGTCGTCGGGCACCTGCGGCTCGAGGCCCGGATCGGCGGCTACGAGGCCGCCGCCGCGGCCGCCGACCGGGTCGCCGCCGTCTACGCGGGGCTCGCCGAGCTGCTCGGCGGGCGGGCCGACGAGATCGCGCTCTTCGACAACGCGACGCATGCCTGGCAGGCGGCGTTCTACTCGGTGCCGCTGCGGCCCGGTGACCGGATTCTGACCGGGCGCAACGAGTACGGCAGCAACGTCCTGGCCTACCTGCAGGCGGCCCGCCGGGCAGGCGCCGAGGTGGTGGTGGTGCCGAACGACGCGGACGGGCAGCTCGACACGTCGGCGCTGGCCGGGCTGATCGACGGGCGTACCAAAATGATCGGCCTGACCCACGTGCCCACCGCCGGCGGCCTGGTCAACCCGGCGGCCGACGTCGGGCGGATCGCCCGCGCCGCCGGCGTCCCCTACCTGCTGGACGCCACCCAGTCGGTGGGGCAGTTCCCGGTGGACGTCGCCGAGATCGGGTGTGACTTCCTCTGCGGCACCGGGCGCAAGTTCCTGCGCGGGCCGCGCGGCACCGGCTTCCTCTGGGTCCGCAGCGGGGTGCTGGAGCGGCTGGAACCACACGTGGTGGAGATCCAGTCGGCGGAGTGGGACGGGGCGCGCGGGTTCGACTGGGTGCCCGGGGCGCGGCGGTTCGCCACCTGGGAGCTCAACTACGCGGCGGTGCTGGGCCTGGGCGCGGCCGTCGACCAGGCGCTCAACCTCGGGCTCGACGAGATCGGCAAGCGGAACGAGGAACTCGGCGACCGGATGCGCGGGCTGCTGGAGGACATCCCCGCAGTGACGGTGCACGACCTGGGCCGGCAGCGGTGCGCGATCGTCACGGCGACCGTCGACGGGCTGGAGTCGGAGCTGGTGGTGGCGCGGCTGGCCGAGTCCGGGGTGAACGTGACCAGCACCGAGCCGGCGCATCAGCAGTTCGACACCGAGGAGCGCCATCCGCCGCCGCTGGTCCGGTTCTCCCCGCACTACTACAACACCGAGGACGAGGTGGAGCACGCCGCGGCGCTGGTAGGGGCTCTCGCCGGCAAGCGTTTGTGAGATCCCTCGCCCTCGGGGTGGCAAATTCGCCGGCGCGTGCAAGACTCGGGGTTAACCCACCACGCGCTGGCGGGACTCGGTGAAATTCCGAACCGGCGGTGATCCGTTGCCTGTGCAGCGGTAAGCCCGCGACCCGGACGTCCGCACCACGACGGCCGGTGGACCTGGTGAGACTCCAGGGCCGACGGTTGATCAGGCGAAAGCCAGGTCAGACAGTCCGGATGGGAGACAGCGCGCGGAATCGGACGGGTGTGCCCTCAGCGAGGGCCGCACACGGCCGGGGTGCGCGAAGCGTACCCTCGGTGCCCGATTCTTGGCGTTTTCTCCCGTTGCCTGTCGCGCGTGATCCGACCGCGTGAGAGGGACGTCGCAGCGATGGTGACCGAGGACGAGGCGATGCGCCGCGCTGTCGCGCTGGCCGCCCGGGGCCTCGGCACGACCAGCCCCAACCCGGTGGTCGGCTGCCTGCTGCTCGGCCCGGACGGCACCGTCGTCGGCGAGGGCTTCCACGCGTACGCGGGTGGCCCGCACGCCGAGATCGTCGCGCTCGCCCAGGCCGGCGAGCGGGCCCGCGGCGGCACCTGCGTGGTCACCCTGGAGCCGTGCAACCACACCGGCCGGACCGGCCCGTGCTCGGAGGCGCTGATCCAGGCCGGGCTGCGCCGCGTGGTGATCGCCGTCGACGACCCCAACCCGGTGGCCTCCGGCGGCGCCGCCACCCTGCGCGCGGCCGGCCTGCAGGTGGCGACCGGGATGCGCCGCGCCGAGGCCGAGCTGGGCAACATCGCCTGGCTGACCGCCGTGCGCCGTGGCCGCCCGTTCGTGACCTGGAAATTCGCCGCCACCCTGGACGGGCGCTCGGCCGCCGCGGACGGGACCAGCCAGTGGGTCAGCTCCAGCGAGTCCCGCTTCGACGTGCACGTGCTGCGCAGCACCGTCGACGCGATAGTGGCCGGCGTCGGCACCGTTGTCGCCGACGATCCGCAGCTGACCGTGCGCGACCTGCGGGACGGGTCGCTCGCCATCAAGCAGCCGCTGCGGGTGGTGGTGGACACCCACGGGCGGACCCCGGAGGGTGCCCGCGTCCGCGACGCGGCCGCGCCCACCTGGATCGTCACCGCCGCCGAGGCCGGCCACGGCCCGGACGGCCGGGTCGACCTGCACGCCATGCTCACCGAGCTATACGCGCGCGGCATCCGCAGCGTGCTGCTGGAGGGCGGCCCGACGCTGGCCGGCGCGTTCCTCGCGGCCGGCCTGGTCGACCGGGTGATCGGTTACGTCGCGCCGAAACTGCTCGGCGCCGGCCGGTCCGCCCTGGTCGACGCGGGTGTCGGCACCATCGCCGACGCCCTCGAACTCGACTTCACCGACATCGCGCAGATCGGGGGCGACCTGCGCTTCACCGCCACGCTCCGCCAGAAGCCGTCCGACCGCCCCGCCCACCACCCACCCGCGGAATGAAAGGCCTGAGCTTATGTTCACCGGCATCGTCGAAGAGTTGGGTGAGATCGTCAGGCTCACCGAGGGCTCCGCGGACTCGGCGGTCATCGCCGTCCGAGGCCCGCTCGTCACCTCCGACGCCCGCGACGGCGACTCGATCGCCGTCAACGGCGTCTGTCTCACCGTGATCGACAACGTGGACGGGGTGTTCACCGCCGACGTGATGGGCGAGACCCTGCGCCGCTCCTCGCTCGGCGCGCTCGAGGTGGGCAGCAACGTGAACCTGGAGCGGGCCGCCGCGCTCGGCAGCCGCCTCGGCGGCCACCTGGTGCAGGGCCACGTCGACGGGGTGGCCACGCTGGTCTCCCGGGAGCCGGCCGACCAGTGGGAGGTCGTCACCTTCTCGCTCCCCGCCGAGCTGGCGAGATACGTGGTGGAGAAGGGTTCGATCACGGTCGACGGGGTCTCACTGACGGTCATGGCGGTCACCGCTGACACGTTCTCGGTCGGGATGATCCCGGCCACCTCCAAGCACACCGTGCTGGGCAGCAAGGCCATCGGCGAGCCGGTCAACCTCGAGGTCGACGTGATCGCCAAGTACGTCGAGAAGATGCTGGGGAGCCGCAATGTCTGAGAGCATCGAGCGCGCGATCGCCGAGATCAAGGCCGGCCGGCCGGTGATCGTGGTGGACGACGAGGACCGGGAGAACGAGGGCGACCTCATCTTCGCGGCCGAGCACGCCACCCCGGAGCTGGTCGCCTTCATGGTCCGTTACACGTCCGGGTACATCTGCGTGGCGATCACCGAGTCGGAGGCCGACCGGCTGGAACTGCCCCCGATGTACCACACGAACCAGGACAAGAAAGGCACCGCGTACGCGGTGGCCGTCGACGCCCGGCACGGTGTCAGCACCGGCATCTCGGCTGCCGACCGGGCGCGGACCATCAGCCTGCTCGGCGCGGCCGACACCCAGCCGGCGGACCTGTCCCGGCCCGGGCACGTCGTCCCGCTGCGGGCCAAGGCCGGCGGCGTGCTGCGCCGCCCCGGCCACACCGAGGCCTCGATCGACCTGGCGGTGCTGGCCGGGTGCAGCCCGGCCGGCGCGCTCTGCGAGATGGTCAACGACGACGGCACCATGCAGCGTCTTCCCGACCTGGAGAAATTCGCTGTCGAGCACGATCTGGTGCTGATCACCATCGCCGACCTGGTGGCCTACCTGCGGGAGCGGGCCGAGAAGCAGATCGAGCGGGTGGTCGAGACGGTGCTGCCGACCGAGCACGGCGTCTTCACCGCGGTCGGCTACCGCACCGAGGCCGACAACGGCGAGCACGTCGCGCTGGTCTACGGCGACCTGACCGACGGCGAGGACGTACTGGTCCGGGTCCACTCCGAGTGCCTGACCGGCGACGTCTTCGGGTCCCGGCGCTGCGACTGCGGCCCGCAGCTGGACGCCGCCCTGGAGCGGGTGGCCGCCGCCGGTCGCGGGGTGGTCCTCTACATGCGCGGGCACGAGGGCCGGGGCATCGGCCTGCTGCACAAGCTCCAGGCGTACCAGTTGCAGGACCGCGGTTTCGACACCGTCGACGCGAACCTGGAGCTCGGCCTGCCGGCCGACGCCCGGGACTACGGCACCGGCGCGCAGATCCTCTACGACCTGGGCGTGCGCTCGATGCGGCTGCTCACCAACAACCCGGCCAAGCGGGCCGGCCTGGAGGGGTACGGCCTGCGGGTCACCGGCCGCGAGGAACTGCCGGTCCGCCTGCACCCGGAGAATGTGCGGTACCTGCGTACCAAACGGGACCGGATGGGGCACCTGTTCGAGGCGTTGGGCTGACCCGGGCCTCAACTGCGGCGATGATGACGAAAAAGGGGGACTGAGATGGCCGGCTTCGGTGATCCGCACATGCAGACCGTCGACGCGGCCGGGCTTCGGCTCGGCATCGTCGGCTCGCGCTGGCACAACGACCTGGTCGACCACATGATGGAGCGGGCCAGGGCGGCCGCCGAGGCGTGCGGCGTCACCGACATCGTCACCGCCCGGGTGGCCGGGTCGGTCGAGCTGCCGGTGGTGGCCCAGGCGCTGGCGAAACGCTGCGACGCGGTGGTCGCCCTCGGCGTGGTGATCAAGGGCGAGACCCAGCACTTCGAGTACGTCTGCGACGCCGTCACGGCCGGCCTGACCCGGGTCTCGCTGGACGAGCAGACCCCTGTCGCGCACGGCGTGCTCACCGTGCACAGCCTCGGCCAGGCCCGGGACCGGGCCGGTCTGGAGGACTCGATCGAGGACAAGGGCTGGCAGAGCACGGTCGCCGTGCTGGACGCCGCGCTCGCCATCCGCGAGGTCCAGAAATACTGAGGCTCAGAGCCGGCCGGCTTCGATGATCCGGGCCAGGAACTGCCTGGTCCGGGCCTCGGTGGGGTCGCCCAGCACCTGCTCGGGCGGCCCCTGTTCGAGGACCCGGCCGGCGTCCAGGAAAGCCACCCGGTCGGCCACCTGCTTGGCGAACCCCATCTCGTGGGTGGCCAGCACCATCGTCATGCCCTCGCCCTTGAGATCCCGGATCATGCTGAGCACCTCGCCGACCAGCTCCGGATCGAGCGCCGAGGTGACCTCGTCGAGCAGCAGCAGCCGCGGGTTGTTGACCAGTGCCCGGACGATCGCCACCCGCTGCTGCTGGCCGCCGGAGAGCCGGTCGGGGTACGCCTTGGCCTTGTCCGCCAGCCCGACCCGGCCCAGCCAGGCCATCGCCGTCTCGCGCGCCTCGGCGGCGGCCCGCTTGTGCACCCGCGTGGGGGCGAGGGTGATGTTGTCCAGCACCGTCATGTGCGGGAACAGGTTGTAGCTCTGGAAGACCAGACCGATCCGCTGCCGTACCAGATCCGGGTTGACCCGCGGGTCGGTGATCTCGTCACCGTCCAGGTGGATGGTCCCGTCGTCGATCTCGGCGAGCAGGTTCACGCAGCGCAGCAGCGTCGACTTGCCCGAGCCGGAGGCGCCGATCAGCGCCACCACCTCGTGCTCGCCGACGTCCAGGCTGAGGTCGTCGAGGACCACGTGGTCACCGAAGACCTTGCGGATGTTCCGGCAGGAGAGCACCACGTCAGGTCCCCGCGTTCTGGGCACGGGCCGCGCGCAGCGTCACCCGGTCGGTGATCGCGATGAGCGGCAGGGCGAGCAGGATGAACAGCACGGCGGCCACCACGTACGGGGTGAAGTTCCCGCTCTTGGCCACCCCGATCTGGGCGGCCCGGATCGCGTCGATCGGCCCGGCCAGGGAGATCAGCCCGACGTCCTTCTGCAGCGCCACGATGTCGTTGAGCAGCGGCGGGGTGACCCGGCGGACCGCCTGCGGCAGCACCACGTGCCGCATCGCCTGCCGGTGGCTCAGACCCAGCGACCGGGCCGCCGCCACCTGGCTGGGATGCACCGACTCGATCCCGGCCCGGAACACCTCGGCCAGGTACGCCCCGTAGGTGATCACGATGGCCGCCCCGCCGAGCACCACCACGTCCGGGGTGCCCCGCAACCGCAGCCCGGGGACGCCGAACGCGAACAGGTAGATCGCGATGATCAGCGGCAGCCCGCGGAACGAGTACGTGTACCCGGCGGCCAGCACCCGTACCGGAAAGGCGACCGGTCCGCGCAGCGTGCGCAGCACCGCGATCAGCAGCCCGAGCGCGAGCGCCACTGGCGCGCACACCAGGAACAGCCGGACGTTGAGCCAGAAGCCGTCCAGCACGGACGGGAAGTACTCGACCGCCACGTCCAGGTCGAAGAACGACTGCTTGACCCGGGGCCAGCCGGGCGCCCCGGTGACCCCGACGGCCAGCAGCGTCCCGACGACGGCGGTGGAGAGGGCGGCGAGCAGGACCGAGCGGATCGCCTGCCGGCGACGGTAGGCGAACCGCTCCCGCTGCCGCTGACTGGGTGCGTGGGTCACGTGAGTTCGGGCGCCCCGGAGTCGGCGAGCCAGGTCTTCTCCAGCACCGCGAGCGTGCCGTCGCCGCGGAGCTGGTCGACCGCCTGGCTGACGCAGCCGGTCAGTTTCGAGCCCTTGTCGAGCACCAGGCCGAACTGCTCGGGCACGCCCACCTGCGGCAGCTGACCGACGATCACGCCGTCCTTCAGCTCGGCGCCGGTCATGTAGAACGCGGTGGGCAGGTCCACCACGATCCCGTCGACGGTGCCGTTCTCCAGCGCCTTCTTGGCGTCGTCGTTGTTGTTGAAGACCGACGGCTTGGTGGTCGGCTTGATGATGTCGGTGATCGCCTGGTAGCTGGTGGTGCCGACCTGGGCGCCGAGTTTCGCGCCGGTGAGCTCGGCCAGCGACTTGGCGCCGGCGATCTTCGACTTCTTCGTCGTGATCACCGTCTGCCGGACCAGGTAGTACGGCGAGGAGAAGTCCACCGCCTGCTTGCGCTCGTCGGTGATGGAGAACTGGTTGATGTCGAAGTCGAACGCCTTGGGCCCGGGCGCGATCGCGTTGTTGAACGTCACCGACGTCCACACCACGTTCTCCTTCGCGTACCCGAGACGCTCGGCGACCTGGTAGGCGACCGCCGACTCGAAGCCCTGGCCGTTGGCCGGCTTGCCGTCGGAGAACCACGGCTCGTACGCCGGGTCGTCGGTGCCGATGGTGAGTTTGCCCGCGGCGACGGTGCCGAGGGCGCCGGACGGACAGGCGTCCGAGGTGGCGGAGGGGGATGCGCCGGAGGTGGTGTCGTCATCGACCGGGGAACAGGCCGAGACAGTGGCGAGCGCCAATGCGACGCCACCCACGAGGAGGGGGGTGAAACGGCTGACCATGCGGGGCAGCTTAAAAGACGTCCCACGGGCTGGGGGCGTTCGTCGTCAGACCGTAATGAGCTGCAACAATCGTTCCCCGTGAAGACGTTCGAAGAACTGTTCGCCGAGTTGCAGCGCAAGGCGGCGGAACAGACCCCCGGTTCGGGCACGGTCGCCGCGCTCGAACGCGGAGTCCACTTCATCGGGAAGAAGGTCGTCGAGGAGGCGGCCGAGTCCTGGATGGCGGCCGAGCACGAGGGGCCGGAACGGGCCGCCGAGGAGATCTCGCAGCTGCTCTACCAGGCACAGGTCCTGATGATCGCCACCGGCATCGAGCTCAAGGACGTGTACCGACATCTCTGACGTGCGGCCCCGGTCCGTCCGTCCGAGAACGAAGGAGCACCTCCATGCTGCGCATCGCCATCCCGAACAAGGGCAACCTCTCCGCGCCGGCCGCCCAGATGCTGAAGGACGCCGGCTACCGGCAGCGCACCGATCCCAAGGATCTGGTCTGCCGTGACGAAGCCAACAACGTCGAGTTCTTCTACCTGCGGCCGCGTGACATCGCCACCTACGTCGCCTCCGGTGACCTGGATCTCGGCATCACCGGCCGCGACCTGCTGGCCGACTCCGGGGTGCCGGCCACCGAGCTGCTCGACCTGAACTTCGGCGGCGCCACGTTCCGCTGGGCCGCCCCGGCCGGCACGCTCGCCTCGGTGGACCAGATCGGCGGCAAGCGGATCGCCACCGCCTTCCCCGGCCTGGTCGGCGCGTACCTGGCCGAGCAGGAGCTGAAGGCCGACGTGGTCCGCCTGGACGGCGCGGTGGAGAACGCGGTCCGCCTCGGTGTCGCCGATCTGATCGCCGACGTCGTGGAGACCGGCGCGACGCTGCGCCAGGCCGGCCTGGTCACCATCGGCGAGCCGCTGATGCGCTCGTCGGCCATCCTGATCGGCCGGGCGGCCGAGGCTCCGGCCGCCGCCACCCAGCTGCTGCGCCGGCTCAACGGGGTGCTGGTCGCCCGCAACTTCGTGATGCTGGCCTACGACGTCCGGGCCGACCTGCTGGAGCAGGCCACCGGGCTGACCCCGGGCATCGAGTCGCCGACCGTCTCCCCGCTGCACCGGGAGGGCTGGGTCGCCGTGCAGGCGATGGTCCAGCGCAGCCAGGTGCACCGGGTGATGGACGAGCTGTACGACATCGGCGCGCGTGCCATCCTGGTAACCGACATCGCCAATTGCAGGTTGTGATGACTGACGTGGTTTTCCGCCCCAAGAAGATCCGCATGGTGGCCGCCCCGGTCGCGGCCGCGGTGGCGATCTTCTTCACCGTGCTCAGCTTCGGGCTGCACGGCCAGGCCGGCTTCGAGAACGCCGGGCAGGTCGGCTCGGGCAGCTTCCAGCGCGGTGACCAGGCCGCGATGATCGGCCTGGGCATCCTGATCGGGCTCGGCATCCTGACGTTCTGCCGGCCCCGGGTCAGCGCCGACGAGCAGGGCGTGCACGTGCGCAACGTGGTCGGCGGCTACGACCTGCCGTGGACGGTGGTGCGCGCGGTGCGCTTCGACCGGAACTCGGCGTGGGCGCACCTGGAGCTGCTCGACGACGAGCAGGTGTCGATCCACGCGCTGCAGGCGGTGGACAAGGACTACGCGGTCGACGGCGTACGCAAGCTCCGGGCTTTGCATTCGGCCTCGCAAGAGGCCTGACCTCGGCTGTGCATCAGCCCTGAGGTGCCCGGCATCAGGGCTGATGCCACGCCTGGTAAGCTAGTGGGCAGTCGACCACGTCTGGCCCTGAGTCAGGCGCGAAAGAGGAGCCCGCTGGTTCCCACCCGAGTCACTGACTGTGTCCGGGTCCGGTCATCCGAGCAGGGAATTTTCCCTGTCCGGGGCACGTTCCTCGTTGGGACGTCGATGACCGGTCGAGCGGGCCTTGGCATGCACGGGAACGTGCGGCCGAGGCCTTCTGCTTTCCCGGCCGTCCCGCACGTCAGCGGGCCGGTGATTCGGGGCCGACCGACATTGACAGCGCCCGGCCGATTCCGGTCGGGCGAGGATTGCAACTGAGGAGGCCCCATCAGCGTCGAACCACGCGTGAACGAACAGATCCGGGCTCGTGAGGTCCGTCTGGTCGGTCCGGAGGGTGAGCAGGTCGGCATCGTGCCGCTCGAGCGCGCGCTCCAACTGGCCGCGGACGTGGACCTGGACCTGGTCGAGGTTGCTCCGATGGCCCGGCCGCCGGTGTGCAAGCTCATGGACTTCGGCAAGTTCAAGTACGAGAGCGCACTGAAGGCCCGCGAAGCGCGGCGCAACCAGCAGCAGACCGTCATCAAGGAAATGAAGCTGCGGCCGAAGATCGACCCGCACGACTACGAGACCAAAAAGGGTCACGTGGTGCGGTTCCTCAAGGCGGGCGACAAGGTCAAGGTGACGATCATGTTCCGCGGCCGTGAGCAGAGCCGCCCCGAGCTGGGCTTCCGGCTGCTTCGCCGGCTCAGCGAGGAGATCTCCGAGCTGGGCTTCGTGGAGGCCAGCCCGAAGCAGGACGGTCGGAACATGATCATGGTGCTGGCGCCGCACCGGGCCACGAAGGCCGCTGCGGTCGCCGCCACGGCGGCTGGCGGCAAGCCCGCTCGTGAGCCGCGTGAGGGCGACGGTACCGAGGTGCCGCCGGCCACCCCTGCCGATACCACCGCAGAGTGAGGTTTGTTCACGACCTACCTTGAGGCGAACGCTTCGTAAGCGGGGCAGGTCGTCTCAACCGTCGTGAACAATCCTCGATTAGTCAGCTTTTCCGCGCGTTCCCCTGGTCGGGCGGAAAGATCAGAAAGAGGCGTTCTAAGTGCCGAAGATGAAGAGCCACACCGGCATGGGTAAGCGGGTGAAGGTCACCGGCAAGGGCAAGATCGTGCGGGAGCAGACCGGCAAGCGCCACCTGCTCGAGCACAAGTCCTCCCACGTTACCCGCCGGATGACCGGCACTGTGGTGGTCGCCAAGGCCGACACCGCGCGAGTGAAGAAGCTTCTGGGCCGCTGACGCGCGCCTGACACGTTCCCCTGTAAGGAGTACTTGAAATGGCACGCGTCAAGCGGGCGGTAAACGCCCAGAAGAAGCGCCGTACCCTGCTCGAGACCGCGAGCGGCTACCGCGGTCAGCGCTCCCGCCTGTACCGCAAGGCCAAGGAGCAGGTGCTGCACTCGATGCAGTACTCGTACCGCGACCGCCGTGACCGCAAGGGCGACTTCCGGCAGCTGTGGATCACCCGTATCAACGCGGCCGCCCGCGCCAACGGGATGACCTACAACCGCCTGATCCAGGGCCTGAAGCTGGCCGAGGTCGAGGTCGACCGCAAGATCCTGGCGGACCTCGCGGTCAACGACGCCACCGCGTTCGCGGCCATCGTCGAGGTCGCTCGCGCGGCCGTCGCGGCCGAGGGCACCGGCGGCGCCGCCGCTCAGGCCGCCTGAGTTCGCGCATCTCCAGGAACGCCCCCCGAGCGATCGGGGGGCGTTTCCCTTTCCCGAGACGGAGACATGTTCACACCGCGTACCCCGAGAATCGTCGCCGCTCGCCGCCTGCACCGGCGCCGGGACCGTGACCAGGCCCGGCGGTTCCTCGCCGAGGGGCCGCAGGCCGTGCGCGAGGCGCTCGCCGCCGGTGTCGTCCTGGAGCTGTTCGGCACCCCGGCCGGCCTGGAGAAGCACGCCGAGCTGACCGCCCAGGCGCCGGAGGTCTCCCCGGTCACCGACGAGGCGCTCGCGGCGCTCACCGAGACCGTGCACCCGCAGGGCGTCGTCGCGCTCTGCGAGCAGGTCGACGTGCCGATCGCCGAGGCGCTCGGCAAGCGGCCCACGCTGGTGGCGGTGCTCGCCGAGATCCGCGACCCGGGCAACGCCGGGACCATCCTGCGCACCGCCGACGCGGCCGGCGCGGACGCGGTGATCTTCGCGGGTGACGCGGTCGACCCCTACAACGGCAAATGCGTACGGTCCTCGGCCGGCTCGCTGTTCCACGTGGACGTGGTCCGTGCCCCGCTCGGCGTGCTCGACCTGCTCCAGGACTCCGGCCTGCAGGTTCTCGCGACCAGCGGCACCGGCGCGGACGACGTGGACTCGCTGCTCGACGGCGGGCTGCTGAGCGCGCCGACCGCCTGGCTGTTCGGCTCCGAGGCGCACGGCCTGGGCGGCGACCTGCTGGCCGCCGCCGACCGCCGGGTCCGGGTGCCGATCTACGGCGGCGCGGAGAGCCTCAACCTGGCCGCCGCGGCCGCCGTCTGCCTCTACGCGTCAGCGCGCGCCCAGCGCTGACGGCTCGTCCGCCGGGACCCGATGAACCCGACCACAGCCTGGGCCGCGAGGACCACACGCCTGACGTTCATCCCGCCGGCGAGCGCCACGCGGCACCGGCACGTGCCACCGACCCGATATCGGTCGGCGGGGCCCGGCGGCGGGACGGTATGCTGGGCGCCATGTCAGGTCCGAGGGAACTGTTTATCCGGCCCGCTGGTCGCGGGCGCCGGATCTGACTCCTGCGCGAACTCGCTGACCGGCGGGCTGCGGCCCAGCCGTGCCTCACTAGACTGCTCAGACTGAGTTGACCCTTCGCGGCCCTGGCTGCGCTCGGTGCGCTCAGTCCCGACTGCTCAGACTGAGTTGACCCTTTCGCGGCCCTCGCTGCGCTCGGTGCGCTCAGTCCCGACTGCTCAGACTGAGTTGACCCTTCGCGGCCCTCGCTGCGCTCGGTGCACTCAGTCCCGACGTAGCCGATGGCTCATCCGGTGTGAGGGAGTTCGCCCGACCATGTCCTACCGCAACGATCCGTATGATCCGAAGCAGGCCGCCCTGCTCGCGCCCGAGGCTCTCGAGGCCGCCGTCGCGGATGCCGAAAAGGCTTTCGCGCAGGCCACCGACCTCGACGCGCTCGCGGCCCTGAAGCCCGCGCACCTCGGCGACCGCTCGCCGGTGTCCCTCGCGCGCCGGGAGATCGGCTCGCTGCCCCCAGCCGCGAAATCCGACGCGGGCAAGCGGGTCAACGTCGCCCGTCAGGCCGTCCAGGCCGCCTACGACGCCCGGCAGGCCGAGCTGGAGGCCGACCGCGCCGCCCGGGTGCTGGTCGAGGAGCGGGTCGACGTCACCCTGCCCTGGGGCCGCCGCCCGCGCGGCGCCCGGCACCCGCTGACCACGCTGATGGAGCACATCGGCGACGTCTTCATCGGGATGGGCTACGACATCGTCGACGGTCCGCAGCTCGAGCTGGAGTGGGCCAACTTCGACGCGCTCAACATCGGGCCGGACAACCCGGTGCGTGGCGCCTCCGACACGTTCTTCGTCGACCTGCCCGGGCTGGTGATGCGGACCCACACGTCGCCCGGGCAGGTGCGCACCATGCTCAGCCGGACGCCGCCGATCCGCATCGTCAGCCCCGGCCGGGCGTACCGCACCGATGAGCTGGACGCCACGCACACCCCGGTCTTCCACCAGATCGAGGGCCTGGTCATCGACGAGGGCATCACGATGGCCCACCTGCGCGGCACCCTGGACCACTTCGCCAAGGCGATGTTCGGCCCGGACGCGCGGACCCGCTGGCGGCCGCACTACTTCCCGTTCACCGAGCCGTCGGCCGAGTTCGACGTCTGGTTCGCCCAGCACCGCGACGGCCCGCGCTGGGTGGAGTGGGGCGGCTGCGGCATGGTCAACCCGAAGGTGCTGACCGCCTGCGGCATCGACCCGGACAAGTACTCCGGGTTCGCGTTCGGCATGGGTGTCGAGCGGACCCTCATGTTCCGCAACGGCGTCAGCGACATGCACGACATGGTCGAGGGCGACGTGCGGTTCACCACGAACTTCGGAATGGAGTCCTGACGCGATGAAGACGTCACTGTCGTGGCTGCGCGAGTACGTCGAGCTGCCCGCGGACCTCACCGCCGAGCGGCTCGACCTGGCGCTCACCAACCTCGGCATGGAGGTCGAGTCGATCGTCGACCAGGCCGCCACGATCAAGGGCGACCTGGTCGTCGGCCGGGTGCTGACCATCGAGGAGCTGACCGGCTTCAAGAAGCCGATCCGGTTCTGCACCGTGGACGTCGGCCGTGCCGTGCCGCAGGAGATCGTCTGCGGCGCCCGCAACTTCGCCGAGGGCGACCTCGTCGTGGTCATCCTGCCCGGCGGCGAGCTGCCGGGTGGCTTCACGATCGGGGCCCGCAAGACGTACGGCCGCAACTCGCACGGCATGATCTGCTCGGCCCGCGAGCTGGGTGTCTCCGACGAGCACGAGGGCATCATCGTGCTGCCCGCCGACGCGGCCGCGCCCGGCGTGGACGCGCGCCCGGTGGTCGGGCTCGACGACGTGCTGGTCGAGGTGGAGATCACCCCGGACCGGGGTTACGAGATGAGTGTCCGCGGCATCGCCCGCGAGCTGGCCACCCACTTCGGCGTGGCGTTCACCGACCCGGCCGCGATCGAGGCCGCCGGCCGGACCGCCGACGTCCCGTGGCCGCTCACCGTCGAGGACACCGTCGGCTGTGACCGGTTCTCGGCTCGCGTGGTGCGCGGCATCGACCCGGCCGCCAAGTCGCCCGAGTGGATGCAGCGCCGGCTGATCGCGTCGGGCATCCGGGCCATCTCGCTGCCCGTCGACATCACCAACTACCTGATGCTCGAGTTCGGTCAGCCGATGCACGTCTTCGACCTGCAGCGGCTGCGCGGCGGCCTGACCGTGCGCCGTGCCCGCCCGGGCGAGAAACTGACCACCCTGGACGGCGTCGCCCGCGTGCTGGACGCCGAGGACATGGTGATCTGCGACGAGACCGGGCCGATCTCGCTCGCCGCGGTGATGGGCGGCGAGACCAGCGAGTGGCAGCAGGGCACCGTCGACGTGCTCCTCGAGGCCGCGCACTGGGACCCGGTGATGGTCGGGCGCACCGCCCGCCGGCACAAGCTGTTCAGCGAGGCCGCCAAGCGCTGGGAGCGGGGCGTCGACCCGCAGCTCACGCTGGCCGCGCTGGAGCGGGCCGTCGCCATCCTGGTGGAGCACGCCGGCGGGACCGTCGACGAGCGGGTGCTGGACATCGACCACGTCGCGCCGCGCACCGCGATCACGCTGCCGGCCGACCTGCCGTCCCGGATCATCGGCCTGCCCTACTCGGCGGACCGGATCGCCGAGCTGCTGACAGCGGTCGGCTGCACGGTCTCCGGCAGCGACGTCGTCCCGCCGAGCTGGCGGCCCGACCTGGTCGCCCCGATCGACCTGGTCGAGGAGGTGGCGCGGCTCGGTGGGTACAACGACATCCCCAGCGTGCTGCCGCCGGCCGGGGCCAGCAAGGGCCTCACCCCGGCGCAGCGCCGGCTCCGTTCGGTCGGCCGCGCGCTGGCCGAGAACGGCTACGTCGAGGTGCTGTCCTACCCGTTCGTCGCACCCGGCGCGGCGGACCAGCTGGGGCTGCCCGCCGACGACCCGCGGCGCAGCGCGGTCCGGCTGACCAACCCGCTCTCCGAGGAGGAGCCGCTGCTGCGGACCAACCTGCTCGGCCCGCTGCTCGGCACGCTCAAGCGCAACCTGGGCCGGGGTCACCGGGACGTGGCGCTCTTCGAGACCGGCGCGGTGTTCCTGCCGCACCTGACCGCCACCGCCCCGCCGGTGCTCGGCGTCGACCGCCGGCCCACCGCCGAGGAGTGGACGCAGGCCAACGCGATCGTCCCGGAGCAGCCGTGGCACCTGGCCGCGGTGCTCACCGGTGACGTCTCGCCGGCCGGCTGGTGGGGTCCGGGCCAGGCGGCGAGCTGGGCGGACGCCATCGAGGCGGCCCGGATCGCGCTCAGCGCCGCCGGGGTCCCGGCGTCGCGGGTCTCGGTCCGCGCCGCCGAGCAGGCCCCGTGGCACCCGGGTCGCTGCGCCGCGATCCTGGTCGGCGACGACGTCGTCGGCTACGCGGGCGAGCTGCACCCGGCCGTCGTCGCCGCGCTCGAACTGCCCAAGCGCACCAGCGCCATGGAGATCGACCTGGACGCCCTCCCGGACGCCCCGGTCGTCGACGCCCCGAAGATCTCCACGTTCCCGCCGGCGCTGATCGACGTGGCTCTGGTCCTGGACCGCACGGTTCCGGCCGGCGAGGTGCAGGCCACCCTCGCCGAGGGCGCCGGCCAGCTGCTGGAGTCGGTGGCGCTGTTCGACGTCTACGAGTCGGAGCAGCTCGGCGAGGGCAAGCGGTCGCTGGCCTACAAGCTGACCTTCCGCGCCCCGGACCGCACCCTCACCTCGGAGGAGACCATCGCGGCCCGCGACGCGGCGGTCGCGCTGACCGCGTCCTGCTTCGGCGCCACGCTGCGCGGCGCCTGACCCGCACACCGTTCGCTCAGGGACCCGCGGTCCGCCGCGGGTCCCTGAGCTTCTTCCGGTACGCCCGCCGCCGGTCCCACCAGAAGTGACCCGGCCGCGACCGGCGCCGGTGCTCAGTCGATGGTGTGCCCGCCGTTCACGGTGATCCGCTCCCCGGTGACGAACCGGGACGCGTCCGACGCCACGAACGCCACCACCTCCGCGATGTCCTGCGGCGTGCCGATCCGGCCCAGCGGTACATCCGCGACATACCCGGCGGTGTCCGCGTCCCCGTGCCGCTCCACCGGGATCCAGCCGGGCGCCACCACGTTCACCGTGACGCCGTATCTCCCCAGCTCCCGGGCCCACGTGCGGGCCAGCCCGAGCTGTGCCCCCTTGGCCGCGTTGTAGGCCGACATCCCGGGCAGCGCGCGCTCGAACGCGTCCGACCCGATGTGGATGAACCGCCCGCCGCCCAGTTCCCGCATCCCCGGCAGGGTCGCCTGCATCAGCAGCGTCGGGCTCTTCACGAAGAACTCCAGCTGGTCCAGGTGGTCCCGCCAGCTGACCTCCTCGGCCGGTCCGGTGGGTTGCGGCCCGGTGGCATTCGCCACCACGACGCCGATCGGTCCCAGGCGATCCGTGGCCGAGGCCACCATTTCCGGTACGGCGTTCTCGTCGGTCACGTCCCCGTGCACCGCGACCGCCCGTCCACTCCCGGCGACGATGTCGGCGACGACACGCTCCGCCCCGTCCCGATCCGAGCGGTAGTTGACCGCCACCGCCCACCCGTCAGCCGCGAGCCGCCGAGCGATGTGCGCTCCCAGCCCCCGTGAGGCCCCGGTAACCAAAGCTGCGCCCTTGATCGTCACGCGGCCACGATAAAGTCCCGGGGCACCCACGGCGGGATGCCCCGGGAGCGTTCCCACTACCTGGAGATGTAGAGCCGCTGCCCGGTCGGGCGGAAGCCGACCCGCTCGTAGACCCGCCAGGAGTCCTCGCCGGAGGCCTCCAGCCAGGCGATGTCCACACCGTTGGCGAAGAGGCGGCTGGTCACCGCCGCGGTGATGGCGCCGCCCAGGCCCCGGCGGCGGAACCGCTCGCCGACGGCGATCCCGGCGACCTCGCTGATGCCGTCACTCGGTACGGTCGCGGCGCCGCCGCCGGCATAGTGGCCGTCGGCGCTGCGGGCGGCCACCAGGATGCCACCGCGCTGCTGGTTGCGGCGCTGGCGGCCGAGCTCCGCCGGGTTCGGCGTGTAGATCGCGCCGAACGCCTCGCTCTGCACCGTGATCATGCCGGTCAGCTCGTCGTCGCTGACCGGCTCGAACAGCTCGAAGCCGGCCGGGGCGGGCGGCTCGGCGAACGTCGACGGCGTACAGACCAGGTACTCGTGCCGGGCCTCGACCGTGAATCCGGCTTCGACCAGCAGCTTCTCCAGCGTGGGGGCGCTGCTGACGACGTACTCCAAACGGGGTTTGCGATCGCCGAATGCGGTGACCAGGGCAGCCACCTGATCCGCGGTGATCTCCGCGCCGGGAACCGGCGTGGCGTAGTTGATGAACGGGCTGTCGGAGCTGTCGTCGAACCCGAGCACGAACGGGCCGCACTCGACGGCGTTCGGACGGTTGCTCAGGGTGGCGACGACGGAGCGCTGGATGCGCAGATCCATGGTGAGGTGACCCTTTCGAGGGCTCGAAGAAGAAAGAGAAAAGGAAGGATGTGAGGCAGGGACGTCTAGCGGCAGTGGCCGCTGAGCACCGCGGGGATCACAGGCTTCACTCTTTCGAGCACTCGGGGATCACGCCGTCCGCGCGATCGCGACGTGAATCTATCAGGCGGACGGCCGCGGCGCAGCAGCCGGACTGCGCTGACCGGAAGCGTTCACCGCCCGCACCCCGAAGAACACGTTGTCCTTGGAGATGTCCACGGTGGCGGTACCGACCTTGCCCACCGGCAGCGCGGCGGTCCAGTCCGGAGCCGTGGTCTCCCGCCAGACGATCTCGTATCCGGCCAGGTCCGGCTCGGTCCCGACGGTCCAGCGCAGGGTCGTCTGGTTGGTCAGCTGGGTGGTGTCGATCACCACGTCCTTGGGCGTCCCGGGGGCTGTGGCCAGCGACCACAGCGTGGCGGCGTTCACCCGGGCCACCCGCGCGATGTAGTCGAAGTCGCAGAACTCGACCAGGTCGCCGTACTGCACGCCGTTCTCCACCCGGACGTTCTGGTGCTCGTGGGCGAAGTTCTCCCGCGGCTCGGTGAACCGGGCCGCCGGATAGCCGCGCAGCAGGAACGACACGTGGTCGCTGCCGCGCAGGTAGCGGTCCCGGCGCCAGATCACCCGCACGTTCGTGCCCGCCGGCTCGACCTCCTTGACGAACCTGCCCACCTGGCGTGACGGGCCGTCGTTCTCCCCGCCGACGCTCCTGCGGATGTTCGCCTCGGCGGCGGTCTCCGCGGTCGGCACGCCCTCGACGAAGAGCCGCACCGTGCGGTTGTCGGGGCGACTGCCGTCGTGCGCGTCGCCGGTCCCGACGATGTCGTTGCTGAACATCGCCTGGATGTCGGCGCCGGCGTCCCGGTAGGCCTGAGCCAGGTGATCCGAGCCGTAGAGGCCCTGCTCCTCGCCGGCGACAGCGGCGAAGACGACGGTCGCCTGGGGCGCCCGCCGGGCGAGGACCCGGGCCACCTCCAGGACCACCGCGACGCCTGACGCGTCGTCGTCGGCGCCCGGCGCGTCGCTGGTGAAGTCGAGCACGTCGGTGGCCCGCGAGTCGTAGTGCCCGGTGACCACGTAGAGCCGCTCCGGGGTGGCGCTGCCGCGCAGCGTGGCGATCACGTTGGTGATCGTGGTCGGGGTCGGCACCCGCGGCGAGACCGGCTGCACGAAGGACTGCAGCTCGACGGTCATCCGGCCGGCCGACGTGGCCGCGTAGCCCAGCAGCTGCTGATGGATCCAGTCCCGGGCGGCACCGATGCCGCGTACCGGATCGGTCTGGGAGGACAGCGTGTGCCGCGTACCGAAAGCGGCCAGCCGCCGCACGGTGGCCTCGATCCGGCGGGGGTCGATCTCCCGGAGGATCGCCCGCAGCTCGCGGTCGGGTGGGCGCCGGTGCGGGCCGGCCGCCTGCGCGGCCCGCGCCGGGGCTGCCAGCGGAGCCGCGGCCGCGGCGGTCAGCAGAACACGCCGTTTCGTCATGCCTGCCACTCTGGTCCACCGTGGACGAGGTGTCCATGACCGTCGATGTCAGATGGTGCCATGCGGGTAGCGCTGGACGGTCGGGCCGAGCCAGGCGATCGCCTCGGGCGCCAAGGTGGCACGGCTCCGCGCCGCCACCTGGGTCCTGTCCAGCGCTGCTCCGCCCCGGCGGTCTGATTGGTTCAGCGGCGCGCCACCGCGGTCTGGTCAGGTCGGTTGCGCCTCCGCGCTCTCGATGGGGTCAGTCGCGCGCCTCCGCGTTCTCGATGGGGTCAGCCGCGCGCCACCGCGGTCCCGGTGGGTCAGCCGCGCGCCACCGCGGTTTCGACGCCGCTCTCGTGCGGGCCGAGGAAGACCGGGTCGCGGCGGGTCGCCACGTCCCAGGCGGCCTTCACCGCCGCGCCCCACTCGCGCATCTCACCCCGCGCCCACATCGGCTTGTAGATCCGTGCGGTGTCGTCACCGACCCCGTCCGCCTCGACGCCCAGCGACCGGCACACCGCCACCGCCCGCGGCACGTGGAACGACTGGCTGACCACGATCGCCCGGCTCACCCCGAAGACGTGTTTCGCCCGCGAGCACGAGTCGTACGTGTCGAACCCGGCATGATCCAGCACGATCCGGTCGGCCGGGACCCCGCGGGCGATCAGGTAGACCTGCATGGCCCCCGGCTCGTCATAGGACCACTCCGCGTGATCACCGGACACCAGGATCGCCTTGACCTTGCCGGCCTCGTAGAGCTCCTTGGCGATGTCCAGCCGCGCCGCCAGAAACGCCGACGGCTCCGCGGGCGGATCCACCTGCGCGCCCAGCACCAGCGCCACCGGCGCCTCCGGCACGTCGGCCGCCGAGTACACGTGCCCGGAGGCGCTGCTGCGGAGCCAGAGGTTCGACGACGCGACGATCACGATCGCCAGTGCCGTCCCCAGCATGCCCGAGATGACGAGGCGACGGAACCAGCGAGACCGGCGAACCCGGCCGAGGAAGATCTTTGGCACCGGCTCACTCTCGCAGCTCCCGACCACCCCTACCTACCGCTTCCGTGCCAGACTGCCCACCCCACCAGCCCCGGCTGGTCCCTGCGGTGCCATCCAGCGCGCTGAGACCACCGTGAGTGCCAGCCCCCGGTCCCCGGCTGGTCGTGGTGGTGGTCTCCGAGCTGTTGAGACCACCGTGGGTGCCAGCCCTGGGTTCGCGGCTGGTTGTGGTGGTGGTGTTCGGGGTGTTGAGGCCACCGTGGGTGCCAGCCTCCGGTTCGCGGCTGGTCGTGGTGGTGGTGTCCGGGCTTGCGAGAGCACAGTGAGAGCCAGCCGTGGTTTTGGCGACGTGCGGCCGGCGGCGACATTCGGCGGGGCAGCCGGCTGCTGGAGGGGAACGGCGGTTGGAGGGGGCGGGCGGTTGGAGGGGCGGGCGGCTGGAGGGGATCGGCGGCTGGAGGGGGCGGGCGGCTGGAGCGGGGCGTGGGCGGGTGGGTGACGATCTTTTTGTACGGTGGGCGGCTGCGGCGGACGGCGCGCGAGTGTGGCGGCGGCCCGGGGCGACGGTGGTGGCCTGTGCCGCGCTGGCGCACTGGGACCGGCTGGTGATGAGCGGTGATCCGGACGCGCTGGCCGGGCTGATCCGGGAGGTGCTGCCCGAGGTGGGTGGCACGTTCCGGCCGTTCGGGCCGGAGGAGCTGGTCGCGGCGGTGGTGGCGCGGACGCCTGAGCTGGAGGTCAGTGCCGAGTTCGCCTGGATGGACATCACCGAGCCGATCGGCGGGACGCCGGCGGCCGGGGCCGGGTGGCTCGGGGAGGACGAATGGGATGAGGTGGCGGCGCTGTTGACGGAGTCGTTCCCGGACTCCTACGCCCGGCCGGGGGAGAGCGGGGTACGGCGGTGGGCGGGGATCCGGGACGCGGGCGGGCGGCTGGTGGCGGTCGCGGCGGATGCCTGGTCGACCGAGGCGATCGGGTTCCTGGCCGGGGTGACCACCCGGCCGGACGCCCGGGGGCGGGGACTGGCGGCGGCCCTGTGCGGGTTCGCCACCGACGAGCTGCTGGTGGGCCGGGAACGGGTGGCACTGCTGGCGGACTATGTCAATGTGGCGGCAATCCGGACGTACCGGAAATTGGGTTTTGACCTGTGCCGGGTCGCCGCAGCCCGGCAGCGGTGAAGCGGCCCGGCGCCGGTGAGACCGGCGGGGTCAGGCGGTGCGCCGGCCGGTCCAGATCAGGTACTCCCAGTCCATGGCGCCGTCGCCGACATCGAAACGCCGGGCCAGATCGGTCAGCGCGGCATCGAGCGCGGCAACCCGCTCCGGGTCGGCGGCGATGTTGCGGTACACCGCGATCGTCGGGCCGTAGTTCCGCTTGAAGTAGTCGGCGAACGCCTCGGCCGTGCCGAAGTGGTCCACCCGCAGGCTGTGGCGCCGCGCCGAGACGCCGGTGACGCGCTCGCCGAAGAGGGATGCCAGGTGCGCGGGGTCGCCCCAGCGCGGCGGCGGGGTGGAGCCGGGTGGTGGGGCGGCGGCATACGGCTTGAGCACCGCGAACATCTGTCCGATGAAGCCCTCCGGGGTCCAGCTGGCCAGCGCGATCGTGCCGCCCGGCCGGCACACCCGGAGCAGTTCGGCGGCGGCCCGTTCGTGGTGCGGGGCGAACATCACGCCGATGCAGGAGATCACCGTGTCGAACTCGGCGTCCTGGAACGGCAGTGCCTCGGCGTCCGCCTCGGTCCAGATCAGCTTCGTGTCGCTGCGCTGCTCGCCGACCCGGAGCAGCTCAGGGGTGAGATCACTAGCGGTCACGTCGGCGCCGGTGCGGGCGGCCGGGAGCGCCGCGTTGCCGGTACCCGCGCCGACGTCCAGGACCCGCTGGCCGGGGCCGATGCCGGCGGCCTCGACCAGGGCCGGGCCGAGTGGCGCGACCAGGTCGGCCACCGCCGGATAGTCGCCGGAGGCCCACATCGCACGGTGCTTGCTCTTGAGCTCGGTATCAGTCATGTCGCCGACGGTAGGATTCGCGCCGGGCCCGGCCTAGTACACGATCTGTACCGGGGGTGGTCATCCATGGGAGCGTCCTACGGCCAGTTCTGCCCGGTGGCGAAGGCGATGGAGCTGCTCGACGAGCGCTGGACGCTGCTGGTGATCCGGGAGCTGATCTCCGGCAGCCGGCGGTTCAACGACCTGCGCCGCGGACTGCCCCGGATGTCGCCGACGCTGCTGTCCCGGCGGTTGCAGCAGCTGGCCTCGGCCGGGCTGGTCGAGCGGACCCCGACCGGTGTCGAGGTGGATTACTCGCTGACCCCGGCCGGCCGGGAGCTGGAGCCGATAGTGCGGGCCCTGGGTGTCTGGGGCACCCGGTGGATCCCGGAGATCGGCGATCCGGACCTCGATCCGAAACTGCTGCTCTGGGACATGCACCGGCGGGTGGATCACCGGGCGGTGCCGGACCGGCGGACGGTCCTGCGGTTCCGCTTCCCGGGGGTGGTCCGGCAGGTGCGCGACTGGTGGCTGGTGATCACGCCGGACGAGGCCGACGTCTGCGACGCCGACCCCGGGCACGAGGTGGATGTGCTGGTCACGGCGGATCTGCGAGGCCTGACCGACGTGTGGCGCGGTGCGCGCTCGTGGGAGTCGGCGCTGCGGTCGGGCGAGGTGCGGCTGGACGGCCGGGAGGCGCTGCGCCGCGCCGTCCCGGCCTGGTTCCAGCTGATGGCGTTCGCGACCGTGCCGCGACCGGAGAGCGCCGCAGCGGGGCCGGAGAGCGCGACAGCGCGACCGGTCGTCAGCTGATCCGGAACTTCGCCGACTGCAGGGCCGACAGGCGCGAGTTCGGCCCGACGAGCAGCTCGAAGTCCCCCGGCTCGACGACCCGGCGCCCGTCCGCGGTGACCAGCGTGCAGTCCGCGGCCGGGATCTCGATCTCCACGGTCACGCTCTCCCCGGCCGGCACCGTCACCTGCCGGTACGCCTTCAGCTCCCGGTGCGCCCAGGTCACGCTGGTGACCAGATCACTGACGTACGCCTGAACCGTCTCCAGTGCCGGTCGTGCCCCGGTGTTCGACAGCCGTACGGTCGCCCGCACCACCCCGTCGGCCGGCACGTCCGGTTCCCCGATGGCCAGCCCGTCGTAGACCACTGTGGTGTAGCTGAGCCCCTCGCCGAACGCGAACAGCGGGTCCTGGGTCAGGTCGGCGTACCGCGTGCCGTGCTGGCCGCGCAGCTGGTTGTAGTAGACCGGCTGCTGGCCGACGTGCCGGGCGGCCGAGATCGGCATCCGGCCGCTCGGCTCGATCAGCCCGAGCAGCAGCTCGGCGATGGCCTGCCCGCCGCGCATGCCCGGGTTGAACGCCTGCACGATCGCCGCCGCGGTCAGCGCCGACTCGGGCAGCGCCAGCGGCTTCGAGTTCACCAGCACGACGATCATCGGGGTGCCGGTCGCGGCGACCGCGTCGAGCAGCGCGATCTGCCCGCCGAGCAGTTCGAGGGTGGCGGTGGAGCAGCCCTCCCCGGTCAGGTTGACGGTGTCGCCGACCACCACCACCGCGTAGTCCGAGCCGGCCGCGAGCCGGACCGCCGCGTCGAGCTGGGCCGGGTCGACGGGCGCGGACTCGGCGATCGGTGGGCGGGGCTGGCCGTCCGGGAACGTCTCGCCCTCCGGGTCGGGCACCAGGCGCTCGATCTCGGCGCCGCGCTCGTGGACGACCGTCCAGCCGGCCGGCACCGTGGCCCGGATCCCGTCCAGCACCGTCGAGGTCATCTCCCGCGGGTGCCCGTCCGGCATCCAGCCGACCTGGCCGGAGTTGCCGGCCCAGTCGCCGAGCTGGGCGGAGACGTCGTCGGCGTTCGGCCCGAGCACCGCGATCCGGCGGGTGCCGGCCGACGGGTCGAGCGGCAGGGTGCCGTCGTTGCGCAGCAGCACCAGCGAACGGCGGGCCACCTCGAGGTTGAGCTCGGCGTGCGCGGCGCTGCCGATCACCTCGCGCTGGCGCTCGGCGTCGCCGGTCCGCGGGTTCTCGAAGAGGCCGAGGTCGAACTTGAGGCGCAGGATCCGGCGGACCGCGGAGTCGATGTCGGCCTCGGTCAGCAGGCCCCGCTCGATCGCCTGCTGGGCGCCCTCGAAGAAGCCGGGCGTGGTCATCACCAGGTCGTTGCCGGCCTTGACGGCGACCGCGGCGGCCTCCGCGTAGTCGGCGCAGACCTTCTGCTCCCAGACCATCCGGCCGACGTTGTCCCAGTCGGTGACGAGGGTGCCGGTGAAGCCCCACTCGCCCTTGAGCACCTCGTCGAGCAGCCACTTGTTGGCGGTGATCGGCACCCCGTCCATCGACTGGTAGCCGAGCATGAACACCCGGCAGCCCGCCTGGACGGCCCGCTCGAACGGCGGCAGGAACCAGGATCGCAGCTTGCGCCGGCTGATGTCGGCCTCGCTGGCGTCCCGGCCACCCTGCGTCTCGGAGTAACCGGCGAAGTGTTTGGCGGTGGCCAGGATGCCGGTCGGGTCGGCCAGGCCGTCGCCCTGGTAGCCGCGGATCATCGCGGCGCCCAGGTCACCGATCAGCAGCGGGTCCTCGCCGAACGTCTCGTCGGTGCGGCCCCAGCGCAGGTCCCGGGAGATGCACAGGACCGGGGAGAAGGTCTGGTGGATGCCGGTCGCGGAGACCTCGACGGCGGTGGCCCGGGCGACCCGCTCGACCAGCGCCGGGTCCCAGGAGGCGGCCATCCCGAGCTGGGTCGGGAAGATCGTGGCGCCCGGCCAGAACGAGTGGCCGTGAATGCAGTCTTCCGCGGTGAGCAGCGGAATTTTCAGCCGGGTGCGGGACAGCAGCTCGCCGGCCTCGATCAACTTGGCCGGCGAGGTGTGCAGGATGGATCCGGCCAGCTTCTCCTGGATGATCTCGGCTAGGTCCTGGCGGGCGTCCAGCTGCAGCATCTGACCCACTTTTTCGGGCAGGGTCATGCGGCTGAGCAGGTCGTCCACCCGTGCCTCGACATCGAGGGACGGGTCCAGGTAGGGGAAGTCTGCGGGCACGCGGGCCTCCGGTCGTCACGACCGCGAAGCACGGTCTGCCAAACACGAACGACAGGGAGTCTTCCAGTCCGGAACCGGTTCCGGCACCCCGGGTCGGTTCCGGAACTTTTAGATCCTCGGGACGGCTTGCCGACGGTGGGGGAAACATCCGGAAACCGCGTGAACCGGAGCGGCGGTTTCGCGTAGATCCGGGTAGGGTCCGATGAGGGTCGGACGGATCGGAGCATTTCGATCACTCTAAGTGATTGTCCGGACTGCGTCGAGGGGGAGCATGCACTCGGTCGATCTGGTGCTGCGCAGCACTGCGGAAGCGATCGAACACATCTCGGGGATCTGTTTCAAGACCGGTCCACCGCGCCGGGTCGGCGTCGAGTTGGAATGGACCACACACCGCGCCGGCGACCCGGCGGCCCCGCTGGGGCCCGGCGAGCTGCGCGCCGCGCTGGGGGTGCACGCGCCGGCCACCCTCGGCAATCCGGAACCACTGCCGCTGCCGGCCGGTGGCACGGTAACCGTCGAGCCCGGCGGCCAGGTCGAGATCTCGTCGGCCCCGGCGGACTCGCTGACCGCCCTGCACGCCGCGGTCACCACCGACCACGCGGCCCTGACCGCGCTGCTCGCCCGCGCCGGACTGGTCCTCGGCGACCGCGGCCTCGACGAGCACCGAGAACCCCGCCGGATCCTGGACACCCCGCGTTACGCGGCGATGGAGCGCTCCTTCGACCGGGCCGGGCGCACCATGATGACCGGCACCGCCGGGCTGCAGATCTGCCTCGACGCGGGCGAGGCCGGCCAGGTCGCCGAGCGCTGGGCGGCGCTGCACGAGTTCGGGCCGCCGCTGCTGGCCCTCTTCGCCAATTCCCGGGTGCACGCCGGGCGGGACACCGGGTGGGCGTCCGCCCGGATGGCCGCCTGGTACGGCATCGACCCCCGCCGCACCGCCCCGGTGGCGAACGGCGGCGGACCGGCGGAGACCTGGGCCCGGTACGCCCTGAACGCCCCGCTGCTCTGCGTCCGGCGTGACGGCGACCGGTGGGACGCGCCGCCCGGCCTCACCTTCGCCCGCTGGATCACCTCGGGTGGTGAGCGGCCACCCACCGTCGCCGACCTGGACTACCACCTCAACACCCTGTTCCCGCCGGTCCGCCCGCGCGGCTATCTCGAGGTCCGCTACCTCGACACCCAGCCCGGGGGCGAGTGGATCGCGCCGGCCGCCGTCGTCGCCACGCTGATGGCCGACCCGGTGCTGATGGCGCGGGCCAGGGAGATCGCCGCACCGGCCGCCGGTCGATGGCGGCCGGCCGCGCGTGCCGGGCTGCGGGATCCGGTGGTCCGGGCGGCGGCCGCCGGGCTGGCCGAGCTGGCGTGCCGGTACCTCGATCGCACGGGACTGCCGGCCGCCGTGCGCGAGGAGGTCGCCGGCGTCCTGGGGCGACGCCTCCGGCCACCGCGAGAAGTGAGAGGGAGCAACCGGGAAGTGCGAGGGAGTACACGTTGACCACGGACAAGAACCTGATCGCGGCGGAACTGGAGCGGTCCCGGGCACGGACCGCCCTGCTCACCGACGCGGTCGACGACGACGATCTCGTCCAGCAGCACTCGCCGCTGATGTCGCCGCTGGTCTGGGACCTGGCGCACGTCGGCAACCAGGAGGAGCTCTGGCTGGTCCGCGACGTCGGCGGGCGCGACCCGGTCCGGCAGGACATCGATCATCTCTACGACGCGTTCAAGCACGCCCGCCGCGACCGCCCGGCGCTGCCGCTGCTCGACCCGGCCGAGGCGCGCCAGTACCTCGCGCAGGTGCGGGACAAGGCCCTGGACGTGCTGGACCGGGTGCGGCTGGACGAGCGGCCGCTGGTCAGCGAGGGGTTCGCGTTCGGGATGATCGTGCAGCACGAGCAGCAGCACGACGAGACCATGCTGGCCACCCACCAGCTGCGCGCGGGCGGGCCGGTGCTCTCCGCGCCGCCACCGCCGCCGGGCAACCGGCGGGTGCGCGGGGAGGTGCTGATTCCGGGCGGGCCGTTCACCATGGGCACCGACACCGACCCGTGGGCGCTGGACAACGAGCGGCCGGCGCACGTGGTGGACGTTCCGGCGTTCCTGATCGACGCGGCGCCGGTGACCAACGGCGCCTACCTGGAGTTCATCGACGCCGGGGGTTACGACGACCCGCACTGGTGGAGTGAGCGCGGCTGGGCGCACCGGCAGAACGCCGGCCTGACCGCACCGATGCACTGGGTCGAGGGCGAAGCCGTCCGGCAGTTCGGGCGGACAGTGCCGCTGGCGAAAGACGCGCCGGTCGTGCACGTCAGCTACTTCGAGGCCGAGGCCTACGCCACCTGGGCCGGGAAGCGCCTGCCCACCGAGGCCGAATGGGAGAAGGCGGCCCGCTGGGACCCGGCGACCGGCCGATCCCGGCGCTTCCCCTGGGGCGACGACCCGCCCGGTGCGGAGCACGCCAACCTCGGGCAGCGCCACCTCGCCCCGGCACCGGTCGGCGCCTACCCGGCGGGCGCGTCCCCGCTCGGCGTGCACCAGCTGATCGGCGACGTCTGGGAGTGGACCTCGTCCGGCTTCCACGGGTACCCCGGCTTCCGCGTCTTCCCGTACGCCGAGTACTCCGAGGTCTTCTTCGGCGGCGACTACCAGGTGCTGCGCGGCGGGTCGTTCGGTACCGATCCGGCGGCCTGCCGGGGGACGTTCCGCAACTGGGACCATCCGATCCGGCGGCAGATCTTCAGCGGCTTCCGATGCGCCCGGGACCTGGTCTGATGTGCCGTCATCTGGCCTACCTCGGGCCGCCCGTGCCGCTCGCCGCGGTGCTGTTCGATCCGCCGCACGCGCTGGCGCACCAGGCCTGGGCGCCGCGCGACATGCGGGGCGGCGGCACCATCAACGCCGATGGCTTCGGGGTCGGCTGGTTCGCCGGGGACCAGCCGATCCGCTACCGGAGCGCGATGCCGATCTGGTCGGATGCGGCGCTGCCGGGGCTGGCGGCGACCACCGCGTCGGGCGCGATCCTGGCGGCGGTCCGCTCGGCAACCGTCGGGATGCCGGTGGTCGAGACCGCTGCGGCACCGTTCCTCGACGGCTCCTGGTTGCTCAGCCACAACGGCGTGGTGCGGGGATTCCCGGCCAGTTTCGCCGGGCTCGCCGCCGAGCTGCCGGTGGAGGAGCTGCTGACTCTCGAGGCGCCGACGGATTCCGCCGCCGTCGCCCGGTACATCGGGCACTGGCTGCGCGCCGGGAAGCCCGCCGAAGAGGTGATCGCGACACTCGTCGCCGGGGTGCGCGGGACCGCCCCGGACTCCCGCCTCAACCTGCTGCTCACCGACGGCGACCGGATCGTCGCCACCACGGCCGGCCACTCACTCGCCGTCCGCGCCACCGGCGACGCCGTCCTGGTCGCCTCCGAACCACTCGACGACGACCCCGCCTGGACCCCGGTCCCGGACAACCGCCTGTTGATCGCCACGCCCACCGACGTGACCCTGGGAGAGCTGTGACTTCGCTGGAGAAGCATCTCGACGAGCGTGACCTCGCCCGATCGCTGCGCGCCGACGTGCGCGACGGCCTCACCGCGAGCCCGAAACGCCTGCCACCGAAGTGGTTCTACGACGCCCGGGGCAGCCTGCTCTTCGAGGACATCACCCGGCTGCCCGAGTACTACCCGACCCGTACCGAACGGGCCATCCTCGAGGCGAACGCCGTCGAGATCGCCCGGATCACCGACGCGAAAACCCTCGTCGAGCTGGGTTCCGGCTCCTCCGAGAAGACCCGGCTGCTGCTCGACGCGATGCGTGCCCGGGGCACCCTCGGCAGCTTCGTCCCGCTGGACGTGTCCGAATCCGCCCTGGTCTCCGCCGTCGAGTCGCTGACCGCCGCCTACCCGGGCCTGAGCATCGCCGGCGTGGTCGGTGACCTGACCCGCCACCTGCGCCATCTTCCCGACGGCGACAGCCGGGTGGTGGCCTTCCTAGGCGGCACGATCGGCAACCTGGTCCCGGACGAGCGCGCCGCCTTCCTGACCGATCTGCGGACCACGCTGCACCCGGGGGAGTGGCTGCTGCTCGGCGCCGACCAGGTCAAGGACCCCGCGGTGCTGGTGCCCGCCTACGACGACGCGGCGGGCGTGACGGCCGAGTTCAACCGGAACGTCCTGCACGTCATCAACCGCGAGCTGCGGGCCGATTTCGATCCCTTGGCCTTCGAGCACGTGGCCCGCTGGGACCCGGACCACGAGTGGATCGAGATGCGACTGCGTTCCACCCGCCCGCAGCAGGTCCACATCCGCGACCTGAACCTCACCGTCGCGTTCACCGCGGGCGAGGAGATGCGCACCGAGATCTCCGCCAAGTTCCGCCGCGCCGGTCTCGCCGCCGAGCTCGCCGCGTCGGGCTTCGCCCTCCGCCACTGGTGGTCCGATCCGCGCGAGTGGTTCGGCGTCGCTCTGGCCCAGGCCGTCTGAGGCGCTTTCCGGTACGCCCGGAGCCGGCTCCCGTGGCATCCCGCCCGGCCCGTCCCCGCGACGGGCCGGGCGCGCGTCCGGCCGGTGCCGCGGACCGAGGCGATCCGGGCCCGCCTCGCGCCCGGCCGGGAGCTTGACCCGGCATGCGGTGATGGAGTTCTCCTGAGGGGGTGGGGGACATGAGATTCGCGTCGCCGGACCGGCCGGGCCGCCGGGACCATCGGGCCGAGCTGCGCCGCGGGCTGGCCGCCGGGCGGCTCCCGATGATCGGTGTGCCGGGCGCGCCGGGCGCCCGCATCGACGGCTGGGGCAGCAGCGACAACGTGCTCACCTCGGTCACCGTGCGATACGGCGACTCGGACTCGTGGCTGGCCGTGGAGACCGCCAGGTGGTCCGGGACCGGTCAGGAGTCGTCCGGGCTGCGGGAGGTGCTCGAGGAGCGGCTGCGCGCGGCCGGCATCCGGTTCGCCGACGTCAGCTGGACCACGTCGGAGCGGCCGGTGGTGGTGGACGGGCGCACGGTGACCGCCCGGGTGCTGCACGCCGGCCCGGACTGGTGGGCGGCCCGGATCGTTCTGGAGGCCGGGTTGTTCGGCGAGGTGGAGGTGGGGCTCACCGCGTACCGGAAAGGGTTCGAACCGCGACTGGGCATCCTGCCCGGCGCCGAGATCGCGGACCTGCTCGACGCGCCGCTGCCCGGCCCGGAGCCGTGGTCGCCGGCCGGCGCGGCGGCCGAGCCCGAGCCGCCGCTGCCGGTCGGCGAACCGCACCGGGTCCTGGTCGACGTGGTGCTGCGCGAGGCGCGCGAGTCGGAGGTCTGGCAGGCCGAGGGCGGTCCGGTGCCCCGGCTGCCGGCGTCCTGGGGTGCGCTGTGGGCGGCCGCGGTACGCCGCCAGTCCGACCTGGCCGGCCAGCCGGCGGACGCCGCCGACGCCGCCATCACCGACCTGTTGTCGCAGCTCACCACGCTGTTCCGGGATGCGGCCTGGTTCCGCGCCGACGCCGTCCTGCGGGAGCGCGCGATCAACGAGACGCTGCTCTACGCCACCGGGCTCGCCACCACGGTGCCCAGCCGCCCGGCCCAGCAGGCGTGGCGCGCGCGCCAGGACGCCCGCCGCCCACCGGCCACCGCGGCCGACTTCGTCGGCATCCGGCACGCCGAGGCCCGCTGGCTCGACGCCTGGCACACCTGGTCCCAGCGCCCCTGACGTCTGCCGGACCGCGAGCGAAGCGGCCGCCGTGGTTCGGGCCGCGCCGCTTCCCACCGCCCTCGCATGCCCGATAAATACTGATTTATCGGGTGGTGAGTCGGGTGGCGCGCGAAGGTGACTCCGGGCACGGCGTGGTTGCCGCAAGGAATGTGAGTTGATACGGTTCTTTGCATAGTCATGCGGAGGTGGGTATGGGAATCCGGGTCGCGGTGGCCGGGGCAAGTGGTTATGCCGGCGGGGAGTTGCTGCGCCTGCTGGCCGGGCACCCCGAGTTCGACCTGATCGCGGCGACCGCGCACAGCCAGGCCGGGCAGCACGTGACGTCCGTGCACCCGCAGCTGGCCGGTCTCGACCTGACGCTCGGCACCACCGACGCGGCCACGCTCGGCGACGCCGACCTGGTCTTTCTCGCCCTGCCGCACGGCCAGTCGGCAGCCGTCGCGGCACAGCTGAGCGAGGGCACCCGGGTCGTCGACCTGGGTGCCGACTTCCGCCTGGAGAGCGCCGAGCAGTGGACCCGTTACTACGGCGGCGGCCACGCCGGCACCTGGACCTACGGGTTGCCCGAGCTGCCCGGCGCCCGGGCCGCGATCAAGGCCGCCGACCGGGTGGCGAACACGGGTTGTTATGCGGCCACCATCATCCTGGCCCTGGCCCCGCTGATCGCCGCCGGCGTCGCCGACCCGGAGGACGTGGTGGTGGTCGCCAGCTCCGGCACCTCCGGCGCCGGCCGCAACGCCAAGGCGCACCTGCTGGCCAGCGAGGTGATGGGTGACCTCTCGCCCTACAAGGTCGGTGCCCACCAGCACGTCGCCGAGATCAAGCAGGCCACCGGCGCCGCCTCGCTCTCGATGACCCCGATCCTGGCGCCGATGCCGCGCGGCATCCTGGCCACGATCACCACCAGGCGGCTGAACGGCGGCGACCCCCGCGAGGCGCTGCAGGCCGCCTACGCCGACGAGCCGTTCGTGCACGTCCTGCCGGAGGGCGCCTGGCCGCACACGGCGGCCACCGCCGGTTCCAACTCGTGCCACCTGCAGGCCACCGTCGACGTCGACTCCGGCCGGATCATCGTGGTCAGCGCGCTCGACAACCTCGGCAAGGGCGCCGCCGGCCAGGCGGTACAGAACGCCAACCTCATGTTCGGCCTGCCGGAGACGGCCGGCCTCAGCGTCTTCGGAGTGGCACCGTGACCGTTACCCATCCCAAGGGCTTCAAGGCCGCGGGCGTCGCCGCCGGGCTCAAGGCCAGCGGAAACCCCGACGTCGCGCTGGTCGTCAACGAGGGCCCGGACTACACCGCGGCCGGCGTCTTCACCGGCAACCGGGTCAAGGCCGCGCCGGTGCTCTGGAGCCAGCAGGTGCTCAAGGGCGGCGTGATCCGCGCCGTGGTGCTCAACTCGGGCGGCGCCAACGCGTGCACCGGTTCGCAGGGCTTCCGCGACACGCACACCACCGCCGAGCACACCGCCTCGGTGCTGCGCACCACCAAGAAACTGATGATCGGCCCCGGTGACATCGCGGTCTGCTCCACCGGCCTGATCGGCGAGCTGCTCCCGATGGACAAGCTGCTGCCGGGCGTGAACGCGGCGGTCAAGGCGCTCGCCGCCGACGGCGGTCCGCGCGCCGCCGAGGCGATCATGACCACCGACACGGTGGCCAAGAACGCTGTGGCGCGGCGCGACGGCTGGTCGGTCGGCGGCATCGCCAAGGGCGCCGGCATGCTCGCCCCGGCCCTGGCCACCATGCTCGTGGTGATCACCACCGACGCGTCGGCGGACAACGAGACGCTGGACGCGGCGCTGCGCGCGGCCACCCGGGTCACCTTCGACCGGATCGACGCGGACGGCTGCATGTCGACGAACGACACGGTGCTGCTGCTGGCCAGCGGTGCCTCGGACCGGCAGCCGTCGCTGGCCGAGCTGACCGCCGCGGTCACCGAGGTCTGCCACGACCTGGCCCAGCAGCTGATCGGGGACGCCGAGGGCGCCACCAAGCACATCGCGATCGAGGTGGCCGGCGCGGCCAGTGAGGCCGACGCCGTACAGGTGGGGCGGACCGTGGCCGGCAACAACCTGGTCAAGACCGCCTTCTTCGGCAACGACCCGAACTGGGGCCGGATCCTGGCCGCGGTCGGCACCACCAGCGCGGCCTTCGAGCCGGACCGCGTCGACGTCGCGATCAACGGCGTCTGGGTGTGCAGGAACGGTGCCGCCGCCGAGGACCGGGCGAAGGTCGACCTGTCGAAACGCGACGTGCGGGTGACGATCAACCTGCACGAGGGCGAGATGAACGCGACGATCTGGACCACCGACCTGTCGCACGCCTACGTGCACGAGAACTCGGCCTACAGCTCATGAACCCGCTGGAGAAGGCCGAGATCCTGATCGAGGCGCTCCCGTGGCTGGAGCGTTTCCACGGCGCCACGATCGTCGTGAAGTACGGCGGCAACGCCATGATCGACCCGGCGCTGCAGAAAGCCTTCGCCGCCGACATGGTCTTCCTGCGGCATGTCGGGATCAAGCCGGTCGTGGTGCACGGTGGCGGACCGCAGATCAACCGGATGCTCAAGCGGGTCGGCATCGAGTCCGAGTTCCGCGGCGGCCTGCGGGTCACCACGCCGGAGACCATGGAGATCGTCCGGATGGTGCTGACCGGCCAGGTGGGCCGGGAGCTGGTCGGGCTGATCAACCAGCACGGCCCGTACGCGGTGGGTCTCTCCGGTGAGGACGCCGGGCTGTTCACGGCGGTCCGCCGGGGCGCGCTGGTCGACGGCGAGGAGGTCGACATCGGCCAGGTCGGCGACGTCGATCAGGTGAACACCTCGGCGGTCGACGACCTGATCGCGGCCGGCCGGATCCCGGTGATCGCCACCGTCGCCCCGGACGCCGGTGGTCTGCTGCACAACGTGAACGCCGACACCGCCGCCTCCGCGCTCGCCGTCGCGCTCGGCGCCCGCAAGCTGGTGGTGCTCACCGACGTGCCCGGCCTCTATCCCAACTGGCCGGACACGTCGTCGCTGACCAGCGAGATCGACGCGGACGCGCTGGAGAAACTGCTGCCCGGCCTGGAGTCCGGGATGGTGCCCAAGATGGAGGCCTGCCTGCGCGCGGTGCGCGGCGGGGTCCCCTCGGCGCACGTCGTCGACGGCCGGGTCGCCCACTCGACGTTGCTCGAAGTCTTCACGGAAGAAGGATTCGGAACCATGGTGGTCCCCTCATGAGCCTGGCCGAGCGCTGGCAGGCGTCGATGATGAACAACTACGGCACCCCGTCGCTGGCCCTGGTCAAGGGCGAGGGCGCGGTGCTCACCGGCGAGGACGGCAAGGAGTACGTCGACTTCCTCGGCGGCATCGCCGTCAACGCGCTGGGCCACGCCCACCCGGGCGTGATCGCCGCGGTGACGCAGCAGATGCGGCAGATCGGCCATGTCTCCAACCTGTACATCGCCGAGCCCCCGGTGGCCCTCGCCGAGCTGCTGCTGGCCCTGGCCGGCCGGACCGGGCGGGTGCTGTTCTGCAACTCGGGCGCCGAGGCCAACGAGGCCGCCTTCAAGATCTCCCGGCGGACCGGCCGGACCCACATCGTCGCCACCGAGGGCGCGTTCCACGGACGCACCATGGGCGCCCTGGCCCTGACCGGCCAGCCGGCCAAGCGGGATCCGTTCCGGCCGCTGCCGGGCGAGGTCACCCATGTCCCGTTCGGGGATGTGGCGGCGCTGCGGGCGGCCGTGACCACCGAGACCGCGATGGTGATCCTGGAGCCGATCCAGGGGGAGAACGGCGTTGTCGTGCCGCCTCCCGGATACCTGACGGCCGCCCGGGAGATCACCGAGAAGTCGGGTGCGCTGCTGGCACTGGACGAGGTGCAGACCGGCATCGGGCGGACCGGGCACTGGTTCCACCACCAGGCCGAGGGCGTCGAGCCGGACCTGATCACCCTGGCCAAGGGGCTCGGCGGCGGCCTGCCGCTGGGCGCCTGCATCGCGTTCGGGGCGGCGGCCGACCTGCTCACCCCGGGCTCGCACGGCACCACGTTCGGCGGCAACCCGATCGCCTGCGCGGCGGGACTCGCCGTGGTCCGGACGATCGCCGGCGAGGGGCTGCTCGATCACGTCAAGCGGGTGGGTGAGCGGCTGCGGCGGGGGATCGAGGGACTGAACCACCCGTACGTCAAGCATGTCCGCGGCGCGGGCCTGCTCCTCGGCATCGTCCTCAACCAGCCGGTCTCCGCCGACGTCGCGGCGCGGCTGCGCGAGGCGGGCTTCCTGGTGAACCCGGCCAAACCGGACGTGATCCGGCTCGCCCCGCCCCTGATCATCTCCTCCGATCAGGCGGATGCCCTGATCGCTGCCCTGGACGGTATCCGGTGACCCCGCGCCACTTCCTCCGCGACGACGACCTGACCCCGCAGGAGCAGGCCGAGGTCCTCGACCTGGCCGCCGCGATGAAGGCGAACCGATTCGGCCACACCCCGCTGGCCGGCCCCCGCTCGGTGGCCGTCTTCTTCGACAAGGCCAGCCTGCGCACCCGGCTCTCGTTCGAGGCCGGCATCGCCGAGCTGGGCGGCCAGCCGATCATCGTGGACACCCAGAACACCCACTTCGGCCGCGGCGAGAGCCTGTCCGACGCCGGCCGGGTGGTGTCCCGCTACGTCGCGGCGATGGTCTACCGCACGCACGGTGACGAGCGCCTCGCCGAGCTGGCCTCCGGCGTCGACGTCCCGGTGATCAACGCGCTCTCCGACGGGTACCACCCCTGTCAGCTGCTGGCCGACCTGCTCACCATCCGGGAGAAGCTGGGCGCCACCCAGGGGCGGACCCTGGCGTACGTCGGTGACGCCGCCAACAACATGGCCCACTCCTACCTGCTGGCCGGCGCCACCGCCGGGATGCACGTGCGGGTGGCCGGGCCGTCCGGGTTCGATCCGGCCCCGGCGGTGGTCGGCCGCGCCGCGGAGATCGCGGCGTGGACCGGCGGCTCGGTCGAGGTGCTGCGCGACCCGAACGAGGCGGTCGACGGCGCGCACGTGGTGGCCACCGACACCTGGACCTCGATGGGTCAGGAGGACGACGGGAAGGACCGGCTCACCCCGTTCCGGCCGTACCAGATCAACAGCGCGCTGCTGGCCAAGGCCGCGCCCGAGGCGATAGTGCTGCACTGCCTGCCCGCGCACCGGGGCGAGGAGATCACCGACGAGGTGATGGACGGCCCGCGGAGCGTGGTCTTCGACGAGGCCGAGAACCGGTTGCACGCGCAGAAGGCGCTGCTCACCTGGCTGTTGGCGGTCAACGAGGGATGAGCGGGCCGATCACCAGGGCGGGGCGGCACGCCCGGATCGTCGAGCTGATCCGGAGCCGGACCGTGCGCTCGCAGACCGAACTGGCCGACCTGCTCGCCGCCGAGGGCGTGCAGGTCACCCAGGCCACGCTCTCCCGTGACCTGGAGGAGCTGAACGCGGTGAAGGTCAGCGGCGCCTACCTGATCCCGGAGGATGGCAAGCGGCCGCTGCGCGAGACCACCGGGCAGGGGCCGGCCCGGCTGATCCGGCTGCTCAGGGAGCTGCTCACCGGCGTCGACGCGAGCGGCAACATCGCCGTGCTGCGCACCCCGCCGGGTGCCGCCCAGTTCCTGGCCAGCGCGCTGGACCGGTCCGGGCTCTCGGACGTGGTCGGCACCATCGCCGGCGACGACACCATCCTCGTCGTGGCGCGGGACAACGGCCCCACGTCGGGCGCCGCCCTCGCCGAGAAACTCGGCAACTGGAGCCGGTCGGACGTTGACTCTCGTGAGGAGCACCAATGATCTTCTCGTCCGCGGTGGAGACCCGGTTCCCCGACTTCGCCGACCACACCGGCAAGCTGGCCGGGCTCGGGGTGGAGTTCTTCCTCGCCTCCAACGAGACGGTCCGGCCGCAGCTCAACGAGCTGCCGTACGGCTACAAGCTGAACTGGCTCGACTTCACCGACACGTCCGAGCGGGCCTGGTCGGTGCGTGACTTCCTGAACCTGTTCAACGTGATCAACGGCATCGCCTTCGGTGACCGGGGCATCCCGATGCCGCAGTGGGTGATGGTCGACCTGATCCTGATGCCGGCCGCCGCCCTGATCGCCAGCCTGCCGCAGGACGAGTTCGCGGCGATGGTCGAGCGGAGCACGTTCCGCTTCGACACCGACGTCAAGCAGCTGCTGCGCAAGGTGCAGGAGGACATGCGGGCCAGCGGGTACACCGGCCCGGTGCCGGTCGGCGGGTACTGCGCCGCGCCCTCGGCCGAGCCCGGCCGCTGGGTGGGCTGGTCGCTCTGGTCGCTGATGCCGGCCGTCGGGCTGGGCAAGGCGGCCAAGGCACTCGCGCTCTCCGCGTACCGCGCGCAGAAGCTGGACGGCGTCACCCAGTACGACAACAGCGCCCTCAAGGTGCACACCGAGTTCGGCGCGCTGAAGGTGCTGGTCGCCACGGTGCCGTTCCACACCTCGCCGGGCTCGTTCGTCTACCAGTCCGACCTGACCCTGCCGGCCGGCTCGGAGCTGCCCGCGCACTCGTTCCTGCTCGACCCGTTCGACTACGCGCGCCAGAGCGCGATGCAGAAGGCGATCGAGGCGGGCAGCAGCGAGTTCTACGTCCTGCCGCCCGGCCACGTCGTCCAGGACGGTAAGACGTACGTACCGATTCTCGAGAAGGAACTGTCCCGATGACCAAGCGCAAGATCGTTCTCGCCTTCTCCGGTGGGCTGGACACCTCGTACGCCCTCGTGGACTTCCGCGAGAAGGGCTGGGACGTGGTGACCGCGAACATCGACACCGGTGGGCTGCACAGCGGTGAGGCCGAGGCCGTCAAGGCCCGCGCCGAGGAGCTGGGCGCCGTCGAGCACCACGTGGTCGACGCCCGCGCCGAGCTCTACGACCGGGTGGTCACCTACGCGATCAAGGCGAACTACCTGCGCAACGGCGCCTACCCGTCGTGCGTCGGCGCGGAGCGGCTGATCCAGGCGGAGAAGGTCGTCGAGGTCGCCCTCAAGGTCGGCGCGACGGGCATCGCGCACGGTTCCACCGGCGCCGGCGCCGACCACGTCCGGTACGACGCGGTGATCCGCGCCCTCGCCCCGCACCTGGAGATCATCACCCCGGTCCGGGACGAGCGCCTGGTCCGCGAGGAGGAGGCCGAGTTCCTGCGCAGCCGCGGCTTCGCGGTCAGCGAGAAGGTGAAGAAGTACTCGATCAACGAGGGTCTGATCGGCACCTCGATCGGCGGCGAGGAGACCTACGGGAGCTGGGAGTACCTCCCGGAGGACGCCTGGACCTACACCAGGTCGATCGCCGACGCCCCGGCCGACGGCGTCGAGCTGCACCTCACCTTCGACAAGGGGATCGTGACCGGGGCCTCGTTCGCCGACGGCGCCCCGCTGGTCGAGGCGGACGCGCCGAACTACGCGATCCTCTCCGCGCTCAACGTCCTCGGTGGCGAGCACGGCGTCGGCCGGGGCATCCACATGGGTTCCACGATGGTCGGCAACCTGGCCCGCGTCGGCTTCGAGGCGCCCGGCATGCTGATCCTCATCGCCGCGCACCGCGAGCTGGAGAAACTCGTCCTCTCCAACCGCCAGCAGGCCACCAAGGCGCAGCTCGGCAACACGTACGGCGACCTGCTCCACGAGGCCGTCTACTTCGACCCGATCATGGACGACTTCCGCGCCTTCCTGGACTCCAGCCAGACCCGGGTGACCGGCACCGTCCGCGTCAAGCTGCACAAGGGCAACATCGTCCTGCTGGGTTCGTCGAGCCCGTACAGCCTGCTGGACGCCGCCACCCGCGCGGGCATCGTCTACGGCCACGGCTCCTCGGCCTGGACCGGCGAGCAGGCCCGTGCCTTCGCCCACATGTACGCCATGCCGGGCAGCATCGCCCGCCTGGCCGCCACCCCGGCCGAGTAGGACAGGGTTCCCGGGTCGCCCCGCGCTGTGATCTTCCTCGTGCGGGGACGGCCTCCCGGGTGGGTGGTGGTGCGCCGTTGCTACGGTGCCAGCTCGCCATTCACCACGATCATCGGGGGAACCTCTTGCGTGCGATCACGATCGCGTTCGGAACTGCTGTGCTGGTCATGGTCACGGCCATGGCGGGGTGCGGGGCGGACGGCGACACCAAGGCCGCCTGCGACGCGATCAAGGCCGAGCTGACCGGCGTCACCAGCAAGGGCATGCAGCAGATCGACGACCCGCGGGGGCTCGCCAAGACGTACTCCGACAGCGCGGCCAAGGTCCGCGAAGAGGCCAAGAAGGCCGACGGCGACGTGCGGAGCACCGCCGAGTCGGTGGCCACCCTGATGGACGGGTTCGCCACGACGATCAGCGCGGGGAGCACCCAGATGCCGGACGTCACCGCGTTCACCAACGCGACCGTCAAGCTGACCGAGGCCTGCAAGTAGTCAGGACCTTTTCGGTACGGCACTCCGGCGCGCTCACCGGTCACGGTGAGCGCGCCCTTTTCCCGGCCCGCTTGTCGACCACGGCCGGGAGCGGCATCCTCTAGCCGTGGAGTGGACCGACGATCTGTCCGTACGCCTCGCGCGCGGAACCACGGTGCGCGATCTCGTGGTGTTCCTGCGGGCGGCCGAGGCCGGGGGGACGAGCCGTCGCGAGGTCCTGACCGTGCTGACCGAGCGGTTCGCGTTGCCGTTCGACGACGCGCGGCTCGCGATGGACCGGGTCATGGGTGGCGTCGTCCGCGCCTCGTCCGGGCGTCCCGAGAACGAGCCGGACCGGGTCAAGGATCCGCTGGCGTGGACGTCCTACCGGCTGGAGCTCGGACTGCCCGTCGCCGCGGAAGCGGCCGGGCCGGCACCCGGAGACAGGGCCGCCGCGGCGGCCCTGCTGGCGAGGGCGCGGCCGGGCGAGCCGACCCGGGGCACCGAGGACATCGCGGTGGCCCTCGAGGTCGCCCGCCTGGCCGTCGCGTCGGACGTGCGGGGCCCGGCCCGCTCGCGCCTGCTGGTCCAGGCGGCGACGTCGGTCTCGGTCGCCGCCGAGGCGTGCATCGCGGGGCTGGGGCAGCGGCCGTGCGCTCCGGAGGGCTCCCAGCAGTGGGTCGACGGCGTCGCGCTCGCCATGGCGGCCCGTCAGCTCGCCGCCGAGTTCGCGGCCCTGCCCGACCCGGGACTCGAACAGCGCGCCCTCGACCTGGCCGGGCGCATCACCACGCGGCTGCTGGGCCAGAGCCACGCCTTCGTCGGGCGAGCGATGATCGAAGCGGCCCGCTGCTGCCTGCGCGTCGGGGATGCCGGCCGGGCGGCCGGGTATGCCGAGGCGGTGCTGGCCGACTTCGCGATCCTGCTCGATCGGTTCGCGGACGACGAGCCGTTCGACGAGCACGTGATCGCCCTCGAACACCTGCTGGCCGCCGTCGAACTGGTCACCGAGGTGCGAGGCGCGTCCGCCGAGCTCGACGCCCTCGGCGGCCGGACCAGACGGGTGCTCGCCGGCGCGCTGCCTGACTGAGGCGACGCGCCCGGCCGCCGCATGGATCCCGTGCACCTGCCGCGGACCAGCGCGCCACGAGCTCACCGGTCGAGAGCGGCGCGCACCCGGGCCAGCAGCGCCTTGTGAACCACGATCCGCGACAGCTCGGTCAGCGCCCGGCCCGGCACGTCGCCGGGCCGGCTCGTCAGGATCTCGACGGCAGCGGCGGCGGTCAGCGGAGCGAACACGTAGCCCCTGCTGCGCGCACCGGACGAGCCGGCCGTGACCGCGACCCGGCCCAGCAGCTCGGTGGCCTCCGGGGAGGGATCCAGTGACAGCATCCAGGTGAGCCCGCGAAGCAACTCGTCGCTGCCGGACCAGACGTGGCCGGCGAAGCCGGCGAAGCACTCCAGCACCGCTCGCACCGGCCACTCGCCGGCGAACGGTGCCGCCGATCGCAGCCAGGCCCGCGGCGGGGACACCTTGGCCAGCGCCGTGGCGTGGCGGAACAGGCCGGTGACGCCGCCCGCAGGACCGCCTCCTCGAAGCCGGCGTCGGCCGGGTCGGGCGGGGGCGGCTCACCGCACCAGGTGGCGAAGCGGAGGCGTCCCGGCGGCGGTGGGTCGATCTCGCCGGTCTCCGGCAGCAGGTGCGTCCACGTCACCCCGCGATCATGCGACACCGGTACGACACTTTCCGGATCCCGGCCACGGGAGCGGCCCGGGAGGAGCCGGGCCGCTCGCCGCGGGCTCAGCTCAGCCAGGTCGTGAGGTTGTGCAGGGCGGTGCGGATCTCCGGGATCGGGACGTGCTCGCCGTCGGTGTGCGCCTGCAGCGGGTCGCCGGGGCCGTAGTTGACCGCCGGGATGCCGAGGGCGGCGAAGCGCGACACGTCGGTCCAGCCGAGTTTGGCCTGCGGCTGGCGGCCGACCAGGTCGACGAACTCCTTGGCGGCCGGCTTGTCCAGGCCGGGGCGCGCGCCGGGGGCGCTGTCGGTGACCTCCAGGTCGAACCCGGCGAAGACCTCGCGCAGGTGGGCCTCGGCCTCCTCGACCGAGCGGTCCGGGGCGAACCGGTAGTTGACGAAGACGGTGCACAGGTCGGGGATGACGTTGCCGGCGATGCCGCCCTCGATCTTCACCGCGTTGAGGCCCTCGCGGTACTGCAGTCCCTCGACGACCGGGCGCCGCGGCTGGTAGGCCCGCAGCACGTCCAGGACCCCGCCGGCGCTGTGGATGGCGTTGCTGCCGATCCAGGAGCGGGCGGCGTGCGCGGCGACACCCGGCACGGTGATCTTCACGCGCATGGTCCCCTGGCAGCCGCCCTCGACGGTGCCGTCGCTCGGCTCGCCGAGGATGGCGAAGTCGCCGGCCAGCCAGTCGGGGTGGTTGCGCACCAGGCGGCCGAGCCCGTTCAGCTTGGCGGCGACCTCCTCGTGGTCGTAGTAGACATAGGTGACGTCGTAGCGCGGGCTCGTCAGCGTCGCGGCCAGGTGCAGCGTGGTGGCGACTCCGGCCTTCATGTCGACGGTGCCGCGGCCGCGCAGGACGTCGCCGTCCTCGACGACCGGCAGGTTGCCGGCGATCGGGACGGTGTCGAGGTGGCCGGCGAGCACGACCCGGGTGGCGCGGCCCAGGTTGGTGCGGGCGACCACGGCGTCACCGTCGCGCAGCACCTCCAGGTGCGGGTATTTCCGCAGTGCTGCCTCGACGGCGTCGGCGAGCTCCGTCTCGTCGCCGCTGACCGAGGGGATGTCGCAGATGACGCGGGTGAGGGCGACGACGTCGCCGGTGAGATCGAGATCAGCCATGATGCAACTTTATCAGAGGTGGGGTATTATTATGCACGCGTTAAAGTCAGGCGGAAGTTTCTAACGATCAAGGAGTAGGTGTGCCGGAGAGTGACGAGCCGACCCGGCTCTGGGGTGCGCGATTCGCCGGTGGTCCGGCGGAGGCCCTGGCCCGGTTGAGCGTCAGCGTCCAGTTCGACTGGCGGCTGGCGCCCTATGACTTGCTCGCCTCCCGCGCGCACGCCCGCGTGCTGGCGAACGCGGGGCTGCTCGACGCCGACGAGCTGGGCCGGATGCTGGCCGCGCTGGACGACCTCGAGTCGGCCTGCGCCGCCGGCGAGTTCCGCCCCACCATCGAGGACGAGGACGTGCACACCGCCCTGGAGCGCGGCCTGCTGGAGCGCCTCGGCGCGCTCGGCGGCAAGCTGCGCGCCGGCCGGTCGCGCAACGACCAGGTCGCCACCGACCTGCGGCTCTACCTGCGCGACCACGCCCGCGGGGTGGCCGTCGCGCTGATCGAGCTGGCCGACGCGCTGACCGAGCAGGCCGCGCGCAACGTCGACACCCCGGCACCCGGGATGACCCACGTGCAGCACGCCCAGCCGGTCAGTTTCGGTCACTGGCTGCTCGCCCACGTGCAGCCGCTGCTGCGTGACCTGGAGCGGCTGCGCGACTGGGACGTCCGGACCGCGATCAGCCCGCTCGGCTCCGGCGCCCTGGCCGGCTCGTCGCTGCCGCTCGACCCGGCCGCTGTCGCCAAGGAGCTGGGCTTCGCCGCGCCCGCGCCGAACTCGATGGACGCCGTCGCCGACCGCGACTTCGTCGCCGAGTTCCTCTTCGTCACCGCGCTGATCGGCGTGCACCTGTCCCGCCTCGGCGAGGAGGTGGTGCTCTGGACCTCCACCGAGTTCGGCTGGGTGGAGCTGGACGACGCGTTCGCCACCGGCTCGTCGATCATGCCGCAGAAGAAGAACGCGGACATCGCCGAGCTGGCCCGCGGCAAGAGCGGCCGGCTGGTCGGCGGCCTGGTCGCGGTGCTCACCATGCTCAAGGGCCTCCCGCTCACCTACGACCGCGACATGCAGGAGGACAAGGAGCCGGCCTTCGACGCCGTCGACACGCTGGAGCTGCTGCTCCCCGCGCTGGCCGGGATGATCTCCACGATGACCGTCCGCGTGGACCGCCTCGCGGCCGCCGCCCCGGTCGGCTTCTCGCTGGCCACCGAGGTGGCGGACTGGCTGGTCCGGCGCGGCGTGCCGTTCCGCGACGCGCACGAGATCACCGGGAAGCTGGTGGCCCTCTGCTCGGCGCGCGAGTGCGAGCTGGAGGACCTGACCGACGACGACCTGACGACAGTCAGCGGCCACCTCGACCCGTCGGTCCGCGAGGTCCTCTCGGTCTCCTCGGCCCTGGCGGCCCGCACCACGCCGGGCTCGACGGGCCCGGGCCCGGTCCGCGAGCAGCTGGCCACCGTCCAGCACAAACTGGACACCTGGCGCCAGTGGGCGGTGGAGAAGGTCGTCCCCCGCTGACCGGTGGCGCTATCGGCGGTGGAGAAAGGTCATCCCCGCTGACCGCTGCGGCGCATTCTTGACCGCTTCCGGCAAGGCGGTCCGGCATCGTCCGGGCCGCCTTCGCCGGTGAAACCCCATTTTGTACGCCCTGGCAGAGTCCCGCCGAGCCACGCGAGGCACGCTTGGCCCCGGACCGCCCGGCGAGCTACGGGCGTGGCGGGTGGCCGCGGTACCCCCAGCTCGTCGACGACCTCCGCACACCCCCGGATTTGGGCCGGGCCGATAGCTTGAGTGGGTGACCGAGGCAGAGCCGAGCTGGGTGGATCGCGTCGTCGCCGAGTTCGGTGACGGCTACGACGTGGAGAGCATCGCGCTGCGGTATGGACTCACCGTCGCGCAGGTCTATGCGGTGGTCGAGCGGGAGGTCGGGCCCGTGGGCTATCCTCCGCCGCAGGCGGGCTACCACGCGCCGCCCGGTTATCCCGCCCCGCCGGTGCCGCCGGGTCCTTACGGCCAACCGGGTCATCAAGCGCCGCCGGGTCCTTACCCCCAACCGGATCCTCAAGCGCCACCCGGTTACTACGGCCCTCCGGGATATCCGCCGCCGCCCGGTTACTATCCGCCGCCTGGCTACTATCCGCCGCAGGGTCAAGCGCCCCCGGGTCATCACGCGCCGCCTGCGGTGCCGCAGCCCTACCCTCCGCCGATCGCTTACGGTCCACCGGGGTATCCGGGACCGGAGCACGTGCCGCCGCACGTCTTCGTGAACGAGGATGGCGTCGTCGCCGAATACGCCGACGGTCACGATGTGCACGGCATCGCGCAACGGCACGGGATCACCGTCGAGCAGGTCTACCAGGTGGTCCAGCGAGTCCTCGGGGACGACCCGCAGCCGCCGGCCGGCACCTGAGAAACGCGTACCGAAAAGGTGTGCGACGTGGGCCGGGGCGCGCCCGCCCGCGAGGGGCGAGCGCGCCGGTCGGCATGTGCCGGCGGTGCCTGGAAGGCACCCGGCTCCGCTACTTGTAGGTGATGTCGCTCTTGGTGACCTTGCAGTTGGCGTTGTTCCAGCCTTCGCCGAGGTAGCTGGGCTCGCTGCCCTTGGCGACGCCCTTGTACTGGCCGCAGACCACGGCGCTGGAGCTGTTGGTCAGGGTGACCCGGGTGATGGTGGCGGTGTCGCCCCAGTTGGTGTTGATGCCGGCGACCATGTCGATGTCGTTCAGCAGCACGTTGTCGATCTTGACGTTGCGCTGGTAGGAGCTGGAGCAGTTGCCGCACGCCCGGTACAGCTTGCCGGCGCCGCTGAGGTAGAAGCCGGAGATGCTGACCGTGCCGTTGCCGTTGTGCTGGAACGTCTTGTCGCTGCCGGACCGCGCGCCGCCGCCGATGACGTAGCTGGTTCCGCCGGTGGTGCCCTTGAAGGTCGCGGCGTCCTCGCCGATGTCGTTCCACCACACGTTCTTGATGGTGCAGGTGCCCGCGCAGTGCACGCCGTCCCCGGCGGGCGAGCCGATGATGACGTTCTGCAGGGTGCCGCCGTTGGCGATCTCGAACATCGGGTCCTGGGACTCGTTCTGCGAGCCGTCGCCGATGCAGCAGTAGGTCTTCATCCCGCCGTCGAAGGTGCCCGAGACGGAGATCGTGCCGGAGACGCTCACCGAGCCGGTCGAGGTGGGCCACGTGCCGGTCGGCGTGCCGGTCCCGCCGCCGGTCGGGCTCGGGCTGGCGGTGGGGCTGCTGGTCGGGGTGGTGCCGCCGCCCGAGGCGTATGTCTCGAACTCGGCGATCCGCGGCGCGCTGGACGCGCCGGTGATCTCGAAGGTGAGCTTCTTCAGCGCTGTCGAGCCGAAGGAGATGCTGCTCGGGCTGCCGCTGCCGCTGGTCAGCACCGCACCGGTGTCCGCGTTGAGCAGGCGCCACGCGTTGATCGTGCCGCCGCCGGAGGCTTGCCTGATGATCGCGGAGGACACCGTGGTGGCGCTGCCCCACTTGACCGAGACGTAGCCGGTGGAGCCGGCCGGCGACCAGTAGGTGCTGGTGTTGCCGTCGCGGACGTTGCCGTAACTGGTGCCGCTGGCCTTGCTGGAGCCGTCGGCGCCGGCGCTGAGGCTGAGGTTGTCGGCGGCGAAGGCGGAGGACGCCGGGAGGGTGAGGGCGATCGTGGCGGTCACGGCGGCTGTGGCTCCCGCCGACAGCCAGCGCACGGCGACTGGTCGTCTCATGTGTCTCACCTGCTTCTACTGGGGATGGGCCCTGCTGGGGGAATGCGCTTTCTGGGGAACAGTGGGGCAGGGAGGAAAGCGCTTTCCTGAGGAGGATAGAGATGTGTCGATGGCGATGCAAGGAGTTGTCACTTTCGGTCACCGACCCTGCTCCGCGAGGCGCGCATGAGTCCGCGCCCGATGGTGGGTCTGGGCCCACTCGACCTTCCCGCCAGACGGATACCGGCCGCCGAGCACGCTCCGTAGCGTTTCCGGCATGGACATCACGATGAACCGCCCGGCCGCCACCAGCCTCGACAAGACCGCGACCAGCCTCAAGGCCTACACCGTCCTGAGCGGCATCGCCCTCACCGGCCTGGCCGCCGTCGCGGCCCACGGTCAGCCGGTCAACACGTTCATGTGGATCCGCGGCGTCCTGCTCCCGATCGTCGCCGTCCTGCTCTATCGGATGGCCACCGCCGCCGGCCGGGGCAACGCCAAGGCCCTCGACCGCCTCCGCACGCTCACCGTCGTCCTGCCGATCGCCGTCGTCGGCGTCGACCTGATCCCCGGCGTCTGCCCGCTCTGGTACGCCGCCCTGCAGACCGTCTGCATGGTCCCGGTCGTCGTGGCGGCCGTCCTGCTCCGGCGGCGCTGACGGCCACCCGTGCCGGGGTGCCGGCCGGCCGCGGTCCGGCGGGCCGGGCCATCGCCGCCGAGCCGGACGCCGGGCCGGACGCCGGGCCGGACGCCGGGCCGGACGCCGGGCCGGACGCCGGGCCGGACGCCGGGCCGAAGCGGCCGGGCGAGGCGCCCCCGTGTCCGATGCGGGCAGCGGGGTTGACGGGACTTCCGCGGTGGCCTCAAGTGGAGGGCATTCGCGAGCCGGAGGATCTCGTATGGAGAATGCCCTGGACGTCGCCGCGCTGGCGGTGTCGACCGCTTCGCTGCTCTTCGACACGCTCGGACACGCCAATGAGTGGCCCCGGTCCTTCCGCCGGGTCGTCAGCTGGCTCGCGGTGCTCTGCGCGGGTGGAGTGCTCGTCGTCTCGGCACTGAACGCGATACCCGGGCACCGACTGGACCCGTGGGAACGGGGTGCCGCCGCGCTCGTCGCCCTTCCCCTCCTGCTGATCGGCGTCCGCCGGCTGCGCCGGATCCCCCGGACCATCGTCGACCACGACGTCCTTCAGATGATCAAGGCGGCCGGAGACCTGGTCGAGGATGCCGGGACCGACGCCTCGGAGCCGGGTGTCGACGTGGACGCGACCAGCCGGATCGGCCGGAAGGAACGCCGGATCCGGCTGTCCCGGCTGTTGCGGGCCCGCTGGCGTGGCGCCGGCCAGCTCACCCTGGTCCGCGGACCGGCCGGCGCCGGCAAGACGTACGGGCTGCGCGGGCTCGCCCGGCGCGGGATGCCCCGGGGGCGGCGTCCGGCTCAGGGGCGCGTCATCCCGGTCTACGTGGACCTGCGCTTCTTCGTCACCGATGCGGGTCCGGTGGAGGCGAATTCGTACCGGGAGTTCCTGGCCGGGCTGCTCGGCAGGGGCGACTCGTTCCTGCGCGGAAAGGTGCTGCAGTACTTCCGGGAACACCGGGAGGTGGTCGGCTGGCTCTTCCTGTTCGACTCGTTCGACGAGATTCCGGCGTTGCTGGACTCGACGGACGTGGCCCGCACGGCCGAGGAGCACCTGACCGCGATCCGCCGTCTCGTGGACAGCCTGCCGAACTCGCACGCCGTGATCGCCAGCCGCGACTTCGCCGAGCCGAGCGCGATCACCTCGTCCCGGCTGATCACCATCAACCCGCTCAGCCCGAAGAACCAGCGGTCACTGATGAAGGCGCTGATCCCGCAGCGACAGCCGCGGCGGACACTGAGCAAACGCCTGTCCGCGGACCCCGGCCTGCGGCGGCTCGCGGAGAATCCGCTGACCTTGCGCCTGATCTGCGGATACATCAGGGACACTGACTCCGCGGCCCTGGACGGCGGCGTCTTCGGGGTCACGCATCAGGCGGTGCACGCGCGCGTCGTGCGGATCCTCGGCGGCCGCGAACCGGTGGCGGCCGGCGTCGTCCGGGTGGCTCAGCAACTGGCCTTCTGCCTCACCCTGCTGGACGCGCCGACCGGCTGGAACTGGGCCCGAGTCGACGCCGAGATGGCGAAGCGGGAGTTCGCGTCCGGGCCCGAGCTGCACGCGGCGGTGCAGACCTTGGAGCAGGCTCGCCTGCTCCGCACGGTTCCGGACACCGGCGGGGCCGGTCCGCTCAAGGCGTTCACCTTCGCGCACCGGTCGATCCAGGAACTGCTGGCGGCCGGCCTGCTGCTGGCCGAGCCGGGCCTGCTGGCGCCGGGCGAGATGCTGGCCGGTCACCGCTGGGAGGGTGTGGTTCCGCTCCTGCTGCGCAACGGCACCGCCGGGCAGCGCGCCGCGATCCTGACAGCGGCGGAGCGGATGCTCGCCGAGACGCTGGCCGGGATGACGGGGCTGCCGGAGATCGTGCGGTTCGGCGACCCGGCACGGATGACCGCGCGCCGGGTCGCCCGGTTCGAATGGCCGCCGGCGAGCGTCCCGCTGGTCCGGATGCTCGCCGCCGGCCAGCCGCGGCAGGCCGAGCTGCCCGGATCGCTCGGGGACACGGTCGGCCGGCTGGTGATCGGGGCCTTCGTGGCCGGCACCGCGTACGACCGATCACTCGCCCTGGACGTGCTCGCCCTGGTGCCGGACTGGCTGGCCCAGTGGGCGATCGGCAGGACGCTGGTCCGGGAGACGATCACGGTGCTCCGCAGGAAAGCGCTCGACCAGGTGGTGCGCCTCGACCTGCCGCCGTTCCCGGACGAGACGGTGCACTTCCTCCTGATCAACCAGATCCTCGACCTGGAGCGGAACTGGAGCGTGGGAGCGGCCGACGGCCTGCCGTCCTGGCTGGGCGGACTTCGCCTGATCAGCGAGGTCACCGCCGCGGTGTTCGGTCTCTACGCGATCGGTTGGTTCCTCTCCGGGTTTGCCGGCCTCGGCGTGATCTTCGCCGTCCTGTTCGTCGTCGCCCTGCTCTGGGCCGGCGCGGTCCACGGTTCGCCGATGCCACCGACAGTTGCCCCGCTGGTCGGCTACCTGCTTCTTCTCACGGCCTCGATCGTGTTCTGTGTCGCCGTGGGCGAAGCCACGACCACGGTTGCGGCTTGGCTCTTCCTCGCTCCGCGGAGCGCCGTGCGGCATCTCGGCCATCTCGTCCTGGCCCTGCTCCCGTTGTGGCCGATCGTGGCGGCGGTGGTGCACATCGCCGGCACGCCCGCCGACACCGCTCTGCTCCGGATGCGCCGGCCTCTCGGAGCGCTCCTGCGGCGGCGCCTCGACAGCGTTCAGCTGTCCGGGAGCCGGGCGGCTGCGTTCGGCATCGCCTCGCTGGTGCTCGTGGTCGCGGCGGTGGTCGGCGATCAGAGGGAGGCGGGCGTTCTGCGCCTCTCGGGAGCCGCCGAGCACTCCGCCCGGGTGGCGGTCATCGTGGTGCTGCTGTCGCTGGCGGCGGTGGCGTTCGCGTACGGCCTGGCCGGGGACTGGCTGCATGACCAGCGGTGGCTGACCCGGTGGCGCGGCCGGCCGGCGCGGAAGGTGGACGATGCCGACCTGCTCGGCGCGCTGACCGAGATCCGGACCGGCTGGGGCCTGCGACGGCTCTTCGAGGATCTCGACGACCGGGCCCGGCGCGACCCGGCGGTTCTGGTTCCGATGGGTGCCACGCTGGTGAACCTCGACCACGCGCTGGACCACCTGACCCGGATCATGCCGTCCGGTGTCCGGTGGCGGGTTCCGCCGACGATCTGGGAGAACGAGCCCCCGTTCGGCGACGACCGGTTCGTGGACTGGTTGCGCCTGCCGGGCACCTCGCGCACCAAGCTGCGCTGGCTCGCCGGGTCCAGCCGGGAACGGGTGATGGAACTGCGGGAGCGGGTGCAGACCGGCACGATCACCTAGCGGATCCGATGATGTCGTGGCGTGCCACCATCGGGGCGTGCGTAACGAGCAACGGCTACCTACCCGGACGCCCGAGTCGCGGCTTTTCGCGCAGCGTGTGCAGCGGGCCATGAGTCTGTCCGCGCGGCTCAACGCGCTGCCGTTCGACGATCTCGACGCGCGGCGGGCGGTGCTGGGCGAGATCTTCGGCGGCGCGGTTCCCGAGTCGCTGTCGATCCTGCCGCCGTTCCACTGCGACTACGGGCTGGGTGCGACGTTCGGCGAGCGGGTGTTCATCAATCAGGGGTGCTTCTTCCTCGACTACGGCGGTATCACCATCGGGGACCGGGTGATGATCGGGCCGCGGGTGACGCTGAGCACCGCCGGGCATCCGGTGGAGGTCGACGAGCGGTACGACTTCATCACGCATGCGCCGATCGTGATCGGGGACGACGTGTGGATCGGGGCGGCGGCCACCATCACTCCGGGGGTGACGATCGGGCGCGGCTCGGTCGTCGGGGCGGGTGCTGTCGTCGCGAAGGACGTGCCGCCGATGAGTGTGGTCACCGCGACGAGCATCGTCGAGCGCAAGCGGCTCGGGGAGGGGACTGGACCGGTTCGGTGATCGGCGTCGTCGTCGTGACCGCCCCAGCCGAACCCTGCAAGGACCCGGCAGCCGCCCGTCCGCCGACGCCGCGAAAGCAAGCCCGACGCGCTCCGCTGGTTAACCGGTTAAGAAAAAATGTGATGTGTATCACTGATCGGCGATGCCGCCGGGAAAGCAGGGATTTGCGCGCGCTGCGTAGTGACGACGTTGCGGTCGGTGCATTCGGAGAGGTGGCGGGCATGCCGGTTCTTACCGAGCCTGCCCGTGCCGGTCACGAGCCTCGCGATGCCCGCCACCGAGCCCGCCTCAGCTGCGCAAGACCGGCCGCTCGAACGAGGCGGAGAACACGCTCTCTTGAGCGAACGAGCGGGTTGCGCCGCCCGATCGTGCAAGAACTTGCAGCAGGTTTCGTCAGGCGGCGGAGATGTCAGCGGTCAGCTTGCGGCGGGCCGGGGCCATCGCCGTCGAGTTGCGGACCACCAGCTCCGGCCGGAAAAGGTACTCCGACCTGGGCGAACCGTGCCCGTTGATGTCGTCGACCAGGGACCGGACGGCGGCCACCGCCATCGCCGCCACCGGCTGGCGCAGGGTGGTCAGCGGCGGGTCGGTGAAAGCCATCAGCGGCGAGTCGTCGAACCCGATGATCGACACCTCGCCCGGCACGTCCATCCCGCGGCGCCGCGCGGCACGGATCGCGCCCAGTGCCATCAGGTCGGAACCGCAGATGATGCCGGTGACGCCCTTGTTCAGCAGGCGTTCCGCGGCCACCTCGCCGCCCTCCACGCCGAACAGTGTCAGCTCCACGAGATCGTCCACCTCGGACGCCGGCACCCCGAGCTCGCGCTGGATGGCGGCCCGATAGCCGGCGAGTTTGCGCTGCACCGGGCTGAACCGGTGAGGACCGGAGATCATCCCGATCCGGCGGTGCCCGAGCGACGCGAGGTGTCCCACCGCCAGATCGCCGGAGAGCTGCTCGTCGCACGAGACGAACGGTGCGTCGATGCCGTCGGTGTGCCCGTTGACCAGCACGATCGGCAGCGGCCGGGCGAGCAGCCGCAGGTAGCGTTCCGGGTCGGCGGTGGTGTCGGCGTGCAGGCCGGAGACGAACACGATGCCGGAGACCTGGCGGTCCAGCAGCATCTCGACGTACTCGTCCTCGGTGACGCCGCCGGGTGACTGCGTGCAGAGCACCGGCGTGTACCCGGACTGAGCCAGCGTCGACTCGATGACCTGCGCGAACGCCGGGAAGATGGGATTGTCCAACTCGGGCACCACCAGGCCGACCAGACCGGCGCTGCGTTTGCGCAGCCGCTCGGGGCGCTCGTAGCCGAGCACGTCGAGGGCGGTCAGCACCGCCTGCCTGGTCTCCGCGGAGACGCCGGGGCGGTCGTTGATGACGCGAGAGACCGTCGCCTCGCTGACCTGGGCTTGACGGGCGATGTCCGCCATCCGTGCACGCATGTTGTCACTGTAGTGCCGAGCTGTTACCGGGCATCGCTCTGCAAGCCCTTCCATTGACTGCAAGAGCTTGCTAACGTCCCGGCAACAAGGACGACACCTTACCGATCTTGTGAGCGCCGAGCCATGGGCCGCGCTCAGGACACCCCTTTTCTCGCGCTAAATCCGTATAAGAACGGGAGCTTTCCATGCGCATCCGCACCGCCGGAGTGATCGCGGCAAGCCTGCTCTGCCTGGTCGGCGTCGCCGCCTGTGGCGACAAGAAGGAAGACAGCACCACCGCCGGGCCGCAGGCCAGCGCCGCCACCGGTGAGCTGGTGATCTGGGCCGACGACAAGCGCTCCGCCGCCCTCAAGCCGTTCGCCGAGAAGTTCGGCAAGGAGAACGGCGTGACGGTCAAGGTCCAGGCCATCTCCAAGGACCAGCAGACCACCTTCCTGACCGCTTCCCAGCAGGGCAGCGGCCCGGACGTGATGGTCGGCGCGCACGACTGGATCGGCAACCTGGTGCAGAACGGCGCCATCGACCCGGTGCAGCTGACCGCGGAGCAGAAGAGCGGCATCGCGGCGAACGCCATCAAGGCGGTCACCTTCAACGGGCAGACCTACGGCGTGCCGTACGCGACCGAGAACCTCGGCCTGATCCGCAACACCGAGCTGGCCCCGGCCGCCCCGGCGACCATCGAGGACCTGGTCAAGGAGGGCAAGAAGCTCAAGGCGGCGAAGAAGGTCTCGGAGATCCTCTGCCTGCAGGTCGGCCAGAACGGCGACGCGTACCACTCGTACCCGCTGTACAGCTCGGCCGGCGGTTACCTGTTCGGCACCAACGCGCAGGGCGACTACGACCCCAAGGACCTCGGCGTCGGCAAGCCGGAGTCGATCGCGGCGTTCAAGAAGCTGGCCGCGCTGGGCGAGAAGGGTGACGGCGCGCTCAAGCGCTCGATCAGCGACCAGAACTCGATCGCCACCTTCACCGGCAAGAAGTGCGCCTACCTCGTCTCCGGCCCGTGGGCCGTCACCGACGTGAAGAAGGCGAACCTCAAGTACGACATCACCGCCGTCCCGGGCTTCGCCGGTGGCAAGACCGCCACCCCGTTCCTCGGCGTGCAGACCTTCTACGTCGCCGCGAAGGGCAAGAACAAGGCACTGGCGCAGGAGTTCGTCACCAACTACGTGACCACCCCGGACCTGGCCGTCGCGCTCTACAACGCCGAGCCCCGGCCGCCGGCGCTGACCGCCGCCCTGGACCAGGTCAAGGGCTCCGATCCGGACCTGGAGAAGTGGGTCACCGCCGGTGAGAACGCCGTGCCGCTGCCCGCCATCCCGGCCATGGCCGCCATCTGGGACCCGTTCGGCAAGGCCGAGTCCGCCGTCATCGGCGGGGCCGACCCGGAGAAGACCATCACCGCCGCCGGCAAGACGATCTCGTCGCAGATCAAGTAATGACGACGCAGCTCGGAGGGCCCGCGACGCGGGCCCTCCCCGCCTCCGATCCCGAGCCGGCGAACCGGCGCGAGCGCGGCACCAGCGTGGCCGGTCTCGCCGTCAAGATCGTGCTGCTCGGCCTGCTGGTGTCGTTCGCGGTGTGGGCGGCGTTCCCGCTCGCCCAGGACGAGCACTGGGTGGGCCTCGGCATCCTGGTCGCGGCCACCGCGCTGCTGCTCTACGCCTACCTGACGCCGCGGCACATCCCGGCGAAGTACCTGCTGCCCGGCACCGTCTTCCTGGTGATCTTCCAGCTGTTCCCGGTGCTCTACACGGCCGGCACGGCGTTCACCAACTTCGGTGACGGGCACCGGGGCAGCAAGCAGGACGCGGTCGTCGCCATCCAGACCGCGTCGGTCACCCAGGTGCCCGGCTCCACCGAGTACGCCCTCTCCATCGCCACCACCGGCGACCCGGCCACCGGCGGACTCGTGTTCCTGATCACCGACCCGGCCACCAAGAAGGTCTCCGCCGGTGACGGCTCCGGACTCAAGCAGCTGCCGGCCGGCGACGTCACCGTCACCTCGTCCGGCAAGGTCACCGCGGCCCGGGGTTACACCGTGCTCACCGTCGGCCAGGCCAGTGCCCGGAGCAAGGAGATCACCGAGTTCGCGGTGCCGACCGCCGGTGGCGCGATCCGCTCCACCGGGCTGTCCCGTGCCTACGAGGGCAAGGCCGGCCGGGCGTACGACGCCGCGACCGACAGCATCCGGGACACCACCAGCGGCAAGACGTGGAAGGCCGACGACGGCATCGGCTCGTTCGTGGCCGCCGACGGCGAGAAGCTGGCCCAGGGCTGGAAGGTCAACGTCGGCTTCGCGAACTTCACCCGGGCGCTCACCGACGACAGCATCGCCGGTCCGTTCCTGGGCACCCTGGTGTGGAACTTCATCTTCGCGATCTGCTCCACCGGTTTCACGTTCCTGCTCGGCATGTTCATCGCGGTGGCGCTGCACTCCAGCCGGGTCCGGTTCCGCAACCTCTACCGGGTCCTGCTCGTGCTCCCGTACGCCATGCCGTCGTTCGCGATGCTCCTGGTCTGGCGGGACATGTTCAACACCGACTTCGGGCTGATCAACAACCTGCTGGGCATACACACCAACTGGTTCGGCGGCGCCATGACCGCCCGGATCGCGGTGATTCTGGTGCAGCTGTGGCTCGGCTACCCGTACATGTTCCTGGTCTGCACCGGCGCGTTGCAGGCGATCCCGGGCGAACTGGTGGACGCCACCAAGGTGGACGGCGCGGGCGCCTGGAAGGGCTTCCGGGCGGTCACCCTGCCGCTGCTGATGATCGCCCTGACCCCGCTGCTGATCTCGTCGTTCGCGTTCAACTTCAACAACTTCAACGCGATCTGGCTGACCACCGAGGGCGCGCCGTTCCCGGCGGACAACCTCACCAACGGTGCCACCGATCTGCTGATCACGTACACCTACCGGTTGGCCTTCGGCGCCTCGGGCGCCCAGTACGGCTTCGCCGCCGCGATCTCGATCTTCATCTTCCTGATCGTCGCGGTGGTCTCCACGATCAGCTTCCGGCGTACCCGGCAGCAGGAGGAGGTGTACTCGTGACCCGCTGGATCAAACAGGTCGGCTGGCGCCATCTGGTCGCCGTCCTCGGGGTGGTCTTCGCGCTCGTCCCGCTGCTGTTCGTGCTGTCGGCGGCGCTGAACCCGCTGGGCACGCTCTCGTCGACCGAGCTGCTGCCCACCGGGGCGTCGGCCGAGAACTTCAGCCGCCTGCTCGGCCGGACCGGCTTCCCGCACTGGTTCCTCAACTCGGTGGTGATCGCCGGCCTGGCCTCGGCCGCCTCGGTCTTCCTCTCGGCCCTGGCCGCCTACGCGTTCAGCCGGCGGCGGTTCGCCGGGCGCCGGGTCGGTCTGCTCTCGCTGCTGCTGATCCAGATGTTCCCGCAGTTCCTCGCGGTCGTGGCGATCTTCCTGATGTTCTCCACGATCACCGACCTGTGGCCGGCGTTCGGCTTCAACACCTGGTGGGGGATGATCTTCCTGTACCTGGGTGGCGCGCTGGGCGTGAACACCTGGCTGATGAAGGGCTTCTACGACACCATCCCGAAGGAGCTCGACGAGTCGGCGTACGTCGACGGCGCCTCGCACTCGCAGATCTTCTTCCGGATCCTGCTGCCGCTGGTGTCGCCGATCCTCGCGGTGACCGGACTGCTCGCCTTCATCGGCACGATCAACGAGTTCCTGATCGCCAACGTGTTCCTCACCGAGGGCGACTCGAAGACCCTCGCCGTCGGCCTCTACGGGCTGATCGCCGGTTCGCGGGACACCAACTTCGGCATGTTCTGCGCGGGTACCCTGCTCACCGCGATCCCGACCGTCGGCGTCTTCATGTACCTGCAGCGGTACATCGTGGAAGGCCTGAGCGCGGGCGCGGTCAAGGGATGAGCCGGCTGCTCCTGCCACACCACGACGGCTCGGACGCCTACGTGTCCAACCCCGCGCCGGCCCTGGGCGAGACGGTGAGCGTCTTCGTCCGGGTGCCGGCCGGGAGCCGGGTGTCGCGGGTGCACATGCGCTGGGTCCGCGACGGCGAGCCGGTCTTCACCTCGGCGGTGGTGGACCGGCGCGACGACGGCGGGGAGTGGTGGCGGGCCGAGCTCGAGGTCCGCAACCCGGTCACGCCGTACCGGTTCCTGCTGCGCACCGCGGGTGGCGCGGTGCGGTGGCTGACCGGCTGCGGCGTGACCCAGCACGACGTCCCGGACGCCACCGACTTCCGCCTGGTCACCTACGCCCCCGCGCCGGCCTGGGCGCGGGACGCGGTGATCTACCAGATCTTCCCGGACCGCTTCGCGTCCTCCGGACCGAAGCGGACCCCGGACTGGGCGGTGGCTTGCGGCTGGGACGAGCCGGTCGCGGCCCAGCCACCACTGGCCGCCACCCAGGTGTACGGCGGCGACCTGGACGGCATCGCCGGGCACCTGGATCACATCGCCGACCTCGGCGCCAACACGCTGTACCTGACACCGTTCTTCCCGGCCCGGTCGAACCATCGCTACGACAGCGCGTCGTTCGACACCGTGGACCCGCTGCTCGGCGGGGACGCGGCCCTGGTCCGGCTGGCCGAGGCGGTGCACGGCCGGGGCATGCGCCTGATCGGCGACCTGACCACCAACCACACCGGCGACGCGCATCGGTGGTTCCCGGACGAGCGCGACCTCTACTACTTCACCCCGGACGGCGGGTACGAGTCCTGGCTCGGCGTACCCAGCCTGCCCAAGCTCAACTGGGGCAGTCACGAGCTGCGCCGCCGCTTCGCCCGGATCGCCCAGCACTGGCTGACCCAGCCGTACGCCCTGGACGGCTGGCGCGTCGACGTGGCCAACATGACCGGCCGCCGCGGCGCCGAGGACTGGTCCCGCGAGGCGGCGGTCCTGCTGCGCCGCGCCGTGCGGCAGGCTCGCCCGGACGCCCTGCTGATCGGCGAGCACGCCCACGACGCCACCGGTGACCTGGACCGCGACGGCTGGCAGGGCACGATGAACTACGCCGGCTTCACCCGCCCGGTGTGGAGCTGGCTGCGCGCCGCGGTGCTGCCGTTCGACGACTTCCTGGGCGTGCCCGGGGAGATCCCGGACCGGGACGCGGGCGCGCTGGTCGCCACGATGAGCGCGTTCTCCGCGCAGATGTCCTGGCGATCGTGGACCAGCTCGTGGCAGATCCTCAGCTCGCACGACACGCCCCGGATCCGCTCGGTGGTCGGCGACGCGGACCGGCACGAGGTGGCCACCGGGCTGCTCTGCACCCTGCCCGGCACCCCGATGATCTTCGCGGGTGACGAGCTCGGCCTGACCGGGATCAACGGCGAGCACTCGCGTACGCCGATGCCGTGGCACCGCCCGGAGACCTGGGACCGGCGCACTCTCGGCGCGTATCGCGAACTCATCGCGCTGCGCCGGGCGACGCCCGCGCTGCGCTCCGGTGGCCTGCGCTGGGCGCACGCGGCCGGCGACACCCTCGCCTTCCTGCGCGAGACGGCCGACGACGCGGTCCTGGTGGTGGCGCGGCGAGCGGCCGGCGAGCCGCTGCGCCTGGCCGGCCTACCGGCCGGCGTCGACGGCACGAACCTCTACGGCGGCGCCGACACCCTCAAGGTCGGTACCGATGGATGTATCGAAATCAATGAAGATGGACCTACCTTCCAGGTGTGGTCCGTACGCCAGAACCGGAAGGGTGCATAGTGGCATCGAGTAAATCGCGGTGGGGGACCGCGCTGCTCAGCCTTCTCCTACCTTTGCTCGCGATCCCGGCTGCCGAGGCGTCCGCCGCCCCGTCCGAGCCGAGCGCGGCAGTCATCGCCAACTGGGGTTCCGACCAGCCGGCGACCAACGAGCAGTACTACTTCGTCCTGCCGGACCGGTTCGCCGACGGCGACCGGTCCAACAACCGGGGCGGCCTCCGGGGCGACCGGCTCACCACCGGGTACGACCCCACCGACAAGGGCTTCTACCACGGTGGCGACCTCAAGGGGGTGATCGACAAGCTGGACTACATCCAGGGGCTCGGCACCACGGCGATCTGGCTCGCCCCGGTCTTCAAGAACCGTCCGGTGCAGGGCAGCGGCAGCGACATCTCGGCCGGCTACCACGGGTACTGGATCACCGACTTCACCCGGGTCGACCCGCACTTCGGGACGAACGCGGACCTGAAGCGGCTGGTCCGGCTCGCGCACCAGCGGGGCATGAAGATCTTCCTGGACATCATCGTCAACCACACCGCCGACGTCATCAAGTACCAGGAGAACAAGTACACGTACGTCGACAAGACGACCTCGCCGTACACGGACACGCAGGGCCAGCCGTTCGAGGACCGGAACTACGCGACCGGCCGGAACGGGTTCCCGCCGGTCGACAGCACCTCGTTCCCCTACACGCCGACCTTCGCCGACAAGGCGGACGCCAGGGCCAAGACGCCGGCGTGGCTCAACGACGTGACGATGTACCACAACCGCGGTGACTCCACCTTCTCCGGCGAGAACAGCGAGTACGGCGACTTCTACGGCCTCGACGACCTGTGGACCGAGCGTCCCGAGGTGGTCCAGGGCATGACCCGGATCTACGCCGACTGGATCAAGAGCACCGGCATCGACGGCTACCGCCTGGACACCGTCAAGCACACCGACCTCGACTTCTGGCCGCAGTTCACCGCGGGCATCAGGAAGGCCGGTGGCAAGGACTTCTTCATGTTCGGCGAGGTCTACAGCGCGGACCAGGAGATCGAGTCCACGTACGTGCGCAAGGGCGGACTCCCGGCCACCCTGGACTTCTCGTTCCAGGCGGCGGCGCAGGCGTTCGTCACCGGCGCCGGCAACGCCACAGCGCTCTCCGACGTCTACGCCAAGGACGACCTGTACACCACCGAGAGCACCAGCGCCGAGCGGCTGCCGACCTTCCTCGGCAACCACGACATGGGCCGGATCGGCTCGTTCATCGCCGCCGCCGCGTCCGCCGACACCCGGCTCAAGCGCGACCAGCTGGCGCACGAGCTGATGTTCCTGACCCGCGGCCAGCCGGTCGTCTACTCCGGCGACGAGCAGGGCTTCACCGGGCCGGGCGGTGACAAGGACGCCCGCCAGGACATGTTCGCCAGCAAGTCGGCCGACTATCTGGACGACGACCTGATCGGCACCGACCGCACCCACGCGGTGGACAACTACGACACCGCGCACCCGCTCTACCGGACGATCGCCGCGCTCGCCAAGCTGCGCAAGGCGAACCCGGCGCTGGTCACCGGCGTGCAGCAGACCCGGTACGCGGCGCAGGGCCAGGGCGTCTTCGCGGTCTCCCGGATCGACCGGGCCAAGCGGGCCGAGTACGTGGTAGCGGCCAACAGCGCCACCACCACCCAGACGGTCAGCTTCGCCACCTCGTCGCCCGGTGCCACCTTCACCGGGATCTACGGTGGGTCGTCGCCGGTGACGGCGGACCCGGCCGGCAAGATCACGGTCACCGTGCCGGCGCTGAGCTCGATCGTCCTGAGGGCCGGCACCCCGGTGGGTGGTGTCACCGCCGCCCCCACCGTCAGCCTCAGCGTTCCCAAGGACGGCGCCGCCGTCGCGACCCGCACCGAGCTGGTCGCCGAGACCACCGGCGACCCGCTGGCCACCGTCACCTTCGCGGCCCAGGTCGGCAACGGCCGGTGGGAGCTGCTCGGCACCGCCGACAAGGCGCCCTACCGGATCTACCACGACCTGGACGGGCTTGCCGGCGGCACCCCGGTGAAGTACAAGGCAGTGGTGCGAGACAGCAAGGGGCGGCTCGCCTCCGCCACGACGGCGATCACGGTCGGCACCCCGGCCGCGGCGTCCACCGTCGACTACGCGATCGTGCACTACCAGCGCCCGGCCGGCGGCTACGCCGACTGGGGCCTCTACACCTGGGGTGACGTCGACCCGTCGATGTCCACCACCTGGCCGCACGGGCAGCCGTTCGCGGGCGAGGACGCGTACGGGCGCTTCGCCTATGTCAAGCTCGCGCCGAACGCCAAGAGCATGGGCTTCATCGTGGTGAACGCCGACGGCGTGAAGGACACCGACGCCGACCGCTCGCTCGACCCGAACAAGACCCCCGAGGTCTGGCTCAAGCAGGGTGACAGCACGATCTACACCACCCCGCCCCAGGTGGAGCAGGACACGTCGAAGGCGATCATCCACTGGCGCCGCGCCGACGGGAACTACGCCGGCTGGGGCCTGCACGTCTGGGACGGCGCCGCGACCGGCACCGACTGGGGCAGCCCGCTCGCGCCCACCAGGATCGACTCGTTCGGCGCGGTCTTCGAGGTGCCGCTGGCCGACGGGGCGGCCGGGCTGAGCTACATCATCCACAACGGCGACGCCAAGGACCTGCCCACCGACCAGCGCCTCACCTTCGCCGACGCGAGCCACGAGGTCTGGCTGCTCGCCGGGCAGGTGAAGCGGCTGCTGCCGCTGGTCAAGACGGCCGGCGGCGGCGGCTCGACCGACCTGTCCAAGGAGTCGGCGGTCTGGATCGACCGGTCCACGATCTCCTGGCAGACCGGCACCGGCACGACGCTGCAGGAGGTCGGCGCCGGGACCGACGGCAAGGTCTACGACCTGGTCTACTCCGCGACCGGCGAGATCGGGGTGGCCGACGGTGAGCTCACCGGCTCCTACCGGAGCGTCCGGCTCGCCTCGCGGCGCACCGGCCTGACCGAGAAGCAGCGCGCCGCCTTCCCGCACCTGTGGCAGTACAGCGCGTTCCAGGGTTCCTTCGCGAACATCGCCGACATCCTGCGCGGCCAGGTCGTGATCACCGAGCGGGACGCCACCGGGAAGCTGCTCGCGGCGACCGGAGTGCAGACCGCGGGTGCGCTCGACGACGTCTACTCGGCGGCGGTCGACGCGGAGCTCGGCTACACCCACGGCAAGGTCTCGGTCTGGGCGCCGACCGCGCGCAGCGTCGAGCTGGAGGTCTACGACACGGCGGGGTCGGCCTCGGCCACCATCGTCACGATGCGGCGCGATGACCGTACCGGAATCTGGTCCGCGCCTGCCGGACGCGACCTCTACCGCAAGTTCTACAAGTTCCGGGTCACCGCGTGGCAGCCGGCCGTGCGGAAGATCGTCACCGCCTCGGTGACCGACCCCTACTCGGTGGCCCTGTCCACCGATTCCAAGCTCAGCCAGTTCCTGGATCTCTCCGATGCGGCGCTCGCGCCCGCCGGATGGCATTCCTTGCGGAAGCCGGTCGCCACCGCGCCCGCGAAGATCCAGATCCAGGAGCTTTCGGTACGCGATTTCAGCATCGCCGACACGTCGGTGCCGGCCGCGTCGCGTGGCACCTACCAGGCCTTCACGTCGCCGGCCTCGAACGGCATGAAGCACCTGGCGGAGCTCGGCAAGTCCGGGGTCACGCACCTGCACCTGCTGCCGGTGTTCGACTTCGCGACCATCCCGGAGAACCGTGCCGACCAGGCCGTGCCCGACTGTGACCTGGCCGCCCTCCCGGCCGACTCGGACCAGCAGCAGGCCTGCGTGGCCAAGGTCGCCGGCTCGGACGGCTACAACTGGGGTTACGACCCGCTGCACTACACCGTCCCGGAGGGTGGCTACGCCGTCGACCCGGCTCAGCGCACCAAGGAGTTCCGCGCCATGGTCGCCGGGATCAACAACGCCGGCCTGCGGGTGGTGATGGACGTCGTCTACAACCACACCTCGGCGGCCGGCGTCGACGACAAGTCGGTGCTCGACCAGATCGTGCCCGGCTACTACCAGCGGCTGCTCGCCGACGGCACGGTGGCCAACTCGACCTGCTGCGCCAACACCGCGCCGGAGAACGCGATGATGGGCAAGCTGGTCGTCGACTCGATCGTCACCTGGGCCAAGCAGTACAAGGTGGACGGGTTCCGGTTCGACCTGATGGGCCACCACCCGAAGGCGAACATCCTGGCCGTTCGCAAGGCGCTGGACAAGCTCACCCCGAAACACGACGGTGTCGACGGGAAGAACATCTACGTCTACGGCGAGGGCTGGAACTTCGGCGAGGTGGCGAACAACGCCCGCTTCGTGCAGGCCACCCAGGCGAACATGGCCGGCACCGGGATCGGCACGTTCAACGACCGGCTCCGGGACGCGGTCCGCGGCGGCGGCCCGTTCGACGAGAACCCGCGGATCCAGGGCTTCGGCTCCGGTCTCGCGGATCAGCCGAACGGCGACCCGGCCAACGGGGACGCGGCGGCGCGGAAGGCGCGGCTGCTGCACTACCAGGACCTGATCAAGGTCGGTCTGACCGGCAACCTCGCTGGTTACACGTTCACTTCCAGCGCCGGTCAGGTCGTCGCCGGTAAGGACGTCGACTACAACGGCGCGCCGGCGGGCTACACCTCGGCGCCGTCCGAGGCGATCACCTACGTCGACGCGCACGACAACGAGATCCTGTACGACTCGATGGCGTTCAAGCTGCCGCAGGCCACCTCGGCGACCGACCGGGCCCGATCGCAGTCGGTGGCGCTCGCCACCACGGTGCTCGGCCAGGGCGTCGGCTTCGTGACCGCCGGCAGCGAGCGGCTGCGCTCCAAGTCCCTCGACCGCAACTCGTTCAACTCGGGGGACTGGTTCAACCAGATCGAGTGGGACTGCACCCGGGGCAACGGCTTCGGCCGCGGCCTGCCGCCGGCCGCGGACAACCAGTCCAAGTGGCAGTACGCCAAGCCGCTGCTCGCCGACCCCGCCCTCAAGCCGGACTGCACGGCGATCAACCTGGCCGACGCCCGTTACCAGGAGCTGCTGCGGATCCGGAAGTCCTCGCCGGTCTTCGGGCTGGCGACCGGCAAGCAGGTCCAGGACCGGGTGGCGTTCCCGCTCTCCGGCACGGACGAGACGCCCGGCGTGATCACCATGACGCTGGACGCCCGCGGCCTGGACGGTCGGTGGAAGTCGATCACCGTGGTCTTCAACTCCACGGCGGCGACCGCCACCCAGCGGATCTCCGCGCTGGCTGGTAAGAAGGTCACCCTGCACCCGGTGCAGCGGGCCTCCGCCGACCCGCTGGTCCGGACCGCGTCGTTCGCCCCGGCGACCGGCACGTTCTCCGTCCCGGCCCGCACGGTGTCGGTCTTCGTGCAGAGCTGACGCACACCGGAATCACCGGCCCCGCTCACCCGATCAGCCCGGGAGGGCGGGGCCGGACCCGTCCCCCAGCCGGTCGCAGCAGCGGTCTCGAGGCCCGTGACACCACCGTGGTTGCCAGCCCCCAGTTCGCGGCTGGTCGTGGTGGTGGTCTCGGGGCTCATGAGACCACCGTGAGCGCCAGCCCGCAGCCCGCAGCTCGCGGCTGGTCCTGGTGGTGGTGTCGGGGTTGGTGAGGCCACCGTGGTTGCCAGCCCCTAGTTCGCGGCTGGTCGTGGTGGTGGTGTCGGGGTTGGTGAGGCCACCGTGGTTGCCAGCCCCTAGTTCGCGGCTGGTCGTGGTGGTGGTGTCGGGGTTGGTGAGGCCACCGTGGTTGCCAGCCCCTAGTTCGCGGCTGGTCGTGGTGGTGGTCTTGGGGCTCGTGAGACCACCGTGGGCGCCAGCCGCAGTGCTCGGCTGGTCGTGGCGGTCGTTTCGGGGTTCGTGAGACCACCGTGGGTGCCAGCTGCCGGTTCGTGGCTGGTCCTGGTGGTGGTCTCCGCGCCCGTGAGACCACCGTGGCTGCCAGCCGCAGTGCTTGGCTGGTCGTGGTGGTGGTGTCCGGGTTGGTGAGACCACCGTGGGTGCCAGCTGAGGAATGGGGCGCGGGGGTGTGCTTGCGCCAGGCGGACGTCGCGAGAGTGGACGCGAGACCCGGCTGCCGACGGGGCCGGCCGGACCGGGTGAGGCCGGCCGGGCGGGACTGGCTGGGCCGGGCGGGGGCGGCTGGGCCGGGCGGGGCTGGCTGGGCAGGGCGGGGCTGGCTGGGCCGGGCAGGGCGGGACTGGCTGGGCCGGGCAGGGATGGTTGGGCCGGGCGGGGCGGGTGCGGGGCGGTGGGCGTACCGGAAAGGGTTGAGCGGCCTCAGCCGTGCAGGGCCGGGGTGGCGAGGCGGCTGTAGAGATCAGCGGCCGGCTCCGGCCGGCCCAGGTGGTAACCCTGGGCGAACTTGCAGCCCATCACGGTCAGCAGGGACAGCTGAGACGCCTCCTCGACGCCCTCGGCCACCACCCGCAGCCCGAGCGTGTGACCGAGCTGGATCACCGCGTTCACCAGCTCCTGCTGGCGGCCGTTGCCGACCAGCCCGTCGATGAACGAGCGGTCGATCTTGAGCACGTCGACCGGGATGTCGCGCAGGTAGCCGAGCGAGGAGTACCCGGTCCCGAAGTCGTCGATGGCGATCTTCACACCGAGTTCGCGCAGCTCGTCGAGGCGGGCCGCGGTCACCGCGAGGTCGCGCATCAGCACCGTCTCGGTCAGCTCCAGCACCAGGCAGTGCGGCGAGAGGCCGGTGCTGGACAGGGCGTGGGCCACCTGGTCGGTCAGGTCCGGCACCTCCAGGTGCGCGGCGGAGAGGTTGACGCTGACCCAGGCCGGCGCGGTGGCCGGATCCTCGTCCTGCCAGCGCTTGACCGCCCGGCACGCCTCCAGCAGCACCCAGCGGTCGATGTCGACGATCGTGCCGGTCTCCTCGGCGAGGGGGATGAACGAGCCCGGCATCCGCAGCCCCTGTTCCGGGTCCTGCCAGCGGACCAGTGCCTCGGCGCCGGCCATCCGCCCGCCCGCCACGCCGACCACCGGCTGCAGGTGCAGCCGCAGCTCGCCGCGGCGCACCGCGTCGCGCAGCCGGGCCTCCTGGTCCAGGCGGTTCAGCAGCTGCTCGTGCATCTGCGTCTCGAAGGTCAGGAAGCGGTTCTTGCCCTGCTCCTTGGCCGCGTACATGGCCACGTCGGCGTTGCGCAGCACCTCGTCGGCGTCGGCGTAACCGGCCGCGTCGGGCACCACGCCGATGCTCACCGAGACCAGCGCCTCCCGGTTGTGGATCAGGAACGGCCGGGAGAGGGCGTCCAGGCAGGCGCGGGCCAGCCGCTCGACTGTCGCCCGGTCGGCGTCCTCCAGCAGCACGGCGAACTCGTCGCCGCCCAGCCGCGCCACGGTGTCCAGCGGGCGCAGGGCGCCGGTCAGCCGCTCGGCCGCGGTGCGCAGCAGCATGTCGCCGGCGTTGTGCCCGAGGCTGTCGTTGACCCGCTTGAAGCCGTCCAGGTCCAGGTAGAGCACCGCGAGCGGCTCGCCGGTGGCCCGGGACCTGGTGAGCGCGTGCTCCAGCCGGTCCAGCAGCAGCTTGCGGTTGGGCAGATTGGTCAGGCCGTCGTGCAGGGCCTGGTGCCGCAGGTCGTGTTCGAGAGCCCGCTGCCGGCTGACGTCGCGCAGCACGATGACCGCGCCGAGCGTACGCCCGGCCTTCTGGATCTGGCTGGCCGTGTACTCGACCCGGACACTCGTCCCGTCCGGCCGTTGCAGGGACACCTCGCGGGTGCCCGGGCTCAGCTCGTCGCCGACCTCCGGCAGCAGGACGGACACCTCCCGGTGGAGCAGCCCGCCGATCCCGAGGCCGGTGATCCGCCCGGCGGCGGCGTTGGCGAAGGTGATCCGGCCGTCCGGGTCCAGCCCGCAGATGCCCTCGCCGGCGTTGGCCAGGATGCTGTCGGTGTACTCCTTGGCCAGGATCTCCCGGGCGGACTGGTCGAGTTGCTCGGCCATCGCGTTGAAGGCCTGGCCCAGCCGGCCGATCTCGTCGGCCGGTCCGATGCCGGGCAGCCGGTGCGTGTAGTCGCCGGTGCCGATCACGCCGGCCGCCGTGGTGAGCGCGGTGATCCGCCGGGTGAGCGAGCCGGCCAGGACCCAGCCGAGGATCAGGACCAGCAGGAAGGCGGCAGTGGCGGCGCCGAGGATGATGAACTGGGCGCGCCGGGCGGACTCCATCATCTGGTCGTAGAGCGGGGTGTACTCCAGGATGACGGCACCGAGGGTCTGGTGGCCGGCTCCCTCCATCCGCACCACCACCTGCTTGATCCCGGCCGGGTAGTCGGCGCTGGTCTCCACGAAGGTCCGGGACTTGCCGTCGGCGATCGTCCGGCCGACCTCGTTGCCGGTGTCGTGGTCGAAGACCGAGCCGACGTTCTCCGGTACGGCGTCGCCCAGGATGGTCTTGCCGATGTCCACCGCGACGATGTCCCGGTGCTGGCTCCCGTGCAGCCGGTTGATGTAGTTCGCCAGCGAGGTCGGGCTGTTGTACAGCGGAAAGGTGATCTCGCCCGGGTTGTCGACCGGCAGCCCGATGGTGATGTCCTTGCCGATGCCCCGGGCCACCTGGGCCGCCTCCAGGGCCGCGGCCCGGCGCGCCGACGACATGTCGGTGAGCCACGCGGTGGCCGCGGTGGCGGCCACCAGGCAGGCCACCACCAGGTAACCGGCCAGGAGCTTCCGGCGTACGCTCATCCGACCCTCACTTCCACCGACCTGTTAAAGATCGGCACGACCGGCCGGAAGATGAGAGCTAAGCGGCCGGTGCGGCGATCCGGGTGCGGAGCGCGGCGGCCGGCGTCGGTTGTCCCAGGTGGTAGCCCTGGGCGAGGTCACCACCCGGCAGGGTCAGCAGGTCCAGCCGGGCCGCCTCGGTGACCCCGATGGCGATCCGCACACCCAGCTCGCGCAGCTCGCCGAGGCGGGCCGTGGCCCGGGCCAGGTCGCGGGTCACCATCGTCTCGGTCAGCTGCAGCACCAGGTTGCCGGCGGCCAGACCGGTCGCGGTCAGGGCGTGGGCGACCTGGTCGGTCAGGTCCGCCTCGGCCAGGGACGCGGCGGAGAGGGTGACAGCCACCCAGGCCGGCGCGGTGGCCGGGTCCTCGATCTGCCACTGCCCGACCGCCTGGCAGGCCTCCCGCAGCACCCACCGGTCGATCTCCACGATCGTGCCGGTCTGCTCGGCGAGCGGGCGGAACGAGCCGGGCGTCCGCAGCCCCTGCTCCGGGTCCTGCCAGCAGGCCATGGCCTCGACCCCGGCCAGCCGGCCGTCCGGCCCGCCGGTCACCGGCTGCAGGTGCAGCAGCAACTCGCCCCGGTGCGCCGCGGCGCGCAGCCGGGACTCCTGGTCGAGGCGGCACACCAGTTGCTCGTGCATCCGGTCCTCGAACAGCAGCCAGCGGTTCTTGCCCTGTCCCTTGGCCGCGTACATGGCCACGTCGGCGTTGCGCAGCACCTCGTCGGCGTCGGCGTACCGGGCCGCGTCGGGCACCACGCCGATGCTCACCGAGACCCGGCCCTCCCGGTTGTGCAGCGCGAACGGCTGGGCCAGCGTGTCCCGGCAGGCCTGGGCGAGACGTTCGGCGGTGGCCGGGTCGGCGTCGTCGAGCAGCACGGCGAACTCGTCGCCGCCGAGCCGGGCCACGGTGTCGCCGGCGCGCAGCGCCCCGGTCAGGCGCTGGGCGGCGGCCTGCAGCAGCAGGTCGCCGGCGTCGTGCCCGAGCGTGTCGTTGACCCGCTTGAACCCGTCCAGGTCCAGGTAGAGCACGGCGAGCGGGGCACCGCCGGCGCGGGCCCGCCGGTGCGCCTCGGCCAGCCGGCTCAGCAGCAGCTTGCGGTTGGGCAGGCCGGTGAGCGCGTCGTGCAGGGCCTGGTGGCGCAGGTCGTATTCGAGGGCGCGCTGCCGGCTGACGTCGCGCAGCACGATCACCGCGCCGATCCGGCGACCTGCTTTCTCGATCTCGCTGACGGTGTACTCCACCCGTACTGTGGAACCGTCCGGACGCTGCAGGCGGCCCTCGGTGGTGCCGGGTTCCAGGCCGAGCGATTCCGGCAGCAGCACCGTGGCGTCCCGCCGCAGCAGACCGGCCACGCCGAGCCCGGTGATCCGCCCGGCGGCCGCGTTGGCGAACGCGATCCGGCCGCCGGCGTCCAGCCCGCAGATGCCCTCGCCGGCGTTGGCCAGGATGCTGTCGGTGTACTCCTTGGCCAGGATCTCCCGGGCGGACCGGTCGAGCTGCTCGGCCATCGCGTTGACGGCCAGCGCCAGCCGGGCGATCTCGTCGCTGTCCGTGGTGATCGGCAGCCGGTGCGTGTAGTCACCGGCGCCGATCACGCCGACCGCCGTGGTGAGCTTGGTGATCCGGCGGGTCAGTGAGGTGGCGAGCACCCAGCCGACCAGCAGCACCACCACGAACGCGATGGCCGCGGTGCTGAACAGGACGGTCTGGGCGTCCCGTGCGCCGGACATCATCTGCTGGTAGAGCGGGGTGTACTCGACGATCACCGCGCCGATGGCGTCGCCGTTGCGGCCGATCATCGGCACCACCACCTGCTTGATGCCCTGCGGGTGCTCGGCGCTCTTCTCCACGAAGACCCGGGACCTGCCGTCCCGGATGGTGCGGGCCACCTCGCCGCCGGTGTCGTGCCGGTAGACCACGCCGACGTTCGCCGGGTTCGTGTCGCCGATGACGTACTTCCCGTAGTCGATCGCGATCACGTTGCGGTGCTGGGTCTCCCGCAGCCGCGTGAGGTACTGCCGCAACGCCGCCGGGCTGTAGTACAACGGCGGCTGGGAGCCGCCCTCGACCGTGCCGGGCAGGCCGAACACGATGTCCTTGCCGATGCCCCGGGCCACCTGGGCGGCCTCGATGGTGGCGGCGCGGCGGGCCGAGGTCTGGTCGGTGTACCAGGCGATCAGGGCGGTGGCCGCGACCATCAGGGCCACCACGAGATACCCGCCCAGCAGCTTCTGCCGCACGTTCATCCGACCACTTCCCCTCGCCGACCTGTCCCAGATCGGCGAGGGAGATGGCGAGATGAGTGTCAGACCGAGACGGTCTCCCGCCCGGCCGGCTGGGGCGCCTTGCCGAACGGCTTCGTCACCCCGAGGACCACCGCCACCACCAGCGCGCCGGCCGCCACGATGCCGACCACCTGGGTGGGCAGGTCGAACAGCTTGAGCGAGCTGGCCAGCAGCACGATGATCAGCGCGGACCGGACCAGGCCGCCGGGTGCCCGCGAGGAGATCCGGGAGCCGATCAGCACGCCGGGGATCGAGCCGAGCACCACCGCGCCGGCGATGCCCCAGCTCATGTCGCCGAACAGCAGGTGACCGAGGGCGGCCGCGGCGACCAGCGGGATCGCCTGGACCAGGTCGGTGCCGACCAGGTCGTTGGCGCGCAGCATCGGGTAGAGTGCGAGCAGCGCCACGATGATCAGCGAGCCGGAGCCGACCGAGGTGAGCCCGACCACCAGGCCGCCCATGACCCCGACCAGCAGGGTCGGGATCGGCTTGACGGTGATCTTCGGGGCCGGTCCGTCGGCGGCGCGCCGGCTGATCCAGGCCTTGAGCAGCATGCCGGCGACGGCCAGCAGCAGTGCCACGCCCAGGGCGATCTTGACGCCGTGCTGGAGCGACTCGTCGTCGCCGAAGGCGCGCAGCAGCAGCACGCCGAGGAAGGCGCTGGGCACGCTGCCGGCGCACAGCCAGCCGACCAGCGGCCAGTTCACCGTGCCGCGGCGGGCGTGCACGGCGCCGCCGAACGGCTTCATGATCGCGCTGGCGACCAGGTCGCTGCCGATCGCGGCGACCGGGTTGATGCCGAAGAAGAGCACCAGGATCGGCGTCATCAGCGCGCCGCCACCCATGCCGGTCAGGCCGACGACGATTCCGACGCCGAGACCGGCGAGCGCCATGGTGAAATCCATGGGCGGAAGTCTGCTCGACGATCGCCCACCTTGTCTACTAAATCAGTTGAGATTGTCGAGTTTCTCGCGAGCTGGGACGCGCCAGCAGGAGGAGCACGTCGCTTTCGCTCAGCGGGCGCGCGAAGTGATAACCCTGGGCGAATCGGTACCCCGCCTGGTGCAGGCGTTCGGCCTGCTCAGCGGTCTCCACCCCCTCGGCGACCGCCTGGATCCGCAGGCCCCGGGTGATCCCGATCAACCCGTCCACGATCACCGCATGCGGGCTCGCCGAGGTCACCCCGTCGACGAACGACTTGTCCACCTTCAGCCAGCTGACCGGCGTGTCGACGAGCAGGCTCAGCGACGACTGGCCGGTCCCGAAGTCGTCCAGCGCGATCCGCAGGCCGAGCTCGTCGAGCCGGCGGACCGCCTCCAGGGCGGCGCCGGTGCCGAGCACCGCGGTCTCGGTCACCTCGATCACCAGCCGGGCCGGATCCAGCCCGGTGGCGGCGAGCAGCGCGGCCACCTCCTCCGGGAAACCCGGCTCGTTGAGCTGCCGGGCCGAGACGTTCACCGACACCTTCGCCGGTGCGGCCGCGCCGTGCTCGCGCTGCCACTCGGCGATCTGCCGCATCGCCTGAGTCAGCACCCAGCGGCCCACCTCGATGATCTGCCCGTTGCGCTCGGCGAGCGGGATGAAGTCGGCGGGCGAGACCAGGCCGTGCTCGGGGTGCCGCCAGCGGATCAGGGCCTCCAGCCCGGCGAGCCGCCCGGTGGGCAGCTCGACGATCGGCTGGTAGAGCAGGAACAGCTCGTCGCGGGCGATGGCCTGGCGCAGGTCGGCGCCGAGCCGGGCGTCGGTGTCCGCCCGCGCGTCCATGATCGGGTCGAACCAGGTCCACCGGCCGCCGCCGGCGTTCTTCGCCGCGTACATCGCCACGTCCGCGCGGCGCAGCAGCTCCTCGGACGAGTCGCCGGGCACGCTCAGGGTGACACCGGCGCTGATCCGCGGCGCCATCTCCCGGCCGTCCAGCATCAGCGGCTGCTGCACCGTGGCCAGCAGCCCGCTCAGCAGGTCCTCGGCCTCGTCCATGCCGGCGCCGGGAAGCAGCAGGGTGAACTCGTCGCCGCCGAGCCGGGCCACGGTGTCCCGCGGGCGCAGGCTCTGCCGCAGCCGGGTGCTGATCGCGCGCAGCAGGGCGTCGCCGGTCTCGTGCCCGTGCCGGTCGTTGACCACCTTGAAGTCGTCCAGGTCGAGCAGCACGACCACGGCCGGCTCGCCGGTGGCGAGCTGGGCGGCGAGACGACCGGCGTACGCCGGCCGGTTGGTGATCCCGGTCAGCGGGTCGTGGGTGACCTGGTGGTCCAGCTCCTTCTGGTACGCCCGCAGCTGCCGCAGGCTCGCGTCGACGGTGTCCAGCAGCCGCGCGTTGTCCCGCAGCGTGCTGATCTGCCGGATCACCACGAGGACGGTCAGCGCGGTGGCGGTCAGCGCGATCGCCACGTCCGGCCCGCCCTCCGGCAGCTCCACCGCGAGCAGGGCGCCGTAGAACGTGGCGACAGCGACGTACGGCAGGATGCTGAACCGGCGCGCGCGGGGCCGCTCGGCGGTCGCCAGGTGACGCCGCCGCCACTGACGGCGAGCCGCCAGCACCCCGGTGACCTGCGAGAACGGGGCCGCCAGCACGGTGGTGCTCAGGTACGGCCGGTCCGTCAGCAGCGGGGCGATGCCGGCGGTCGCGGCGGCCAGCGCGACGCCGGCGGCGAGCAGGTAGAGCGCTCCGCGGTCGAGCCGCCCGGCCCCGGCGAAGGCCACCTTGAGGAAGGCGACCAGCGAGATGGTGGCGACCACCAGGATCACCAGGGTCGCCGCCGGGGTGGCGGTCGGCCCGTCGCCGAAGCCGGCCCGGTTCAGCCAGCAGTGCCAGGCCAGTACTCCGCCGGTGAGCAGCACGATCGCGGTGTCCAGGCCGAACCGCAACCAGTCGCTGCGGGAACGCTGCCAGGCCGGCAGCCGCAGCAGCGCCCATAGGATGATCGCCGCGACCACGCCGTACAGGGCCTGCGTGCGGGGGCTGAACGCCGGGGACGGCACCGGGCCGCCGAGCGCGTCGTGCATGCTGCTGAGGACGCCGGCCATCAGCACGGCGGCCGCCACCCCGAGCCGGCCCCAGAACTTGCGGGTGTCCCGGTCCAGGTCGGTGCACCGGTCCAGGCGGTAGCACTCCCGCACGAAGCTCGCCACGATGACCGGGAGCGGCAGCCACCCGATGATCGGGTGCGACCAGACGTGTCCGAGACCGATCACGAACCAGCCGATCACGAACGCGAGCAGGCCGACGACCACCGCGGACGGGACGTCGAGCCGGCGCGGCACACGGGTCGGTAGGCGCATGGTCCTTTCATCGGACGCGGGTGCGAACGATGAAGGGGAAAGCCCGGTTGCTTCAGTCACCGCCCGCCGTGCCGATCAGGGTGGCCATGGACGAACCTGTGCTGGCGATGCTGCGCGACGACCTGACCCGCCGGGTGAGCTCGGTCGCCGCCACCATGACCGACACGCTGCGGCTGCTCGCCGTGGCCCGGGAACTGGCCGGCGACGGGCCCGGCGGTGACTCGCTGGGCGCCGCGATCGCCGAGCTCACCGCGGCCCGGGACGATCTCATGAGCCGTCCGTGAACGACTCCCAGTCCAGGCCGAGCTTGCGCAGCCGGCGCAGCAGGCCGGGGTGGCGGACGCCGACGTACATCTCGTACCAGTCGGCGTCGTCCTCGCCGATCACCACCACCATGCCGGGACCGGCGTAGCACCTGGTGAACAGCGACGGCCAGCGCATCGGCCGCAGCGGCACCCGGCGCAGCGGGGCGACGATCCGCCGGGCCTGCGGCCGGTCGACGAACGCCATCCCGCCCAGCGGACCGTCCATCGCGGCCCGGACCAGCGCGGCGTGCAGCAGGTAGCCGGCCAGCCGTTCCCGTTCGGGCAGCAGCCGGTCGCTGAGCCCGTCGTAGTAGACCCGCGGGTCGTCGCCCTCCGGATCCATCAGCAGGGCGAAGACCCCATCGCCCTCCTGACCGAAAGTGAGCAGCCCGTCCGGGCGCCCGGGAAGCGGCTCGGGAAAGATCCGGCAGGACCTGCCGTACACCTCGGGGCGACCGGCGGCGGCCCGGTGGAAGGCCCGTAGCGCGGCCGGGCCGGCACCGGCGGGAACGTCCTGGACCGGAGCGACGCCGGCGTACCAGCCGGCGATGAACCGCTCCATGGCGGCGATCGGGTCGCGCCCGGCCGGCTCCAGCCAGTCCAGCTCCGGCGTCACCTGGCCGAGCAGGTCGGGCGGGATCGGCGTCTCGAAGCTGAGCCGGATGTCGTGCAGCGCCCCGCGCCGGTAGCTCAGCTCGGCGGCTTGCGCCACGCCGAGCGCCAGGCAGCCCTCGGGCAGCCGGGCGAACGCGTGCACGGCCGGGCGCAGCACGCCGGCCAGCCGTTCCTCGACCAGCTCGGGGAACGGCTCGGAGAGGACCATCGCGGCGCCGCTGTCCGACCGGCCGATCACCACCAGGGTGTCCGGGCCGACCGCGAACGCGGCGTCCGTGCCGGCCAGCAGCGTCGCCCCCGGTCCGGCCAGGGCGAGCGCCTCCGGCTCGGCGACCACCGACCAGAGTTCGATCTCCACGGCCACACGGTAGACGTACCGGCCACGCCCGGAGCGCACAGTGACACAGCACTCAGCTCCCCGGACGCCGACTTATCGTCGCGTTGGTCGCCCGTACACATCTGGCCGGTAGACCGGTGGCATGGGCGAAGTGCGCTGTGTGATCCACCGTTCCGGCAAGGCCGAGGCGACCGTCTTCCTGCACCTGCGGGGCTGTTTCGACAAGAAGTCCGGCAACGAGCTGCGCCGGGAGTTGCGGCACGCCTTCGACCGGGCACGCGGTGCCCGGGTCGTCGTCGACATGGCCGGGGTGGAGCTGATCGGCAGCGAGTGCATCGAGGTCCTGCTGGTCGGGTACACCCGCGCGCTGCGCGGCGGCCACGGCTACCAGGTGATCAACGCCGAGGGTCATGTCCGGCAGGCGCTCGAGGCCACCGGCCTGTGCCCGCGCGGCGACGAGCACCTGTACACCCCGGCCACCGGCGACACGATCGACGCGGCGCTGGCCGGGCTGAGCTGACCCCGGCAACCGGCACGCTGCCCGCTGCGGGCCGCCGATGGGCACGCTCCCATTTCCCGGTACGCCCTGTCCCGAGCGTCGAGATTTAACGGGCTCGTCCCCAAGAAAACAAAAAGTAAACGTACAGTCGACGTCGGGTTACCAACGCGGCCGGGTGCGGGGGATACGGAGGGCTCTCCATGCACGACCAGATGCTGACGCTGATGGACGACTGTCTCAGTAGGTTGTCGCTGCTGCGGGCCGAGCTGGCCGCGGCGCGCTGTGTCGAGCCCGGCGAGCGCCGGGCGATAGCGTTACAGGCCGTCGAGGCGGCCGCGGCGTTCGCGGCGTCCGCGACGCGGGTCGTCGGCGAGCCGGCGCCTGTCGAGATCTTCGGCCGGGCCGCCTGAGCTACCGGCGAGTTAACCAGTGGCTCGCCCGGTGAAGCGCCGTCGAACATCCGACTGAGGGCATTCATGTCAGTCTCTGGCTCTGCTAGAGAGAACCGCATGACTGTCCTCCCGAACGCGGCGGTTGACCGCCGTACCGTCCTCCTCGCCGGCCTGTCCGCCGGTGCCGGCGCTGTCGCCGCCGCGCTGCCCTCGGCCGCCGTGGCGGCCGGCTCCTCCGTCTTCCAGCACGGGATCGCCTCCGGCGACCCGCTCCCCGGCGGCATCCTGCTGTGGACCCGGGTCACCCCCACCCCCGAGTCGGTGCCGGCCTCCGGCGTGGGCCCGCAGGTGGAGGTCGCCTGGCAGGTGGCCACCGACGCCGGTTTCGGCACCGTCGTGCAGTCCGGCACCGTCGTCACCGGGCCGGCCCGCGACCACACGGTGAAGGTGGACGTCGGGGGGCTGAGCCCGGCCACCACGTACTGGTACCGCTTCGGCCTGGACGGCGCCTGGTCGCCGACCGGCCGGACGATGACCGCCCCGGCCGCCACCGACGCCATCGCGCGGCTGCGGGCCGGCGTGGTGAGCTGCGCCAACTGGGAGGCCGGCTGGTTCGCGGCGTACCGGCACCTGGCCGAGCGCGGCGACCTCAACCTGGTGATCCACCTGGGCGACTACATCTACGAGTACGGCACCGGCGAGTTCGACGCCGGCGGCAAGGTGGTCCGCAAGACCGCCCCGGAGCACGAGACGCTGACCCTGGCCGATTACCGGACGCGGCACGCGCTCTACAAGACCGACCCCGACCTGAAGGCCCTGCACGCCTCGGTCCCGTGGATCATCACGTGGGACGACCACGAGGTGGCCAACGACATGTGGAGCGGCGGTGCCGAGAACCACACGCCGGGCACCGAGGGCGACTTCGCGGCGCGGGTGGCGGCGGCCCGGCAGGCGTACGCCGAGTGGATGCCGGTGCGGCTGGCCGCCGACGGGCACATCTACCGCCGGCTGCGCTACGGCGACCTGTTCGAGCTCTCCATGCTGGACCTGCGCACCTACCGCTCGGAGCAGGCGAGCGGCGGCGATGTCGACGACCAGGACCGGACCATCGCCGGCGCGGACCAGCTGTCCTGGCTCACCGACGGCCTGATCAACTCCACGGCGCTCTGGAAGATCGTCGGCAACCCGGTGATGATCTCCCGGCTGGACGTCCTGACCCTGCCGGCCTGGCTGCTCGGCCCGCTCGGCGAGCTGATCGGGGTCCCGCAGAACGGCGTCGTGGTCAACGCCGACCAGTGGGACGGCTACAACGCCGACCGCGAGCGCCTGGTCGACACGCTGCGCGCGCACCGGACCACCGACGTCGTCTTCCTGACCGGCGACATCCACACCAGCTGGGCCAACGAGCTGACCACCAAGGACACCGGTACCGCCAACCCGGCCGCCGCCGAGTTCGTCGTGCCGTCGGTGACCAGTGACAACATCAACGACTACCTCGGCACCGCCGCCGGCGGCCCGCTCAGCCTGCTGGCCGCCGGCCTGATCAAGGCCACCAACCCGCACGTGAAGTGGGTGGAGACCGACGGGCACGGGTACGGCGTGCTCGAGGTGACCCGGTCGCGCTGCCGGATGGACTGGTACCACCTGGCCGACCGCACCAGGAAGGACACCGCGGCGAAGTGGGTCCAGGGCTGGTCGGTCGGCCGTGGCTCCTCGAAGATCCGCAAGGAGAGCGCGCCGGCCGGCTGACGCGCCCCGGCTCGGCTACCCGACGGTGTACGCGCGGGTGATCGTCGCCCGCGCGTACGCCCCTCGGTGGGGGTGGGGTGGTGCCCGAGCCCGGTCAGGTCTCGTGGTCGGTGGCGCGGGCCGCGCACAGGAACGCGCCGCCGACGGCGAACGCGCCCAGCACCGACAGCGAGATCTGCTGCTCGTGGTCGAGCTGACGGTTGTAGGTCCGCTCGGACACCGTGACGATCTTGTCGTGGTCGGCCAGCACGTACTGCCCGTCGCGGATCTGCGGGTTGCCGTCCAGCTGTACGAAGGCCAGCACGATCGCCAGCCAGAACCCGAAGAAGACCAGCCCGGCGGTGAACGCCGCCCAGCCCGGCACGTGCGGCGGCACCCAGGACGCCAGGCTCCACAGCCGCCGGGGCTGCTGGGTGCGGTAGGCGCGCCGGTTCGCCAGGATCCCGGCCGCGAACCCGGGCACGGTCAGCAGCGCCGCGATGCCCACCGCGATCACCGCGTGCACCGGCCGATGCCCGAGCGCGAGCGTCACCACCAGTACGCCCGACCACAGCACCCCGGCACCGCACAGCACGCTGTACAAGAGCAGCCCCCGACGCGACATCATCACCGGAGACGCTAGTGCCCGCCCGGCCGTGCCGGGGACGTTTCAGCGCACCCGGAGCGGCAGGTCGTAGGTCTCGCCCCGGACCAGCGGGTGGACGCCCTCCCGGCAGCGCACCAGGTAGTCGCTCAGCGGCGACTTCATCACCCGGTAGTCGTCGTAGTGGATCGGCAGGGCGACCCGCGGGTTGATCAGCCGGGTCAGCGCGGCACCCTGCCGGCCGTCCATGGTCAGCAGCAGGCCCAGGATCCGGGTGCCGCCCAGGTGCAGCAGCATGGCGTCGATCTCACCGCAGCGTTCCCGGATCTCGCCGAGGAACGGCCGGTACAGGGTGTCCCCGGTGATGTAGAGCCGGGTCATCGGCTGGCCGTCCCGCTCCCACTCGACCAGCGAGCCCATCACGTCCGGCAGCAGGCGGTCGAACAGGCCCGGACCGTGCCGGCCGGGCAGCGCGGTGACCCGCAACGTCTGCCCGGCCCGCCGCCACTCGTGGGCGTCCCAGACCGGCAGACCCCGGACGCCCGGCCAGCCCCGGCGCAGCCGGCGCCCGGCCTGCGGGGTGGTGAGGATCGGCAGGTCGCGCGGGACGGTCCGGCGGGCGGCCCGGTCGAAGTGGTCGCCGTGCAGGTGGGAGAGGAGGACGGCATCCGGGGCCGGCAGGTCCGCGTACGCCATGGCGGGGTCGGTGAGCCGGCGGGTCCACATGCCGTACCCCAGGTGGACCCGGCTGCCGGCGTGGCCGAAGGCGGGGTCGGTGAGCAGCGTGAAGTCGCCGAGCCGGAGCAGCGTGGTGGCGTTGCCGACGAAGGTGACGGTGGCCTGCGATGTCATGCCGCGCGGCTACCCGCACACGGGCGCCCGAAACTCTGCTAGCCTGACAGATTGTCGCGTCTGAGAGCGCAACAGGCCGAAAGAACCACTATCAGAATACGTCCGGAGGCCCACGGTGTCAAGTCTGTCAAGTCTCGCCGAGGAACAATCCCACCTCAGCGTGATCTACGGCCGCCTCGACGAGTTGCGGGCGCAGGCCCGCCAGCGGCTCGCCGAGACCCAGCGCCACCGCGGCGGCACCAAGGAGGCCCTCTCCCTGCGGGATGTCGCCGCCTACGGGTACGCCGAGCGCCTCGCCCAGTACGAAGCCGTCGAGGAGGGCCTCTGCTTCGGCCGGCTGGACCTGCGCGACGGCGACCGCCTGCACATCGGCCGGATCGGCATCCACGACACCGACCACCCGCTGCTGGTCGACTGGCGCGCGCCGGCCGCCCGCCCGTTCTACGTGGCCACCGCGATCACCCCGTACGACGTGACGGTGCGCCGCCACATCCGGACCCGGGAGCGTACCGTCGTCGAGCTGAACGACGAGATCCTCGACCTGGACCGGGCCGGCGACCGCGCCCTGGTCGGCGAGGCGGCCCTGATCGCCGCCCTGGACGCGAACCGCACCGGCCGGATGCGCGACATCGTCGAGACCATCCAGGCCGAGCAGGACCGGGTGATCCGCGCCGAACCGGGCGGCGTCCTGGTCGTCCAGGGCGGTCCCGGCACCGGCAAGACCGCCGTCGCCCTGCACCGCGCCGCCTACCTGCTCTACACCTACCGCGAGCAGCTCACCGCCCGCGGCGTCCTGATCATCGGGCCGAACGCCACCTTCCTGCGCTACATCTCCCAGGTGCTGCCGTCGCTCGCCGAGACCGGCGTGCTGCTCGCCACCCTGGGCGACCTCTTCCCGGGCCTGCCCGCGCACCGGCCGGAGTCGCCGGCCACCGCCGAGGTCAAGGGCCGGGCCGTGATGGTCGAGGTGCTGGCCGAGGCGGTCCGGGACCGGCAGCGGGTCCCCGCCGAGCCGATCGAGATCGAGGTCGACGGGCAGGTGCTGCGCCTCACCGCTGCCGACTGCGAGCCGGCCCGGCAGCGGGCCCGCGCCGCCGGCCCGCGCCACAACCTGGCCCGCCCGATCTTCGAGACCGGGGTCCTCGACGTGCTCGCCGGTCAGGTCGCCGACCGGATCGGCGCCGATCCGTTCTGGGACGACCCGCTCGGCGCCGACGACGCGCTCACCTCGCCGAACGTGCTCGACGAGGCAGACCTGGCCGACCTGCGCGCGGACCTGGCCAGCAACCCGCTGGTCCGGGCCGCGCTGGACGCGCTGTGGCCGGTGCTGACCCCCGCCGAACTGCTCACCGGTCTGTACGCGGCACCGGAGGTGGCGTCCGGCCTGCTCGGCCCGGCCGACCGGGAACTGCTCCGCCGGGAGCCCGGCGCCGGCTGGTCGCCCGCCGACGTCCCGCTGCTCGACGAGGCCGCCGAACTGCTCGGCGACGACGACCGGGCGGCCCGTGCCGCCGCCGGCCGGGAGCTCGCGATCCGGCTCTCCTACGCTCAGGGCGTGCTGGACATCACGGCCGGCTCCAAGTCCTTCGAGCTGGAGGACGACGACGAGGCGGCGATCCCGAACATCGCCGACATCATGCAGGCCGACATGCTCGCCGACCGCCTCGCCGACCGGGAGCACCGCACCGCCGCCGAACGCGCCGCCGCCGACCGGGACTGGGTGTTCGGCCACGTGATCGTCGACGAGGCGCAGGAACTCTCGCCGATGGCCTGGCGCCTGCTGATGCGCCGCTGCCCGAGCCGCTCCATGACGGTGGTCGGCGACCTGGCGCAGAGCGGCAGCCTCGGCGCGCCGGACGGCTGGGCGGAGGTGCTCGCGCCGTACGTGGCGGACCGGTGGCGGCTGGCCGAGCTGACTGTCAGTTACCGCACCCCTGCGGAGATCATGGACTACACCCGGGACCGGCTGGCCGCGGCCGACCCGGCGATCGTCCCGCCCCGCCCGGTCCGGTCCACCGGAGTGCCGCCCTGGGAGGCGACCGGATCGCTGGACGAGCTGGTGGCGCGGGTGGCGTACGAAAAGGACACCGTCGGCGACGGACGGCTGGCCGTGATCGTGCCGGCGGACCTGCTGACCACCCTGACCGCCGCCCTGCCGCAGCTGGCCGGCGGCCCGTCGCCGGACCTGGAGGAGCCGGCCGTGCTGCTCACCGTCGCCCAGGCCAAGGGCCTGGAGTTCGACACGGTGGTGGTGGTCGACCCGGACCGCATCCTGGCCGGCTCGCCGCGCGGCGCCAACGACCTCTACGTCGCCCTCACCCGGCCCACCCAGCGCCTCGGCGTCTTCACCCTCGACCACGAGTGATCACCGAGGCGGGCAGGACCGGCGCCCCTGTGACACTTCCCGCGAAGCCGCAGGTCAGTCATCAAGATTCGCGTCTAGCAATCCATTGACAGTGGACATAGTGTTCCGGTGTCGCTGTGCATCGGTACGGGGGGATGCGACGTGACGACCGATTCCGCCTGCCCGTTTCCGGGTGGGCCACCGCCGCATCCCCCGCGACCGGCTCCCGGCGGCAACCGTGATCACATCCATAGCGTTGGGGATACGCATGCTTGACCGACCTTCCGCTCGGTTCGATCCTGGCGTACGGCGCAGACGTCTGTCGCGCGCGTGCATGGCCTTTCTCAGCATCGCGACGCTCGCTGTCGCGGCATCGCAGGCGGAGCCCGGACCGGCCGCCGCCGCGCCGGCACCGGACGCGGCTCCGAGCGTCGCGTCCGCCCTCAGTGCCGCGAAGCGGTCCGGCTCGCGGGTGGAGGTGACGGCGGAGCGGACCGAGTTCGTCCAGGTCTTCGCCGAGCCGACCGGCCGGTTGACGTACGAGGCCGCGGCGGTGCCGCAGCGGGTGCGGCGCGGTGACGGGTCGTGGACGGACATCGACATGCGGCTCGCCAAGGGCAAGGACGGGCTGCTGCGCCCGGCCGCCACCCTGGCGGACGTGCGGTTCTCCGGTGGCGGCACCGGCCCGCTGGTGACCCTGGTCCGGGACGGGAAGACGTTCACGCTGTCCTGGCCGCACGGCCCGCTCCCCACGCCGTCGCTCTCCGCGGACGCCGCCACGTACCCGGAGGTGCTGCCGGGGGTGGACCTGGTGGTGCACGCGACGCGGACCGGTTTCACCCACGTGCTGGTGGTCAAGAACGCCACCGCGGCGGCCAACCCGGCCGTCCGGCAACCGCACTTCGACCTGGGCGGTGACGTGCACACGCGGCGCCTGGCGAACGGGTCGCTGCAGGCGTTCGCCGGGTCCCGGCTGATCGCCTCCGCGGCGGCACCGCAGATGTGGGACTCCCGCCAGCCGTCGACGCGGCAGCGTGCCCAGATCAACGCGGAGTCGTCGCACGCGGCGCCCGGCGACCTGGCGAAAACGGCGGTGCTGGGCACCGAGCTGACGCGGGACGGCGACCTCGTGCTGCGCCCCGACGCGAAGCTGCTGGGCGCCGACGCGGCGTTCCCGGTCTTCATCGATCCGGCCTGGAGCACCGACGACTCGCGGTGGGCGTACGGCACCAACAACAACACGAACAACACCGACACCTCGGTGGCCCGGGTCGGCAAGGACCCGGACGGCCGGACCTACCGGTCGTTCTTCGAGTTCCCGCTCAAGGGCATCGCGGGCACCTACGTGCACGACGCCTACGTGCAGATGAAGGTGGACCACACCTGGTCCTGCACCAACACGCCGAACAGCATGTTCCAGGCGGGCGCGTTCAGCACCCCGCGCACCGCGTGGAGCACCGGGCTGGGCAAGTACCTGGCGACCACCTCGTCGCACGCCAACGAGGGCTCCGGCTGCAGCGACTCCCCGCAGCCCGACATGACCGTCAACTTCAACACGGACGCGGTCACCACCCTGGTGCGTGAGCTGGCCCGGTCCAGCACCCCGTCGGTGAACTTCGCCTTCACCGCCCGGGACGCCGACGGCGGCTCCGAGTCCGACGGCACCCGCTGGAAGAAGTACTTCCCGGCGAACGCCAAGCTCATCGTCGACAAGGACGCCATCCCGACGGCACCGGATCGGCTGCAGATCAACGGCGTCGACTGCAACCCCACCGACGACATCCACATCGGTACGACGACGCCGACCTTCTCGGCGGTCCTCGGTGACGCCGACGGCACCGCGCAGACCCTGAAGGCCTCCTGGACCCTGATGGAAGCGCCCCGCAACGGGTCCGCGGTGGGTATCGCCGCGCCGGGCGCCACCTCGGTGGGCGCCGGTTCGCGGGCCACCAGCGGCGCGGTCAGCCCCGCGCTCACCGACCAGAAACGCTACGCGTTCAAGGTCTTCAGCACCGATCCCGCGCCCTACAACCAGCGCAGCAAGGATTCGGCGTGGTGCTACTTCGTGGTGGACATCGGCGCACCGCAGATCACTGTCACCGCGGTGGGCACCCCGGTCGGGCCGGGCGCCCCGGCCACCTTCCGGCTCTCCTCGACCGACACCGACGTCCGGGCCTTCCGGTACGGCTGGAGCGACGCCGCGATCAACGAGGTCGCCGCGAGCCCGGCGGCGAACGGTGGCAAGGAAGCCGTCGTCACGATCAACGCGCCGAAGTACGGCATCGCGATCATGTTCGGTCAGGCGATCGACCTGACCAACAACAAGGGCTACGACTCGGTGGACATCACCGTGCCGCGCCCGTCCCCGGCGCTGGCCCGCTGGAGCCTGGAGACCCGTCCCGGCGCCGGTCCGTCCGAGGCCCTGGCCGACCAGCAGCCCAGCCTCGCGGGTGACAACGTACTGACCGCCACCGGCACCACCTGGGGGGACCAGGGCCGGCTGGTCGGTGCGCAGAACCTCGGCTTCGGCGGCGCCGGCTCGCTGACCACGCCCAAGCTGGTGGACACCACCGCCAACTACTCGGTCGCGGCGTGGGCCAAGCTGGACGACGTCACCGCCGCGCAGACGGTGGTGTCCCAGGACGGCGCGAACACCGCGAGCTTCCAGCTGCAGTTCCGCCCCGAGGACCTCAACGGCGACGGCACCACCGACCGGAACTGGTGTTTCGGGCTGCGCCACGCCGATGAGGCGTCCACCACCGCCTACACCTCGGCCTGTGCCGTCAACAGCGCCACGGCCGGCCGGTGGACCCATGTGGCCGGCAGCTATGACGCCACCCGCCGGAAGCTGGCGATCTGGGTCGACGGCGTCCTCAAGGCCGAGGTGGCGGCCCCCGCCGCCTGGAGCGCCGGCGGATCGCTGCGCATCGGCAACCGCAAGGTGACCGCCGGCACCTACGGCGAGTACCTGCGCGGCAGCGTCGCCGACGTGCAGGTCTTCAACCGGACGCTGGTGCGCAACGACCTCACCGGCATGCGGGCGTCCGAGCCCGACTCCGGCGGCTTCGACGAGCCGAGCATCCTGGCCCCGGTCACCGTGGCCCGGTGGAACTTCGACTCGGCCACCCCCTGCTACCAGAGCGGCACACCTGACACGTGCGAGGCGCCGGAGTCCGGAAGCGGCTGGAACCGGCGGCTCGCCCTGACCCAGGGCACCAGCAACTTCGGTGGCGGCGCGGCGCTGACCCCGGCGTCGCTGGACCTCGACGACGTGCACTTCGCCGACGACCCGACCGACCCGCACTACCGGGAGGCGACCCACGAGTACGGCTACTCGCAGCGCAACGTGGCGGCTCCCGGGCAGCCCGCCGACTGGCAGGACGCCGCCGTGCTGCGTACCGATCAGTCGTTCGCCGTCTCGGTCTGGGTGCAACCGACCCGGCTGGACACCGCGATGACCGCTGTGGCCCAGCGCGGCAGCAAGCAGTCCGCCTTCTACCTCGGCACCCGGCCCTCGACGGCGGGTGGCGTCGCCGGCACCCGGTTCGAGGTGATGTGGCCGAGTGCCGACCAGGGCACCGGCGTGCAGTACTCGCACCTGATCGCACCGCGGCTGCTCACCGGGGAGGACACCAACGACTGGTTCCACCTGCAGTTCGTCTACAACGCGGCGAGTTCCCAGCAGCTCCGGCTGTACGTCAACGGCGAACTGGCGGCCACCCGCTCCGGGGTGCTGTGGAACGCGCCGGGCGTGCTCACCGTCGGCAGCGCCTGGGCGACGGCCGACGGCCAGACCGGTGCGTACGGCGAGCAGTGGTTCGGCAACCTCGACGAGGTGGAGATCCAGCAGGGCGTGGTCGGCAGTGACTGGGTCACCGACAACGCCGCCGGTTTCGCCAGCGGCACCGAGCCGGGTCAGCCCGGGCTGACCTGGAAGAACAGCGTTGCCCGGGGTCCCGGGCACGGTGCCGACATGAACGTCGCCGGCATCTGCTGCTCACTGACCGGTGCCGAGCTGGTGGTCACCAACGACGCCCCCGCGCGCCCCGACGGCAGCCGCAACGCGGTGATGTACTCCGGCAGGGACACCAGCGACACCCGGTCCTACGCGTACACCAAGGCGTACGACCTGCGGAACCTCCGGGTCCAGCAGCAGTCGGTGCTCACCTACGCCGTCTATCCGCAGAGCTCCGCCACCAGCGACCTGGTCAGCGGCAGCAACAGCACCTGCGTCGCCATCGACGTCGTCTTCACCGACGGCACCAACGTGCGCGACAGCGGCATCAGCGACCAGCGGGGGAACCGGGCGCACCCGGCGTACCAGTGCGGGAAGCTGACCCTCGACGCGTGGAACGAGATCGTCGTGCCGATCGGCCAGATCGCCGCCGGCAAACAGATCGACACCATCGACATCGGCTACGACCAGCCGGGCAGCACCGGTGGCTACCGCGGCTTCGTCGACGACGTCAAGATCACCGACACGGTGTACGTCCCGCCGCTGTTCGCCACCGGCCTGGAGAGCGGTGAGCTGGGCCTGACCTGGCAGAACACGGTCTCGTCGGCGGTGCCCGGCGGAGGCATCGTCAACGTGGGCGGCGTGTGCTGCGCGCTGACCGGCCCGGAGCTGGTCACGACCGGGGGCATGACGCAAGGCCCGTACAACGGCGTCAACGTGATCATGTACTCCGGCAAGGACAACAGCGCGACCACCTCCTACGCCTACACCAAGGCGTTCCAGGTGGCCGGTGTCAAGGTCACGCCGGCCACCCGGCTGACCTACCGGATCTATCCACAGAGCACCCGTACCAGCGATCTGGTCAGCGGCAACAACAGCTCCTGCGTCGCCATCGACCTGATCTTCACGGACGCGGGCGGCGCGCAGAGCAACCTGCGTGACAGCGGGGCCACCGATCAGAACGGCAACCGCGCCCACCCGCTGTACCAGTGCGGCAAGCTCGCGATGGACACCTGGAACGAGGTGGTCGTGCCGCTCGGCGCGATCGCCAACGGCAAGCAGGTCAGTCAGCTGGACATCGCGTACGACCAGCCGCTGAACACCGGCGGGTACCGCGGGTTCATCGACGACATCCGCATCTCCGACTAGCCGGAATCCGGGGTGGCTGCCGCGTCCGGCGCGGCAGCCACCTCAGGCCCGTGCGGCACGCCTGCGCGGCGTGTGCCGGCGGTACGCGCTCACCGTCGGATCGCCGGCCAGCCAGAACCGCCACGGCACGTCGTGGGCGGAGGTGACGCCCACCCGCGGGCCGGACTCGATGACGCCCACCGCGCTCGCCGGCGGGGTCAGCGTCGCGGGACCGCTGCCGTCCACCACCGAGGTGTCGTTGGCGCTCCGGTTCAGGTCCAGGACCTGCATCAGTTTCGCCGGCCCGGCCGCCAGGTCGGCGTCCGTGCGGGCCGCGGGCCGGCGGGACCTGGCGATCTCCAGCCCGTCCACGACCTCGCCCGCGCGCAACAGGACCGCGGCGGCCCGGCCGTCCTCGCCGCAGACGACGTTGGCGCAGAAGTGCATCCCGTAGATCTGATAGACGTACAGCCGCCCGGCCGGCCCGAACATCACCGCGTTGCGATGGGTGACCCCGCGGTGCGCGTGGCTGGCCGGATCCGCGCCGAGCCCGCTGTAGGCCTCGACCTCGGTCAGCCGCACCGTCACCCCGTTCGCGCTCAGCCGCCACCCGAGCAGCTCCCGCGCCGCCACGTCCACCGACTCGGCCGGCAGCTCCATCCACCCGAACGTCACCGCTCCACCCCATCACAGCCGACAACCACGAGCCCACCGGGGCGCCGCCGATCACCATCGGTCACTCGCCACAGTCAGACCCATTTCCGGTACGGCCGGAAGCATGCGCCGCGGGCCGCTCCGGTGACGTACGTGTTACCGGTCGGTATAGTTCGCCGCCATCGGGGATGGGGCTGGGGAGCGAACGATGGCGCAGGCAGAGCAGCCGCGGGGCGACGAGGATGCCGCCGCGATCACACCGGAGTCGGCGGGGCAGCCGGTTCCGGCGGACGCGCACGCACCGGGAGCCGAGACGGACCCCGGAGCGGCCGAGGAGCAGCACACCGAGCCGCCCAGGCCGGAGCGGGCCAAGACCGAGCAGCCTCAGGCGGAGCCGGTCAAGCCCGAGTCGCCCAAGCCCGAGCCGGTCAAGGTCGAGTCGCTCAAGGCGGAGCCGGTCAGGGTGGAGTCGCCCAAGACGGAGCCCGTGAGGGAAGAGCCGGTTGGCGCCGAGGCGGGCCGGGCGCCGGAAGCCCCGGCGGAGCCTGTCGAGCCGCTCAGTCCGGAAATGATCGCGCTGCTCAAGGCTGCCACGGCGAACCGGGACCGCCCCGCGGCGCCGCCCGGCGACAACTCGGTGACCAGGATCCTCCCGGCGCTGACCGGCAAGGCCGTGACGGCGAAGGCGGCCGAAGCCAACCCGGCGGGGGAGAAGCCCGCAGGCCCGCAGCCCGCCAAGGCGGAGACCTCTCCGCCGGCAGGCGCGCGGCCCGCCACCGCCGAGGCCGCCCCGCCGGCGGGCGTGGAGCCGGTCACGGCGAAGATCCCGCTGCCGGTGGCCGCGGAGCCCGCCTCGGCGAAGACTCCGGCACCGCCGGTGACCAGGCCCGATCACCCCATCGCCACGCGCGGCGGGACGGGCTCCGGGCGTACCGCGAGAATCTGGGCATCCTGGACGCGCCGGACGTGGGTGACCGCCGGCGGCATCGCGGCGGTGCTGCTGCTCGCCGTCGGCTGGCTCGTCGGCGGGAGCGGCGGCGGAGTCCCGTCGATCTCCGACGTGCCGACCGGCGACCTGGTCGCGCCGCCCGCCCCGGCCACCTCCGCGTCGCCTGCCGCGAGCGTCGCCCCGCGCGCCGCGACCCGTCCGGTGCGCACCGCCACCGACCTCGACCAGGTCTGTGGGAGCACCTACTTCCCGGCCGCGCCGAAGTTCCGCGGTAAGGCGCCGCATCCGATGGTGATCAGCGTCCGTGACCGACTCGACCTGTCGCAGCGGTCCACCCGCACGCTGAATCGGTTCGCCTACGGCTCGAAGCTGGCGCAGCGCACCTGGGCGCCGCCCGCGGCCAAGGCCCAGCTGGTCGCGTGTCTGGATCTGATCGGCGGCGGCGCGAAGCTCAAGGACTGTGCCGGCGACGGCCGGACCAAGCTGCCGCTGAAGGTGGGCCGCTACCGGCTGAGCCTGTACGAGGTGGCCACCCGCCGCAAGGTCGCCGAGGTCACCCTGGCGGGCGCCGAGAAGGACTGCCCGTGGGTGGTGATGACCGGTTCCGATCCGACCCTCTACACCACCGTCAACGACAACCAGCTGTACCGCGCGCTGCGCCCGAAGGTGACCAGGTGACTCACGGCGTGTCGGCGCCGGACCAGCCCAGGAAGCGGTCGTAGAGGTCGGCGGGCGGGCCGCCGGAGCCGGCGGCCCAGTCGTCGATCGCCTCGATCAGGCACGAGCCGAGATAGACGGCGAGACCGTGCGGGAACCGCTGGTACTGCTCGGCCAGCTCGACCTTGGCGGTGGCGCACGGCCACGGCCGGCCGCAGACCCGGCAGTCCCAGCCGGGGCGCTCACCGACGTGTTCGGTCCGCGGCACGAGCATGTCCACCCCTGGTGACCTTTACCTTCTGCGATCCGGCGACTACACAATGGAGCGTTCCGTGCCCTAGGCTCGGACTCAAGCCGCAGCGGCGAGAATCTCGGAAATGGATTCTCGCCGTCTCGATGCAGGCGTTCGGATCGTCTCGTTCGAGACACCCCGGCGCGGCGCGGCGAGGCGATCGACACGTCGCCAGGCGGGGTGGCGTGCAGCGGGGAGGAGTTCGCCGGGATGTCCGAGACCGGATCGACGGTACCGAGACGGCAGGTCGGGCGGCTGCTGCGGCAGTTGCGCGAGCAGGCCGGGATCTCGCTGATGGCGGCGGCGCAGGAGCTGGAGTTCTCCCGCGCCCGGATGTACCGGATCGAGAACGGTGAGGTGCCGGTCCGCAAGCACGACGTGATCGCCATGTGCGGGGTGTACGGCGCGCCCGGCCACATGACCGAGGTGCTGATCGGGCTGGCGCAGGAGTCCAAGGCGAAGGGGTGGTGGCACGCGTACGGTGACGTCGTCCCCGCCTGGTTCGAGCTCTACGTCGGGATGGAGCAGGCCGCGTCCCGGCTGCGCCAGTTCGCGCCGAGCGTGATCCCCGGCCTGTTGCAGAGCCGGGAGTACGCGGAGTTCGTCTTCGGCCGGTGGCACGGCGAGGACCCGGCCGCCGTGGAGAACGCGGTGGCCGTCCGGCTGGAGCGGCAGTCCCTGCTGCGCCGGGCCCGGCCCCGGCCGCCGCGACTGGAGGTGATCATCGACGAGGGCGTACTGCGCCGGTCCATCCCGGACACCCTGGGCATGCAGAAGCAGCTCGCCCACCTGGTGAACGTCTCCACCCGGCCGGACATCAGTGTCCGGGTGATCCCGTTCGGGGTCGGTCCGCATCAGGCCGCCAGCTCCGGGCAGTTCACCATCCTGGAGTTCGCCGCCGTCGGGACGGCCTCGCCGGAGCCCACCACCATCTACTGCGAGAATCTCACCGGCGCCCTCTACCTCGATAAACTCGCCGAAGTCGCGACGTACGAGACGATCTGGGCGGCCCTGGACGCTGTCGCGCTGAGCCAGTCCGATTCCGATGACCTCATCGGCAAGATCATCAAGGAGAGCGATGGCTGACCTGACCGGTGCCGTCTGGCACAAGAGCAGCCGGAGCGGTGGCAACGGGGGCGACTGCGTCGAGGTGGCCACCAACCTTCCGGGCATCGTGGCGCTGCGGGACACCAAGGACCCCGGGGGCGCCACGCTGGTCTTCACCCGGGCGGAGTGGAGCGCATTCCTGGACGGCGTACGCTCCGGCGAATTTGATCTTGAAAACCGATGATCTTTATGAGTCCGTGAGCCGTACCTTAAGGAATTCTTTCGTCTGCCGTTCTCACCCGGTCGGTCGCGCATAGTCGTGGGGCGTCGTCCCCTGCCCCGACTCACCGAGGTGAATATCCGTGTCGCTCTCCGCTGCCGCCCGTCTCCGATACACCCTGGTGGCGGGCTCGACAGCCGTGGTCATCGGTGCGGGTTTCATCTCCGCCGGCATCCTGAGCGGCTCCTCGGACACGCCGGTGCCGCAGTCGGCGGACGCCCCGCTTGCCGCGGCCGCGACCCCGAGCGGCGGTGCCGCCGATCCGCTGCCGGCCGGCGACCTCGCGCCCAGCTCGGCCGCCCCGTCGCCCACCGCCGGCAAGAAGTCCTCGCCCACGCCGCGCGCCACGGTCAGCAAGAAGACCGTGACCACTCCGCCGACCCGCAAGACGTCGTCGAAGCGGACCACCGCGGCGGTGCCGGAGGGCACCACCGTCCCGGTCACCTCGGACGACATCCTCGATCAGGTGCTGGCCCACATCAACGCGGCCCGGGCCGGCGCCGGCCTGCCCGCGCTCACCCTGGACGCCCAGCTCTCCAAGGCGTCCGCGCTGCACAACCAGCTGATGATCGACGGCTGCGGACTCTCCCACCAGTGCTCCGGCGAGGGCGACATCGGCAAGCGGTTCAGCGCCCAGGGCGTCTCCTGGAGCAGTGCCGGCGAGAACATCGGCTACGGCTCCAGCGGCAGCAGCGCGACCGCCAAGGTGAAGGCGGCCAACGGCCTGACCGACTCGATGCTGGCCGAGGTCCCGCCGAACGACGGGCACCGCAGGAACCTGCTCAGCAAGAGCTTCACCCGGATCGGGCTGAGCGTGGTGCGCGACAGCAAGGGCATCACCTGGATGACCCAGGACTTCGTCGGGTGATAGACATGCCCGGTGAGGCGGTCGGCGGCTAAGCGCGTAGAGGTCCTGGCGGCGGCCGGTGAGGTGGTCGCGGCCCGTGGTGCGGACGCCACCCGGTTCAGCGACGTGACGGCGGCGACCGGCGTCGGCGTCTCCACGCTGCAGTACTACTTCGGTACCCGCGAGGACATGCTGATCGCGGTCTTCCGGCACGCCGCCGAGCGCGAGTTCGAGCTGGTCGGCGAGCTGCTCCGGCCGCTGACCGACCCGTGGGAGCGGCTCCTGGCGATCGCCGGCCACCTGGGCAACGACACCACCTGGCGCCTCTGGGTGGAGAGCTGGCGCTGGGCGTCGCGCGACGCCGAGGTGCGGGCCGACGTGCTCAACGACTACACCCGCTGGCGCGAGCTGATCGCCGCCAACCTCACGGCCGACGACCCGATGCGCGTCGCCCAGCAGGTGCTCGCCCTGATCGACGGGCTGGCGCTGCCCGTCGTGCTCGGCGACCCGGCGATCGACCGGGCCGCCGCCCGCGACCTGCTGGAGGACGCGTTAGCCCGGCTGCTGGGTCGTACCCCGGCCCTCTAGCAGCGGCGTCGAACGCTTCCAGCGCGGCCCGTCGCCGTCCTTGCGCCGCCGGGCCATCCCGGAGAGCGCCTCCAGGACCACCCGGTTGCCCAGCATCGCGGTGATCTCCGCGTGGTCGAACGGCGGCGACACCTCGACGATGTCCATCCCGACCACCGGCAGTTCGTGGCAGATCCGGGAGACGCTGTCGAGCAGCTGCCGGGCGGTGAAGCCACCCGGCTCCGGGGTGCCGGTGCCGGGCGCGTGCCCCGGGTCGCAGACGTCGATGTCGACCGAGAGGAAGACGCCGTCGCAGCCGTCCATGGCGATCTCGAACGCGCTGTCCAGCACCGCGTCCAGCCCGCGCTCGACGATCTCGCTCATGTGGAACGAGTTCATCCGCTGGTCGGCCATCCAGTCCAGGATCTCCGGGCCCGGCCAGTAGCCGCGCAGGCCCAGCTGCAGGAACCGGTCGCCGCGGACGGCGCCCGACTCGATCAACCGGCGCATCGGCTGGCCGTGGCCGTAGAGCGAGCCGAACTCGATGTCCCCGGTGTCCGCGTGCGCGTCGAAGTGGATCACCGAGATCCGGCCCTTACCGTACGCGCTGGCCACGCCGGTCACGTCCGGCCAGGTCACCGTGTGGTCGCCGCCCAGCACCAGGGGAATCGCGCCGTTGCGGGCGATGAAGCCGACACCCTCCTCGATGGTCCGGCAGCTGCGCTCGATCTCGCCGCTGAACACCTCCAGGTCGCCGGCGTCCTTGACGGTCAGGTCGGGGCCGAGCGCGTCGACCCGCATCGCCATGTGCGGCCGGGAGCCGTCGTGCGCCAGGTAGTCGGTGCCGCGGATGACCTGCGGGCCGAAGCGCGCGCCGGGCCGGTGCGAGGTGCCGCCGTCGAAGGGGGCGCCGATGATCACCACGTCGGCGTCGGCGTACGTCTCGGGCTCCCGCCAGTCGCAGTCGGGGACCCCGAGGAATGTGTAGTCCGGCCCGAACATCGGTCCATAGCGCGTCATGTTCTGCATCCTTCCCGGCGCACGGTGTCGCCGGGGACTGTATCGCCATACTGTACGGCCGTACAGTTCCGGGGAGGCCGTAAGGTGCAGCGGTGCTCGAATTGCTGAAGTCCCTCCTGCGCCGGATCCTCGGCCAGCCGGAACCGACCGTGCGTTCCCGGCCGGAACCGACCGTGCGTTCCCGACCGGAACCGACCGTGCGTTCCCGACCGGAACCGACCGTGCGTTCCCGGCCGGCCACGCCAACCGCCGGTCCCCGTTCATCGGTGCCGGAACGGCAGCCGCGCGGACCGGGAAAGCCGCCGGCCGCCCGCCCGGGCGGGTCGCCGAGGCCGCAACCGCCCGCTTCCCGCCCGCCCCGCCACGTACCCACCGAGCAGCACAGCACCCGCACCATCGCCTACTCCCCGAACCTCGACGGCGACGCCGACCCCGGCGAGATCGTCTGGACCTGGGTCCCCTACGAGGACGACCCCGGTCAGGGGAAGGACCGCCCGGTCCTGGTCGTCGGCCGGACCGGCGGGACCCTGCTCGGCCTGATGCTGTCCAGCCAGAGCGAGCGCGACGGCCAGCGCAACTGGCTCGCCCTCGGCGTCGGCGAGTGGGACCGCACCCAGCGCCCCAGCTGGGTCCGCCTGGACCGGGTCCTGGAGGTGGCGGAGGACGGCATCCGCCGGGAGGGCGCCATCCTGGACCGCACCCGGTTCACCCGGGTGGCGGCCGCGCTCCAGCGGGATTACGGCTGGGCATAACCGGACAACCGGCTAGCGTTGCGGACATGCAAACGGACGTCATGGCCGGTTTCGGCGGCAAGCAGGCCTGGCTGGCGGTCGCCGGCCGGGATCAGGACGCGATCCGCTCCGCCCTCGGGCTGCGTGATCTCGGTCCGGTGCGGTGGCGGGACGGCCTCGACCTGGCTCACCTGACCGGCGACCGGGTCGCGATCACGCCGCCGCTGCCCGGTGCCCGGGACACGTCCTGGGTGCTGGCCGCCGGGCACTGGTTGATCTCCTCGGCCCCGGACGTGGTGGCGCTCTCGGCCACACTCGACACCGAGGTGCAGTACTTCGCCACCCACCGGGTGACCGAATTGCATCGGTGGCAGCGGGCCGTGCGAGGTGATCTCGTGCGGGCCTTCGGGTATGTCGGGCAGACGGGCGAGGTCACCTCGTGGTTCGGCGAGCCCGGCCCGGCCGAACGGGAGGCCGGCCTGCCCGGCACACTGGACGACGAGTCCACAGTGCTGGTCGCCGAGCGCGACGTGTTCCGGGTGGCCGGCGCCTGGAGCATCGATCCCACCACGCTGACCGGTCCGGCACCCGGCCCGCTGCGCATCGGCGCGGCGGACTGACCTCGAGGAGGACGCCCACATGCGGAAGTACGTGATCATGGGGGTGCAGGGCAGCGGCAAGGGCACCCAGGGCCAGCTGCTGGCTCGCGACCTGGACCTGGTGCACATCAGCGTCGGCGACATCTTCCGATGGAACGTGCGCAACCACACCAAGATGGGCGCCCAGGTCCGCCGCACCATGGCGGCCGGCGAGCTGATCGGCGACGACGTCGTCGAGGCGGTCGTCCGGGACCGTCTCGACCAGCACGACTGGAATTTCGGCTTCGTCATCGACGGCTTCCCGCGCAACGGCCGCCAGGCCGAGTTCTTCATGGAGTCCTACGACCTCGACGCGGTGATCCACCTGGAACTGCCCGACGACGAGGTGCGCCGCCGGGTGCTCAGCCGCCGCCTCTGCCCGAACTGCGGGATGGACTACAACCTGATCGCGGACCGCCCCGAGCAGGAGGGCCGCTGCGACATCTGCGGCCACGAGCTGGTCACCCGGGCCGACGACACCCCGGAGGCCCTGGAGGCCCGCCTGCGCGACTACCACGAGAAGACCCGCCCGGTCCTGGAGCTCTTCCAGCGCAAGGAGGTCGTCCACGACGTCGACGGCCGCCCGCCGGTCGACGAAGTCCAGAACGCCATCCGCAAAACCCTCGGCCTGCCTGCCTACATTCCGGCCGACGACCACTGAAACCCCTCTTCCGGTACGCCCGGAGCGCGGTCCCGCCGCCGGCCCGTGCTCGTGGCACCCGGCCGGGCGGCCGGGTGCCGGCTTTTCACGCGGCCACCGGCTCGCAGTCGCGGGACGTGGTCGGCCAGGTGGCGACCACGAGCACCGCGGCGGCGGCGAGCACCGCGGCCAGCACCCGGTACCCGACGCTCAGGCCGGCCAGGAAGTCGGTGGGGGAGCGCAGCGCGTGGTGCTCGGTGAGCACCGTGCCGATCAGCGCGACGCCGAGCGCGGCGCCCACCTCGCGGGCCGCCGAGTTCAGCCCGGAGCCGAGGCCGGCGCTGCTGGCCGGCAGCCCGGCCAGGATGCCGCCGGTCAGGGCCGGTGCGCACAGGCCCATCCCGGTAGCCATCAGGAGCAGGTAGATCGCGTAGATCGGGTACGGGGTGCCGGCCCGCACCGTCGACAGCAGGAGCAGGCCCAGCACGATCGTGGCCAGGCCGGTCGCGATGACCGGGCGGGGACCGAAGCGCTGGGCCAGCGGCACCGCCCGCCGCGAGATGACGCCCATCCCGATCGCCAGCGGGCCGATCGCCACGCCGGTGAGCAGCGTCGAGTAGCCCTTCACGTTCTGCAGGAACTGCGCGTTGACGTAGAAGAGCCCGAACAGCGCGAAGAACGTCGCGCCGACACCGAGCGCGCCGGCCCGTACCGAAGCGATCCGGAAGACCCGCGGGTCGAGCAGCGGCCTGCGGGAGCGCAGCGCGTGCCCGGTGAAGGCGGCGAGCACGACCAGCCCGGCGGCGAACGAGGTCAGCACCACGGTGTCGGTCCAGCCCCGTTCCGGGCCCTCGATGATGCCGTGCAGCAGGGCGAACAGGCCGCCGGTGAGCAGCGCCGTGCCGATCGGGTCGACCGGGGCGTCGTGGCGGGGCGCGCGGGGCACGTACACCGCGACGCCGGCCACCAGCAGCAGCGCCACCGGGACGAAGGTCAGGAACAGCGCCGGCCAGTCGAACCACTGCAGCACCGCGCCGGCGACCAGGTTGCCGGCCATGCCGCCGAGGCCCATGCAGGCGGTCCACAGGGCGATCGCCTGCGGGCGGCGCTCCGGCCGGGTGGCGTGCAGCAGCAGGGCCAGGGTGGCCGGCTGGGCCAGCGCGGCGGCGGCGCCGCCGAGCGCGCGGCCGGCCTGGAGCACCGTGACGTCCGGGGCCAGGGCGCTGAGCAGGTTGGCCACCCCGAACAGCGCCAGCCCGGCGATCAGCACACCCTTGCGGCCGAGCCGGTCGCCGAGCGCCCCGGCCGGGATGAGCAGGCCGGCGAAGGCCAGCACGTAGGCGTCGACGATCCAGACCAGGTCGCCGGGGCCCGGGTGCAGACCGCTCGCGGCGAGCCGCGGGATGGCCAGGTTGATGCCCGCGACCAGCGCCTGCAGGGTCAGCACGGTCAGGCACATGAGGGCCAGCGTGGAGTTCTCGCGTTTCATGTGATCGACGCTAGGATCGCCCATATCTGACGTCAAATGCATGCTTCACAAGGAAAGGTTGCACGAGACGCAATGAACCTGGACCTGAACCTCCTGTTCGCCCTGGACGCGCTGCTGGAGGAGGGCAGCGTCGGTGGCGCGGCCCGCCGGCTGCACCTGTCCGAGCCGGCCACCAGCCGCGCGCTGGGCCGGATCCGGGCGGTGATCGGCGATCCGGTGCTGGTCCGGTCCGGGCGGCGGATGGTGCTCACCCCGCGTGCCCAGGAGCTGCGCACCGAGGTGCACGCGCTGGTCGAGCGCGCCCGCGCGGTCTTCACCCCGCCCGACCCGCCCGACCCGGCCACCCTGCGGCGGGTCTTCACCGTGCTCGCCGACGACGTGGCGACGGCGCTCGGCCCGGAGCTGCTGGCCCGGGTGCGGGCCGAGGCGCCCGGCGTCACGCTGCGCTTCCTCGGTGAGGATCCGGCGGCGGACGGCGGCCTGCAGTTGCGTGACGGCCAGGCCGACCTGGACATCGGCGTGGTGCCCGACGCGCCGCCGGAGATCGTGGTGGAGCCACTGTTCACCGACCGGATGGCGGCGATCGTCCGGGCCGGCCACCCGTTGACCGCCGGGGAGCTCACCCCGGAGCGCTATGCGGCGGCCGTGCACGTGAGCGCGTCCCGGCGGGGCAAGCTCACCGGCCCGATCGACGAGGCGCTCGCCGGGCTGGGGCTGACCCGGCAGGTCGCCCTCGCGGTGCCGACCTTCGGTGCGGCCCTGGTGGTGGTCGCCCGGACCGATCTCGTGGGGTTGATGCCGGAGCGGCTCGGCAGCCGGGCGGTCGAGGCCCTGGGCCTGGTCGCGCTGCGTCCGCCCGTCCCGCTGCCGCCCAAGGAGATCGCCATGGCCTGGCATCAGCGCTACGACGCCGACGGCGCGCACCGCTGGCTCCGCGATCGGGTCCGCGAGACGGTGGCCGAGCTGGCCGGGCGTACCGCGGGTGCCCCGGATCCCGCGGGCGAGGCGAAAGCCAACACAGTCGGGCATTGATGATCATCCGACCGCTCCGCGTGGTCCGGGGGATGACGCGGCATTCGCCCCATTGATGCTCCAGGATTTCTCCTGTGCGGAGACCGAAATCTCTTTGACATATTGCGCTCGGACAGAACCGGGCGTAAACAAAGACAAAGCAAAATCGATGGCTGGACGGTGAGCGGATGTACGCGGAGGAACGGCAGCAGGAGATCGTCCGGCGCGCCCGTGCGGAGGGCCGGGTGGACGTGGTCACGCTGGCGGACAGCTTCACCGTCACCGCCGAGACGATCCGGCGCGACCTCACGGTGCTGGAGCGGGCCGGTGTGCTGCGCCGGGTGCACGGTGGAGCGATCCCGGTCGAGCGGCTCGGCTTCGAGCCTGCCCTGGCCACCCGCGACGCCGTGCTGATCGGCGAGAAGGAACGGATCGCCAAGGCCGCCCTGGCCGAGGTCCCGCAGGACGGTGCGGTGATCCTGGACGCCGGGACGACCACCGCCCGGCTGGCCCACCTGCTGCCCGCCGACCGCGAACTCACCGTCGTGGTCAACTCGCCGGTGCTGGCCGCGACGCTGGGCCTCAAGCCGAACCTGACGGTGTTGCTGCTCGGTGGGCGGGTGCGCGGCAAGACCCTGGCCACGGTGGACGACTGGGCGCTGCGGCCGCTGTCCGAGATGTACGTCGACGTGGCCTTCATGGGCACCAACGGCTGCACCGTCGAGCGCGGCATGACCACCCCCGACCCGGCCGAGGCGGCGGTCAAGCGGGCGATGATCGCCGCCGCCCGCCGGGTGGTGCTGCTCGCCGACCACACCAAGATCGGCAACGACTACCTGGCCCGGTTCGGTGGCCTCGCCGAGCTGGACCTGCTGATCACCGACAACGGGCTCGACCACGAGCTGGCCGCCGAGGTCGAGGCCACCGGGGTGCGGATGGTCCGGGCATGATCCTCACCGTCACGCTCAACCCGAGCGTCGATCGCGCCCTGGAGGTCGACGCGCTGGTCCGCGGCGAGGTGCTGCGGGCCGGTGACTCGCATATCGACCCGGGCGGCAAGGGTGTCAACGTCTCCCGCGCGCTGCTCGCCAACGGGATCAGGTCGACAGCCGTGGTGCCGGCCGGCGGCGCCGAGGGGGAGCAGCTGGTCGACCTCCTCAAGGGGGAGGGCGTCGACCTGGTGGCCGTCCCGATCGTCGGGCGGACCCGCTCCAACATCACCCTGGCCGAGCCGGACGGCACGGTCACGAAGATCAACGAAGCCGGTCCGACGCTCACCGCCGCGGAGTTCGCCGAGGTCAGCGACGCGGTGCTGGCCTCCGCCAGGTTCGCCGACTGGGTGGTGATCTGCGGCAGCCTGCCACCCGGCCCGTCCGTCCCGGCCTTCGCCGCACTCTGCGAGCGGCTGGTCGCGGCCGGCGCCCGGCTCGCCGTCGACTCCAGCGGCCCGGCCCTGCTCGCCGGGGTCAACGCCGGCGCCGCCCTGGTCAAGCCGAACCGGGAGGAGCTGGCCGAGGCGGCCGGTGCCGAGCTGGGCACGCTCGGCGACGTCCTGGACGCCTGCGCCCGGCTGCGCGCGGCCGGCGCCGGGGCGGTGCTGGCCAGCCTCGGCGCGGACGGCGCGGTCCTGGTCGAGGAGTCCGGGGTGCTGGCCGGGACGTCACCGGTGACCGTCCCGCGCAGCACCGTCGGGGCCGGGGACGCGCTGCTGGCCGGGTTCCTGGCGGCGGGCGCGTGCGGCGCGGCCGCGCTCACCGAGGGACTCGCCTGGGGCGCGGCGGCGGTGAGCCTGCCGGGCAGCCGCATGCCGGGACCCCAGGACCTCGACCGTTCGACGGTACGCCTCGACCCCCACCCCGACCCCACCCGTCCCCTCGGGCGCGACTGAGCGCCGTACCCCCAACTCGGTAACCGTCACCAGCAGCGGCCGTGCGGTCGCGGCTGACCCCTACCCGAAATCTCTCCCGGGGGCCTGACACGACCCCGATCGACGAAATGGAGATCCGCGATGGCGTCTTCGTACACCCCTGAGGTCACCGGGACGAGTTTCCGGGCCCGCGTGCAGAAGCTCGGCGGTTACCTGGCCGGGATGGTGATGCCCAACATCGGCGCGCTGATCGCCTGGGGCCTGATCACCGCCTTGTTCATCCCGGTCGGCTGGCTGCCCAACGAGAATCTGGCCCAGCTCGTCGACCCGATGATCAAGTATCTGCTGCCGGTGCTGATCGGTTACACCGGCGGCCGGATCGTGCACGGCCAGCGCGGCGCCGTGGTCGGCGCGATCGCCACCTTCGGCGTGGTGGTCGGCGCGGACGTGCCGATGTTCCTCGGCGCGATGATCATCGCCCCGCTCACCGCGTGGGTGCTGAAGATCTTCGACAACGCGATCGACGGCAAGGTCAAGCCGGGCTTCGAGATGCTGATCGACAACTTCTCCGCGGGCATCGTCGGCGCGGCCTTCGCCATCCTGGGCAAGCTCACCATCGGCCCGGTCGTCGACGGGCTGACCAAGGCGGCCGGCAACGCGGTCGACTGGCTGCTCGACCACAGCCTCATGCCGCTCGCCTCGATCCTGGTCGAGCCGGCCAAGGTGCTGTTCCTCAACAACGCCATCAACCACGGCGTGTTCGGCCCGCTCGGCGTGCAGCAGGTGCAGGAGCACGGCAAGTCGATCCTGTTCATGATCGAGTCGAACCCCGGGCCCGGCCTCGGCCTGCTCCTCGCGTTCCTGTTCTTCGGACCGCGGGTGCTGCGCCCGACGGTGCCCGCCGCGATCATCATCCAGTTCCTCGGCGGCATCCACGAGATCTACTTCCCGTACGTGCTGATGAAGCCGCGCCTGATCCTCGCGATGATCGCCGGCGGCATGTCGGGTGTCGCCACCTTCATGATCACCGGGACCGGCACCGTCGCCACCCCGGCGCCGGGCAGCATCTTCGCCTACTTCGCGGTGACCGCGAAGGACGGTTACGTCGGCATGATCCTCGGCGTGGTCATCTCGGCGGCGGTCACCTTCGGCGTCGCCTCCGCGCTGCTCGGTTTCGGCAGGCTCAAGTCCGATCAGGAGCCCGAGGAGGTCGCCGACGAGGCGGTGGCCGACGAGGCGGTGCTGGTCGCCGAGACCGCCGGCACCCAGCACCCGGCCGCTCCGGCGGAGACCAAGGAAACCGCCTAACCCACCCCCCGAACGGAGAGTCCGTCATGGCCACCATCAACGGCAAGGACATCCACAAGCTGGTCGTCGCCTGCGACGCCGGCATGGGCAGCAGCGTCATGCTCGCCAGCACGCTCAAGAAGCAGCTCGGCAAGACCGGCGTCACCGTCGAGCACACCCCGGTCAACTCCATCCCGGGCGACGCCGACGTGGTGGTCTGCCACGCCGGGCTGGCCGCCCGGGCCCGCTCGGTGGCACCCGGCAAGCCGATCGTGCCGTTCCAGATCTTCCTGGGTGACCCGGCGGTCACCAAGGTGGTCAAGGCCATCCAGCAGGGCACCGACCTCGATGTCTGAGCTGCTGGACCGCCGGGCGATCAGGCTCGCCGAGACGGCGGCGGACCGCGACGACGCGATCCGCCGTACCGGCCTGGCACTCGTCGAGATCGGCGCGGTCGACCCGGGCTACGTGGACACCATGCTGGCCCGGGAGCGGTCGATCTCCACGTACGTCGGGGAGGGTGTCGCCATCCCGCACGGCACCCTCGGCGGCAAGGAACTGGTGCGTCGGGACGCGCTGTCGGTGCTGCGCTTCCCGGAGACCGTGGACTGGGACGGCGAGCCGGTGACGCTGTGTGTGGGCATCGCCGCCAAGGGGGACGGGCACGTCGAGCTGCTCGCCGCCCTCGCCGAGATCCTGCTCGACGAGGAGGCGGCCCGCGAACTGCGCGAGGCCACCGATCCATCAACGGTGATCCGGTTGCTCGGGTCGATCAAGGAGGAGTCCGAGTGAAGGTCGTGCGATTCCACGCACCCGGCGACGTCCGGTTCGAGGACGTGCCGGAGCCCGAGGCCGGCCCGGGCCAGGTGAAGATCCGGGTACGGAACTGCTCCACCTGCGGCACCGACGTGAAGATCTCCAAGTTCGGGCACCACCACATCCACCCGCCCCGGGTGATGGGTCACGAGATCGCTGGGGAGATCGTCACGGTCGGCGACGGCGTCGAGGGCTGGGCGGCCGGTGACCGGGTTCAGGTGATCGCCGCGATCCCCTGCGGCAAGTGCGACGAGTGCCGGCGCGGCCGGATGACCATCTGCCTGAACCAGGTGTCGATGGGCTACCACTTCGAGGGCGGCTTCGCGCAGTACATGGTCGTACCGGAAGAGGTCCTCGAGGTCGACGGCCTGAACCGGATCCCGGACGGTGTCTCGTTCGCCGAGGCGTCGGTGGCCGAGCCGCTCGCCTGCGCGCTCAACGCGCAGAATCTCGCCCGGGTCGGTGACGGTGACGACGTGGTGGTCATCGGCTCCGGCCCGATCGGCTGCCTGCACGTCCGGCTGGCCCGGGCCCGCGGCGCCGCCCGGGTCTTCCTGGTCGAGCTCAGCCGGCAGCGTCTGGACATGGCCGCCGACCTGGTCAAGCCGGACGCGGCGATCTGCGCGGCCGAGGTCGACCCGATCGAGAGGGTCCTCGAGCTCACCGGCGGGCGCGGCGCCGACGTGATCATCACGGCCGCCGCCTCCGGCAAGGCGCAGGAGCAGGCCCTTCGGATGGCGGCCCGGCAGGGGCGGATCAGCTTCTTCGGCGGGCTGCCCAAGGACCAGCCGACGATCACCTGCGACTCGAACCTCGTGCACTACCGGGAACTGATGATCATCGGCGCGAACGGGTCCAGCCCGGCGCACAACAGGCAGGCCCTCGACCTGGTGGCCACCGGCGCCGTCCCGGTCGCCGACCTGATCACCCACCGGTTGCCGCTCGACCGGGCGATCGAGGCGTTCGGCATCGTCGAGCGCGGCGAGGCCATCAAGGTCACCATCGAGCCCTAGGAGGCGTCATGTCCACACGTACGGTCGCCGTCGGCTCCGCCAGCGGCTTGCACGCCCGCCCCGCCAAACTCTTCGTGGAGGCGGCAGCGGCGGCGCCGGTGAAGGTCACCATCCAGGTGGCCGGCCGCAAGCCGGTGCCGGCCAAGAGCATGCTGTCGGTGCTCGCGCTCGGCGCCAAGCAGGGCACCGAGGTGACCCTGCAAGCCGACGGCGAGGGCGCCGAGCAGGCGTTGGACGACCTGGCCGCGCTGCTCGCCAGGGATCTGGACGCCGACGATGCCTGAGCGCCTGTCGGGTATCGGGGTGTCCGCGGGTGTCGCCGCCGGTCCGCTGCTGCGGATCGCGGCGGCGCCGGCGCTGCCCCCGCCGGTGCCGGTCACCGACGCGCCGTCCGAGGTGTCACGCGCCTTCGACGCCCTCGCCGCGGTGGTCGCCGACCTGGAACGGCGGGCGGACCGGGCGTCCGAGGCGACGGTGGCCGAGGTACTGCGGGCCGAGGCGCTGATGGCCGGGGACGAGGAGTTGCGCGACGCGGTCCGGTCGCGGATCGAGGAGGGCGTCGACGCGCCGCACGCGATCGACGGGGCGTTCGGCACGTTCCGCGAGATGTTCGCCGAGGCGGGCGGGTACCTCGCGGAGCGGGTCGCGGATCTGGACGATCTGCGGGACCGGGCGGTGGCGGTACTGCTCGGGCTGCCGATGCCGGGGGTGCCGCGGCCCGGCCATCCGTACGTGCTGGCCGCCCGCGACCTGGCACCGGCGGACACCGCGGATCTCGACCCGGCTCAGGTGCTCGCGCTGGTGACCGAGGTGGGCGGGCCCACGAGTCACACCGCGATTCTGGCGCGGGCGCTCGGGTTGCCGGCGGTGGTGGCGTGCCGCGGGGTGTCGGCGGTCGCGGAGCACACCCTGGTGGAGGTGGACGGGTCCACCGGCCGGGTCGAGGTGGGCGTGACGGGCGTTCGATTCGCGGCGAGAGAAGCGGATCCGCTGGATGCCCTCGGTCCGGGCCGCACCGCCGACGGGCACGCGGTGAAACTACTGGCCAACGTCGGCTCGGCGAAGGACCTGCCTCGCGCCGAGGGCATCGGCCTCTTCCGCACCGAACTGCTCTTCCTCGACCGGGCCGCCGAGCCCAGCCGGAAGGAGCAGGCCGCCGCCTACCGGGACGTCTTCCGCGGGATGCCCGGACAACGCGTGGTGATCCGCACCCTGGACGCCGGCGCGGACAAGCCACTGCCGTTCCTCGACCAGGACGGCGAGCCCAATCCGGCTCTCGGCGTCCGCGGCCTCCGGGTGGCCCGGCGGCGCCCGGAGGTGCTGACCACCCAGCTCGCCGCGATCGCCGAGGCGGCCGCCGGCAGCGAGGCGGACGTCTGGGTGATGGCGCCGATGGTCTCCACGCCGGCCGAGGCGGCGTCCTTCGCGGCCGCCGTACGCGAGGCCGGGCTGCCCACCGCCGGCGTGATGATCGAGGTGCCGGCCGCCGCGCTGCGCGCCGCCGACCTGCTGGAGGTGGTCGACTTCCTGAGCATCGGGACCAACGACCTGAGTCAGTACACGTTCGCCGCCGACCGGATGTGCGGGGAGTTGGCGGACCTGCTCGACTTCTGGCAGCCGGCGCTGCTCCAGCTGATCGGGATCTGCGGGGCGGCGGGGCGGGCCGCCGGGAAGCCGGTCGGGGTGTGCGGGGAGGCGGCGGCGGATCCGGCGCTGGCTCCGGTGCTGGCTGGACTCGGGGTGAGCAGCCTGTCCATGTCGGCTCGGGCGCTTCCCGGGGTGCGGGCCTCGCTGGCGCGGTATTCGTACGCGGAATGTCGTCGCCTCGCGGAGCTGGCGGTGGCCGCGCCGGATGCGGTGGCCGCGCGCGAGGTCGTGGGCAAGGTCGTGGGCTGAGCGAAACGTGCGGCGGCCGCGCGGGGTCGCCGGTGGAACGGCTTCTTGCGCGCGGCCGCCCGCGAGATCGTCAGTTGAACGGGAATCCCGGCGGGAAATCCGATGACATGTCCGACTCATCGGTCATCAGGCGGATCACCTCGAGCACCACCTTCGGCGTGCCGGGCGTCCCCTCCACCACCGTCACCCGCTTCTTGCTGTCGTCCCGGTACCCCGCCTCGATCCGATAGGTGTACCGGTTCTTGACGGCGCCGGCCGGCGCGTAACGCGGCCGCAGTGCCTGGAACGCCGGGCTGGAGGCCAGTCGCAGCACCTCCGCCTCGTCCCGGGAGGAGGCCCCGACCAGGGTGAACACCGACTGGCCGCCGTGCCGTCCGCCGGTGCGGACGACAACGACGGCTACCGCCTGCTTGGTCACGGGCTTCGCGGCGGGCACGGGAGCGGCGGCGGCCGCGGGAGTGGCAGCGGGCTGCGGCGCCGGCTCGGTGGCCAGCGCCGCTCCCGCCGTTCCGGCGACGCCGGCCAGGACGGCGGCAAGGCTCAACACCAACTTACGCATGCACCCACCATATCGGGCATATGCGGCTAATCAGGCCAACGCCCCGAGCTTGGCGAGCCGCTTCTCCACCACATGGCAGACCTGCTCCACCACCGCGAGCCGGGCGTACCCCTTGTCGTCCCCGGGAATCACGTGCCAGCGCGCCTTCGGCTGATCGGTGCGGTCCAGCATCTCCTCGATCGCCTCGGCGTACGCCTCCCGCTTCTCCCGGTTGCGCCAGTCCTCGTCGGTCAGCTTCCACGTCCGCAACGGATCGTTCTTCCGGTCCTCGAAGCGCCGCAGCTGCTCCTGGTCGGAGACGTGCATCCAGAATTTGATCAGGATCATGCCCTCGGCGGTGAGCGCCCGCTCGAACTGGTTGATCTCGTCGTAGGCCCGCTTCCACTGCTCCTCGCTGGCGAAGCCCTCGACCCGTTCGACCAGCACCCGGCCGTACCAGGAGCGATCGAACACGGTCATACCGCCGGCGCCGGGCAGCACGGCCCAGAACCGCTGCAGGAAGTGGTGCCGTTTCTCGTCGTAGGTCGGCGCGGCGAACTGCGACACCCGTACGTGCCGAGGGTCCAGCGGCGCGACCAGCCGTTTGATCGCCCCACCCTTGCCGGACGCGTCCCAGCCCTCGAAGAGCACACAGAGCGGCGGCCCGATCCGCTTGTCGCCGATCTGCCCGCCCAGCATCAGCCGCAACCGGAGAAGCCGCTGCTGCGCCTCCTCGAGACGGGCCGCTGCCTTCTTCTTGCCGATCTCGTGCGGCGGTTTCGCGCTACCCAGGTGACCCATCCGATCAGCATCCCCGAAACCCGGTGTGCCGCCCACCCGGCGGTGCGGGAGAATCCGTGCGTGACTCTCGTAGACGACCTGATGTGGCGCGGACTGATCCAGGACTCGACCGACCCCGACGAGCTGCGCAAGGCACTCGACGGCGGCTCGATCACGTTCTATGTCGGCTTCGACCCCACCGCCGCCTCGCTGCACGTCGGTCACCTCATGCAGGTCATCACCGCGCGGCGCCTGCAGCAGGCCGGGCACAAGCCGCTGCTGCTGGTCGGCGGCGCGACCGGGCAGATCGGCGACCCGCGCGAGTCCGCCGAGCGCACGCTGAACCCGCCGGAGGTGGTGGAGAGCTGGGTGCGGCGCATCCGCGAGCAGCTCTCCCCGTTCGTCACCTACACCGGGGAGAACGCCGCCACCCTGGTCAACAACCTGGACTGGACCGGCCCGACCTCGGTCATCGACTTCCTGCGCGACGTCGGCAAGCACTTCCCGGTCAACAAGATGCTGGCCCGCGACGTGGTGCGCAACCGGCTGGAGAGCGGGATCAGCTTCACCGAGTTCAGCTACCAGCTGCTGCAGTCCAACGACTTCTACCAGCTGCACGTGCGTAACGGCTGCCAGCTGCAGTTCGGCGGCTCCGACCAGTGGGGCAACATCACCGCGGGCGTCGACTTCGTCCGCCGCCGCGGGGCCGGCCCGGTGCACGCCTTCGTCACCCCGCTGGTGCTCAAGGCCGACGGCACCAAGTTCGGCAAGACCGAGGGCGGCGCCGTCTGGCTCGACCCCACGATGACCACGCCGTACTCCTTCTACCAGTTCTGGATCAACAGCGACGACCGGGACGTCGACAAGTACCTGCGCTACTTCAGCTTCAAGACCCGCGAGGAGCTGGAGGAGCTGGAGAAAGCGACAGCCGAGCGCCCGCAGGCCCGGCTCGCGCAGCGCGCCCTCGCCGAGGAGATCACCGCGCTGGTGCACGGCGAGGCGGAGGCCCGGCAGGCCGTCGCGGCCAGCCAGGCACTCTTCGGGCGAGGTTCGCTCGACGAGCTGTCCGCCGACACGTTGCGCGCCGCTCTCACCGAGGCAGGACTGCTTTCGGTACGCGGTGAGCTGCCGACCGTTGGCACGTTGCTCAAGGAGTCGGGTCTGGTGGCCAGCGCCAACGAGGCCCGCCGCACGATCAGCGAGGGCGGCGCCTACCTGAACAACGAGCGGATCACCGACGGGGAGGCGACAGTGCCCGCGTCCGCGCTGCTGCACGGGAGGTTCCTGGTGCTGCGGCGGGGCAAGCGGACCTTCGCCGGCGTGGAGTTCTCGGCCTGATCTCGGAGTCCCGGTCCCCCTTTTGGGGGCCGGGATTCTTCATTTCTGAGGATGGCACGTGACGTTCTGCCCGGAATGAGGCCTTGGGCCGGGCGTCGGTGATCGACGGAAACGGCGCTGACCTGAGGTTTTGTGCCTCGCGACGGGTGTGACGACGGTCGCTGGGCCCCGATTTGGCGTTGCCGGGAGCGGCGAGTAATGTTCTACGAGCCGCCAGGGAGACGGGCGAGCGAGCGAGACCCGCGAGGGGCTCGGAGCGGCCGTCCTGACGGAAACCCTACCAAGATCGCACGGTCTACGGTCGTGCGAATTCTCGGTGTCGGTTGAATTCGGGTTGCGAAACGCGGATTTGACGAACTGGGAATGGCGGGTAAAGTAGAGCGAGTGCCCCGGAGGGCGGGCCGCGAAAGCGGTTCTTCTGATGGTGTGCGGTTGTTCTTTGAGAACTCAACAGGGTGCTTGAAAAGCCAGTGCCAATTATGGCAATACCCCGGCCTGTCTTTGGACAGGTGGGAGATTCCTTTGGCAACATTTTTGTTGCCAGGAGCGCTTTACAACAGATTTTGTTGGAGAGTTTGATCCTGGCTCAGGACGAACGCTGGCGGCGTGCTTAACACATGCAAGTCGAGCGGAAAGGCCCTTCGGGGTACTCGAGCGGCGAACGGGTGAGTAACACGTGAGTAACCTGCCCCAGACTTTGGGATAACCCTCGGAAACGGGGGCTAATACCGAATATGACCTAGCTTCGCATGGAGCGTGGTGGAAAGTTTTTCGGTTTGGGATGGACTCGCGGCCTATCAGCTTGTTGGTGGGGTAATGGCCTACCAAGGCGACGACGGGTAGCCGGCCTGAGAGGGCGACCGGCCACACTGGGACTGAGACACGGCCCAGACTCCTACGGGAGGCAGCAGTGGGGAATATTGCACAATGGGCGGAAGCCTGATGCAGCGACGCCGCGTGAGGGATGACGGCCTTCGGGTTGTAAACCTCTTTCAGCAGGGACGAAGCGCAAGTGACGGTACCTGCAGAAGAAGCGCCGGCCAACTACGTGCCAGCAGCCGCGGTAAGACGTAGGGCGCGAGCGTTGTCCGGATTTATTGGGCGTAAAGAGCTCGTAGGCGGCTTGTCGCGTCGAATGTGAAAACCCGAGGCTCAACTTCGGGCTTGCATTCGATACGGGCAGGCTAGAGTTCGGTAGGGGAGACTGGAATTCCTGGTGTAGCGGTGAAATGCGCAGATATCAGGAGGAACACCGGTGGCGAAGGCGGGTCTCTGGGCCGATACTGACGCTGAGGAGCGAAAGCGTGGGGAGCGAACAGGATTAGATACCCTGGTAGTCCACGCTGTAAACGTTGGGCGCTAGGTGTGGGGGACCTCTCCGGTTCTCTGCGCCGCAGCTAACGCATTAAGCGCCCCGCCTGGGGAGTACGGCCGCAAGGCTAAAACTCAAAGGAATTGACGGGGGCCCGCACAAGCGGCGGAGCATGCGGATTAATTCGATGCAACGCGAAGAACCTTACCTGGGTTTGACATGTACGGAAATCCTGCAGAGATGTAGGGTCCTTCGGGGCCGTTCACAGGTGGTGCATGGCTGTCGTCAGCTCGTGTCGTGAGATGTTGGGTTAAGTCCCGCAACGAGCGCAACCCTCGTCCCATGTTGCCAGCATTCAGTTGGGGACTCATGGGAGACTGCCGGGGTCAACTCGGAGGAAGGTGGGGATGACGTCAAGTCATCATGCCCCTTATGTCCAGGGCTTCACGCATGCTACAATGGCCGGTACAAAGGGCTGCGAAATCGTAAGGTGGAGCGAATCCCAAAAAGCCGGTCTCAGTTCGGATCGGGGTCTGCAACTCGACCCCGTGAAGTCGGAGTCGCTAGTAATCGCAGATCAGCAACGCTGCGGTGAATACGTTCCCGGGCCTTGTACACACCGCCCGTCACGTCACGAAAGTCGGCAACACCCGAAGCCGGTGGCCTAACCCCTTGTGGGAGGGAGCCGTCGAAGGTGGGGCTGGCGATTGGGACGAAGTCGTAACAAGGTAGCCGTACCGGAAGGTGCGGCTGGATCACCTCCTTTCTAAGGAGCATTCTTCCGTCGAAAGATGGACAGAAATCCTGCACCAGCCGAATGTGTTGGTGAGGAGCTCACAGGCGGAGACACTGGCTAATCGGGTTTGGCAACGGCCGGCCTCGCTAGTACGACCCTTCGGGGTAGGGAACGCGGGCTGGTGCGGCTGGATCTCGGTGATGAGCACCCTGTTGGGTATCTGAAAGAACAACCCTTGTGGTTGGTCTTCAATGCCAGGCATGACCTGGCAGCCCATACCGGCCGCGGATTGCGGTGCTGGTGAGCTGCTGTTGGGGTTGTGGGTTGGTCGTTGGTTGAGAATTGCACAGTGGACGCGAGCATCTTGTTTTCTGTGGTTAAGTTGTCAAGGGCGAACGGTGGATGCCTTGGCACCAGGAGCCGATGAAGGACGTGGGAGGCCGCGATAGGCCTGGGGGAGCTGTCAACCTAGCTGTGATCCCAGGGTGTCCGAATGGGGAAACCTGGCACGAGTCATGTCGTGTCATCCATGCCTGAATTCATAGGGCATGTGAGGGGAACGCGGGGAAGTGAAACATCTCAGTACCCGTAGGAAGAGAAAACAACCGTGATTCCGTGAGTAGTGGCGAGCGAAAGCGGATCTAGCCTAAACCTTGCGTGTGTGATACCTGTCAGGGGTTGCACGTGGGGGGTCGTGGGACCTGCTTGAGGTTACTGACATGGCCTCGAAGAGTTACAAAGTTTGGTGTTAGTCGAATGGTGTGGGAAAGCCAGCCGTAGACGGTGAGAGCCCGGTAGACGAAAATTCCAAGCCTCTTTGCAGTGTTCCCGAGTAGCAGCGGACTCCTAGAATCTGCTGTGAATTTGCCAGGACCACCTGGTAAGGCTGAATACTTCCTGGTGACCGATAGCGGACAAGTACCGTGAGGGAATGGTGAAAAGTACCCCGGGAGGGGAGTGAAATAGTACCTGAAACCGTTCGCCTACAATCCGTCAGAGCCTTTCGGGGTGATGGCGTGCCTTTTGAAGAATGAGCCTGCGAGTTAGTGGCATGTGGCGAGGTTAACCCGTGTGGGGTAGCCGTAGCGAAAGCGAGTCTGAATAGGGCGTTTTTAGTCGCATGTTCTAGACCCGAAGCGGGGTGATCTAGCCATGGGCAGGTTGAAGCGTGGGTAAGACTGCGTGGAGGACCGAACCCACCAACGTTGAAAAGTTGGGGGATGACCTGTGGTTAGGGGTGAAAGGCCAATCAAACTCCGTGATAGCTGGTTCTCCCCGAAATGCATTTAGGTGCAGCGTCGTGTGTTTCTTGCCGGAGGTAGAGCACTGGATGGTCTAGGGGGCCCACAAGCTTACTGAAATCAGCCAAACTCCGAATGCCGGTAAGTGAGAGCGCGGCAGTGAGACTGCGGGGGATAAGCTTCGTAGTCGAGAGGGAAACAGCCCAGATCGCCAGCTAAGGCCCCTAAGCGTGTGCTAAGTGGAAAAGGATGTGGGATCGCATGGACAACCAGGAGGTTGGCTTAGAAGCAGCCACCCTTTAAAGAGTGCGTAATAGCTCACTGGTCAAGTGGTTCCGCGCCGACAATGTAGCGGGGCTCAAGCACACCGCCGAAGCTGTGGCATTCACACTTTGTGTGGATGGGTAGGGGAGCGTCGTGCAGCGGGTGAAGCGGCGGAGTGATCCAGCCGTGGACGCTGTACGAGTGAGAATGCAGGCATGAGTAGCGAATGAAGGGTGAGAACCCCTTCCGCCGGATGACCAAGGGTTCCAGGGCCAGGCTAATCCGCCCTGGGTGAGTCGGGGCCTAAGGCGAGGCCGAGAGGCGTAGTCGATGGATAACGGGTTGATATTCCCGTACCCGCAAAGAAACGCCCAAGACGAACCCATCTGTACTAACTGCCCAAAGCTTGTGAGGACTTCGGTTTGATCGAGTGGCGGCCAGGACCTTGGGTGGTAGTAGTTTAGTGATGGGGTGACGCAGGAAGGTAGATGATCCCGGCCGGTGGTTGTGCCGGGGTAAGCGTGTAGGCCGTCATGTAGGCAAATCCGCATGGCAATAGGCTGAGACGTGATGCCGAGCCGTTCTGGTGAAGTCATTGATCCTATGCTGCCGAGAAAAGCCTCTAGCGATGTTTCGAGCGGCCCGTACCCTAAACCGACACAGGTGGTCAGGTAGAGAATACCGAGGCGACGGGTGAACTGTGGTTAAGGAACTCGGCAAATTGCCCCCGTAACTTAGGGAGAAGGGGGGCCGGACGCGTGAAGCCCCTTGCGGGTGGAGCGTGGTATGGCCGCAGAGAGCAGGGGGAAGCGACTGTTTACTAAAAACACAGGTCCATGCCAAGTCGTAAGACGATGTATATGGACTGACGCCTGCCCGGTGCTGGAACGTTAAGGGGACCTGTTAGCTCTTCGGGGCGAAGCGGAGAACTTAAGCGCCAGTAAACGGCGGTGGTAACTATAACCATCCTAAGGTAGCGAAATTCCTTGTCGGGTAAGTTCCGACCTGCACGAATGGCGTAACGACTTCCCCACTGTCTCAACCACAGGCCCGGCGAAATTGCAGTACGAGTAAAGATGCTCGTTACGCGCGGCAGGACGGAAAGACCCCGGGACCTTTACTATAGCTTGACATTGGTATCTGAATTCGATTGTGTAGGATAGGTGGGAGCCGGTGAAGCTCGGACGCCAGTTCGGGTGGAGGCGTTGTTGAAATACCACTCTGTTGGGTTTGGGTATCTAACTTGCGGCCCTGATCGGGTCGAGGGACAGTGTCTGGTGGGTAGTTTAACTGGGGCGGTTGCCTCCTAAAGGGTAACGGAGGCGCCCAAAGGTTCCCTCAGCCTGGTTGGCAATCAGGTGTTGAGTGTAAGTGCACAAGGGAGCTTGACTGTGAGACTGACGGGTCGAGCAGGGACGAAAGTCGGGACTAGTGATCCGGCACTTGCGTGTGGAAGCGGTGTCGCTCAACGGATAAAAGGTACCCCGGGGATAACAGGCTGATCTTCCCCAAGAGTCCATATCGACGGGATGGTTTGGCACCTCGATGTCGGCTCGTCGCATCCTGGGGCTGTAGCAGGTCCCAAGGGTTGGGCTGTTCGCCCATTAAAGCGGTACGCGAGCTGGGTTTAGAACGTCGTGAGACAGTTCGGTCCCTATCCGCCGTGCGCGTTGGATACTTGAGAAGGGCTGTCCCTAGTACGAGAGGACCGGGACGGACGAACCTCTGGTGTGCCAGTTGTTCCGCCAGGAGCATGGCTGGTTGGCTACGTTCGGAAGGGATAACCGCTGAAAGCATCTAAGCGGGAAGCTCGCTTCGAGATGAGGTATCCCACCACCTTGAGTGGGTAAGGCCCCCAAGAGACTATTGGGTTGATAGGCCGGAGATGTAAGCACGGTAACGTGTTGAGTTGACCGGTACTAATAGGCCGAGGGCTTAACCACCCTAAATTTTCTGCTTGCGTCCACTGTGTGATTCACAGCAAACGAACAACCACCCTGTTTCTTCTCAGGGATTCTGGTTGGCTTCCGATGATGTCGGGGCCGGCTGGGGTGCCGGAGAGGGATACGGGTTGCTGGTTGGTTCCGCGCTGATAGCTGTTTCGGTGGTCATAGCGGAGGGGAAACGCCCGGTTACATTCCGAACCCGGTAGCTAAGCCCTCCAGCGCCGATGGTACTGCACTCGGGAGGGTGTGGGAGAGTAGGACGCCGCCGGACTCAACGTAACGGTCGAGGGCCGCCCCACCTGGGGTCGGCCCTCGACTGCGTTTATGACTTCGTTCCCTAGTAACTTTGTGTTTGACGCCAGGCCGCCCGCACCGAGGGCCCGCCGCCGTACTTGGAAGGACTGATCCGTGACTACAGGACCGCAGGACGGCGGCTCCAGCAACCGTGACGAGGCCCGGGAGGGCCGCGGTCGCGATGGCGGCGACGCTCGCCGCGGCGATGGAGGCGGATACCAGGGCGGCAACCGGTCGGGTGACCGCGACCGGGCCGGCTTCCGGGGTGGCGACCGCGACCGCGGCGGCTTCCGCGGCGGTGACCGCGACCGCGGCGGATACCAGGGCGGTGGCGACCGCGGTGGGTTCCGTGGTGGCGACCGTGACCGTGGTGGTTACCAGGGTGGTGGCGACCGTGGTGGCTTCCGTGGCGGTGACCGTGGTGGCTACCAGGGTGGTGGCGACCGTGGTGGCTTCCGCGGCGGTGACCGTGACCGTGGCGGCGACCGTGGTGGTTTCCAGGGTGGTGGCGACCGTGGCGGCTTCCGTGGTGGCGACCGCGATCGCGGTGGCTTCCAGGGCGGTGGCGAGCGCCGGCCGTTCAACCGTGACGACCGTGGTGGTTCGCAGGGCGGCTTCCGTGGTGGCGACCGTTCCGTGAGCGGTGGCGACCGTGGCGGGTTCCGCGGTGGCGACCGTCCGGGTTACCAGGGTGGCGGCGACCGCGGTGGCTTCCGCGGTGGCGACCGTCCGGGCTACCAGGGTGGTGGCGACCGTGGCGGGTTCCGCGGTGGCGACCGTGACCGTGGCGGCTTCCAGGGTGGCGGGGACCGTGGCGGCTTCCGCGGTGGCGACCGTGACCGTGGCGGCTTCCAGGGTGGCGGCGACCGCGGTGGCTTCCGTGGTGGCGACCGTGACCGTGGCGGCTTCCAGGGCGGTGGCGAGCGCCGGCCGTTCAACCGTGACGACCGTGGTGGTTCGCAGGGCGGCTTCCGCGGTGGCGACCGTCCGGGCTACCAGGGTGGCGGCGACCGCGGTGGCTTCCGCGGTGGCGACCGTCCGGGTTACCAGGGTGGCGGCGACCGTGGCGGCTTCCGTGGCGGTGACCGTCCGGGCTACCAGGGTGGCGGCGACCGTGGCGGGTTCCGTGGTGGCGACCGTGACCGTGGCGGCTTCCAGGGTGGTGGCGACCGCGGCGGCTTCCGTGGTGGCGACCGTGACCGTGGTGGCGACCGTGGTGGCTTCCAGGGCGGTGGCGAGCGCCGGCCGTTCAACCGTGACGACCGTGGTGGTTCGCAGGGCGGCTTCCGTGGTGGCGACCGTCCGGGTTACCAGGGTGGCGGCGACCGTGGCGGGTTCCGTGGCGGCGACCGTGACCGTGGCGGCTTCCAGGGTGGCGGGGACCGCGGTGGGTTCCGCGGCGGCGACCGTGACCGTGGCGGGGACCGTGGCGGCTTCCAGGGCGGTGGCGACCGTGGCGGCTTCCGGGGCGGTGACCGCGACCGGACCGGTGGCACCCGGGAGAGCTTCCAGGGTGGCGGCGGATATCGCGGTGACCGGCCGCAGGGTGACCGGCCGCAGGGCGGCGGGTTCCGTGGCGGCGACCGGGACCGCGGTGGCTACCAGGGCGGTGGCGACCGTGGCGGCTTCCGGGGCGGCGACCGTGACCGTGGCGGCGACCGGGGTGGCTACCAGGGTGGTGGCGACCGCGGTGGGTTCCGTGGCGGCGACCGCGATCGCGGTGGCTCCCAGGACCGGGGCGGCTACCAGGGTGGCGACCGGGACCGCGGTGGATTCCGTGGTGACCGGGACGGCGACCGTGGCGGGTTCCGCGGCGGCGACCGGGACCGGGGCGGCTTCCGCGGCGACCAGCCGGAGACCACCGAGGACGGCCAGGCCGTCTTCCAGGCCCCGGAGATCCCCGAGGAGATCAACGCGGCCGACCTGGACCAGGAGGTCCGCGCGGAGCTGGTGAGCCTGGCCCGGGAGGTCGCCGACACGGTCTCGCGGCACCTGGTGGCGGCCGGCACCGTCATCGACGAGGACTCCGAGCTGGCGCTGCAGCACGCGATCGCGGCGCGGCGGCTGGCCTCCCGGATCGCCGTGGTGCGCGAGGCGGTCGGCCTGGCGGCGTACGCGGCGGGGGACTGGACCACGGCGATCGCCGAGCTGCGCACCTACCACCGGATGACCGGCAAGCAGACCCACCTGGCCGAGCTGGCCGACTGCGAGCGGGCGCTGGGCCGGCCGGAGCGGGCGATCGACCTGTACCGCGGTGCCGACATGGCGAACCTGGAGAAGTCCGGGGCGATCGAGCTGCTGATCGTGGCGGCCGGCGCCCGTGGTGACCTCGGCCAGCACGACGCGGCCGTGGCGATGCTCCAGGTCAAGGAGCTGACCGGCGAGGAGACCGCGGACTGGGCGGCGCGCCTGCGCTACGCCTACGCGGATGCCCTGCTGGCAGCCGGTCGTCGTGACGAGGCTCGGGAGTGGTTCGGGCGGGCCGCCGCGGTCGACGAGGAGCAGCTCACCGACGCCGCGGAGCGGATCCTCGAGCTCGACGGGGTCACCATCGAAGGTGACGACGACGAGGACGACGAGGACCTCGACGACGAGGCGCGTGCCCAGCACGACGACCGTGCCGGGGACGACCGTGACGAGGACGACGACCGCGACGCGGACGGCCGGCCCGAGGCGGAGCACGACGAGGACGACGTCGACAGCGTTGGCGACCTCGACGAGGACGACCTCGAGGAGGACGACCTCGCCGACCAGGACGACGACGAGGACGACGAGGACTTCGAGGACGAGGACGAGGCGGCGGAGGCCCGGGTGGCCGACACCGACGTCAACACCGACGCCCTGACCGCCGAGCGGGACGAGGTCCCGGCGGCCGAGGCGAAGTCCGCGAAGCCGAAGACCGAGAAGTACGAGAAGGCCGGCGACGAGTTCACCGGTCGGGCGGACGACCAGTCGCAGGCATGAGTGATCACCTCGCCGGCGGCTACGACCTGGCCGTCTTCGACCTGGACGGCGTCGTCTTCCTGATCGACAAACCGATCCCGGGCGCGGCCGAGGCGGTCGAGCGGCTGCGTGCGGACGGGACCGCTGTCGCGTACGCGACGAACAACGCGTCCCGTCGCGCCGGCGAGGTGGCCGCCCTGCTCACCGGCATGGGTGTCAGCGCCGCACCGGCCGAGGTGCTCACCTCGGCCGGCGCGGCCGCCGCGCTGATCGCCGAGCACGTGCCGGCCGGTTCGCCGGTGCTGGTGGTGGGCGCGGAGGCGCTGCGCGGCGAGGTGCGGGACGCCGGGCTCACCCCTGTCGAGTCGGCCGGGGACAACCCGGTCGCTGTGGTTCAGGGGTACGGTCCCGAGGTCGGCTGGAAGGTCCTCGCCGAGGCGGCGCTCGCCATCCGTGCGGGTGCCACCTGGTACGCGACCAACACCGACCGCACCCTGCCCAGCCCGCGTGGCCCGCTGCCGGGCAACGGCTCGCTGGTCGCGGTGATCCGTACCGCCCTGGACCGCGAACCGGACGTGGTGGTGGGCAAGCCGCAGCCGGCCCTGTTCCGGACCGCGGCCTCGCTGGCCGGTGCGGAGCGTCCGCTGGCGATCGGCGACCGCCTGGACACCGACATCCAGGGCGCGGTGACCGCGGGCATGGACAGCTTGCTGGTTCTCACCGGCGTCAGCGGACCGGCCGATCTGCTGTCCGCTCCCGCCGAGCGACGTCCGACCTTCGTCGCGGCCGACCTCTCCGGCCTGTTCCGCCCCGCGGACCAGGCCCGGGTCCCGGCAACCGAGGTCGACGGCTGGCACCTCACCCACGACGGCGACCGGGCGACCCTGTCCGGTTCCGGCGACGCGGTCGACGCCCTCCGCCTGCTCTGCGGCGTCACCTGGAACGGGGTCCCGGCCACCGCCGTCAAGGCCGGCTCGGATGCGGCCACCGGAGTCCTGCGCGACTGGGGTCTCTGACCCGCGCTGCTTGTCCTGACGATGAGGGTCAGCCGAGTTCTCTCGGCTGGCCCTCATCGTTGTATCCGGGCTCGGGACACCACTCCCACGACCAGCCCGGGCTGGGGGCGCGTCACGGGCCGGGGTGGCGGCGGCTTCGCGGGAGCACCATGGGCGGGACTGGGGTGGGGGCGCGTCACGGGCCCGGGTGGCGGCGGCCTCGCGGGAGCACCACGGGCGGGACTGGGGTGCGGGCGGGACGGCTCAGGGCGTACCGTAAGCGGGTTTTGATCTGAATTGTCAGTGGTGGTACTGCTCGGGGCGAGGGCGGTGCCGGCGGCGGGGGAGCGGAGGGGCCTCGGGGTCGATGTGGAAGATGCCGTCGACCATGGCCACCATCGGCGAGCTCATATAGTCAAAATCGGGCACGGCCACCTTTTCGGCGCGCTGGTGCACGTTTTCCGCGTTGCACGTGCCGTCGATGCACGGAACGTCGGGACGGACGTGGTTCATGATCGCCTCCGAGTTGCCCGGGGCGGCCGTCGTCCGGCGGTCGCTCACTTCGCCTTCATCGTCCCACCGGGAATCGGCGGGCGGCCAGCGAAATGCCCTTTGGTGCGAGGGGATTCAAGCCGGTGGGGTGGCAGCGGCCGCCCGCGCCGTCGGTGCCCCAAGCGGATCAGCGGAGTCCGACGCGGCCGAGGCCCGGGAAGGTGGGCAGGTGTGGATCAAGACGCTGGTGATCCACAGGCGAGCGGCACGACCTGCGAGGGGGCGTCCGGAAGCTGTCACCAACGGGCCGAGCGGCTGGGCCGAGTGGCGGTGCGGATCCGCATCTCGGCGACGCCAGTGCGCGGCGGGTGGGAGAGCGGCCGAATTTCCGCTTCACTTGGCGATGGTGACCGTTCCTGATCCGTCGCTGCCGGGCGGGCTTGAACGATTGGGGCGCCCGGGGCGTATCACCCGGCGTGATCAGAGGAGTTTGCGGAGCTTGAGCAGGTCGAACGGGTTCGCCTTGATGGCGATCTGGCGGGACGCCATCGCGCGGGTGATGTCCAGCCGGCCGTTGATCAGCGCGATCAGGTTGTCGCTGGTGGTGATCAGGGCGATTTTCGCCTTCGGGTCGTCGCCGTCCGCGATGTCGGTCAGCAGGCCGCCGGTGATCCGCCCGTGGAAGGCGGTCTCCAGGTCGGTGATCCGGCAGGCGAGCGTCCGATCGAGGTCGAGCTTGCCGCGCGCCTCCGCGTTCGCCGCGAGCTTCGCGGCCAGGTCGTGCAAGGCTGTGCGGCACTCGTCCACGGTGGCCATCGGCGTCCCCCCTCGCGACACCAGCACCGTACCTCAGGAAGTTGTCGGGGGCTGCCGGTAGCGTGGCACCCGACGCGGCGAGAGGAGGAGGGATCATGCCGGATGCATGGCGGGCTTATCTTGACCTGGCGCTCGGGCTGACCGAGACGCCCCGGAAAAAGGCGCAGAAGGTCGCCGGTGAGCTGCTCAACCGGGGTGGTGCGACGGCGGCGCAGGTGCAGGGGCTGGTCGAGGACCTGCTCTCGGCGGGCATCGCCAACCGTGAGGCGCTGACCAACATCGTTCGTTACGAGGTGGATCGCGCGCTCGGGCGGGTCGGGCTGGCCACCGCCGACGAGGTGTCCGAGTTGACCACGCGCGTGCACGATCTGGAGAAGAGGCTGCGGGAGGCGCAGGCTCGGGCGGACGCGGCCGAGGGGGGTCCGGGGGCGGTTACCGCCAGGTCCGGGGCTTCCGGGCCGGGGACTGCCGACGCTTCTGCTTCCAGCGCTTCTGCTTCCAGCGCTGCCGCCCCAGGGGCCGGCGCGCCCGGGGTTGCCGCGCGGGCGGCTTCGGCGCCGGCCAAGAAGGCTGTGGCGAAGAAGGCTCTGGCCAAGAAAGCGGTGAAGAAGGCCACCCCGAACGCGATGCCGTCGGCGGGCACTGCCCCGGCTACCCCACCCGGTAACGCGCCCGCACCCGGGGCGCCGGCGGCCAAGACGGCGCCGGCGGCCAAGAAGGCGGCGCGGAAATCCACTTCGGCGGGTCCGGCCGCCGGGGTGAACGGGACGGTGCCGGCCGAGCTGGCCGCGGACGCGGTCGCGGCGGCGGTGGCGGAGGGGCAGCCGGTCGAGAGTCCGGGGGCCACCACTGCGGCGAGCGGCCCGGCTCGGAAGGCGGCGGCCAGGAAGGCCGCGGCGAAGAAGGCCGCGGCCAAGAAGGCGCCGGCCAAGCGAGCGCCGCGCAAGGCGGGGGCTCCGGCCGCTGGAAACGACGTCGCACCGGCTGTCGGGACCCCGGAGGGGACGGCGGCGTCGCCGGTCAGCGCGGTGAAGGAGGCGGCGGCCGCGACTGAGCTGCCACCTACGACGCCGGCCAAGCGCGCGCCGGCCAAGCGGGCGGCGAAGAAGACGGCGCAGGTGCCGAGTCAGGCTCAACCCGAGAAGTCGCAGCCGGTGGCGGAGAGCACCGGCCGGACCGAGACCCCGGAGGCGTGATTCCGTGACGTTCCCGAACCCCGCACTGGGCGGTCCACGCCCCGGCCCGCCCCAGGGTGGCCAGCGTCCCGGCCCGCTGCCCGGCGGGCCACGTCCGGGGGCGACACCGGGCGGCTTCCGGCCCGCGCCGCCGGCCGGTGGGTTCCGGCCCGGCCCGCCGCCGGGTGGGTCGCGTCCCGCGGGGGCGCCGGGCGAGCCGGTGCCGGCGGCGGCGCATTACCGCACCGACGAGGACGGGATGGTGGTGGAGACCGGTCACCCGGCGGTGGACGCGGTGCTAAGTTCCCTCGCCAACGCCGCGCGGCTGGCCCCGGCCGAGCAGATCGCCGAGTACGAGGCCGCGCACCAGGTGCTCCAGGAGACTCTGGCCGGCATCGATCGCTGACCGACGTACAAAAAGGATTTTGATGGCCCGCCGTGCGCGTCTCGACGCCGAGCTCGTCCGCCGTAAGCTCGCCCGTTCCCGGGAACAGGCCGCCCAACTGGTCGCGGCCGGCCGGGTTCAGGTCCGGGGGACCGTGGCCCACAAGGTGGCGGCCATGGTCGACCCGGCCGACCCGGTGCTGGTCACGGGCGAGGACCCGCAGACCGAGTACGTCTCGCGGGGAGGTCACAAGCTGGCCGGGGCGCTCGCCGCGTTCGGCCCGAAAGGCCTGGCCGTCGAGGGGCGGCGCTGCCTCGACGCGGGCGCGTCCACCGGCGGGTTCACCGACGTGCTGCTGCGCGCCGGGGCGAGCCGGGTGGTCGCCGTGGATGTCGGATACGGGCAGCTCGCCTGGCCGATCCGCACCGACGAACGGGTCGACGTGCACGAGCGGACCAACGTGCGCACCCTCACCCCGGAGCAGATCGGCGGGACGGTCGACCTGGTGGTGGCCGACCTGTCGTTCATCTCGCTGCGCCTGGTGCTGCCCGCCCTGGCCGCCTGCACCGGGCCGGAGGGCGACCTGGCGCTGATGGTGAAACCGCAGTTCGAGGTGGGCAAGGAGCGGGTCGGCGCGGGTGGTGTGGTGCGCGACTGGCGGCTGCGCGCCGAGGCGGTGCTGGACGTCGCGGCGGCCGCGGCGGAGCTGGGCCTGGGCGTGGTGGACGTGACGGCGAGCCCGCTGCCCGGGCCGAGTGGCAACGTCGAGTTCTTCGTCTGGTTCCGGCGGGGCGCGCCCGCCGCGGACCGGGAGCGGGTGGAGGCGGTGGTCGCGGCCGGGCCGTCCGGGAAGTCGCTGCCGGCCGGGCTCGCGGCGGAGCCTGGCTTCGTGGCGGATGCGGCGCCCGTGGCTGACCCGGCGCCCGTGGGCGAGCCGGGACTCGTGGCGGCGCCGGGACCCGCGGTGCGGGAGGAACTCGTGGCGGAGCCAGGGGCCGTGGCGGGGAAGTTCGGAGATCAGCCGGTGGCCAATCTGGAGGACAAATGACTCGCTCGGCTTTGCTGGTGACGCACACCGGGCGCCGGCAGAGTACGCAGCACGCCCGGACGGTCGCGCTGGACCTGATCGCGGCGGGCTTCGAGGTGCGGGTGATCGCCGACGAGGTGGCCGACCTGGACCTGCCGCCCGAGGCACAGGCGGTCGACGGCCCGGAGGCCGCCGAGGGCGCCGAGATCGTGCTGGCCCTCGGCGGCGACGGCACCTTCCTGCGCGCCGCCGAGCTGGCCCGGCCAGTGAAGGCGCCGCTGCTCGGCATCAACCTGGGCAAGGTCGGCTTCCTGGCGGAGGCCGAGGTCGAGCACATCGACCAGGTGGTGGCGGACATCGTCGCGGGCGGGTACACCGTCGACGAGCGGCTGACCCTCGAAGTGCGCGCGGAGTACGACGGCCGCCTGATCGCCGAGTCCTGGGCGCTCAACGAGGTGACGGTGGAGAAGGGCCAGCGGGCCCAGATGCTCGAGCTGATGGTGGACGTGGACGGCCGGCCGCTGTCCCGCTACGGCTGCGACGGTGTGGTGTGCGCCACACCGACCGGCTCCACGGCGTACGCGTTCTCGGCCGGCGGCCCGGTGGTCTGGCCGGAGGTGGAGGCGCTGCTGCTGGTGCCGATCAGTGCGCACGCGCTGTTCAGCAAGCCGCTGGTGACCGCGCCGACGTCGACGTTCGTGCTGACGGTGGATCCGTACACCTCGTTCGCGGTGCTCTGCTGTGACGGACGCCGCACCTGGGACCTGCCGCCGGGGTCGAGGGTGACCGTCGAGCGGGGACAACTCCCCGTCCGGCTGGTCCGGCTGGCCCCACGGCCGTTCACCGACACCCTGGTGGCGAAATTCGAGCTTCCGGTGGTCGGCTGGCGCGGCAACCGGCGCTGACCACGGCGATCCGTGTCGGCCGGGCGCGGCGGTCAGCTGGGCGGCCGTCAGCGCGGATGTGGCCGTGAGCAGCGCGGCCGTCAGCCGGGGCGCGCGGATGTATCGCTGATTGACGCTGATCAGAAACACCCGCGCTGGGCATTTGTCGGGGGGTCCCACTACCCTCTGCCGTGTGCTGGAGGAACTGCGCATCACCGGGCTCGGCGTCATCGACGACACGACGCTGCGGCTGTCGGGCGGGATGAACGTGATCACCGGTGAGACCGGTGCCGGGAAGACGATGGTCGTGACCGGTCTCGGACTTCTCTTCGGTGGCCGGGCCGACGCCGGCCGGGTCCGGGCCGACCCGGGCCGGGCGGTGGTCGAGGGGCGCCTGCGGCTCAACGGCACCCTCGGTGACGCGGTCCGCACCCGGATCGCCGACGCCGGCGGCGAGACCGACGAGGACGGTTCGCTGCTGCTCAGCCGCACGGTGACCGCCGAGGGCCGGTCCCGGGCGCACGTCGGCGGCCGCAGCATGCCGGTGTCCACGCTCAGCGAGCTGGGCGAGCAGGTCCTGGCCGTGCACGGCCAGTCCGACCAGCTGCGCCTGCTGCGGCCCAGTGAGCAGCGCTCCGCGCTGGACCGGTTCGCCGGCCCCGGGCACGAGAAACTTCTGGACAGCTATCGCGAGGCGTTCACCCGGTGGCGCCGGGTGGTCGACGACCTGGCCGACCGCCGGCGCAACGCGCGTCAGCGCTCGCAGGAGGCCGACCTGCTCAAGCTCGGCCTCGACGAGATCACCCGGGTCGACCCCCAGCCGAACGAGGACGAGGAGTTGCGCGCCGAGGTGCAGCGGCTGGAGCACGCCGAGGGGTTGCGGGTGGCCGCGGCCATCGCGGCGCAGGCGCTGGCCGGTGGCGTGGAGACGAGCGACGAGACGCCGGACGCGACGACCCTGCTCGGCACCGCCCGGCGCACCCTGGAGGGGCAGGCCGGAGTGGATGCCAAGCTGGGTGACCTGGCGCTGCGGATCGAGGAGGCGGCCACCCTGGTCGGTGACGTCTCCTCGGAGCTCTCGGCCTACCTGAGCGAGCTGGACGCCGATCCGGCCCGGTTGGAGGCGATCTACGAGCGGCGGGCCGCGCTGCGCGGCCTCACCCGGAAGTACGCCGACGACATCGACGGCGTGATCGCCTGGGCGGAGAACGCGAAATCCCGGCTCGGCGAGCTGGACTCCTCCGACGAGCTGCTCGACGAGCTGGACCGGGAGCGGCAGCGGCTGGCCGCCACGGTGGGCGAGCTGGCCGGGCGGCTGACCGCGGCCCGGCGCGAGGCCGCGACCCGGTTCTCCGAGGCGGTCAGCGTGGAGCTGGCCGGGCTGGCGATGCCGCACGCCCGGGTCGAGGTGGCGGTGCTCACCCACGCCCCGTCCAAGGACGAGCCGGCGGTGACCGTCGACGGCGCCGAGCTGGGTGCCGGGCCGGACGGTGCCGACGAGGTGGAGCTGCGGCTGCTGGCCCATCCGGGCGCCCCGTCGCTGCCCCTGCAGAAAGGCGCCTCCGGCGGTGAGCTGTCCCGGGTGATGCTCGCCATCGAGGTGGTCTTCGCCGGGGCGGGTGGCCCGCCCACGCTGGTCTTCGACGAGGTGGACTCCGGTGTCGGCGGCACGGCGGCGGTGGAGATCGGCCGGCGGCTGGCCCGGCTCGCGCGTACCCATCAGGTGCTGGTCGTCACGCACCTGCCGCAGGTCGCCGCGTTCGCCGATCGGCACCTCGTGGTGGCGAAAGACACCGGCGGCGCGATCACCACGAGCGGCGTCCGGATCGTGGAGGAGACCGAGCGGGCCCGGGAGCTCTCCCGGATGCTGGCCGGCCTGCCGGATTCGGACTTGGGTATCGCCCACGCGGAGGAATTGCTGGCCGTGGCCGGCCGGGAGAAGCGCGGTTGAGATACGGCGGATGAGGAATGCGAGGCGGAAAGAGGACAGGCCGGGAGAAGCATGGCCGCAGCACGACGGGTCGAGGGACGAGCGGATGAAAAGTCCGTTTTGTCGATGAGCTAGAGCATGTCTAACGGGGGCCGCGTGAAGCGGCGTGTCAGGATGGCCGGGATGCGACTTCCCACCTTGCGCCGTGTGCGCACCACCGAACCGGGCCCGGTTTCCGGGGTGGCCCGGCTGGACCGGCGCACCAAGAGGCTGACCGGCCGGCTGCGGCCCGGCGAGATCGCCGTGATCGACCACGTCGACCTGGACCGGGTCGCTGCCGACTCGCTGGTCGCCTCCGGCGTCACCGCGGTGCTCAACGCCAAGCCGTCGATCTCCGGCCGCTATCCGAACCTGGGTCCCGAGGTGCTGATCCAGGGCGGCGTGGTGCTCGTCGACAACCTGGGCGAGGAGGTCTTCTCCGGCCTGCGCGAGGGGCAGACGGTCAGCATCGAGGGTGACCAGGTGCTGGTCGACGGCACCCCGGTGGCCACCGGCACCCGGCAGGACGCGGAGAGCGTGGCGAAATCCATGGCCGACGCCCGCGAGGGCCTCTCGGTGCAGCTCGAGGCGTTCGCCGCGAACACCATGGACTACCTCAAGCAGGAGCGCGACCTGCTGCTCGACGGCGTCGGCGTGCCGGACGTGCAGACCTCGATCGCCGGCCGGCACGTGCTGATCGTGGTCCGCGGCTACGACTACAAGGAGGACCTCGACGTCCTCCGCCCCTACATCCGGGAGTACAAGCCGGTCCTGATCGGGGTCGACGGCGGCGCCGACGCCCTGGTGGAGAACGGCTACACCCCCGACATGATCATCGGGGACATGGACTCGGTCACCGACGACGTGCTGCGGTGCGGCGCCGAGGTGGTCGTGCACGCGTACCCCGACGGTCGCGCGCCGGGCCTGGAGCGGGTCAGCAACCTGGGCGTCGACGCGCTCACCTTCCCCGCCGCGGCCACCAGCGAGGACCTCGCGATGCTGCTCGCCGACGAGAAGGGCGCCTCGCTGATCGTGGCCGTCGGCACGCACGCCAACCTGGTGGAGTTCCTGGACAAGGGCCGGGGCGGAATGGCCTCGACGTTCCTCACCCGGCTCAAGGTCGGCGGCAAGCTGGTCGACGCCAAGGGCGTCAGCCGGCTCTACCGGCAGAACATCTCCGGCTCGGCGCTGCTGCTGCTGATTCTCTCGGCGCTCGCCGCGATGGCCGCCGCGGTGGCGGTCTCCACGGTGGGCAAGGCCTATCTGACCGTGGTGTCCGAGTGGTGGGACAATTTTGTCTTCCAGCTCGGCAATCTTTTCTGAGGGCGTCGTGATCAACTTCAGGTACCACGTGGTGTCGCTCACCGCGGTCTTCCTCGCGCTGGCGATCGGCCTGGTGGTCGGCACCGCCGCGCTCAACGGCCCGGTCTCGGAGAACCTCAAGGAGCAGCTGGCCAATCTGAACAAGGACAACAACGTCAAGCGGGACCAGGTCAACCAGTACAAGGAGGAGCTGACCCGCAACCAGGACTTCGCCACCGAGACCGCGCCGTACGTGCTGGCCGGCAAGCTGGCCACCCGCAAGGTCGCCGTGGTGGCGCTGCCCGGCGGCAAGGACTCCGCCGACGGCGTGATCAAGATGCTGGGCGTGGCCGGTGCGACGATCACCGCGCACGTCACGATCGAGGACAAGTTCTTCGACCCGAACTTCACCAACCAGCTGCTCGACCTGGCCGACCAGTCGTCGCAGCCGACCATCTCGGCGGCCGGCCTCCCGTCGAACAGCGACGGGGTGGAGACCGCCAGCGCGCTGCTCGCCCACACCCTGGAGCAGGGCGCCACGGTGGTGAACCCGGACGACGTGACGGCGGTGCTGACCGCGCTGGCCAAGCCCGGCTACATCTCGGTGGCCGAGAAGGCCAGCGGCGGCGCCGAGGCGATCGTGCTGGTCGCCGGTGCGCCGGCCACCGACAAGGACGCCACCCAGAAGGCGCGGAACAAGGTCACCATGGCCAACCAGTTCTACAAGAACAAGCCGCTGGTGGTGGGCGGGGACAGCGCCGGTGACAACAACCTGATCTCCGACCTGCGCAGCGACCCCACGCTGGTCAAGCAGATCTCCACGGTGGACAACGTGAGCACGGTGCAGGGCCAGGTGTCCACCGCGATGGCCAGCTGGGAGCGCCTGGTGCTGGGCCGGGTCGGTCAGTACGGCCTGGGCGCCGGCGCCACCTCGATGGTGCCGTCGGCGGCGCCGTAAGGCAGACTCTCCAGCCATGGCCTTCCTCCGCTCCCTCGGCACCGGCGCGCTGGTCGCCCGGGCCGTGCTCGGCTGGGTGCGCCGCGACCCGCACGCGGGCGACCTACGCCGGACCAACTTCCACGGCCGCACGGTGACCCTGGCCGGGGGCCCCGCGCTGGCCGCCGGCGCCACGATCGGCGCGGTCACCGGGGCGCCCACCGGACGGCTCGCGGCCGCCGCGGTCACCGCCGGCGCGGTCAGTGGCGCGGTCGGGCTCTACGACGACATCGTCGGCAACCGCCCCGAGCAGAAGACCGCGAAAGGCTTCGCCGGCCACCTCGGCGCGCTCCGCGAGGGCCGGGTCACCAGCGGCCTCGTCAAGATCGGCGGGGTGGGCGCGGCAGGCCTGGTCGCCTCGGCGCTGATCGGCAGCCGCCGGGCCGGCCGGTTCGGCCGCGGCGCCGACGTGCTGCTCGGCGCCGGCGTGATCGCCGGGACGGCGAACCTGCTGAACCTGCTGGACCTGCGTCCCGGCCGCGCGTTGAAAGCGGGGATGGTCCTGGGCGCGCCGCTCGTGGCCGGACGCACCGCGTCGATGGCCGCCGGAACGCTCGGGGCGAGCGCCGCCCTGCTGCCGGCCGACCTGAACGAAGAGATCATGCTCGGCGACTCCGGGGCCAACGCCCTCGGCGCGCTGCTCGGTGTCGCGTTCACCGCCCGGACCGGCACGCTGGGCCGGCTCACCGCGCTGGCCGCGCTCGCGTCGCTCACCGCGGCCAGCGAGAAGGTCAGCTTCACCAGGGTCATCCAGGACACGCCGTGGCTGCGGCGCCTCGACGAGCTCGGCCGCCGGCCGGCGTGACCTCGGCGAACGACACCGGCGCCGCGTCCGCGACGCCGGCCGAGCCAGCGAGCCGGTCGGGGTCTCCGGCCGATCCAGCGGGCCCGGCCGGGACCGGAACGGCTGCCAAGGTGGCCGGCGCCGCCGCGCTGATCACGATCCTGACCGTCGTCGCGCGGATCGCCGGGTTCGGCCGTACCTTCGTCTTCCTGCACACCGTCGGCAACCAGAGCCTGGGCAACATCTACAACGCCGCCAACACCATCCCGAACATCGTGTTCGAGCTGGTCGCCGGCGGCGCCCTGGCCAGCCTGGTGGTGCCGCTGCTGGCCGGGCACGTCGCCACCGGCGACCGGCGCCGGGTGGACGCCGTCGCCTCCGCCCTGCTCACCTGGGTGCTGGCGCTGATGGTCCCGATCGCGGTCCTGGTCGCGCTGCTGGCCGGCCCGATCGCCGGGCTGCTGCCCCGGGTACCGCCGGACCATCAGCAGGTGGCGGCGAGCATGCTGCGGGTGTTCGCGCCCCAGCTGCCGCTCTACGGCCTCGGCATCGTGCTCACCGGGGTGCTGCAGGCCCATCGCCGGTTCGCCTGGCCGGTGATCGCGCCGCTGCTGTCCAGCGTCACCGTGATGGGCGCCTACCTGTCCTACGCGGTGGTCGACGGCGCCAAGTCCGACATCGGCGGGCTGAGCACCGCCGGTGAGCTGATCCTGTCGGTCGGCACCACGCTCGGTGTGGTGGTGCTCTCGCTGTGCCTGGTGATCCCGCTGCGCAAGCTGGGCCTGCGGCTGCGGCCCGCGCTGCGCTTCCCCGGCGACGAGGGCCGGCAGGCGGTCCGGCTGGGCTGGGCGGGCGCGGTCACGGTCGGCTCGCAGCAGCTGATGACCCTGGTGGTGGTGCTGCTGACGGCGAGCGCGGCGCTCACCGACTACACCGCCGCGCAGACCGTGTTCCTGCTGCCCTGGGCGGTGCTCGCGGTGCCGCTGGCGACCGCGGTCTACCCCCGGCTGTCGGCTGCCGCCGCGCAGGGCGACGAGGCGGCCTTCGCCACCGCGCTGTCCGGTACCGCGCGGACCGTCCTGCTGCTGGCCGGTCTCGGCGCCGCCGCGCTGGCCGCGCTGGCCCGGCCGGCCGCCCTGCTGATCGGCGCCGAGCCGGCGGCTTCCGGGATCGCCGGGTTCGCGCCCGGCCTGTTCGGATACGCGCTGTTCGCGCTCCTGTCCCGGGCGCTCTACGCCCGCGGCGCGACCGCCTCGGCGGCGTTCTCCACGGCGGTGGGCTGGTCGGTGGCGGCGCTGGGCGCGTTGCTGTTCGCCCAGCCCGGCGCGGACCGGCAGCTGCTCGGGCTGGGCCTGGCCAACTCCGCCGGGATGACGGTGCTCGCCGTCCTGCTGATCGTGGGGGTGCGGCGGCATGCCGGGGCGGCGGCACTGGCCGGCCTGCCCCGGGCGGCCGGCGCGGCGGTGGTGGCGGCCGGGCTGGCCGGGCTCGCCGGCTGGGGCGTGGTCCGCGGCCTGGACGGGCTCCGGTCCGGCGTGCTGGGCAGCCTGCTGGCGGGCGTGCTGGGCGGGATCACGGTGCTGGTGGTCTTCCTGGCGGTGGCGTTCGTGCTGGATCGGCGGGATCTGCGCCCGGTGGCCGGGATGCTGCGGCGCCGGCTGCGGCGATGACGGCCTGAGTCACTGTCGTCGAGGGCGTCGCGGCCCGGCCGGTCGGGCGATGACACCATGTCTGCAAGCCACCGGGCTCCAGGCAGCCGGTGGAGAATGTGGCGCGGGTGTCCGCACGGAGAGGGGTAGACCGCTCGTGAGCAGCGACGACGGTTGGCACGGATCGGTCGTGCTGGTGCTCGGCTCGGCCACCGGCGGCACCGGCGGGCACGTCCTCTCGCTGGCCCGCGGGCTGGTCGCGGCCGGCTGCCGGGTGCTGGTCTGCGGTCCGGCCGCCAACGACGGGCACTACGGGTTCACCGCCGCCGGCGTCGACTACGCGCCGGTGGAGATCCCGGCCGACCCCGGCCCGCAGGACTCCGGCGCGATCCGGGCGCTGCGCCGCGCCATCGCCGGCCGGGACGCGCAGGTGATCCACGCGCACGGGCTGCGAGCCGCGTTCGTGGTGGCGCTCGCCCGCACCGGGGTGCCGCTCGTCGTCACCTGGCACAACGCGGTGCTCGCCAAGGGCCTGCGCGGCCAGGCCGGTGCGCTCGTCGAGCGGATCGTGGCCCGCAACGCCGCGCTCAACCTGGGCGCCTCGGAGGACCTGGTGGAGCGGGCGGTGGCGCTGGGCGCGCGGAAGGCCCGGCTCGGCCCGGTCGCCGCCCCGGAGATGCGGGCCCCGAAACGCAGCCGCAAGGCGGTCCGCGCCGAGTTCGGGCTCAAGGGCGACACGCCGCTGATCCTGTCGGTCGGCCGGCTGCACCCGCAGAAGCACTACGACCTGCTGGTCGACGCGTCCGCGCGGTGGCGGCGTGATCTGGACCCGGCTCCGGTGGTCGTGGTGGCCGGCTCCGGGCCCAGCTACATGTCCCTGGCGCAGCGGGCGTCTCGCGAGCACGCCCCGTTCCACCTGCTCGGGCACCGGGGCGACGTGCCCGACCTGCTGCTCGGGGCCGACCTCGCGGTGGTCACCAGCGACTGGGAGGCCCGGCAGCTGTTCGCCCAGGAGGCACTGCGAGCCGGCGTTCCGCTGGTCACCACGGCGGTGGGCGGGCTGCCCGGGCTGGTCGGCGACGCGGCGGTGCTGATCCCGCCCGGCGACCTGGACGCGCTGGACCAGGCCGTACGCGAACTCCTGAACGATCCGCGGCGGCGCGCGGACCTGGCCGCCCGCGGTCCGGTGCGGGCCGCGACCTGGCCCGACGAGAAAGCCGTGGTGGAAGCGGTCCGGGCGGCCTATGCCGAGGTGAGCGCCGCGTGACCGGCCGGCTCGACCGCATCCGGCGGGTGCGCCCGCCGGGCACCCCGCGCGGCCGGCGTGCCGCGGCCTGGGTCCCTTATCTGCTGGTCATGCTGATCGGGGTGGCCAGCCTGGTCGGCCTGACCATCCGCCCGGCCGGTGAGGCGCGGCGCGGCGCGGCCGACTACGTGGTGGTCGCCGCCGCGGCCGGCCTGCGCTGGGACGACCTCGACCCGCGGCGCACCCCGGCCCTGTGGCAGGAGGCGACCCGGGGCTCGACCGGCTGGCTGTCGGTGCGCTCGGCCCGGCAGACCACCTGCCCGGCGGACGGCTGGCTGACCCTGGGCGCGGGCAACTACGCGGCTTGGGACACCGTCCGGCCGGTCCACGGCAGGTGCCCGGTGGCCGTGCCGGAGCTGACCCGCCCGGACGCCATCGGCGCGAGCGTGACAGCGCAGAACACCGTGGTCCGCAACAACCAGGAGCGGCTGCCTTACGGCACCACCCCGGGCGCGCTGGCCGAGTCGGTGCGCTGCACCGTGGCGATCGGCCCGAACGCCGCGGTCGCCGCCGCCCGGCCGTTCGGCCGCGTCGACCAGTACGCCGACACGCTGCCCGCCAACCCGGCGAAACTGCTCTCCGACTGCGTGCTGAGCATCGTCGACCTGGGCACGATCACCGGCACCGGCGCGGAGCGCAAGGCGGCGGTGGCCGCCGCCGACGCCACCCTGGCCCGGATCCTGGCAGCCCGCCCGGACCGGTCGCTGATGCTGATCGCCGGGATCGCCGACACCGACGCCACCTCCCGGCTGCACGTGGCGATCGCCGAGGGCGACGGCTGGCGGGGCGGCTGGCTCACCTCGGCCGGCACCGGCCGGGACGGCTACCTGCAGCTGGTCGACCTGGCCCCGACGGTGCTGGCCGCGCTCGGCCGGCCGGCCCCGGAGAAACTGTTCGCCGGGTACGCCGCCACCGTCGCCACCGGCCGCCCGGACGACGTGGCCGCCGCGATGCAGGGGCACCACAACGCCGACCAGCGGGCGATCGCCCAGCGCGGGGTGGCGTCGATCTTCTTCGGGGTGCTGGCCGCCCTGCAGCTGGTGCTGTTCCTCGCCGTCGTGCCGGTGCTGGTGCGGGCCCGGCGGCACGCCGGCCCGGTCGCCCCGCCGCTGCCCCCGCCCCGGCTGGTGGCGGTGCTGGAGGCGGCCCTGGTCGCCGCCTCGCTGGCGATCCCGGCGGCCCTGGTGGCCGATGTGGCGCCGTGGTGGTCCAGTGCCCACCCGGCCTGGATGTTCGGCGGCGCCACCCTGCTGCTGATGGCCGCCGGCACCCTCGCGGTACGCCTGGCCCCGCGCTACCGGATGACCCTGTGGCCGATGGGCGCGGCGGCCGTGCTGAGCGCCATCGTCGTCGTGGTCGACCTGCTCACCGGCGCCCGCCTGCAACTCAACGGGGTGGCCGGTTACTCCGCCACGCACGGCGTCCGGTACGCCGGCCTGGGCAGCGTCGGGCTGGGCGTGTTCGTCGCCGGGCTGCTGCTGGCGGCCGGCTGTTCCGCCCAGTGGGTGGGCCGCACCTGGCGCCCGGTGGTGATGGTGCTGTTCGGCGGCCTCGGCGTGGTCATGGTCGGCAGCCCCTACCTGGGCGCCGACCCGGTCGGTGCGATCGCCGTGACGGCCGGGGTGTGCGTGGCCGCCGCGCTCAGCTCCGGCGGCTGGCTCACCTTCCCGCGGGTGGCCTGGGCGACCGTGGGGGCGATCGCGGTGACCGTCGGGTTCGCCGCCTTCGACCTGCACCGGGCGCCGCTGGAGCAGGGCACCCTGGGCCGGTTCCTGAGCGCGCTGGGCAGCGGCACGGCCGGCCCGGCGATGCAGCGGGCCGCCGCGGCGAACGGCCAGGCGCTGCTGGACAGCCCGCTCAGCCTGCTGGCCCTGGCCGGCGCGCTGATGCTGGCGTTCTGCCAGTTCTCCCCGTGGGGCGGGCTGAACCGGGTGTACGGCTTGCACCCGGCCGTCCGCGGCGCGATCGCCGGGACGGTGGTGGCGACCATCACGGCCGGGATCCTGGGCGGTACCGCGCTCGGGGTGGCCGGCGCGGCGGCCGCGACGGCGGTGCCGGTCGCGGTGCTGACCGCGCTGCGGGTCCTGTTGCACGCCGCGGACCGCACGCCGCCGCCCGGGGAGACCGACGGCCCGGGCGGCCCGTTGTTGCGCAAAGCCGACGGTGATCAACTCTCGGTAACCGAGCCGACTGGTTGACACGCACGTCCACCAGCCCGAACGTGGCGAGTCCAGCAATGAGTGTTACGGTGAACTCCCGTGGATGGGGCGCTGAAGCCCGGTCTGCACGATCTGGAAGACAGGCGACCACGGGAGCGGGCCTTGGCCTCAACAGTGCGCGACACTCGGCACATCTTCGTCACCGGGGGCGTCGCCTCCTCGCTGGGCAAGGGCCTCACCGCCTCCAGCCTCGGCAATCTGCTCACCGCCCGCGGTCTCCGCGTCGTGATGCAGAAGCTCGACCCTTACCTGAACGTCGACCCGGGCACGATGAACCCGTTCCAGCACGGTGAGGTCTTCGTCACCGAGGACGGCGCGGAGACCGACCTGGACGTCGGGCACTACGAGCGCTTCCTGGACCGGGACCTCTCCGGCAAGGCGAACGTCACCACCGGCCAGGTGTACTCGGCGGTCATCGCCCGGGAGCGGCGCGGCGAGTACCTCGGCGACACCGTCCAGGTCATCCCGCACATCACCAACGAGATCAAGAGCCGGATCTTCGCGATGGCCGACCCGGACGAGAACGGCCTCGTCCCGGACGTGGTGATCACCGAGGTCGGCGGCACCGTCGGCGACATGGAGTCGCTGCCGTTCCTGGAGGCGATCCGCCAGGTCCGCCACGAGGTCGGCCGCGACCACGTGTTCTACCTGCACGTCTCGCTGGTGCCCTACCTCGCCCCGTCCGGCGAGCTGAAGACCAAGCCGACCCAGCACTCGGTGGCGGCGCTGCGCAACATCGGTATCCAGCCGGATGCCCTGATCTGCCGCAGTGACCGGGAGATCCCCGAGAAGATGAAGCACAAGCTGGCGCTCTACTGCGACGTGGACGCCGAGGCGGTCATCGCCTGCCCGGACGCGCCGAGCATCTACGACATCCCGAAGGTGCTGCACGACGAGGGGCTGGACGCGTACGTCGTACGCCGTCTGGGCCTGTCCTTCCGGGACGTCAACTGGCAGCAGTGGAACGACCTGCTGGAGCGGGTGCACCACCCCAAGCGCACGATCACCATCGCGCTGGTCGGCAAGTACGTCGACCTGCCCGACGCCTACCTGTCGGTCACCGAGGCGATCCGCGCCGCCGGTTTCGGCAACACCGTGAAGATCCAGATCCGCTGGGTGCCGAGCGACAGCTGCGAGACCCCGGCCGGCGCCGCTGCCGCGCTCAAGGGCGTCGACGGCATCTGCATCCCCGGCGGCTTCGGCGTCCGCGGCATCGAGGGCAAGGTCAACACCTCGAAGTACGCCCGGGAGAACCGCATCCCGATCCTCGGCCTCTGCCTGGGCCTGCAGTGCATGACCATCGACGCGGCCCGCAACCTGGCCGGGCTGTCCGGCGCCAACTCGCTGGAGTTCGACGAGACGGCGACCTACCCGGTCATCTCCACGATGGCCGACCAGGAGGACATCGTCGCGGGCAAGGGCGACATGGGCGGCACCATGCGCCTGGGCGCCTACCCGGCGACGCTGAAGGACGGTTCGATCGTCGCCGAGGTCTACGGCGCGACCGAGATCTCCGAGCGGCACCGGCACCGCTACGAGGTGAACAACGACTACCGGGACAAGCTGTCCCAGGCCGGCCTGGTCTTCTCCGGCACCTCGCCGGACGGCCGGCTGGTCGAGTTCATCGAGCTGGACCGGGAGACCCACCCGTACTTCGTGGCCACCCAGGCGCACCCGGAGCTGAAGAGCCGGCCGACCCGGCCGCACCCGCTCTTCGACGGCCTGGTGAAGGCGGCGGTGGCCTACGCCGCAGCGGACGAGCTGCCGGTCGAGCCGGTCGAGTCCTGATGGCCTTCGAGCACGAGACGGTGACCCGCGTCGAGCGCTACCGCGGCGCGATCTTCGACGTGTTCACCGACGAGGTGACCATGTCCGACGGCGGCACCGCCAAGCGGGACGTGGTGCGCAACAAGGGCGCGGTCGTCGTGGTCGCCCTCGACGAGCAGGACCGGGTGGTGCTGATCAAGCAGTACCGGCACGCGCTCGGCGCCCGGATCTGGGAGCTGCCGGCCGGGCTGCGCGACGTCGACGGCGAGGAGCCGGAGCTGACCGCGGCCCGCGAGCTGGCCGAGGAGGTGGACCTGACGGCCGGCCGGTTCGACCGGTTGGTCGAGCTGCACACCTCGCCCGGGTTCAGCAACGAGCACGTGCTGGTCTTCCTGGCCCGGGACCTGGCCGAGGTGCCGGCGGGGGAGCGGCACGCGCGCGCCGAGGAGGAGGCCGACCTGGAGGTGGTCCGGGTCGACCTGGACGAGGCGGTCGCCATGGTGCTGCGCGGCGAGATCACCAATGCGGCAGCGGTGGCCGGGCTGCTGGCCGCAGCCCGGGTCCGCTGATCGGTTTCAGTCCGCCGCCGGGCACGTGGTGCCCGGCGGCGGGACCGTCAGGTCGATCAGGTACCTGTCGATCACGGCGGTGGTGCACGCGGTCGCCCGGTACTGCCCGTGCCCGGCGCCCAGGTAGGTGACCAGCCGCCCGCTGGTGCCGAGCTCGGCCGTCACGTGCCGGGCCCACCCGTAGGGCGTCCGCGGGTCGTGCACCGCGTCGAACACCAGCAGCGGGGTGCGGGTGCGCACGCTCAGCCGGTGCGGCGGATTCGCCAGCGGCCGCGGCCAGCCCAGACAGGTCCGGATCGCGAGCATCCCGGCGCCGTAGGGCACGTCCGGCGCGGCCTTCGCCGCGATCTCCACCAATTTTCGGTACGCCCGGAAATCCCGCACGTTCGCCGGGAAGTCCGCGCAGAACACCCCGGGCGCCACGTCCAGTGGCGGCCGCGGCGGCACGTAGCCCCCGGCGAGCTTGCTGATCAGGTCGGCCAGCCGGGGCCACTGCGGGGTCAGCGCCATCGGGAAGGCCGCGATCTCGAACGTGGTCAGCGGCCGGTAACCGTCGTTGCCGGCGCGCTCGAGGATCGCGTGCCAGGTGGCTCGGATGTCGGTGCCGTGCAGCACGCACTCGGCCGTGGTGACCCGGTCGCACCAGGCCACGAACTGGTCGAAGGCGTCCTGCGAGGCGGCCGCCTCGGACCGGACGAACTCGGTCAGCGGCAGATCGTGGTCGAACGGGCTCTCCAGCACGATGGCGCGCACCCGGCCGGGGAACCGCTCGGCGTACATCTGGCCCAGCAGCGTGCCGTAGGAGCTGCCGTGGAAGGTCAGCCGCGGCTCGCCCAGCGCCCGGCGCAGCGCGTCCAGGTCCCGCGCGACGGTCACCGAGTCCGCGTTGCCGAAGGCCGGGCTGCTCGCCCGGCACCGCGCCCAGTAGGCGCGGTTGGTCGCTACCGCCCGGTCGAAGGCGGCCTGACCGCTGAGGATCACCGGTGGGCGGTCCGCTTCCGGCGCGCAGGTGGGGGCGGCCGACCGGGCGACGGTACGCGGGTCGAAGCTCACGATGTCGAACCGGGCCAGCTGCTCCGGGCTGAACCGGGTGCCCTGCCGGACCCGGTAGACGCCCGAGTCCCCCGGCCCGCCCGGCCCGAACACCAGCGTTCCCACCCGGCGCTCCGGATCCGGCGCGGCCCGCTTGGCCACCGCCATCCGGAACGTCGCCCCGTGCGGGCGCGCCCAGTCCACCGGCAGCGTCAGCCATCCGCAGGTGACCGACTTGTCAGGCGTGATGTCCGGGATGACCTCGGTGCACTCGCCCCAGTCCAGGGCCGGCCGGGCGGGCTCGGCGTGCGCGACTGCCGGTGCCGCCGCGACCAGCACGGCGGTGATGAGCGGGACCAGGCGCATGACGCCTCCTCGGGGCTCAGCGACGGTGGCCGATACATCGTTTCGTCGCCGTGGCCACCGACATATCCGGAATCGGACCCATCTGATCCCCTACGGGGAGGGCTCGGCCGTCAGTCCGGCTGCCGCGCCGGCCGACGCCAGCCGGTCCGCTGCCTCCGCGCGGACCTGCTCGTCCGGGTCGTCGAGCGCCTCGGCGAGCGGGCCGGCCAGCAGGGCCGCGGCCGGTGGCCAGGCCCGCAACGGCGTGGACACCGCCGACCCGGCCGCCCGGCGGACCTCCGCCGACGGGTGCCGCAGCCACCCGGTGACCAACCGGACCTGCAGGTCGTAGCGGGGGGCCAGCTCCTCCAGCACCCAGGTGAGCGGCCGGTCGGCATCCTGCGTGCGCGCGATCACGTCGCGCGCGGCAAGCGCGTCCCGCTCCAGGATCTGCACCACCGGGCCGGGCAGCGGCGCGGCCGGGTCCGCGCCGGACAGCGCCATCGCGGCGACCAGCCGGACCATCGGCGACGGGTCGGCGAGCCGGTCGTCGGCGGTCTCCCCCCGACTGGCGAGCGCCCGCACGGCAGCGGCCCGGACCACCTCGGCGCGGTCCACCACGGAGGCCTGCCGCAGCGTCGCCGACGCGCCGCCGGCCACGTCCGGGCCGAGCTCGCCGATCAGGTACGCCGCGGCGCTGCGCACCTGCTCGTCCGGGTGCGCGGCGAGCAGTCGCAGGTAGCTGGGCAGGCCGGCGACGACGGCGGCCCGGGTGGCCGGCGCGGCGTCCGGCTCGTGCGCGTGCCGGCCGCCGCTCAGCATCCGGGACAGCGTCCCGAGCACCGCCCCGGTCTCGGCGGCCGCCACGTCCAGGATCCGGATCAGGAACGGCACCGCCTGGGTGGTGGCCGGGTAGACCCCGTCGGCGGCACAGACCAGGTCCTCCTCCAGGGCGTCGAGCGCGTCGGAGTCACCCTCGGCGACCGCCCGCAGCAGATCGGGCACGTCCGCCGCCGGGCCGTGCCGGTGGGTCAGCGCCGCCCAGTCCACTGCTGCAAGATCGTCCAACACAGGAATGAAGGTACAAGGCGGATATGACGGAACGGCCGGATACACCGGTCCCGGGCCGCCGCGCCGCCCCGCCGGGGGTGATCCTCGCCGCGAGGATATGACCTTGTGGTTTCCCACCGGTAAATGATCCGATGTCCCACGATGATCGATTTACCGGCTCCGCTCCAGAAGATCCTGCCGCCGCCCGGCCTGCCGCGGAAGATGTCCTTCCAGAACGCCCTGTGGGGCCTCGGCATCGGCACCTTCCTGACCGGCAGTGTGGTCTTCTTCACCCGGTACGTCGGCCTCACCCCGGTACAGATCGGCATCGGCCTCTCCCTCGGCGGGCTGCTCGCCGTGCTCGGCTCGATGCCGTTCGGCCACCTCGCCGACCGGATCGGCGGGCAACGCGCCTGGGCGACCGGCGCGCTGGTGCAGGCGGCCGCCTTCGCCACCTACCCACTGGCCCGCACCTTCTGGCTGTTCCTGCTGGTGATCTGCGTGCAGACGACGGCCGACACGCTGGCCACCGCGGGCCGGGTGGTCTACATGGCCGCCGCGCTTCCGGCCGAGTCCCGGGTCCGGGCGATGGCGTTCAGTCGCGCCTACCTCAACGCCGGCTGGACCGTCGGCGCCGGGCTGGGCGCCGCTGCCCTCGCCCTCGACTCCCGCGCCGGCCTGCTCGTCCTGGTGTACACCGCGGCCGCCGGCATCGGCCTCAACGGCGTGGCGGTGCTCCGGATGCCACCCGCCACCCCGGCCGGGCCGACCACCGGCGACGCCGGGCACCCCAGTCCGTGGACCGTCCTGCGCGACCGCCCGTACGCCGCGATGTCCCTGCTCTTCGGTGTCCTGTGGCTGCACAGCCTCGTCTGGGCCGAGGTCCTGCCGCTCTGGGCGATCACCTTCACCGACGTGCCGAAGCCGGTCCTCGGCGGCCTGGTCGCCCTGAACACCGTCCTGGCCGTCACCCTGCAGGTCCGCGCCACCCGGGGTGCCGACACCCTGCCCGGCGTCATCCGCCTGGCCCGCTGGGCCGCCTGGGCCGCCGCCGTCGGCAGCCCCCTCGCCGCCCTCACCGGCCGTACCCACGGCTGGCTCACCATCGCCCTGCTGACCCTGATCGTCGCCCTCTTCACCGGTGCCGAACTCTGGGTCTCCGCCGCCCAGTGGTTCGTCCAGACGGAGATCCCGCCGGCCGCCCAGCGCGGGGTGTACATCGGCCTCGACAAGTCCGTGCAGGGCCTCGGGCGGATGCTGGGTCCGGCCGGCCTGACCTACCTGGCCATCCAGACCGGCGGGTGGGGCTGGTGGGTCATCGCCGGCCTCTTCGCCGGCTGCGGGATCGGGGTGCGGCCGGTGCTCGCCTGGGTCACCGCCACCGCCCGCGATCCGGCTCCGGTCGCCAGCCCCTGACACCGTCTCGTCCCGCACCGTCGTCTCGCCGGGCCCGGTCACTACCCGGCGCGGTCCGCGGTGTGGTCACGGTCGCGGCCGCCCGTTGCGGTTTGGTTGCCAGGCCGGGGGCTGCTGGTCGCGGTTGCGGCCGCCGGTTGTGGTCCGTGATTGGTTGCGGTCTGGTTGCCAGGCCGGGGGACTGCTGGTCGCGGTTGCGGCCGCCGTTTGCGGTCCGTGGTTGGTCGCGGTCTGGTTGCCAGGCCGGGGGGCCGCTGGTCGCGGTCTCGGCCGCCCCTTGCCGCCCCTGCATGACCTGGTCATACCTGATACGCAACGGCTTGCGGTCCGTGGCCCACTTACCGATCCCGTCCGACATTTCCGGTACGCCCGCCTCGGTCACCGCGGCCTGTCCCGCCGCACACCGCCCGGCTGATCCTCATGGGCCTGTCCGGACCAGGGAGAGGGCCATGGGTGCCAGCCGGTGGTGCTGGGCTGGTTGTGGTGGTGGTGTCGGGGGCTGGGATGGGGTCGTGGGTGCCAGTCGGTGGTGCTGGGCTGGTTGTGGTGGTGGTGTCGGGGGCTGGGATGGGGTCGTGGGTGCCAGCCGGTGGTGCTGGGCTGGTTGTGGTGGTGGTGTCGGGGGCCGGGATAGGGCCGTGAGTGCCAGCCGGGGCGGGCGCCGGGCGAGGCGTCGGGCAGGGCGGGAGAGCGAGGGGCGGGCGGGTGCTTCGGGCGTACCGGAAAGCGGTGACCGCAAGCCGGAGCGGACCGTCGCGGATCGACGGACCGTGCGGGGTGGCGGGGTCAGACGGTGACCAGCAGCTTGCCGGCGGACCGTGCGGGGTCGGACGGTGACCAGCAGCTTGTCGGCGGACCGTGCGGGGTGGCGGGTCAGACGGTGATCACCAGCTTGCCGCGGCTGTGGCCGGAACCGATCAGCCGGATGGCGTCCGCCGCGTGGGACAGCGGGAAGGCGCGCTCCACTGCCGCGCGGAGTGTCCCGTTCTCCAGGAGTTCGGCTAGGGCGCGCAGGTCGTCGGCGTTCTCCTTGGTGATCATGCCGACCAGGCGCTGGCGGCTGACCAGGGAGTTGAGCGGGGCGGCGATCCACGGGCGGCTCATCCCGCCGAGCAGGGCGGTGCCGCGCGCCTCGCCGCCGATCAGGACCAGGGTGCCGCGCGGGGTGAGGGCGCGGCGCAGCAGGGACAGCGGGCGGTTGCCGGCGATGTCGATGATCACGTCGAAGACCGGGCCGCGGGCGTCCACCTCCTCGGTGCGGTAGTCGAGCACGTCGGTGGCGCCGAACGAGCGGACCAGCTCCGCCTTGCCGGCGCTGCAGACGCCGGTGACGTCGGCGCCGGCCGCGAAGGCGAGCTGGACCGCGAAGCTGCCGATGCCACCGCCGGCGCCGACCACCAGGACCCGCTGGCCGGCCCGGACCCGCGCGGTGTCCCGGATCGCCTGCAGCGCCGTGGTGCCGGAGACCGGGACGACGGCTGCCTGCTCGAAGGAGAGGTTCGCCGGTTTGGCGGCGAGCCGGTCGGCGGACGCGGTGGCGAACTCGGCGAACGAGCCGGTCGAGGTGGTGCCGTAGACCTCGTCGCCGGGGTGGAAGCCGGTGCCGTCGCTGCCGACGGCCTCGACGACGCCGGCCAGGTCCCGGCCGCGGATCTGGATTTTCGGGGTGCGGATGCCGGTGACCGGGCGCATCGCCCACGGCCGGCCGGTCATCATGTGCCACACGCCGGGGTCGACCCCGGCCGCGACCACCCGGACGAGCACCTCACCGGGCTTGGGTACGGGGCGGTCGACGTCGCGAACCTGGAGCACGCCGGCATCGCCGTAGACGTCCTGAAGGACAGCTCTCATGTGGCCGACGGTATGGACGGCTCGCAACCGGCGTCATCCGGCCGGGCCGGGGTAGAAGGGGGCCATGGGTTTTCCGCGACTGCGATCGATAGTGCTGGACACTCCGGATGCGCGCGGGCTCGCCGAGTTCTATCGGCGCCTGCTCGGGATGACGTACCGGCCCGGCGACGAGCCGCCGGCACCGGGCGAGGACGACGAGAAGGGCCGTGACTGGCTGGTGCTGGTCGGGGACGGCGGGGTGCGGCTGGCGTTCCAGCAGGAGCCGGACCTGAAGCCGACCACCTGGCCGGACCAGGCGGTCCCGCAGCAGATGCACCTGGACACCTCGGTGCCGTCGGTCGAGGAGCTGAACCGGCAGCACGAGCGGGCCCTGAGCCTGGGCGCCACGCTGCGGTTCGACCGCAGTGACGACCCGGAGGAGCCGCTGCGGGTTTACGCCGACCCGGCCGGTCACATGTTCTGCGTCTTCGTCGCGTCGTAGGCCTCGCGCGCGGTCGCCACGTCGCCCAGGTGGTCGCCGGCCCAGGTGGCCAGCTGGGCGAAGACCGGGGACAGGCTGCGGCCCAGGTCGCTGATCTCGTACTCCACCCGGGGCGGGACCTCCGGGTGGTACGTGCGGGTCAGCAGCCCGTCGCGCTCCAGCTGGCGCAGCCGCTGGGTGAGCACCTTGGGCGTGATGCTGGGCAGCCGGCGCTCCAGCTCGACGAACCGCTGCCTGCCGAACTCGTGCAGCGCCCAGAGGATCGGCGTCGTCCACCTGCTGAACACGATGTCGACCACCGGCGCGATCGGGCAGGCCTGCTCGGGCCCGGTTCTCGTGGTGCTCCTCACAAACCCATTACTTTCCTCTAGGTACCTACTGTCATCAGGAAATTAGCGTACGTCCCGAGTGGTCCACAACGGACCCGTGAGGGAGTCGACATGTACGTGGTGACGGGTGCGACCGGCAACGTCGGAACTCCGCTGGTGGCGGCCTTGACCGAAGCCGGCGCCGAGGTGCGGGCGGTGTCCCGCAACGCCGCGCGGTGGCGCGCCGACCTGGCCGATCCGGAGAGCCTGCGCCCGGTGGTGGCCGGCGCCGAGGCGTTCTTCCTGCTGGTCTCGGGGGCGGGCGCGCACCTGGACGGCCCGGCGATCGTGGACGTGGTGAAGGCCGGCGGGGTGCGGCGGGTGGTGCTGCTCTCCTCGCAGGCCGCCGGTACCCGGCCGGACGCGGCGTCGCACGCGCCGTTGCGGGAGTGGGAGCGCACCGTGCGCGAGTCCGGCATGGACTGGACGGTGCTGCGGCCGGGCGGGTTCATGTCCAACACGTTCGCCTGGGCCGAGCCGGTCCGGGCGCACCGGGCGGTGGCCGCCCCGTTCGGCGACGTCGGGCTGCCGCTGGTCGACCCGGCGGACATCGCCGGCGTGGCAGCGGCGGCGCTGCGCGATCCGGCGCACGCCGGGCGCGTCTACGAGCTGACCGGGCCGGAGCTGAGCACGCCGCGGCAGCGGGCCGCGGAGATCGCCCGGATGCTGGGCGAGCCGGTGACGTTCACCGAGCAGACGCCGGAGGAGGCCCGCGAGCAGATGCTGACCTTCATGCCGGCGCCGGTGGCCGATGGCACCCTGCGGATTCTCGGCTCGCCGATCCCGGCGGAGCTGCGGATCAGCCCGGACGTCGAGCGCGTGCTGGGGCGGCCGGCCCGCGGGTTCGCGGACTGGCTGGACCGCAACGGGCACGCGTTCCGGTAAGTCTTTACAGCGATGTTGCGGATCGACACAATGGGAGCGCTCCCAACACGTCCCCATGATAGATCGGCATCCCCATGAAGATCCGTACGTTGGCGTTGCTCGCGGCCGGCGCCCTGGTCACCGCGGGCACGCTGGTCGCGGCGCTGCCCCCGGCGTCCGCGGCGGGCGCCGGCTGCGCCGTCACCTACAAGATCGCCAGCTCGTGGCCGGGCGGCTTCCAGGGCGACGTCACCGTCAAGAACCTCGGCGACCCGCTCAGCTCCTGGTCCCTGGGCTTCGACTTCCCGGATCCCGGGCAGAAGGTGACCCAGGGCTGGAGCGCCACCTGGAGCCAGTCCGGCGCGCACGTCACCGCCGCGAGCATGGGCTGGAACGGCTCGCTCGGCACCGGTGCCTCGGTCGGCCTCGGCTTCACCGGCACCTGGACCGGCGGCAACCCGGTACCCACCGCCTTCACGGTGAACGGCGTGGCCTGCACCGGCGGCGTGGTGACGCCGTCCACCAGCCCGTCGATCAGCCCGTCCACCAGCCCGTCGGTCAGTCCGTCGGTCAGCCCGTCCACCAGCCCGCCGTCGCCCACCGGCGCCGCTCCCGCCCTCAAGGTGAGCGGCAACAAGTTCGTCACCGGCGCCGGCGCCGAGCACCGGCTCTACGGCGTCAACCGTTCCGGCGGCGAGTTCGCCTGCATCCAGGGCAACGGCATCTGGGACGGCCCGATGGACCAGTCCTCGATCGACGCCATGCGGTCCTGGAAGATCCGTACCGTCCGGGTGCCGCTCAACGAGGAATGCTGGCTGGGCACCCCGGACGTCCCGGCCGGGTACGGCGGCGCCACCTACCAGACCGCCGTCAAGAACTACGTGAACCTGCTGGTCCAGAACGGCATCACGCCGATCGTCGAGATGCACTGGAACTACGGCCTGTACACCGGCACCTCGTCCGGCTGCTCCGACGTCAAGGCCACCTGCCAGAAGCCGATGCCCGACGCCCAGTACGCCCCGGCGTTCTGGACCGGCGTGGCCACCGCGTTCAAGGGCAACGACGCGGTGGTCCTCGACCTGTTCAACGAGCCGTACCCGGAGCGGGCCACCGGCGACGCCACCAGCGGCTGGAAGTGCTGGCGCGACGGCGGCACCTGCGCCGGCATCGGTTACCAGGTGGCCGGCTTCCAGAGCCTGGTGAACACGGTCCGGGCCACCGGCGCCACCAACGTCATCCTGATCGGCGGCCTGGCCTACTCGAACGACCTGAGCCAGTGGCTGACCTACAAGCCGAGTGACCCGCTGAACAACCTGGCCGCGTTCGCGCACATCTACAACTTCAACTCCTGCGCGAACACCAGCTGCTGGAACAGCCAGCTGGCCCCGGTGGCCGCGCAGGTGCCGCTCACGCTCAGCGAGATCGGCGAGAACGACTGCGCGCACGGCTTCATCGACGGCCTGATGGACTGGGCCGACGCGAACAGGGTCGGCTACCTCGGCTGGACCTGGAACACCTGGGACTGCTCGACCGGGCCGTCGCTGATCAGCAACCACAACGGGACGGCCACCGCGTTCGGCCAGGGCCTCAAGGACCGGCTGGCGAAGGTGTCCAACTAGGTAGGGGGAGAAGCGACCGGCCGCGGGGGAGACGGCACCCCCGCGGCCGGTTCTCACGGCTGTGCCATGGTGCGGTCACCGGCGCACCTCGCGAGAAGCCGGCGGATCCCCGCCTCCCGGTGCCGGACACGTCAGCGCAGCTCGACCTCGACGCCGTCCTCGGCCAGCCAGGCCAGCAGGTGGTCCATGGTCACCGCCGGGCACCAGTCCCGCCGGTCGTACCCCGGCACCAGGTGCCGCCGCGCCACGTCCGCGTCGTGCCAGATCAGCCGGAACCCGGGCGACGCGCCCCAGTCGCCGAGCAGGCAGTCGTGCAGCGCCCCGGCGTTCCACCCGAAGTAGCCGCCCGGCCCGTTGATCGCCTCGCCGATCGCGCAGTAGAACCCGTCCTCGTCGGTGATGTGCCGGCCGTCCAGGTGGTACGTCCGGCCGGACCGCTTGTCGGGCGCCGGCCGGTGATGGGCGAGTGCCGCGCCGGCCCACTCGTGGCGCAGCGCCGACGGGAACCCGGCCCACAGCCCCGGTTTCTCCGGCCGCCCGCGCCGCCACAGCTCCCAGATCTCCCGGGCGCCGGTGGGGCGACCGCCTTTGATCGCATCCCCGTACGAGCTCTCGAACGTCACGTCGACCAGGCCGTCGCCCAGCACCGACGGGCGTGTCCCGGCCACCTCGGCGCCCAGTCCACTGTCCAGCATGTGCGTGGCGGTCCCGTCGTCGGCCACGCTGTAGATCGACGCGATGATCATCCGGCGGTGCCGGGCGGCGCCCCGCTGCTGTGCCTCGATGGCCCGTCGCAGCCGCGGCTCGGGCCGGCAGCCGATCAGCGTCGCCGGTTTCGGCAGCGGCTCGGGCCTCGGCCGGAACACCCCGGACACGTCCTGGCAGGTGCCGAACTTCTCCTCGCCCTCGCCGGTGATGCCGGTCAGCACGTACCCGTCGGCCTCCGGTGCCCGGTCCGGCCCGCGCCGCCGCTTGCGCTGCTCCGGGTCGATCCGCAGACGGCCCTCCAGGACCACGTCGAACACTCCGAAACCGGCCGGGTGGGCCGACACCACTGTCAGGTCGAGCAGTTCCTCGGTGCACTCCCAGCACTCGCGAGGGTGCTTCGAATCGGGCCTGTGGATAGTTTCGAGACCGATATTGCCCAGCCAGGCGGGGCCGTAGCCGTCGCACGCCGCGCGCAGCCGGCCGGCCGGCGCGCAGCCCAGCAGCGTGTATCTCTCGACCGGCGGCTCCGCGGGGTCGGCGAAGAGACCGTCGATGTCGGCGCAGGCCGCCACCACCGCGTCGCCGTCGTCGATGTTCTGGTCGACGAGAAGCCAGGGAAAGCCGCCACTCATCGGGCGACCGTACCGGTAAGTCTCTCTTGCGGGGATACCGAGTGGGTAGCGTGCCGGATAGAGGGGGTAATCACGGTGAAGGTAGGTATTCCCAGCGAGGTCAAGAACAACGAGTTCCGGGTGGCGATCACCCCGGCCGGGGTGTTCGAGTTCAGCCGGGCCGGGCACGAGGTGTTCGTGCAGAGCGCCGCCGGGCTCGGCTCGTCGATCACCGACGCCGACTACCGGGACGCCGGCGCCACGATCCTGCCGGACGCCGACGCGGTGTGGGAGCAGGGCGAGCTGATCCTCAAGGTCAAGGAGCCGGTGGCCAGCGAGTACCACCGGATGCGGCCGGGCCAGGTGCTCTTCACCTACCTGCACCTGGCGGCGTCCAAGGAGTGCACCGACGCGCTGATCGACCGGGGGGTGACCGGGATCGCGTACGAGACGGTGGAACTGCCGGACCGGTCGCTGCCGCTGCTCGCCCCGATGTCCGAGGTGGCCGGGCGGCTCGCCCCGCAGGTCGGCGCGTACCACCTGATGCGGCAGGGCGGCGGCCGCGGGGTGCTGATGGGCGGGGTGCCCGGCGTCTACGCGGCCAAGGTGGTGGTGATCGGCGCCGGCGTGTCCGGGATGAACGCGGCGGCGATAGCGCTCGGGATGCAGGCCGAGGTGATGCTGCTGGACCGCAACATCGCCCGGTTGCGCGCCGCCGACGCCGACTACCGGGGCCATCTGCAGACGATCGCCTCCAACGCGTACGAGATCGAACGCGCCGTCCTCGACGCGGACCTGGTCGTCGGCGCGGTCCTGGTCCCGGGCGCGAAGGCGCCCACGCTGATCTCCAACGACCTGGTGGAACGGATGAAGCCGGGCAGCGTGCTGGTCGACATCTCGATCGACCAGGGCGGGTGTTTCGAGGCGTCCCGGCCGACCACGCACGACGAGCCGACCTACCGGGTGCACGGCTCGATGTTCTACTGCGTGGCGAACATGCCCGGGGCGGTGCCGCACACCAGCACCTACGCACTGACCAACGTGACCCTCCCGTACGCTCTGGAACTGGCCAACCGTGGCTGGCGCGACGCCCTGCGGCGCGATCCGGCGCTCGCGGCCGGCCTGAACACCCACGACGGTCACGTGGTCTACGGCCCGGTGGCCGAGGCGCACGGCATGGCGACCACACCGCTCACGGAGGTGCTGAGCTGACTCCCGACCGGGCGATCGCGGCATACCTCGACCACCTCGGCGTGGAGCGCGGACTGTCCCGCAACACGCTCGCCTCCTACCGCCGCGACCTGCACCGGTACGCCGAGCAGCTGACCGCCGCCGGCATCGAGGATCTCGACCAGGTCCGCCCGGCCGACGTCACCAGGCACCTGGCGACGCTCCGGGAGGGCGGGCTGGCCTCGTCGTCGGCGGCGCGGGCGATCAGCGCGGTCCGTGGCCTGCACCGGTTCGCGGTCCGCGAACGCCTGGTCGGGCACGACGTGGCCGCCGGCGTGCACCCGCCGGCCCCGCCGAAACGCCTGCCCAAGGCCCTCGACGTCGACCAGGTGAACCGGCTGCTCGCGGTGCCGGCCGCCGACACCCCGCTGGGGCTGCGCGACCGGGCCCTGCTGGAGTTCCTCTACGGCACCGGGGCGCGGATCTCCGAGGCGGTCGGCGCGGACATCGACGACCTCGATCTGACCAACGACAACGCGGCGGTCCTGCGCGGCAAGGGCGGGCGCACCCGGCTCGTCCCGGTCGGCGGCTACGCCAAGAACGCGCTGCAGGCCTATCTCGTCCGGGCCCGCCCCACGCTGGCCGACGCCGGTCGGGGCACCCCGGCGGTCTTCCTGAACGCCCGCGGCGGCCGGCTCTCCCGGCAGAGCGCCTGGACCGTGCTGCACCGCTGCGCCACCGCGGCCGGCCTCCCGGTCGACGGCCCGTACGCGGTGAGCCCGCACACCCTGCGCCATTCCTACGCCACACATCTGCTCGACGGCGGCGCCGATGTGCGCGTCGTTCAGGAACTGCTGGGACACGCCTCGGTCACCACGACGCAGGTGTATACCCTGGTGACCGTCGAACGCTTGCGGGAGGTCTACGCGACCTCTCACCCTCGCGCTCGTTAGAAGCTACGCACCCATAGGTGCGACACGCCGAACGGCTGACCCCGATGGGGCGGCTCGCGTGGCGTACAGTCGGGCATCGAGTCGGGAGGGGGCGAGGGCGATGTCAGGGAGCGGCGACCGTGCGGAGGCCTGGACCACCGCGCTCCGCGATCAGCAGAATTCCCTGGATCTGGGTGCCGACCTCGGTCCTGCCGACCCCACGGCGTACACGATGCGCCGGCCGATCCCGGAGCCGATGCCCACCGATCGGCACGGTCCGGCCCGGATCATCGCGCTGGCGAACCAGAAGGGTGGCGTCGGAAAGACGACGACCACCATCAACCTGGGTGCCGCGCTCGCGGAGTACGGCCGCAAGGTGCTGCTCGTCGACTTCGACCCGCAGGGCGCCTGCTCGGTCGGTCTCGGCGTCAACCCGCACAACCTCGACCTGAGCATCTACAACCTGCTCATGCAGGACGACGTCACCACCGAGGACGTCATCATCAAGACCGATGTCGCCGGGCTGCACCTGCTCCCGGCCAACATCGACCTCTCCGCGGCCGAGATCCAGCTGGTCAACGAGGTGGCCCGGGAGATGGCCCTGGCCCGGGCGCTGCGCTCGGTCCGCAAGGAGTACGACTTCATCCTGATCGACTGCCAGCCCTCCCTGGGCCTGCTGGCGATCAACGCGCTGACCATCGCGCACGGCGTGCTCATCCCGCTGGAGTGCGAGTTCTTCTCGCTGCGCGGTGTCGCCCTGCTGCTCGACACGATCGACAAGGTCCGCGAGCGGCTCAACTTCGACCTGGAGCTCGAGGGCATCCTCGCCACCATGTACGACTCCCGCACCACGCACTGCCGGCAGGTGCTGCAGCGGGTGGTCGAGGCGTTCGGCGACAAGGTGTACCAGACGGTGATCACCAAGACGGTGAAGTTCCCGGAGTCGACCGTGGCCGGCGCTCCGATCACTAGTCTGGATCCGGCGTCCTCGGGCGCCCGCAACTATCGTCAGCTCGCTCGTGAGGTCATCGCCGCCAAGGCAGAACGAGGGTAGGGTCCAGGCCCCGTGCTTTTCGCGCTCGGGACACCGGTCGCGTTCGCCGCACTGGTCGTCTCGTTTCTCTGTGGCTTGATGCTGCGCGCATTCGCCATCCGGTTCACCGCGCGTACCGTCGGCCTGGCCGAGCGCGGTGACACGATGACCCCCAGCCCGCGCCGCGACATCGACCCGTTCGGCGCCGTCGGCGCGGCCCTCGGCGGGATGGGCTGGGGCCGCCAGCTCACCGTCGACGACGTGCCCCGCTGGCGCGGCCGGGGCCGGGCCGCCGCCGTCTTCGCCGCCGGCCCGGTCGCCTGCATCCTCGCCGGGGAGCTGGTCCTGGCTGGTTTCGCCCTCGCCACTCCGGACGCGAGCACCTTCCACGACCTCAGCGTCGCGGCGGTCCTGCACGGCGCCGGCAGCACCTGGACCGAGCAGATCATGCTCTCCCTGGGCGGTGGCCTGCTCGCCTTCGGCCTGCTGGCGCTGATCCCGATCCCGCCGCTGGACGGTTTCGGCATCCTGTATTACGCGCTGCCGCACCCCGGCCACAGCATGCAGTGGATGCGCCTGTGGCTGGAGGACAAGAACATCGGCATCCTGCTGCTGCTGATCTTCAGCCTCTTCCCCGGCGGCTACCCACTGGTCCTGCGCATCCTGGACATCCTCGGCAACCTGTTCCTGCGCGTCTGGGGATAGCGCTTCGACGACCGCCGCCGCGTGTCTGCGGTAGAAGATCAAGATCAAATTCTTCAGGTACGCGCGTCCGCTGTGGTGCGGATCGCATGCTCCCGCGCGGGCCGAGTGGGCTGATCTGGCCGCTGCGCGTCCAGGACGATCAGCCCACTCTTCATTGTCCGCGGGTGGTCACCGAAACCCCGTGCGGGACTGCCGGGGACGTCTCGGCTCCCGATCGCATCGGGGTTCAGGTGGGTGTCTTCGGCGGCCGGTGTGTGACCCTTTCTCAGGACCGTCGGGTCAGGACGCGGCGCCAGGCCACGGTGGCGGCGGCCTTGAACTCACCGGGGCTCAGGGCGATCTGGCGGCCCAGGCGGTTGGCGCGGTCGAAGATCTCCTTGCGGGCCTTGCTCGGGTGGCCGGCGTCGAACGGGGGCCGCGGGTCGTACTCGATGTAGAGCTGGACCAGCTCGGCGTGGTCGCGGCCGGCGATCTCACCGGTGAGCCAGAGAGCGAGGTCGAGGCCGGCCGAGACACCGGCAGCGGTGACGATCTTGCCGGAGCGGACGATGCGGTCGTCGCGGCGCGGCTCGGCGCCGAAGGCCGGCAGGGCGCTCTGGGCGATCCAGTGGGTGGTGGCCGGGCGGCCGTCGAGCAGGCCGGCGGCGGCCAGGATCAGCGCCCCGGAGCAGACCGACGTGGTCCAGGTGGTGGTCTCGTGCACCCGGCGCAGCCAGTCGGTGAGCTGCTTGTCGGCCATCGCGGTGGCGGTGTTCGGGCCGGAACCGGGCACCAGGACCAGGTCCGGGCGGGGCGTCTCGGCGAAGCTGTGTGTGACGCCGAGGGCCAGCACGCCGCTGTCGGTCATCAGCGGGCCGGTCTCGGTGCCGACCAGGCGGAGCTCGGCGTCCGGCAAAAAGCGCAGGATCTCGTAGGGACCGATGGCGTCCAGGGCGGTCATCCCGGGATAGAGCACGATGGCGATCTGCATGGGACCGATGCTGCTGGGCGCCCGCGCCGGGCACCGCGATCAGGCCGGGTGCGGTCCGGATCCGTGGGCACCTGTGCCGGATTTCTGCGACCGATAGCGGGACGGCGGCATGCCGTACCGGTCGGCGAAGGCCTGCCGCAGCGACTCCGTGGAGCCGAAACCGCAGCGCCTGGCCACCGCCGACAGCGGCAGCGCGGTCGCGGTGAGCAGGTGCGCGGCCGCCTCGGTGCGGGCCCGGCGCACGTACTGGGCCGGGGTGAGCTGCACGTAGGCCTGGAAGAGCCGGGCCAGGTGCCGCTCACTGACGCCGAACCGGTGGGCCAGGGCGCCGCCGCTCAGGTCGTCGGTGAGATGCCCGGCGATGTGGTCGGTGGCGCGGCGGACCACGTAGTCGTCGGTGCCGCGCCGGGCCAGGAACATGCTGATCTGCGCCTGCCCGCCCGGCCGTTGCAGGTAGGCGACGGTGCCCAGGGCCACGCCGCGCGCGACGGCCGGCCCGTGGTCCTCCTCGATGAAGGCGAGGGTCAGGTCGAGCGCGCTGGTCACCCCGCCCGAGGTGGCCACCCGCCCGTCCCGGATCCACACCGGCTCGGCGTCGACCAGCACGTCCGGGTAGCGGGCGGCCAGCGTCGCGGCGTACCGCCAGTGGGTGGTCGCGCGGCGGCCGTCGAGCAGGCCGGCCTCGGCCAGCACGGTGGAGCCGGTGCAGACCGAGGCGACCCGGCGGGACAGCGCTGCCAGCCGGCGTACGTGCCCGACCAGCAGTGGACTGGCGGCGGCACGCTCATGTCCGTTGCCGCCGGTGACCAGCAGCGTGTCGAGCGGCTCGTTGATCCGCTCCAGCGCGGCGCCGGCGTCCAGGCGCAGGCCGGAGTCACAGGCGACCGGGCGGCGGCCGAGGGTGGCCAGCACCGTCCGGTACGGCGGGTCGGCGCCGATCCGGTTGGCGATGTCGAGGGCGGACGTGACGCAGGCGATGTCGAGCAGTTCCGCCCCGTCGTAGGCGACGACCACGACCACGCGTTCCGGCATGCCGGCCAGTCTAGGAAGCCGGTCGGCTGACCGTTCTCCAACCAGGTATCCGATACGCGGTGGTTCGTGTACGGTTCCGGTGACTTGCGGTGACTGTCCGAGGAGTGCGGACATGGAGAGCGTCCTCTGCTTCCGCTGCGGCGGTGACGTGCCGGTGGACCAGCAGTGGTGTGGCTACTGCGCCGCGCCGGTTGTCGCCGTCCCCGCCCCGGCGCCCGCGGCGCCCGCCGCGCATCTCCCGGGTCCGTCGCTCACCCTCGGTCCCGGTCCTCTTCCGGTACGCCCACGGCGGGCCGTCCCGATCGTCGCGGCGGTGGCCGTCCTGCTGCTGGTGGCCGGCGGGCTGGCGCTCGGGGCGGTCCGGCTGGCCCGGAACGGCCCGGAGGACGTCGCCGCCGACTACTTCGACGCCCTCGCCGACGGTGACGCCGGCGCGGCGCTGAACCTGCTGGCGGCCGCCGACTCGTTCCAGGACACCACCAGGTACCCGCTGCTCACCGGCGCCGCCCTGGCCGAGGACCGCTACCGGCCCCGGGACGCCGAGGTGGGTGACGCCACCGCGTCGGACCTCCCGCTCACCGGCCGGGGCTGGCAGGTCCCGGTCACCTACCGGGCCGCCGACCGGACGATCAGCCAGAACCTGACGGTGGTCGACTCGGCGGCCGGCTACCGGCTGGAGTCCCCGCTGGTCCTGCTCGGCGTCGACGGCGAGCGGGGCCGCGCGGTGACGGTGAACGGGGTGGCGCTCGGCGGGACCCGCGAGGCCTACGTCTTCCCCGGGGCGTACGAGGTGGTCGCGGCCGGCAACACGCTGCTGGCCGGGAGCAGGGTGACCACGGTCCCGCGGCGCGCCGGCGTCGCGGCCACCGGGCGGGCGGTCTACCTGGCAGCGGCCCGATTCGACGTGCCGGAGCTCGCCGCCGGTGCGCGGGAGAGCATCCAGGCTCAGGTCAGGGCCACGCTCGACGAGTGCGCGACCAGCACCCTGGCGCAGCCGGCCGGATGCCCGTTCGGACTGAACATCCCCGGCACCGGCGCGACCGTACGGTGGTCGATCACCGCGTACCCGGCGGTCAGCGTGCGCGGCGACAGCGCGTTCTGGTACGCCACGTCGTCGGTGCAGCTGGCCGACGACGGCACCGGCCGGGTGCACTGGAGCGCGACCTACACCGATTACCAGGGCGCCCACAAGTCCCAGAGCGGCGACAGCACCTTCCGGATCTACGGGAGCGCCCAGGCGACACCGAACGGCATCCAGGTCGCCCTCACCTGATTCCCGACTCATGGAGGAGTTATGAGCATGCCGGCTCTCGGCCCGGGCAACGGTGACGTCGCCTATCGGATGCAGGGGCTGCGGCACACCCCGGTGGAGATCGCGCTGGACGAGTCGGTGCCGGCCGGGACGCTGCTCCGGCTCTGGCTGCTGGCGGCCGTACCGGCGTTCGTCGTCTGGGCGGTCTTCTCCTTCCTGGCGCTGCTGGTCTTCGCCGCCTCCGAGCCGAGCGTGTTCGATTCCGGCACGCCGGGGGACGGATTGTTCTCGGCCGGGTCGATGCTCGCCTTCCTCCTCTTCTGGACGGTGCTGCTGGCGGCCCGGGTCGACGAGCCGATCGCCGAGTGGAAGACGCTGCTTGAGGACCGGTGGCAGGGTGCCGACTCGGCGTACGCGGCGATCTACGGCACCCTGCGCCGGCGCGGTATCCCGGTGGCGGCGAACGCGGTCCGGGTCCGCAGCGACCTGCTCGCCCCGGAGGTGCTGAACAACCGCCTGGAGATCACCGATCGCGCCTACCGGGTGAACGTCACGGTCTTCCCCTACGGCAGCAGCCTCTATCTCGGCTGGACCACGTGGCGCGGCGGGCGCGGCGCCACGCTGCTCGGGCACTTCCTGAAAGACCTGGCCGGCGGCATGTTCGGCAGGTGCGTGCCGATCGGCCGGATGCTGCGCACCGAGCGGGCGCGGGCGCTGCGCGAGGCGGTCCACGCGGCGGTCCGGGAGGGCGCGGAGGCGGCGGCGCAGGGCGCGGTGGTGCCGCTGGCGCCGGCCTTCGGGGCCGAGGTCCCGGTGTGCGACCTGCGGACCCGGGCCACACCGCCGGCTTACGGCCCGCCGTCCGCTTACGGGCCGCCCCAGTCGGGGCCGATGCCTTCGGGGTACGCCCCGGGCACCTACCCGCCGGACGCCTTCGCCCCGCCGGCCACCTCACCGACCCCGCCGCCCACCGCGCCCGCTTCCGGCACGCCCGCTTTCAGCGGCTCTCCAGGGCCCGGCGTTCCTGCTTCTGTCGCCCCTCCGGCCGGTTCCCCGGAGTCCGGCACGCCTGATGTCAGCGGCTCTCCAACGTCCGGCACGCCTGCTTTCAGCGCTGTTTCCATCGGCTCCCCAGTGTCCGGCGTTCCTGCTTCCGGCTCTCCTGACCCGGACGGACCTGCCTCCGGTGAGGTTCATACCGGGTCCGCCGCGGAGCAAGCATCACCGGCTGACAAGCGGGGCGACTCCACACCTCCGGTCTGAGGAGTACCCGATGCCGCCACGGCGGGTTACCTATCCTCCTAGGATGCTCCAGGCGGTGAGCTGGAGCGGATGGGGCCACGAATCAGTGGATTTCGAAGGTGGTGAGGCCTTCGAGCGGCTCGTCGCGGGCTTCCAGCCCGGTGACTTCGGCGCCGGAGGGGCCTGACTGCGCCCAGGTCACCAGGTGGGCGACCGCGTCGGCCGGGCCCTCGAACACCGCTTCGACGCGGCCGTCCGGCAGATTCCTGACCCAGCCGGCCACGCCGTGCTCGCGGGCGACCCGGCGGCAGCTGTCGCGGAAGAAGACGCCCTGCACCGTGCCGGAGGCAAGAACCCGGGTGCGGATCATCGGTTCACTCTACGGCGCCTCGACGCTTCGGCGCGGCGTTGCCGGGTGCGGGCCGGGAGGTGCTTCGGCGGGCCGGTTGCGACATTGTCAGGTGCGGGCCGGGAGGTGCTTCGGCGGGCCGGTGATGGCGTTGTCCGGTGGCGATGGGTGAGCGCGCAGCCGGTCCGGGTGATTGCGAAGATCGGCTGGCCAGCAACCGGGCACCGGTTGTGGCGTTGGTACCGGCGTGAGCCCGGAGCACGTTGTCACAGGCATGGTCTACGGTCGGCACGTGCTTGAAGAGCCTGCCCAGCCGCTGTCCGGCGCCGCCCTCCAGCCCGACCTGGAGCCCACCGCATCCGATGATGCGGCGTTCGCCGTGGCCACGGAGGCCGATCGCGGAAACTCCGCCGAGCGGCCCGCCCCGGGAGCGCCCGGCGGGTCCGACGCGGCCATCGCGGGCGAGGCCATCGCGGGTGCCGGAGCGACTGCGGGCGAGACCATCACGGGTGGCGAGGCGATTGCGGGCGGCGGGGCGACCGCGGGCGAGACCATCACGGACGGCGAGGTCACCGGGGGAGAGGCCGCCACGGGCGGCGAGGTGCCCGACGACGGCAAGTTCCGGGTGCGGCTGGCGAACTTCGAGGGGCCGTTCGACCTGCTGCTCCAGCTGATCGGCAAGCACAAGCTGGACGTCACCGAGGTGGCGCTGCACCGGGTGACCGACGAGTTCATCGCCTACATCAGGGGCATGGGCGACGACTGGGATCTCGACGAGGCGAGCGAGTTCCTGCTGGTGGCGGCGACCCTGCTGGATCTGAAGGCGGCTCGCCTGCTGCCCTCCGCCGAGGTCGAGGACGAGGAGGACCTGGCGCTGCTGGAGGCGCGCGACCTGCTCTTCGCCCGGCTCCTGCAGTACAAGGCGTACAAGGAGGCCGCCGCCCACCTCGCCGAGCTGGAGGCGGCCGGTGCCAAGCGCTGGCCCCGGCTGGTCACCCTGGAGCCGCGCTACGCGGAGGCGCTGCCCGAGCTGGTTCTCGGCATCGGCGCGCAGCGGCTGTTCAAGCTGGCGCTCAAGCAGTTCACCCCGAAACCCGGGCCGCCGCAGGTGTCGATCGCGCACATCCATCAGGTCCGGGTCAGCGTCCGGGAGCACGCCGAGCTGCTGCGTGACCGGCTGCGCCGGGCCGGCGTGGCCACCTTCGGCCTGCTCGTGGCCGACTGTGACACCACGCTCGAGGTGGTGGCCCGCTTCCTCGCCCTGCTGGAGCTGTACCGGCAGAATCTCATCGACTTCGAGCAGCCGGTGTCGCTGGACGAGTTGACCGTTCGCTGGATCGGTGGTGACCAGGAGGCCGAGCTGACCGTCGACGACTACGAGGGCAGCCCGGAAAAGATTACTGACAAACCGGACCGTCCGGAGGGTGCCAGGTCCGATGCTGGCAGTGACAACGACACCGGTTCGGACGATTCGCCCGCGAGCGCACTTGACGTGACGGCCCCGGCTAGCGATCTTGGCGGGGGCGGCGAGGCGGTCCTGGAGGAGAAACAACAGTGAGCGACGAGCGTCCCGACTCCCTGGCCGCGCAGATGGGCGCGTGGGTGCCACCGTGGGAGCGCAAGCAGGATGAGCCGGACCGGGAGTTCCAGGCCGGCCGGCCGGAGGCTGTCGACGCACCGCAGATGGTGCCGGACGACGACGGACCCGAGCCCACCGAGGTCGAGGTGGGGCCGGAGCTCCCGCTGCCCGACTCGGTGGAGGAGGCGGCCGAGCAGGCGGACGACGAGCCGGAGGAGAGCGTGCCGGTTGACGCGCCCGCCCGCCCGGAGACCGTCGAGGGACCGGACGACGAGCCGGAGAGCGCGCCGGCCGACCAGGCCGCCGCTATCGGATATCTGGCCGGATATCACGACACCGCGGAGCGCCTCGCCGGGGATGTCGCCGACGTCACGGCTCCGGTTCCCGCCGTGCCGGCGCAGGCGACCGGACCCCGGGAGGACGTGGCCGTCACGGGCGGCGACGACCGTACCGAACGGGTCCTGGATGACGCCGAGCTGGCCGCGACCCTGGAAGCGATCCTGCTCGTGGTCGACGAGCCGACCGGTGAGCTGAAGCTGGCCGAGGTCCTGGAGCAGCCGGTCGAGCGGGTCGCGCGGGCGCTCGACGACATCTCGGCGCGTTACACCGCGGCCGGGCACGGGTTCGACCTGCGCCGGGTGGCCGGCGGCTGGCGGCTGTACACCCGTCCGGAGTACGCCCCGTACGTGGAGCGGTTCGTGCTGGACGGTCAGTCCGTGCGGCTGACCCAGGCGGCCCTGGAGACACTCGCCGTGGTCGCCTACAAACAGCCGGTGACCAGGTCGCGCATCTCGGCCATCCGCGGTGTGAACTGTGACGGGGTGATGCGTACGCTGGTCACTCGCGGCCTGATCGAGGAGTGCGGCACCGAGCCGGAAACCGGGGCATACCTGTACCGGACGACCGCTCTGTTCCTGGAGAAGCTCGGCCTGAACTCGGTCGATCAGCTGCCGCCGCTCGCTCCGTTCCTGCCCGACGATGTGGAAGAAGTGCTCGATGCCTCAGGCTGACACCGCCGAACGCCTTCAGAAAGTCCTGGCCGCGGCCGGTGTTGGATCCCGCCGCGCCTGCGAAGACCTGATCTTCCGGCGCCGCGTCACGGTCAACGGCCGGGTCGCCAAGCTCGGCGACAAGGTCGATGCGGCCACCGCCGAGATCTACGTCGACGGCGCTCGCGTGATCACCAACACCAAGCTGGTCTACGTCGCGCTGAACAAGCCGCGCGGCGTGGTGGCCAGCCTGGACGACGAGAAGGGCCGCACCGAGCTCGCCGACTTCCTGCAGGGCAACTTCGAGCAGCGGTTGTTCCACGTCGGCCGGCTCGACGCCGACTCGGAGGGCCTGCTGCTGCTCACCAACGACGGCGGGCTGGCGCACAAGCTGATGCACCCGTCGTTCGGGGTGTCCAAGACCTACCTGGCCGAGGTGATGGGTCCGCTGCCGCGCAGCGTCGGCCGCGCGCTGCAGGCCGGCGTGGTGCTCGAGGACGGCCCGGCCAAGGTCGACGCGTTCCGGCTGGTCGACGCGATCGGCAAGACCGCGCAGGTGGAGCTGACGCTGCACGAGGGCCGCAAGCACATCGTCCGGCGGATGATGGACGAGGTCGGTCACCCGGTGACCCGACTGATCCGGACCGCTGTCGGCCCGATCCGGCTCGGTGACCTGCGTCCGGGCGGTTTCCGCCACCTGTCGAACGCCGAGGTCGCCGCCCTGTTCAAGGCCGTCGGCGACGAAGCCTGACCGGCATGCGCCGGCCGCCGATCGGCGCGGTGTAACCCCGCCCGCAGTGGCCGGCGCCGATCGGCGCGGTGTCACCCCGCCCGGGGTGGCCGCCGCCGACCGGCGCGGCGTCACCCGCTCGGGGTGGCCGGCGTGGTTCGTGCGCTGACCGGCGCGCCTCAGGGAGCGCCGGTCAGCAGTTGATCGTCGCGCCGGGCTGGTCCTCGGTGGCGCGCACGACGACCGACAGCTTGGAGACGCCCTTGTTGTCGGCCAGCGGCTTGAGCGGCGTGCAGGAGAACGACACGCTCTTGCTGACCACCCGGAACGACTCCGGCATCTTCGCCTCGGTGATGTCCTTGAGCATGTCGGTGCCCTGGTAGGCCTTCTGCGCCTCGGCGTACGCCTCGGCCTTGCTGACCAGCCGGGCGTCGCCGTCGCGGCCGGGCAGCCCGGTCAGGGTCGCCTTGACGGCGTCCTTCTGCTCCGGGGTGGCGTCCTGCTTCAGCACGACGAGCACGCTGTACTCGCGCTCGGCAGCCGGCTGGTCGCCGGCCGGCCGCCACCCGGCCAGCCACAGCCCGCCGAAGGTCGCCCCGGCCCCGACGACCAGCGCGATCAACGCCGGCACCAGCCACCCGCGGCTCGGTCGCGGCTCCGGAACCGGTGCCGCGAAGCGGCCGGACGGGGTCTTCGGCGCTGGCGTCTCGACCGGTTCGCCCGGCTGCGCGGAAACATCACTCACGATCGCGGAACCTTACCGGCCCGGCCGGTCCCGCGGGAGCCGGGAGCGCATTTCGGTGGTGTCCCGGGCACCGGCCGGGACGCTACCGGTCGAGGAAGTGGTGCAGGGCGGCGTTGAAGGCGGCCGGCTGTTCCAGGTTGGGCAGGTGGCCGGCGCCGTCGATGACGGCCAGGGTCGCGTCCGGGATGAGCCGGTGCATGAGCTCGGCGTCGGCGACCGGGGTGAACTCGTCGTCGCGGCCGACCACGACCAGGGCCGGGACCGACACCTTGGTGAGCAGCTCCTGGTAGTCCCGGCGTTCGGCGCGGCCGCGCAGCGCCGCGGCGGCGCCGGCCGGTGGGGCGTTCAGCATCATGGTGCGGACGTGGGCCGCGACGTCGGGCATCGCCTCGACGTTGTAGGCGGCAAGCATCTTCGACAGGTTCTCGGCGACGTAGCCGGCCATCCCCTCGGCCAGCAGCCGGTCGGCAACCCGGTTGCGGTACGCGTGCCCCTCCGGCGTCTCGCCCTGCGCGAACGTGTCGGCCAGTACCAGGCCGCGGATGCGTTCCGGGAAGAGCCGGTAGCACTCCATCGCGATCTGCCCGCCCATCGACAGGCCGGCCAGCACCACCTCGTCGACGCCGAGGTGGTCGACCAGCGCGAAGGTGTCCCGGGCGAACGTCTCCAGCGTGGTCAGCCCGGGCACCACTGTGGATCGGCCGTATCCGCGCAGGTCGGCGGTGATCACCCGGTAGCCGGCGGCGGTCAGGGAGGCCACCTGCGGCCGCCACATCGAGCGGTCGAACGGGTGCCCGTGGACCAGGACGAACGCGGGGCCGATGCCCGCCTCGCCGAAGCTGACCGTGATCCCGTTGACCTCTGCCGTGCGTGTCATGGCCACACGCTAGGAATCCGCACCCCGCCTTGGGAAGATCCAATATCGGCGCGGTGGCTGTGGCGGACGGGTCACCGGGCGATGACCAGCCCGGACGTCCGCTTCAGCACGATCCGATCGATTTCGGTGTACGGCTTCCCGCTGCCGGGCAGGGCGTCCGCGAGGGTGCGCACCGTCATCGTGGTGCTGCCGCCGGTCGCCGCGGGCGGTGCCACGTCGACGGCGATGAAGGCGTAACCGTCGTAGCGGACCTGCGACCAGTCCACCGACTCCGGCACCCGGGCCCCGGTCGGCGCGCCCTTGCCCTTCTTCGGCTTGCCCTTCTCCTTGGTCCAGAAGTAGCTGTTGTCCACCGTCGAGGAGGTGTTCTCCCGGCCGCTCGGCCGGTGCCCGCGATAGCGCTGCCCCTCGGGCAGTTTCCGCTCGTCCTTCGGGGTGACCCCGGCCGGCGGCGGCGCGTCCGGGCCCGGCGCCGGGCGGAACGGGTAGCGCGGCCGGCCGCCGGAGCCGACACAGACGTACGTCACCCCGTCCTGCGCCGGATGCACCGTCGCGCCGTCCGGGGCGGCCTTGGTCCGCTTGCCGTGCCGGATCGGGTCGGTCCGCTCGAACAGGTGGTTGTGCCCCTGCACGGCCAGGTCCACCTGGTATTTCGTGAACAGCGGGTCGACCACGGCGCGCACCCCGCCGTCCGAGGCGTGGTTGTGCGCCGTGGAGAACGCGCAGTGGTGGAAGAACGCGACGATGAAGTCCACCCCGGACCCGGCCGCCCGCCACGCCTGGAGCGTCGCGGTCAGCCACTTCACCTGGTCGCCGCCGGAGTAGCCGGTGTTCGACTGCAACTCCCAGGACAGCTCGTTGGCGTCCAGCGAGATCACCCCGACGTTGCCGTAGACGAACCGGTAGACCGACGGGCAGCCCTTCGGCCCGGTGGCCGGCATGTCCAGGCGCTGCACGTGCCCCCCGTACCCGTGCGTCGGGCTGCCGCCCAGGTAGGTGGTGTTGCCGTAGACCGGTTCCATGTCGTGGTTGCCGGTGGCGAACATCCACGGCGTGTAGGCGGCCTGCGGTTCGATCTGGTTCAGGAAGACATCCCAGACGTACGGGTCGAACAGGTTCTTCCCGGCCGGGGCCTTGCCGGTCAGCGCCGTGGTGTCGTCGGCCGGCAGCCCGGTCCCGGACGGGTTGGCGTAGCAGATGTCCCCGGCCAGCAGGGTGAACGCGGGCTTCTGGGTGCCCATCAGCTTGGTGATCGTGGCGGCCGGCGTCTTGTCGGTGGGGTACTTGCCGGCGATCGGGTCGACCGCCCCGTACGCGTTGTCGTCGAAGATGCCCTTCGGCCAGCCGGGGTGGCTCTTCTTCCAGGCGTACGCCGGGTCCTTCGGCGCGGTGTTCGTGCCGACGTCGGCGAACGCGGTGAAGGTGAACGGCACCGCCGACTCCGGCGCGGTGGTGAAGTGCGCGTCGCCGCTGACCGTGCCGTCGGAGAGCCGCACCCGGTAGTGGTAGACGGTGTTCGGCTTGAGCCCGCCGATCCGCGCCTTGGCGTAGAACTGGCTGCCGATCGGGCCGCCGGGGATGGCGTACTGCCCGACCAGGTGCTTGATCCCGGCCTCGACCCGGGTGCCGTACACGCCGGGCGCGTCGCCGACGTCGACGAAGGCGCGCAGCTTGCCGGGCAGCGAGCCGGTCTTGCTGACCAGCTGCGCCGTCACCGCCATCGCGTCGCGGGGTATGTCACCGGCGCCCGGCACGAAGGACAGGTGCCGGCCGGAGATCACCACCCCGGCCGCGCCGGTGGTGCCGCCGCCGGCCGCGAACGCCCGCGCGGCCAGGTGGAACTGGTCGTGGGCGCACCCGCCCAGCCCGGCTGCCATCGCCGCCAGCAGCAGCGACCGCCGGGTCACCGGCTGCCGGTCGAGCTGCTGCTGGTTCCACTCGCTGAACTCGTCGACCGTGAGACTCACATGCCCCACGCTAACCGGCGACGAGCTGCTTTTTCTGGACCTTGCCCATCGCGTTCCGCGGCAAGCTCGGCACCAGGTGCACCGCCCGCGGCCGCTTGTGGGCGGCCAGGCGCTCGGCGACGAACGCGATCAACTCCTCCGGGGTGACCGGGTCGGCCACCACGAACGCGGTCACCTGCTCGCCCAGATCGAGGTGCGGGGTGCCCACCACGGCCGCCTCGTGCACCGCCGGGTGCAGCAGCAACGCGTCCTCGACCTCGCCGGCGCCGATCCGGTAGCCGCCGCTCTTGATCAGGTCGGTGGAGGCGCGGCCGACGATGCGGTGCCAGCCGTCCGGGCCGATGGTGGCCACGTCACCGGTCGGGAACCAGCCGTCGACCAGCTCGGCCGGGCGTACGCCGTCGCCGCGCAGGTACCCGTCGAGCAGGGTGGGCCCGCAGACCTGCAGGTGGCCGATGCTCACCCCGTCGTCCGGCAGCGGGTTGCCGGCCTCGTCGACCAGCCGGGTGTGCACGCCGGTCAGCGGCAGGCCGACGTGGCCGGGGCGGCGTTCCCCGTCGGCGCGGGCGCTGACCGTGATCAGGGTCTCGGTCATGCCGTACCGCTCGACAGGGGCCTGGCCGGTCAGCCCGGCGAGCGCGTCGAAGACCGGGACGGGCAGGGGAGCGCTGCCGGAGACGAGCAGCCGGGCCTCGCTCAGCGCACGCGCCGCCGCCGGGGCGTTCGCGATCCGGGACCAGACCGTCGGGACGCCGAAGTACATGGAACCGGGCGTTTCGGCGTACGCCGAAGGGGTTGGTCGTCCGGTGTGCCGCAGTTTCGAGCCGATCCGCAGCGGGCCGAGCACGCCGAGGACCAGGCCGTGCACGTGGTAGAGCGGCAGGCCGTGCACCAGGGTGTCGCCGGCGGTCCACTGCCACGCGGCGGCGAGCGCGTCCAGGTCGGCGGCGATCGCGGCGCGGGAGAGCACGACGCCCTTCGGGGCGCCGGTCGTGCCACTGGTGTAGAGGACGAGGCCGGGCCGGTCCGGGTCGGGTTCCGGCGGCACGCTGCCGGCTCTTGTCGGTACGACGTCGATCAGCTCGGCGCCGGAGTCGGTCAGGATGTGCGCCCGCTCGACGTCGCCGGCATCCGGCGGGATCGGCACGATCGGCACCCCGGCCAGCAGCGCGGCGGTGACCGCGACGATCGTGTCCAGCCCCGGCGTCGCGTTCACCGCGACGATGCGCCGCCCGGCGATCTCCCGGGCCAGCCCGGCCGCCCGGGCGAGCAGCTCGTGGCTGCTGACCCGCTGATCCGGGGTGACGACGAAATCGGCGACGTCGGCGTCCTGCAGCAGTGCGGCGAGCAGAGGCATGACGTGATCATGCCAGCCGGCCGGGGATATTCGGTTGCCCGGCATTTCGCCGTCCGGAAGGCTGTCGCGCATGACGTACTGACGCCTCCACCCCGGGTCCTCTTCTCACCCTTCCCTGGAATGGTTGTGTCTGTTTTGTCAGCTAGCGTCTCCATTTTCGCGTCCCCGTCCAGCTGGATCGAGTCCAGCGCGCTCGACCAGTGCCACCAGGTCGCCGCGCTGCCCGGCATGCGGCACGTCGCCGGCATGCCGGATCTGCACCCCGGCAAGGGCGCCCCGATCGGCGCCGCGATGACCTCGTCGGTGCTCTACCCGTTCCTGGTCGGCTCGGACATCGGCTGCGGCATCGCGGTCTTCCCGATCACGCTCAAACGGGTGGTGCCGGAGCGGCTCGCCGCCCGGTTCCCCGACCTGGACGTGCCGGACCACTCTTTTTTCCACGCGGCCGACGTCCCGGGCGGCGACACCGAGAGCCTGGGTACCGTCGGCCGCGGCAACCACTTCGTCGAATTGGCCCGCGTCGGTACCGTTGCCGACGCTGAGCACGCCACCCGGCTCGGTCTCGCCGCCGGCGACCTGGTGCTGATCGTGCACAGCGGCTCGCGCGGGCTCGGCGAGCGGATCCTGCGGGCGCACACCGAGGTGCACGGCGCGGGCCCGGCCGCCGACCCGGCGGCCTACCTCGCCGCGCACGACGAGGCGGTGCGCTGGGCTTCGCTCAACCGGCGGGTGATGGCGGCCCGGGTCGCCGAGGCGCTCGGCGCCTCGTACCAGCCGCCGATCGTCGACGAGTGCCACAACGCGGTGGAGCCGCGCGACGGGTTCTACCTGCATCGCAAGGGCGCGGCCAACGGCGACGGCCGGGACGTGCTGATCGCCGGGACCCGCGGCACGCCGTCGTTCCTGGTGGCCGGGCACGCCGGCGCGGACGCCGGCTGGTCCGTCGCGCACGGCGCGGGACGCAAGATGTCGCGGGCCGACGCCCTGCGGCGCGGCAAGGCCAAGCACACCGTCGAGGAGCTTCGGCGTACGCCGGTCGGCTCGCTCGTCGTCTGCGGTGACCGGCAGCTGCTGTTCGAGGAGGCGCCCACCGCGTACAAGCGGATCGAGCAGGTGGTCGGTGACCTGGTCGAGCACGGCCTCGCGACCAGGGTGGCGAGCACGGTGCCGGTGGTCACCTACAAGACCGCCGACCGGGCCCGGGGGCGGCGATGACCGCCGTCCGGCTGATCACATTCCGGCCAAGTGGCGTGGCGCCGCCCCTGTCGGTGCCGCCGCCGATCTGTCAGGCTCGATGGGTTCGCGGAGCCTGGGGGTGCCCGTTGGTCGAGTTCCCTCGCCCGGGAGAGGGACCGGAGGCGTCAGGGACGACGCCGGCCGATCAGTTCGCCACGCCGAGCCGGGGTCGTCGGGAGGAAGCGTCCATGTCCTCGATTGAATTCTTGATCTACCCGACCGCCGCCGAACCCGCGACGATCCCCCGCGCCCGGGAGCCGATCGACCAGCCACTCGTGCCCGACCTGCGGCTCTTCGGACTGCCCCAGCCGCTGCGGCAGGACGACCTGGAACGCTGGGGCTTCGAGGTCGAGGCCCGGCCGCTGCGCTCCTACCCGCTGCGGCATTCCAGCGCCGGCTCGATCCGGCCGGAGTACCACACCGTCGTGCAGGCCACCGCCGGCCGGCTCCAGCCCCGGCTCCAGGCCTCCGGGCTGGGCCTGATGTTCCCGCCGCACACCGTGCACGCCCCCGACTCGACCTCGGCCGGCGACGACTGCCCGCTCACCAGCGCCGACCACGTGCACCTGCGCCGGGCCGAGCTGTCCTGGGACGATCCGCTGCGCTCGGACCGGATCCGGCAGATCATCGGCTGGGCCAAACTCGGCCAGGACAACTCCGGCGTCGTCCGGGTCCTGCGTGCCGCCCTGGCCGACCAGGTCGACAGCGACGCCGCCGCCACCTGCGCCACCTCGGTTCACCAGGCCGAGATGGTGATGCTCGGCGACGACGCCCTGACCCGGCTCGACTCCCGCTTCGTCCTGGAGCGCACCGTCCTGCCGGCCGGCGCCCTGCTCGCCGACGACGAGGAACTGGCCCGGCAGTATGTCGAGCTGGTCTCCGGGGCCCCGGACGACCCGGCGGCGCTGGCCGGCTTCCTCGGCGACCTGATCGCCTTCGCCGCCGGCACCACCGGCGAAAACCTGCTGGGGTACGCCGACGGCCTCACCGACCAGCGGGCCGCCCTGCTCGGCCTCTTCGGCCTGGTCACCGTCAACCCGTCGGCCAGCCTGATGATCCTCACCCCGTCCGGCCCGGACTCCTGACCGCCCAGCCGGCCGCACCCACCGATTCAGCGGGCCCTCGCGAACCCGGAGTGACCGAGAACGACGACTCCCTTCGGCAGGCCCTGTGGCGGAATCACCACCCCTTTGGCGAGGGTTGCCGATATTCGCGTGTTCACGCCGGCGCCGATGATCGGAGCCGACCGGCGTACCGGAAAGCCTTGTCTGATCGTCGGGAAGGCATGTTCGCCGTTCCGGAAGATACCGGCGGACCGGTTCTTCGCCTCCAGGGAGGTGAATTCCGGAACGGCGTTCATGGGGCGGACCCCGCCGACGAGAACCTCAGGCGGTGAAACCGCCGTCGGCGTTGATGCTGGCGCCGGTCAGGTATCGGGCTTCCGGGGATGCCAGAAAGGCGACCACCGCGGCGATGTCGGACGGTTCCGCATAGTGACCCAGGGCGGTGAGATCCTTGATGGCCGACGCCATCGGGCCGTCCGCCGGGTTCATCTCGGTGTTGGTGGCGCCGGGGTGGACCAGGTTGACGGTGATGGCGCGGGGGCCGAGTTCGCGGCCGAGGGCCTTGGTCAGGCCGATCAGGGCGGTCTTGCTCATCGAGTAGAGCGCGAAGCCCGGGAAGGCGGCCCGCACCGCCACGTTGCTGCCGATGTTGATGATGCGCCCACCGGCGGTCAGGTGCCGCAGCGCGGCCTGCGACGCGACGAACGGGGCCTGGATGTTGACGGCGATGACCCGCTCCAGCTCCGCCGGGCTGACCTGCTCGATCGGACCGGCCTGGAACGCCGCGGCATTGTTCACCAGAATGTCGAGGCGGCCGAATTCGGCGACCGTGCCGTTCAGCGCGTCCATTACCGCGTCCGGGTCGGCGCTGTCGGCCTGAATGGCGATGGCACGCCGGCCCTGCCATCGGATCCGCTCGACGATGTCGTCGGCCCGTGATTTGTCCTGCTGGAAGGTGATGGCCACATCGGCGCCGTCCGCGGCGAGCCGCGAGGCGACGGCGGCGCCGATTCCCCGGCTGCCGCCGCTGACGAATGCCACCTTGCCCTCGATAGTGTTTCCCATGCCGATGAGCGTGCCGAAAGAACGCTTTCCGGTCTGGCGGTGATCGGACCTGGCATTCGGCGGGTTCACCGCCGGATGCTCAGCGAGCCGACCGTGCAGCCCGGGGTCGCGCTGCTGCCCCGGTTCGTGCTGGACGGCGTCACCGGGGTCACGGTGCTGCCGGTGACCGGCGCGGACCTGTGCTGGCCGCTGTCGCTGGCGATAGCCGCCGACCGCGCGCCGGGCGCCGCCACCCGCGCCCTGATCACCCTGCTGCCGGCTCCTGGCTGAGTCCGGCCGGGGACTTTTCCCTACCCCGGGACTGCGGCCAGCAGGATCGATCCGGGCCGGCGCGCTGCCTAGCGTCGAGGACATGCGAAAACTTCGACGCATCAGCGCGGCGCTCCTGCTCACGGCCGTCGCGGCGGCCGCCGTCGGCACACCGGCCGCCGCCGCCCCACCCGGCGCCGATCGGGGCGCGCTGCTCGCGCGGCACCCGATCGCCACCTACGATTCCCGGGCCGAGGTCGACTCGTTGCTCACGGCCGCGGGTTTCCACCCCACCACTTCCCGGTACGGCGTCAGCCTGCACCAACTCGTCTACCGCACCGTCGACGGGCACGGCCGCCCGACCACGGCCAGCGGCCTGCTCGCCCTGCCCCGCGACGGCGGCCGGCACCTGCGGACGGTCTCGTTCGGCCATGGCACCTCGGTGTACCGCGGCGACGCCCCGTCGGTCGCCCCGGACGACACCTTCCTGACCGGTCCCGCGATCACTTTCGCCTCCGCCGGGTTCGCCGCTGTCGCCCCCGACTACCTGGGGCTGGGCGCCGGCACCGGCCCGCACCCGTGGATGGACGTACCGACCGAGACCAGCGCCTCGCTCGACCTGCTCCGGGCCGCCCGCACGTTCGTCGCCGAGCGGGGCCGCGCGCTGGACCGCGAGGTGTACGCGGCCGGGTTCTCGCAGGGCGCGTCGGCGGCGCTCGGTCTGTCCCGCGCCCTGCGGGACGGAGCCGACCCGTGGTTCCGCCCGGCCGCGGTCGCCCCGATCAGCGGGGCCTACGCGATGCGGAGGGTGGAGATCCCGGCCGCGTTCACACCCGAGGTGACGCCGAGGCTGGGGGCGGCGTACATGGCGTACCTGCTGACGGCGTACGACCGTTCGCACGACATCTACCGGGACCCGAGCGACGTGTTCGCGCCCGGATACACCGGGATGGGCGAGCTGTTCGACGCCAGTCACCCCGGCCCGGAGGTCCTCGCCGCCCTGCCGGACTCGATCGACGGTCTGCTCACCGCCCGCGGCCGGAAGTTGCTGTTGCACCCGAACGCGCGGTTCGCCGCGGCTTTGCGGGAGGCGGACAGCGTCTGCGAGTGGACGCCCGCGGTGCCGGTGCGGCTCTACTTCAGCCCCGGCGACGAGCAGGCGGTCAACGCCAACACCACGGCGTGCCGGTCGTCGTTCGCCGCCCGTGGCGTCCGGGTGCCGGCCGTCGACGTCGGTGTCGACCGGTCCTACAGCGGCCTGGTCCACGAGGGATCCGAACTGCTGGCCGTGCCCCGGATCGCGGCGTGGTTCAGCCAGCTCGCCGGGTCCCGCTGAGGTGATCCGTCGCGGGGACGGATGCGGATCGGCGGAGCGGCCCGCCGATCCGGGCCGGCCTACTTCCTATTGAGGCACAACGTGGTGTTCATGTCGGAGTCGACATCCTCGGAGACGCCGGCGAGCACCAGCCGGCGGTCGTTCTCGCCGGCGCTCTTCCAGGTCCAGCCCTTCCGCATCCGCCGGCCCCGGACGACGATCTCGTCCCCGACGAGGCCTACCCCGCGGCCCGGCCAGCCGGGTCCCCAGGGCCGTGCTGAACGCGCTGAGCAGGCTGGACAGCGCCTCCGGGATGTGCATGGTGGTGGCCAGGGCGAGGACGGCGAGCAGCGCGGCCACCCGTTGCATGTGCCTGGGTCAGGACGGGCGAGCCAGGTCGCGGGCCCGGTTGGTCGCGATGTGACAAGCGGCGGCTTCGCACAGGTCCTGCCGGCGGCTCCGGCCGGTCTGCCGTTTCGTGAGCCGCGATGGGTGGTTGAACGCGGCCTCGCCTGGCTGACCGCGCACCGGCGATCCGCTGGGCCGCTGTCAAGACCATGGTTCGCCGCCTCGACCGCGGCCGGCCCGCCACCCGCCAAAGCCGCCGAACACTCAGCATGCCCGGATGACAACCAAGAGAGGTCGAGTGGCGGCGGTGACAAGGGGAACGGCACGATCGGGGTCACGTCCAGTACTGCCGGGTCCCGTGGTCACCGGCGGTTCAGCCGGCGCCCGGCCATCCGCTCAGATACTCGTCGAAGGTGGGGCCCGTATTCGACAAATCGCCAATTTCGACATAGTCGCCCTCCGGCGGGTCGTCGGCGACCATCTGGCCGTACCGTTCGCTGAACTCCCGGACGGACTCCAGGTGGTGGCCGACGTGCTCGGCCAGGAACTTCCAGATCGAGCGGGCCAGACCCGGCTGGCGCCAGTTCGGCTCCTGGCTTCCCACCGCGAAATAGGCGATCCGATCGTCGTCGTGCTTGATCGCCTTGCCGAGCCAGATGTAGATGCGGCAGTCCACGCAGAGCAGATATCCGTACTCGCTCACGGTCGTCCTCTCCGGTGGTTCGGTGCCCGCCGATGCTATCCACGCCGCCGCGTCGGTCTTCGTGCCGGAGAACCCTTCCGTGGTGACGGCTGCCGCAGATCGTGCCGGCCCGGTGACCCCGAACCGGGAACCGGAACGTCCTGCTGGTCGACACGCCCCTAGGAGGCGGACCGCCACTTCTGGTCGCGCCGCCAGGTGCAGGTCCGGAGGCGGACGACGCCGGTGCCGGACCGATCGATGGTCTCCTCGGTGAGGCAGGGACCGTATCGCCCGCTGCGGATCACCGAGACGAACCACCAGTCCTGCGCCGGATCGGCTCCGTCGCAGGCCGCGACGCGTACCACGGTGCCCTCCGCCCGGATGCAGTTCGGCCCGTTGTAGAACGCGCCGGTGCTCGCCTGGAACCAGTCCTGGCCGGGCGTCTCCGGAGAACAGGGCCGCGTGCTCAGGATGCTGCCGACGGCGCCGCCGGTCAGGCATCGCGTGCCGTCCGCCCTCGTCATGATCCAGCCCTGATGCAGCGGCGGTGGCGCCGGCAGGGGCGCGGCGGCCGCGAAGCCGGCGGTGAGCGTGGCGATTGCCCGGGTGATGCGGCGCATAGGCATTCACTGTAGGAATCCCGGTGCGAGGCCGCAGGAGAACGGACGGGGTGGGCATCAGAGCCCACCCCGTTTTCGGTACGTTCAGAAGGTCACTTCTTCGCGGCCGGCGCCGCACTCGCGTCCCCGGCGTCGTCCGCCGCACCCTGGTCGCCGGCGGCACCCTGATCCCCAGCGGCGCCCTGGTCATCAGCGGCACCGGCGTCGCCCGCGCCCGCGTCGCCCGCGCCCGCGTCACCGGCGCCCGCGTCACCGGCACCGGCGTCACCGGCACCCGCACCGGCCACCGCCTTGGCGTCGGCGAGCGCCAGGCAGGCCTGCAGCAGCGTGGCCTGCGCCGAGGTGACCGCCTGAGCCGCCGCGCCGTTACCCGCAGCGCCCTGCTCGCCGGCCGCACCCTGGTTGTCAGCGGCGCCGCCCTGCTCCCCAGCCGCGCCCTTGCCGTTCTCCGCGCCCTTGCCGTTCGCGGCGCCCTTGCCCTTCTCCGCGCCCTTACCGTTCTCCGCGCCCTTGCCGTTCGCCTTCTTCCGCTTCAGCGACTTCACGTACTTCTTGGCCAGCTTCTTGTTCGCCGCCTTGTTCTCCGCCGCGCTCTGGTCCGCCGCCTGCCCGGCCTGCTCACCGGACGCCGCGGCGGCGTCCGTCGCGAACTGGTCGCACGCCGCCTCCAGCGCCTGCGCCGACGCGACCGCCGCCGCGCCCGCGTCCTGCGCCGCCACCGGCTGCAACTCCTCGCCGTCGCAGACCACGCTGCCCGCGTTCACCTGCAGGTCCTTGCATTGAGACACGTCGAATTGCTGTCCGTCCACGCTCACCAGATCGGCGGCCTTGGGCTGGGTGCTCGCGTTCGCCAGCTGAACTCCGGCCACGCCGGTGGCCACCAGCACGCCGGCGATCACCGCCGCGCCGATCGCCTTGCGCCGGTTCCCCTGGTTGCCCTGGATACGTCGGTACGCGCGCGACCTCATGAAGCACTCCTCGTCGTTGAGCGTCGATGTTCACCGGTTGGGGGGCGATACGGGGACCGCCCGGCGGGCGGTTCAATGCCACTCACCCGGCAGCCGTCCCGAAAGGCCCGTCAAGACCCGGGAAATCGCAGGTCAGTAACGCCTTCCAGGAATTTTGAAAAAGTTTGCCGATTTCCAGCGAACGGGTGATCATCGATCGAACGTTCCACTCAGCGTGACCGAGAGCGGTCAGAGGGGAAGCAATCAGTGGATCCGGTGGATGTCGCCCGCGAACTCGTCCTCGATCGTTTTCCGGATGCCGAGTGGGCGCTGCTGACCGGCAGCGTGGTCGGCCCGCACCGCACGGCCGGCTCCGACCTGGACATCGTCGTGCTCGACGAGACCGACCCGGGCCACCGGGAGAGCCTGCACCACCGGGGCTGGCCGGTGGAGTTCTTCGTGCACACCCGGGCGCGGCTCGCCGGGTTTTTGGCGAGCGAGCTGGCCCAGCGCAAGCCGAGCACCCACCGCATGCTCGCCGACGGCGTGGTGCTGCTCGGCGACCCCGGCGACCTGCCGGCCCGGTGCGCCAGGGTGCTCGCCGACGGCCCGGCCCCGCTGACCGCCGCCGAGCGGGAGTGGCTTCGGTACGGCCTCACCGACGGTCTCGACGACCTCCGGCACGCCACCGACCCCGGGGAACGCGTCGTGATCGCCGCGACGCTGTGGACCGGCGCCGCCGAGGCGTACCTCGCGGCGGCCGGGCGCTGGCTCAGCGGCGGCAAGTGGCTGCTGCGGAACCTGCGCGAGTACGACCCGGCCTTCGCCGAACGCTGGCTGGCGTCCCGCGACGACCCGGCCGCGATCGCCGCCGAGGTGCTGGACGGCGCGGGTGGTCCGCTGTTCGACGGCTACCGCGCGTAGGACGCGGACCCGGCGCCGTACCGGCCGGCGGGCGCCGGCCGTCGATGCCCGGGGCGGCCCGCACGCCGGTCGCCCCGGCCGGTGCAGAAGGATGAGATCATGGCGACCATCTATGACGTCGCGCAGCGCGCGCGGGTCTCCCCGGCCACCGTCTCCCGCGTGCTCAACGGTCAGGCCACCGTGGATCCCGGGCTGGCCGCCCGGGTGCGCACGGCGGTCCGCGACCTGAACTACCGCCCCAACAGCGTGGCCCGCAGCCTGCGCCGCAGCCGCACCACGCTGTGGGCGGTGATCATCTCGGACGTCGGCAACCCGTTCTTCACCGCGCTGGTCCGCGGCGTCGAGGACGTCGGTCAGCGCGCCGGCTACTCGGTGGTGCTCTGCAACAGCGACGAGGACCCGGCCAAGGAGGCGCGGTACGTCACCGCGGCCCTCGAGGACCGGATGGCCGGCGTGATCATCTCCAGCTCGGGGCGCTCGGCGAACGTCAACCGGCTGATCGAGGCCGGCACCCCGGTGGTCGCCATCGACCGGCAGATCAGCGGTACCCGGGTGGACAGCGTCCTGGTCGACAACGAGCACGGCGCCGAGCTGGCCACCGCGCACCTGGCCGCCCACGGCTACCGGCGGATCGCCTGCATCACCGGCCCCCGCAAGCTCTCCACCGCCGCGCAGCGCCTGCGTGGCTACCAGCGGGCACTGGCGGCGAACGGGCTCGCGGCGCCGGCCTGCCTGGTCCGGCACGCCGACTTCCGCGAGGAGGGCGGCTACGCCGCGATGGCGTCACTGCTCGACGCCGCCGACCCCCCGGACGCGGTCTTCGCCGCCAACAACCTGATGACCGTCGGGGCCGTCGAGTGCCTGGTCGACCGCGGCATCGGCATCCCGGACCGGATCGGCGTGGTCGGTTTCGACGAGGTCCCCGGCGCGCGCCTGTTCCGCCCGTCGCTCACCACCGTCGCCCAGCCCACCTACGAACTGGGCCGGACCGCCGCGACGCTGCTGGCCGAGCGGATCGCCGAGCCGGACCGGCCACCGTCGACGATCACCCTGCGGACCGAGCTGAAGGTCCGCGAGAGCAGCAGGCGTTAACGGCGGCAGCTGACGATCCGGAACGCGCCCACCGACGCCACCCGCCGCGGGGTCGCCGGCGTGGTCCCGGCGCATTTCCGCGGCTCGTCGACGCGGAACACGCCGAGATATTCCGGCGCGGCGACCAGCGCCGGATCGTCCTGGTGGAAGTAGAACGACCGGTAGTCGCGGACGAAGTAGACGGTGTTGCGGACCTCGAACGCCGCGTTGGCCCGGAACTCCCGCGGGTCCACCTTCCGGTAGAACAACACGTACAGGTAGTTGAGTGGCACCCGGTCCGAGACATAGATCGGCGCACCCGGCGCGGACCGCCGTTCGGCGACCGTCAGCGCCCGGTCGAGACCGTCGGCGAACCGGGTACGGATCACGTCGTTGTAACCGGTGAAGTAGTCCTGGACGAACGCCGCGTTGTAGAGCAGCCCCACCGACAGGAACGCCGCGATCACCGCGCGGCCGGTGCGCGCCTCGGCGATCGACCTGGCGATCCCGTCCAGGCCCAGCGCGGCCAGGATGATCAGCGGCAGGAACAGCGCGTTGATCCGGTTGACGTTCAGCCGCACCAGGAAGAACATCGGCAGGGTCGCGGCCAGCCAGAGGACCGGAGGGTACGCCCGGTCGCGCACCGCGAAATACCCCCCGACCGCCGCGAGCGGCACGATCACCAGTCCGAACGGCAGGTAGGGCGACATCACGTTCCACGGCAGGTTGTCGCTGAAGCCCTGCACGGCGAACCGCAGGTTGCCGGCGACCAGGCCGTCCGTGTTGATCTCCTGCACCCGGCTGCCGGGCAGCAGCTGCACCCCGAACGGCAGCGCCGACAGCCAGCCCGGCGCCCGGTGCAGCACCTGGTTGACCAGCAGAAATATTCCGTACGGCAGAGCCACCAGGCCGAACAGTCCGAGGCTGGCCGCCGCGGCGACCGGCCGCCGGCGCACCGTGCGCCACCGGGTGGCCAGGAACGCCGCGACGAACAGCAACACCACCAGAGTCGCCGCCGCGTACGCGTAGAAGACCAGCGCCATCGGCATCAGCGACACCGGCAGCAGCCACCGCCGCGGCGACTGGTAGGCCACCACCAGCACCCAAACCGCGATCACCATGACCGGCGGCAGCAGGTTGGACTCCAGCGACCAGCGCGACATCATCACGTGCCACGGGCAGGCCGCCAGCAGCAGCGCCGCCAGCAGGCCGGCCCGGCGCCCAGCCAGCCGGGCGGTGAGCGCGTAGGTGACCGCTACAGTGAGCACCCCGAGCAGCGCCGGCAGCAGCCGCAGGCCCAGCGGGGTGGGCCCGAGGATCGCGACGAACGGCATGTTCAGGTACGACAGCAGCACGTTCTGCCCGCTGCCGAACGCGGTGAAGTAGACCGGCCACCGGGTGCCCCAGCGGTCGGTGCCGGCGGTGAGCAGCGAGAGCGTCTCGTACCCCGCCGACACCTCGTCCTGGTTCAACCCGCGCGGCACGTCCGGAAACCGGTAGAGCCGCACGCCCGCCGCCAGCACCATGATCAGCGTCAGGCCGAGCCATGGACGGCGTTCCCTCGCCCGTTCAGCGGCGGACGCGTCCTCGGTGGACGCGCGCTCGGTGACGGTGTTCGTCGTTGCCATTCATCCCCCGTGACGCATCGCCGCCGAGCAATCTAACCGACCGCACCGGCCGTCGATTTCCCGCGATCGGCGGCGAATCCGCACGTCAACCGGGTGGTGGGCAGGGCGGTTCAGGTTCTCCTCGAACGCCGGCCACCAGGTGTTCATCAAAGAATCGCGCAGGCGGCTCCATTGAGGGTGAAGGCCGCCGGGCGCGGGTTCGTGCCGGTGGCGGTGCCGTTGAAGCCGAAGCTGGTGGACGCTCCCGGCGCCAGCGTGCCGTTGTAGCCGAGGTCAGTGGCGGTGACCTGCGTCCCGGACTGGGTGACGGTCGCCGACCAGGCTTGCGAGACACGCTGGCCCGCGTCGTACGCGAAAAGCAGTTTCCAGGTGTTGATCGTCGTCTGGCTGGTGTTGGTGATCGTGACGGTGGCGGTGAACCCGCTGCCCCAGTCGTTGGTGCTGTAGCCGACGCGGCACGGGCCGGCCGGGGCCGGGCTGGTGCTCGGGCTGCTGCTCGGGCTGGGGCTGCTGCTCGGGCTGGTGCTCGGGCTGGGACTGGGGCTGGAACTGTCCGAGACGCTCGGTGTCGGGCTCGGGGTCGCGCCCGGCTCGGCGCCCCAGACCAGCGCGGTTCCCTCGTAGAGCGGGATGTGGCTGTTCGGACCGGCCGCCGCCTGGAAGGAGGGGTCGTTGGCCGGGTTCCAGGTGCCGCCCTCACCCACGCCGATCTTGAGCTGGACCTCCATCCGGTGCGCGGACTGGCCGGCCGGCGCGATGGTGTAGCCGGTGCAGTCCACCTCGACGAACCACAGCGATCCGGACGCCTGCCTGGCCGCTGTCGGTCCGGGACAACCCTGGGTGTACGGCGACGAGACGGTCACCGCGGAGTCGTCGTCGCGGGTGAAGTAGTAGCGGAACCGCGCGTGGGTCAGCGCCCGCGCCGGGAACGCCGACTTGTTGTAGACGACCGCCTTGACCACGGTGTCGCGCGTCTCGTTCTGCATCACCGTGGTCTCCACCGACAGCTCGGCCAGGTCCGGCTTCTCCGCCTGCGGGAAACCGGCCAGCGGGGTGCCGCCGAACTCGCCGTAGAGTGCCACCAGCGCCGAGGTGAACCCGGCGTTGTAATCGTCGGCGACCTCGTTCATCACGTAGTCGCCGCGGCTGTCGGTGTACTTGTCGTCCGGCGCCGACGGGCCGCCGACCAGCGCGCCGTACAGGGTGTGCCGGGTCTGCTCCGGCACCTGCTGGCTGTCCCACCAGGAGCCGTGCGCGGTGCGGTGATGCGGGTTCTTCGGCGGGTTCACGCCGAACCCGATCACGTAGCTGGCCTTGCGCGGGTTGTCGCCCAGCGCGTAGTCGATCTGCCGGACCGCGAAGTCGTGGTAGCGGGCCTTGCGGGTCTGGTCGGTGGTGACCCCGCTGTAGACCAGCGCGGCGAACGCGGTGTTCGCGGCGTAGCGCAGCGAGCCCCAGCTGTCCACGAAGACCTCACCGCCCGGGGAGGTGCGCACCTTGTCGCCGCCCACGCCCACGGTGAACCAGTCGAGCCAGCGGTTCGCGTCGTCGATGTACTTCTGCTTGCCGGTCAGCTGCGCGAGCAGCACGTAGTTGCCGAACTGCTTGTTGTCCCAGGAGATCGTCCACTTGTAGGACTTGGTGGTGGTCTGCGGCTCGTTGCCCTGCGCGTCGTACCCCGCCTCCGCCTTGGTCAGGTAGGACGTGTCACCGGTCGCCCGGTAGAGCCAGATCGCGCCCCACACCAGCTCGTCGGCGTACCCGCTCCACGACTTGTAGTAGGCCGCCGCGTCGGTGATGCACTCGGAGTAGGCGCGCCGCACCGTGTCCGCGAACGTGTACAGCTGCTTGGCGTGGGTGAGCAGCTTGTCGGCATAGGCCGGGTCGGTCGGCCGGAAGACCATCGAGCTGGCGGCCATCGCGGCCGCCGTCTCACCGGCCAGGTCACTGCCTCCACAGGTGGCATCGATCTTGTACGCCGGACGCGCCATCGGCAGCACCTCGGCCGGCCCCCACCACTTGTGGTCGGCGTCGCCGTTGCCGACCTGCCCGTACAGCACGTTGGCGCTCGGGTGCGCCTTGATGAAGTAGTCGTTGGGCACCCGCAGGTTGTTCAGCAGGTGGGTGAGCTGCCCGGAGGCGGCGTACGCGGCCCGGTCCCGCACCGCGCCCCAGGCCAGCATGGTGGTGCTGAACGCCATCGGCAGGCCGAACTTGACGTGGTCACCGGCGTCGAACCAGCCGCCGGTGAGGTCGAGGCCGACGTCGGCGCCGTCGGCCATCGCGGAGTCGCCGCGCCAGGAGACCCGGTTCCAGTCGGGCTTCTTCCCGGCGACCTGCGCCTCGTAGAAGAGCAGCGACTTCTGCAGTGCCTCGCCGTAGTTGAAGGCCGGCTCAGCCGCCTGTGACGGCCGGGCGAGGGTGGTGATCCCGGCCAGGAGCAGTAGTACGAGGATGGCGTTGCGACATGCTCGGGGCATCGTCCCGGCTCCCTTCCCACCGCTGGGAGCGCTCCCAGTCCGGCAACATCGAGTTAATACATCGACCGCCTTCTTGTAAAGACGCCTGCCGGTTCAACCGCGCCGCGTCGCTCGGCGACGCCACAGGTAGCCGGCCGCGATCAAGCCGATCAGCACGGCGACCAGCGCCGCCGGTGCCACGCCCGAACCCGTCCGCCGGCAGTCCGTCGCCGGGTCGTCGCGGGTGAGCGCGCACGCGATGAGCTCACCCTTCGCGGCGCCGTACGTCTGCCTCAGCGCGGCCCGCAGCTCCTGCCACTGATGTCGGGTCTCGACGATCGCGCCGGTCACCGCCTTCGCGAAATTGGTCAGCACCAGGCCGCGCCGGGTGGCCGGCGCCGTCGTGCCGCCGGTGTCCGGATCGACGAGGCCGTTGTCCTTGTTGAGCGCGGCGTGGGTGACGCGCCCCGCGCACGCCCCGGTGCCCGGGACGCTGTCCTTCAGGACGAAGCACCCGGTGGCCAGGTCGCCGGGCACCGCCGGGGTGCCGGTGCCCCGCAGATCGAGGACCGGGCTCGGGGCCGGCCGGTTCAGGCCCGGCGGATTGCCGGCGCCGGGCGGCAGTGCGGGATCGGCGTCGTCGGCCCAGTTGCTGTGCGCGTAGAAGTCCTGCACCCCGTGCAGGGCCCGGCCGAAGGCCTCCAGCGCCTCGCACTTCGCCCGCGGCTCGCTCTTCGGGTCCAGCTCGCAGTCGGTATCGAGGGCCACCTCCGCGCCGGCCAGCCGGCCGTCGCCGTCGAGCACGCCGCCCGCGCTGGTGACCGCCTCGGCGAAGCGGCGGCGCAGGTGGGCGACGCATCGGAGCAGGGCCGCGGTGGCCTGGTCGCGGGTCCGCGGGTAGCCGCCGGCGAGGAAGTCGGCGTCGTCGCAGTGTGCCGCCGGATCGGCTATCTCGGTGCTGTCCGGCGCCCCGACGGCGCCGAACTTCCGGTCGTGGCCGGCGAGCTGGGCCGTCGAACGCGGGGCGAAGCAGTCCGCGCGGAATCCGGCGCCGGTCCGGCAGGCGATCGCGGCCCGGGTGATCCGTTCGTGCTCGCGGTGCTGGCCACCGCCCTCGATGGTCCCGAAAGCGGCAGCCTCCCGGTACTGGCCACGGCCCTCGATCGCCCCGGAAGCGGCAGCCTCCCGGTACTGGCCACGGCCCTCGATCGTCCCGGAAGCGGCGGCCGGTGCCGGCGCCAGGGCCACGGCGCTCGCGAGGGCGGCCGCGGTGAGCGCTCGAAGCCATCGCATCCCGCAAGGGTCCCCGGGGCGGGGGTGGCCGGAGACCACCCGGGCGGGATGAACGCTCCTTGACATCCGTTCTTCTCGATGAAACATTGATGAAACTTTCCTGAGAGCGCTCTCTCGCCATTGCTGCACTTCACGAGGAAGTAGGACGGCCCATGAGAGTTGTCCACCGCCGCCGCCGTGGCGGCCTGGTCGCGGCCCTGACACTGCTGGTGATCGCGGCGCTCGGCGTGCCCGGCGTCGCCGCCGCGGCCGCCGTCGCCGGCAACCCGATCGCCGGTCCGGGCGGCAAGTGCGTGGACGTCAGCGGCGACGACACCGGCGTCAACGGCACCGCGGTCCAGCTCTGGGACTGCCAGGCGACCAGCGCCGACCAGCACTGGAGCTGGAGCGGCAGCGCGCTGACCACCATCGGCCGCTGCCTCGACATCACCAGCGGTGGCACCGCCAACGGCACCAAGCTGCAGCTCTGGGACTGCAACGGCACCGGCGCGCAGCAGTGGACGCAGCAGGGCGACGGCAGCCTGCGGAACCCGCAGTCCGGTCGGTGCGTGGACTCGCCGAGCGGGGCCACCGCCAACGGGACCCGGCTGCAGATCTGGGACTGCAACGGCACCGCGGCGCAGAAGTTCACCGTCACCACGCCGGCGAACCCGGGAACCTGCCCGGCGTACTCCGACAATCCCGACTTCGGGCCGAACGTGCACATCTACGACCGCTCGATGTCCGACGCCGCGATCCAGGCCTCGCTGGACAGCGTCTTCAACGCGCAGAAGGACACCGCCTCGGCGCAGTTCGGCACCCGGCGCGACGCGCTGGTCTTCAAGCCGAGCGGCACGCCGTACAACGTCGGCGCGAACATCGGGTTCAACACGTCGATCCTCGGCGTCGGCCAGAACCCCGACGACGTACGCATCAACGGCGCGGTCACCGTCGACGCGTTCAACGCCAGTGACGCCGGCAACGCGACCCAGAACTTCTGGCGCTCCGCCGAGAACCTGTCGGTGAACACGAACGGCGGGACCAACCGCTGGGCGGTCGCGCAGGCCGCGCCGTACCGCCGGATGCACGTGATCGGCGGGCTCAACCTGTTCCCGGCCAGCTACGGCTGGGCCAGCGGCGGATACATCTCCGACTCGAAGATCGACGGGACCGCCGAGTCCGCCTCCCAGCAGCAGTGGTACACCAAGGACAGCATGCTGGGCTCGTGGAGCGGCTCCAACTGGAACATGGTGTTCTCCGGCACCAGCGGCGCCCCCGCCACGAACTTCAGCACCAACCCGGCGAGCGGGCCCCGCTACACCACCCTGGCCAGCACGCCGGTGTCGCGGGACGTGCCGTACCTCTACCTCGACGCGGCCGGCAAGTACCGTGTCTTCCTGCCCGCGCTGCGGACCAACGCCAGCGGGCCGAGCTGGGCGGGCGGCAGCACCCCCGGCAGCTCCCTGCCGATGAGCACGTTCTTCGTCGCGCGGCCCGGTGACTCGGCGGCGACGATCAACACGGCGCTCGCCAACGGGTGCAACGTCTTCTTCACCCCGGGCATCTACCACGTGGCACAGACCCTGCACGTGACCAAGGCGAACACCGTGGTGCTCGGCATCGGCTACCCGACGATCATCCCGGACAACGGCGTGAACGCGATGGACGTCGCCGACGTCGACGGCGTACGCCTCAAGGGCCTGCTCTTCGACGCCGGCACCACGAACAGTGACACGCTGCTCAAGGTCGGCCTCGCCAAGTCGGGCGTCTCGCACGCGGCCAACCCGGTCACCGTGCAGGACGTGTTCTTCCGGATCGGCGGCATGGTGGCCGGCAAGGCCACCAACAGCCTGGTCGTCAACGCCAACAACACGATCGTCGACCACACCTGGGCCTGGCGCGCCGACCACGGCGCCGGGATCGGCTGGACGGTGAACACCGCCGACAACGGGCTCACCGTCAACGGCGACAACGTGCTGGCCACCGGCCTGTTCGTCGAGCACTACCAGAAGAACGAGGTGGTCTGGAACGGCGCCAACGGCAAGATCGTCTTCTTCCAGAACGAGATGCCCTACGACCCGCCCAACCAGGCCGCCTGGATGAACGGCTCGCAGAACGGCTACCCGGCGATCAAGGTGGCGTCCGGTGTCAGCACGTTCGAGGCCTGGGGGCTCGGCAGCTACTGCTTCTTCAACGTCAACAACTCGGTGTCGTCGCTGCGCGCCTTCGAGGTGCCGGCGGTTCCCGGCGTGAAGTTCCACGACATGGCGGTGGTCTCGCTCGGTGGTGTGGGCACCATCTCGCATGTCATCAACGACACCGGTGCCGCGGCGAACTCCGGCAACACCAACTCCTACCTGCTCAACTTCCCGTAGGCGCCGAGGTGGCCGGGCCCGCTCGACCGGGCCCGGCCGCCGGGTACCGGGCCGGGCGGGCTTCGCCCGGCTCGGCGGGGGCGTGCCGGGGGCGTACCGGAAGCGTCTGCGTCGCAAGCGACAGCGGACCCGGCGGCGGTAGGGTTGGCATCGGTGGTGATCACCCGCAGGTCGCCGGGGTGCCCCAGGTTCGCCGGGCGGGGCGGTGGCGGGCACAATGGGAGGGTTGTTGGCCCGGGGACATCTGGAGGAACGGTGGCGCTAGAGGTACGGCCCACGAAGTGCGTCGTGGCGGTCGACGGCCCATCGGGCTCCGGCAAATCCACTGTTTCCCGGCGGCTGGCGACCGCTGTCGACGGGGTGTACCTGGACACCGGCGCGATGTACCGCGCGGTGACCTGGGCGGTGTTGCAGGCGGGTGTGGATCTGGCCGACCAGGACGCGATCGCGAAGATCGTGCTGGAGACCGAGCTGTCGATCGGCACCGACCCCACCGCGCCGCATTTCGCCGCGAACGGGACGAATGTCGACGCGCCGATCCGCGGCCCCGAGGTGACCGGCGCGGTCTCCGCCGTCGCCGCGGTGCCGGCGGTCCGCAAGCACCTGGTCGCCCTGCAGCAGGCGATCATCGCGTCGCACCCGAGGATCATCGTCGAGGGCCGCGACATCGCCTCGGTGGTCGCCCCGGACGCCGACCTCAAGGTCTACCTGACCGCCTCGGCCGCCGCCCGCGCCGCGCGGCGCAGCGCCGAGGACGCCACCGAGGTGGCGGCCACCGAGGCGGACCTGGCCCGCCGCGACAAGCTGGACAGCACCCGCGCCACCGACCCGCTGCGCCAGGCCTCCGACGCCATCGAGGTGGACACCACCGGAATGGGCATCGACGAGGTCGTGCGGCACCTCCTGAGTCTGCTCGACAGCAAGGTAAGTAAGTGACTGAGTTTCCCGCCGGCCTCGACATCAACGACTTCGAGGGCGGGTTCGACTTCGCCCCCTCGTCAGAGGACTCCTCCGCCGAGGACTCCCTCTCTGGCCCGGCGCCGGTTGTCGCCGTCGTGGGCCGTCCCAACGTCGGCAAATCGACGCTGGTCAACCGCATCATCGGCCGCCGCCAGGCGGTGGTCGAGGACGTCGCCGGGGTGACCCGTGACCGGGTGCCCTACGACGCCCAGTGGAACGGCCGGCGGTTCACCGTCGTCGACACCGGCGGCTGGGAACCGGACGCCAAGGATCGCGCCGCCGCCATCGCCGCACAGGCCGAGATCGCGGTGCAGACCGCCGACGTGGTGATCTTCGTCGTCGACGTGACGGTCGGCGCCACCGACGTCGACGAGGCCGCCGTGAAGATGCTGCGGCGCAGCCACAAGCCGGTCATCCTGATCGCCAACAAGGCCGACAACCAGAACCTCGAGCTCGAGGCGGTGTCGCTGTGGTCGCTCGGCCTCGGCGAACCGCACCCGATCTCCGCGCTGCACGGCCGCGGCTCCGGCGACCTGCTCGACCTGATCCTGGACGCGCTGCCGCCGACCCCGCCGGTGGTCGAGGGCGGCCCGCGCGGTCCCCGCCGGATCGCCCTGGTCGGCCGCCCCAACGTGGGCAAGTCCAGCCTGCTCAACCGCCTCGCCAACGAGGAGCGGGCGGTCGTCGACTCGGTCGCCGGCACCACCGTCGACCCGGTGGACAGCCTGGTCGAGATGGACGGCGAGATCTGGCAGCTGGTCGACACGGCGGGCCTGCGCAAACGCGTCCACCAGGCGTCCGGCACCGAGTACTACGCGTCGCTGCGCACCGCCGGCGCCGTCGAGGCGGCCGAGGTGGCGGTCGTGCTGCTCGACTCCGGCGAGGTGATCAGCGAGCAGGACCAGCGGGTGATCACCCAGGTCATCGAGTCGGGCCGCGCGCTGGTGATCGCCTTCAACAAGTGGGACCTGGTCGACGCCGACCGCCGGTTCTACCTGGACAAGGAGATCGACCGCGACCTCAAACGGGTGACCTGGGCGGTCCGCGTCAACATCTCGGCCAAGACCGGCCGGGCGGTGGACAAGATCGCCCCCGCGGTCCGTCGCGCCCTGGCCTCGTGGGAGCAGCGGATCCCGACCGGTGCCCTCAACCAGTGGCTCACCGCCCTCACCCAGGCCACACCGCACCCGGTCCGGGGCGGCCGCGCCCCCCGGGCGCTGTTCGTGACCCAGGCGGGCGTGGCGCCGCCGCGCTTCGTCCTCTTCACGACCGGGCCGTTCGACGCGGGGTACCTGCGCTTCATCGAGCGCAAGCTCCGGGAGGAGTTCGGCTTCGAGGGGACGCCGATCGAGCTGTCGGTGAAGCCGCGGAAGAAGACCGGGCCGGGGGGCCGCGGAAAAGCTCACGGGTGAGGTTGGTAGTCTGTAGGAGATGTCGCGCCGGGCTGAGGTTCGGGGCGGGATCGGGCTGTAGCGCAGCTTGGTAGCGCACTTGACTGGGGGTCAAGGGGTCGCAGGTTCAAATCCTGTCAGCCCGACGCAGGTCACGGCACTTATTCCGCTAGTCGCGGGGCAAGTGCCGTTTTGCGTTTGGGGGCAAGCTGGGGGCAAGGAACCTGGCGGCGTTCTTCGTCGGTCCCGGTAGAAACCTGATTAGAGATCGCCTGCCCCCAGCACTCCGGCCGGATCTGGGTCAGCAACTTTTTCAACGGGCTCAGCGAACTTGGCCCGCCGACCCGCCGGGCGATCTCCGGCGCCAGCATCCGCGGCCATTCGGCCAGTAACGTCCGCACGGCGCTGCGTGATGCAGTTGTTGTCGAGTTGGAGTGGGACCCAGTGATGGCTGGCCAGCTTGCCGACGTGGCCATTCGCCGCTGGCGCAGCTTCGAGCGTCGCTGCAAGCCCAACAAGCGCATGACAGAGTTGCGTCACTAAAAGTCCCTAACACGATCTCTTAGTGGGTCCAGTTGATCAGGCGGCGCCAGCAGATCAGGACGCAGGCGAGGCTGACGAAGCCGTCGTGGATGTCGAGTCGGCGTTCCCAGCGCACGGCGAGCCGGCGGAACTGGTGGAGCAGGGCGAAGGTCTGCTCGACGACGTAGCGCAGTCTGCCCAGACCTTTGATCCCGGGGGTTTTGGGCCTCGGGATGATCGGCTCGGTGCCGCGTTCGCGGCAGGCCTGACGGAATGCCGCGCTGCTGTAGGCCTTGTCGGCCAGCAGGGTCGCGAAGCGCCGCCGAGGGCGGCCCGGGCGTCCGGCGATCGGCGGGTAGCAGTCGAGCAGGTCGAGGGCGCGTTTGATGTCGGGAACGTTCGCGCCGCTGGTCAGCACGTAGATCGGGGTGCCGTTGCCGTCACAGATCAGGTGGTGTTTCGAGCCGGGTTTGCCGCGGTTGACCGGCGACGGGCCTGTCCCGGCACCCCCTTTTTCGCGTCGATGTGACTGGCGTCCATCGCCGCTCTCGACCAGTCGATCCGGTTCGCTGCGTTCAGCTTGGCGAGCAGTATGCGGTGGACCTGGTCGAACACCCCGGCCTCAGTCCAGCGTTGCAGCCGTCGCCAGCAGGTCATTCCGGAGCCGAAGCCGAGTTCCTGCGGCAGGTCCTCCCAGCCGCTCCCGGTGTGCAGCACGAACAGGATGCCTTGCAGGCACAGCCGGTCCGGGACCGGCCGCGGACCCGGCGACTTCGCCGGCCACGGCGGTAGTACCGGCTCGATCAGCTTCCACAACTCGTCACCGATGACCCACGCCTTGCTCACGACGACCGAACGAGAATGATCTTTACCTCGCAACGCTGATCAACATCGATTCAGCAGATCGTGTTAGGAGCTTTAAGACCTTTTGCAGGGACTTCGGCAGGCTTCGCCCATTGACGTTCTCTACCTGACCGAATGATTTCGACCGGCTGTTGCCGCGCTTGGGCGAGCTGTTGAGCCGGGCCGGCTCTTGAATGCCGCTTGGGTTCAGCGGCCCGGTGCTGGACGCTCTCGGTGACCGGTCGGTGTGGGGCAGTCGGATACCGCAGCCGGCAGGCGTGAACCGACAGGCCGCGGCCGCCCCCTGCACCAAGTTCCTTTGAAACACGCCTTAGCGCGGTTAGCGAATGCCGATGTGCCCGGCGAGGCGCCGCAGCGGCGCCGGCGTTGGGGTCGGCGAGTACAGCAAAGTGGTGACGAGTTCTCGGACGCTGGCCCGGTTGACCTCTTCCGGGGCGTGCCGGTGCGCGGCGAGCAACGCGTTCGCGGCTTTGTCAGCCCGGCCGTGCGCCGCCCACGCGCGGGCGGTGTCGACCAGGTACCGGCCGTACCGCTCGACCGTCGGCAGCTGGGCGGGGTTGACCGCCGCAGCGGACTGCAGGGCGGCGCCGGTGTCTCCGAGTGCGGTGTGGACCCCGTGGTTTTGTTCGCGAGTTCCGGGTTCTGTCCCGTGAAGAGTGATCGATCTTCAAGTTGATGAACGCCAGGCGCGTTCTGTGAACGGGTGGCCGGGCGACATACTGCTGTGATGGAGTACCAAGAGGCCTTCCCAGACCTCGCCGATGTCTATCTCGAGGACTCATGGGTGCTGGGAATTGCGTCCACGGAGCGCGATGTCGCCTTCCAACTGGACGCAGTCCTGACCCCGAGTCATCCTCTGTATCAGCCGCCTGCGCCTGGTGAGCAGCACTGCTACCGACCAGCGCGGCTCTCGGTTTCCAGCAGGAAACTCCGACTGGATCGTTCTGAGCTGCCGGCCGCGACCGACGCCTCGGGCGATTCGGACTTCGGGAACGTTGACGTGGTAGCCCATGTGGTCTGGGACGGCGAGCCCGCCTGGGAGATGAGCGGGGACTGGGGCATCCTCCGGTCTGTTGAGCCGTCCGTGAGCCTCACCTTCGATTGATGAACATGATCAGCTAGGTTTCATTAGGCGAGCAGGACTCGTTTGCGGAGTAGGTCGAAGCCGGCTCGGCCGTACATCTGTCGCTCGATCACCTTGATCCGGTTGACGTTGCCCTCGACCGGTCCGGAGCTGAACGGCAAACTCAGTCCGGCGGTCACGGCGTCGAAGGCGGAGGTCACGCCTTTGACGGTTCGGTAGGTCGGAGATATGACGTATCCGGCTGGTGGTGGCATGAACGCGGCAGCCCGGGTCCGGCGTGAGAAGGTCCGGATTCAGGCCGCGTCCTTGTTCGAAGAGTCCCGACCGACCCCGCAGATCGCGGCTGAGCTGCGGGTTTCTAAGAAGTCCGTTCGGCAGTGGCGGCGGAAATGGGCGGCGGGCGGCACCGCTGCCCTGACGTCGGCCGGCCCGGGCGGCTCCGACTGCAAACTCTCTACTGGCCAGCAGAAACAACTCGCGGACATCCTCGATGAAGGTCCCTTGGTCCATGGCTGGCTGGACCCTCGCGCGGATCGTCGAGGTCATCGAACGCCGTTTCGCGGTCACCTACACGCTGCGCGGTGTGTCGTACCTGCTGCACCGGATGGGCTACAGCCAGCAGGTCCCGACCCGCCGGTCGATCGAGCGGGACCCGGAGGCGATCGCCGGCTGGTACCGCAGGCGGTGGCCGTCGGTAAGGGGTTAGCGGCGGCCCGCGGCCCGCGGCCCGCGGCGCGTGGATCTGCTTCCAGGACGAGGCAGGCCAGGTGCTGCGGCCGCCGGTGAGCAGACCTGGGCCCGGCGCGGCCGGACACCGGTAGTCGAGGTGTCTGGCAAGGGCTCCGGCCGGATCTCGGCCGCCGGCCTGGTATGCCTGCGCAGCCCGGACAGCGCGGCCGGCTGATGTGGCGCACGAACTGCACCGTGGACGCAAAGGCGAACGCGGCAGCTTCAGCGAGGACGACTACATCGCCTTCCTCGACCAGGCCCACCAACGGCTGCAGGCGCCGATCGTGCTGATCTGGGACAACCTCAACACGCATGTCAGCCGCCGCATGCACGCCCTGATCGCGGCCCGGAAATGGCTCACCGTGATCCGCCTGCCGTCTTACGCGCCCGACCTCAACCCCACCGAAGGCGTCTGGCGCTGGATGAAACGCGGCCTGACCAACATCGCCGCCCACGGCGTCGACCACCTCGCTGACCTGGTCAGACAACGCCTACGCGCCTGTCAGCAACAAACCGATCTCCTCGCCGGGTTCTTCGCCAACACCGGCATGACCCTCGACCCGGAACTACCGTGACGACGCGAACCTCAGCCTTTCAACCTCTGTAGCGACTGCAAGGGTTCAGGCTCTTTCCAGGTACCAATCCAGCCAAGAACGTTGAAACGAGTTTACCATCGATGCCGCGTCCCAGGCTTCGAGTATTTCGCTTTTGCTCCAGTTGGCGGCGGTAGCTTGGGGTGCTACGAATGAGAAGATATCGTAGCCTTCGTATGGCGTAGTTGCGTGCGCCATTGCTGCAATGCCATCTGCCGGGGTTAGTGACCATTTTTGAGAGATTGCTTTGGCGATTAGCGCAGTATAGCGGATCTCCCGCTCATCGTCCTGCAAAGCCAGCTGGATTTTGTCCTTGCTGAATTGCTTGGAAGCCCAGAGGGATTCGAATGCGATGCTTCTGACGCCCGAGCATGGGTCGCTCAATGCTTTATCGATAAGCCTGCGAGCTTGCGGGTCGTCCTGCTGGCGCTGGACCATCACCTGCAATATCGCCGCGCGAGTGGCGTGATCTTTTTGGTCCCACAGGCGTCGGAGAAGGTGGGCTATAGCTGGATTGTCTGCCCACTGATTCGCCAGCACGACCGTTGCTCGGTCTGAACCGCTGACGGCTAAGGCCGCAAGCCCGTCCTTCGTTAAGTACTTCAGACTGGCATCTGTAGATGCCAGTCGTGTCAAAATTTCTTGGCCTATATCAAATACGGAGCAGCCGCAGCGTGATACCGCTGCGTGTGTGGTGTCCGCATCCGGCCACCTGGCAGCCAGTGCCTTAGTTGCTAGAACTACCGCCCATGAATCCGGATCTCTCGAGGCGCTAATCAGCAGCTCGTGAACTCGTTCGTGGGCTGTCCACAGGGCAAGCCATGAGATGGCGCCTCGGCGAATCCACTCGGAGGGATCGTTGAGCGCATCGCCCAGAATCTCTAGCGTTGTGTCCGAGCCTGGATTGCGTTGGACTATTCTTGCGTAGGCTACGTGGCGAATCAATGCCTCCTCGTCCGATAGTGCACTAGATAGAAGTTCGTCTGTTTCAGGGGCGTCCGGCCAAAGCCAAGTGAGCGCATCAAGTCCGACTCGCCTCGTTAACCAGTCTGCATGATTCAATGTAACCAGAACGAACTCGCGGGCCTTCGCGTCGTTCGTGCTGGTGTTGCATAGCCGCCTCAATTCAAAGATTCGAGAGATACGGCTTTCGGGCGCGGTTGGCGACCTTTGCGAAGAGATTTTCTGTTCGTCTACCTGCAGCTTTTTCTCGAGGTCTTGCAGGAAGTAATGTACGGTGACGTTTGGATCCGTGTGGGCGGCCCGGACCGCGACGGTGGTGGCAGCGCTCGAGGGTTGAAGTAAAACGAGTCCCTCAAGTGATGCCCGCCGCACGTCCTCATCCGGGTCGCAGCAAGTGCGCTCGAGGATAGGAACAGTTCGGCGACCGCCGCCCCAATAAGTAACCACCAGGCGGAGGGCGGCTACGCGCACCGGATAGCTCGGGTCCGCAACCGCCTGGGACGCTATGGTGAAGGCCTCAGGGCGGTGGGGTGCGAGCTCAATCAGTGCAGTAAAGGCAGCGAGGCGCACGGTCGCATCGGTATCGGCAAATGCATTGACAAAAAACTGGTAATCATCCTCGCTGGCGTCGAGCAGGCGCGCGCGTGCTTCTATAGCGGCGGAGCGGACGTCGCTGTTGGGATGTAGCGCCGCTTTGGTGAGGATCGCCTGGTGTGCCGCCGGGTCGAGTTCGGCGACGGTAAGTGCCCGATGGGCTGTTTGCCGGACGACGGGGTCAGAGTCGGTGAGTCCGCGAATAATGAGATCGTGGGCGGATGCCGAGGTGGGGTCTTCGAGGACGGACTTTTCCAGTGCGAGGAGGCGGTACAGCGAATCCGGGGTCCGGGATGGGTCGCATGGAAGGCCCGCACGCAGCTCTGGCCACCGTCCAGGCCGGGACAGATCCCAGGCGACTCTAGCGACGCTGGCGTCCAGATCGGCAAACGCAGTCTGAGCCGGCACCCGATGGCTTGGCCAGGCTACGGCTAGGTTCTGGAGGGCAGTGATCCGTACGAATGTCTGTTGATCCCCAGCCAACCCGGACAGCGCCCTGAGCGCTACGGGCGTATCTGGCCAGCTCGCGCAGACTGCGTCAGCCGCTGCCTGCCGAATCGTCTGCTGCGGATGCATGAGCGTCTCGGCGATGTGGCGAGGCAATCCGGGGTCGCTGATGTGTCGCCGGCATAGCGTGCTCCAGCCAAGCCCGCGAATGCTCCAGTCATTGGTCCGGCTGGCAATGGCAGCTCTCTGAAAGCTAGCCGTGGTCGGATCCACGAACAATGACTCCAGAGCTATCATGCGGACGACATCATGGATGCTGATCACACCTCGTTCACGCTCGGCTACCGTCAACGGATGTTCTGGCCACGCCGCCAACAGCTGGGCAAGTGCTGCCGCACGGATCTCCCAACTCATGTCCCGGCAGGCTGCAGTGATGTCCTCAACGACTCCCGGAATGGTGTCTCGGCGCAGCGCGAGCCCGGAGTATGCGAGCAGCCGGACGCTGCCGTCCAGGTCGGTGCAGGCCTGGCGGAGGACCCCAGCAAGGGTTGCACTGTCGTGCGCCCCGTGACTGGCTAAGAGAACCGACTCCAGCAGCGCGCGCCGATGCGCTCCGGTGGCCTCGCGTGGTGACGCCTCCGATGCATTTCTATTGCTGACCGCGCACGTCATTGCAAGGTTCAAGGTGGCGGCGAGTGCCCTGATCTCCGGGTGAGGTTCGGTCCAGGCCTGAGTGAGCAGCTCGGCACGTCGGGCCTCACTGTCGGCGATCATAAGAGAGATCGAATAGGCGGTATGTCGGATAGATGCGTCCGCATCCAGCCTGCCTTCGCTAAGAATACTCCTGGTGAGCGGATCATCCGGCCAGCGAGCGGCCACAGACTCGATCGCGACTCTGCGAAGGTTCCGGTCTTCGACGCGCGCCATTCGAGCAAGCAGCTCTTTTACTCCAGAGCGATCCTCACCGAATCGTGCGGCGACTTTCACCGCCTCGAGGCGTACGCCATCGTCGATGTCAGAGCACAGCCGGATAGCAAGCGGCAGCACGTCGGGCATGCGATGCGCGAGGGAGTTCACCGCGGTGACTGCGGCAAGGCGGACCGTGTGGTGCGGATCGGTCATAGCGCGCCGAAGGGCCGGCTCGCAGATTTCCGGGACGTCGGCGACCATGCGCTGCAGAGCAGCTCGTCGCACGCCGGGTGTGGGATCATTCGTAACCACACCACCGAGCAAGGCCGCGAACTCTTCCGGCGCTGAGATGGGATCACTGCGAATAGTCAGCGCGGTGACTCGCACGTCGCCGTCCGGATCTCGCAACGCCAGGTCAAGGACCGCGGCCGTATCCGGATGATCGGACCACCGGAGAGCCATCGTCGTGACCGCCAACCGACGAACCGAGGCATCCACGTCACGGGCCGCGAGTCGGACCGCCGTGACAGTGCCATCAAGCTCCGTCCAGCGGCTGGCTAACAGTTCGAGCGCGGTGCGCCGGACATCCTCGTCGAAGTCACGCAGGCCTCGGTGCACTAGGGCGAGTACGGTATCGTCCGGGTCTGGCAACGACACCAGCAGCCGCAACGCGCTCTGCCGCACCTGCCATGCGGGATCATCACAGGCCGAGTTCAATAGCGGGGTTACCTCAGGCTCCGCGGGCCAGGTCGAGGCGATCGTCGATGCTGCCGCGACGCGCACGTTGTGCGCCGCGTCTGAGCGCAGGGCGCGGGCCACAGTGGAGAAGGCCTCCGGAAACGCCTCACCACATTGAGCCAAGCCTTCTATCGCCGCCCGCCGCACCGTGGAGTCATGATCGTAGAGTCCATGCTGTAGGACGATGTGCGTCTCGGCTCGTTGAGGCCAACGGGTCAGCAGCAGCTCAAGGCTTGATCGTCGTACGGACGGTGAGGGGTCGTAGCGGGCGTCGGCGAGCGCTCGGACCGTATCGTCGTCGTTTTCCCATGCGGCGTGCAGAGCGTGTAGTGCGGCCTCTCGCTGTTCCGGAATGCTGCCGTAGGCGTTGGCGTGCATCAGGTCGCGTACCGGTTGATCCTCAGGGAAGAGAGCAGAAACTAGGCGCGCTGCGACCTTTGCCGCTGGAGCGGCGATCGTGAACTGGCCTTGTGCGACGAACCAGTCGAGTATGCGATCCCGGCCTGGCCACCCAGCGACCGATTTCAAGGACGGCACTATCGATTTTTCCAGGAGTTTGAGCCGGCCATCACCGTCGAACGACCGGTCCGGGGTTCGGATCAGATCGATGACCGCTTCCAGAGTCCGCTCGGCTGGCCCGGCTGCCGCGTTGACGTTGCGGATCTCGGCGATGCATTGCGCCGCGAGAGCAACAGCGGCCGGGGGTCGGCGGTCAAGCGCCGACGAACGGTATGAACCGGGGCTGTTCAGGAGACTATCAACGATACGGCCAGCCACCGTTGCGTCGACCATCCCGGCTATCAGCCGGAGCACCTCGGTCCAAGCGGGATCTTCTTTGCGCTCGCCGAAGACCTGGCCAATGAGCTCATTCTCGGACAAGCTGCGGGATTTCTCGAAGCGGGTGACGATCTCACTGGCCGCGAAGAAGTCGAGTAGGGCACGGTGGACGAAGCCGTACACCCGGGGACCGTACCGGGCAAAGATGAAATTCCGCTCCCGGAGCTGACGCATCATCGCGTCGGCGATACGGTCTGCCGCGCCGGGCTCGTACAGGAACCGGTCCTGGAGGTAGCCCTTAATCTCCGCTGCCAGATCCGAATCCGTCAGGTTGTTGCCTGCGGAACCGTGGCTGCCCGCCTGCATCCGGATGGCGAGCCGACGAAGTAGATCCTTCTTGTCATCCTCGCGCATGGCCAGCGCCTCAATGTCCTGATCAAACAGGTGTTTGTTGACGTCCCAGTGCTGCACCAAGACGCCCGCCGCGTGGTCGTAGACCTTCCACCTCTCGCGGGGCAGTTCTTGGTGCTTGCCGATGATGGCCAGAATGGTAAGAAGCAGGGGATTGCCGGCGAGTTCGCGAATCGGCGCCGACTCGGTGATGGCCTGACCAAGACGTTCACGCCGGGAAGCGGCAACAGCAGGCCGGTCGCCGAGCACCAGTTCGTACCAGCGCTGCAGGAATGTATCAATCTTTACGGGTGTGAGGTCCTGCACGGAGTAGTGCGCGAAGCCGGCGTCGGTGAGCACTCGCTGCCGGTAGCCCACCGAGCGCGAAGTGACGATGACTCGCGCTTTGGGGAAGCGGGCCGCGAACCCGGCGATCCGACGGCACACCACTTCCCGCAGGCGCGGATTGAACACTTCGTCGAGCCCGTCGAAGAGCACCAGGACCCGGCCGTCGTCGCGCAGATACGATTCGATCGTTCGTTCGTCGAGTCCGAGTTCCTCGGTCCGCTTCAAATAGTTGAGGTAGGCAGGGAAGGTTTCGTACTCAGCTGAGTTAACTGCGTAGTCGCGTAGCTCGATGAGGATCGGTCGCCAGCCCGCCAGATGCTGCAATGGTCCCTCGGTACGGCCTTCGGCGAGGGCGAGGACCAGATACCGGGCAAGCGTCGACTTGCCGGCGCCTGGGTCGCCCAGGACAACGCAGGTACGGGTGACGGGGGCAGTCAGCGCCTCGAAAGCGGGTCGCGCTCGGCCCTTGCGCCGGGAGTCGCGCATCTGCTCGAGCAGCGCGCGGTCGAGTCCGCGGGGCAGATCTGGGATGTCCGTCTCGGCAGCGACCTCCAGCCGTCGCTGGATTTCCTTGGGCAGCTCAGCTGTAGGGATCTCCTCACGCACATCCGGCTCGACGAACACGTCGCGAAGCGCGATCTGCAGATTCTCGTCACGATCCGGCGGCGTCAGAGCCTCCAGATCGAGCCTGCGGTACTGCTGAATCAATCGGGCTGCGTAAGCGTTCCACTCGCCGACCGCACTCGGATACGGGCTCTGCCAGGACACGCTCCGGGAGCGCAGCCAGACGGCGACCGCTTCGGACGCCTTGGCTCGTAGATCACTAGCCGAGGAAAATTGAACGCATGAGTGCTCCCGCTGGAGTCGCTCCCGGAACTCGGTGACCGGACCTATTGCATGAAGATCCATAAGCGCTGGAGCCCAATGCGCTTCTGCATCCAGAACGAAGATCAGCCGAGTGAGGCCCGCTTCCCCGGCCGCCTCGTACTCAAGCTCGGTGACCGACCGCTCCTGCCCGTCCGGGATTGGGCCGTAACGCCAAGCCTGAACACCGATGTAGAGATCCGCTGAGCAAAGGTCGGCCAGGCACCTGTCTAGCGGCCGGTCCTCCTGCTCCGCGTAGGCGCCCATGATGGCTTCGTCGAGACCCATCTGCTGCAGAGCTACACGGATCTCGGCGCGGCACTCTCGCAGGTCAGAAACGGTGGATGACAGATAGACTCGCGGTCGTGCTGATCCAGTTTCAGCATCGGAGCCGTCTGCGGCCCCCGGGCGCACGTGGCCGTCCATACTGACGACGATGTTGCGGTCGCCGGTGATCACCCAGCCAGCCGCCGAGCCGACCGAACGGTCACCGTGAACCTGCCCTGCCGGTTCTGTCACTGCAGACTACCGTGACCCATGGTGTTGTTATCGCCGGTGATCACCGAGCCTCCCGCGGAACCCACCGAGCGGTCGCCGGTCACCACGATGCTGTCACTGACCGAACCGGCCACCGAGCGGGAACCTGACGCCGTCGCCTGCTGTGCCTGCCGCAACAGGTGAGCAACGTCAGCCAGCAGTTCCGGCGACCCGGCCAAGGCCTTGCCGACTCTTAGCCGCAGCGCTGCATGGGTGTCCATGTCATCGGGATCCGCAACCAATTCTTCGACTGCACCGGCAACCGCATCACCCTGCGCCGAGCCTTGCAGCCGCTCCACCAGCCGGCGACCCCAGCCGGCCGCCTCCTGCGCTGCGACATCCTCAGCCTGTGACCACAGTCGCTTGCCCAAAGACTTCGCCGCTGCCACCACATACGGCACCAACGCTGCAGCAACCTGCGACGCGGACTGCGGATCAAATACAAGACCGAACGGGTCCACAAGCCCCACCCAACATCACGGATCGAATCTTGCCGAATACGAATCGTAGCGGGCAAGGGCAAATCAGCGATATTAGTCGATCAGCTCAACGCCCGAACTTACTCGCGATCCGCACTGTCGCTGATCTCGTCGAGTAGCTACGGCTGCTGCGTCTGGGGCGCTGCGCTCGCTGGTCCGGACTTCTTCGACAAGCTCACCACTTTGTGGTTTCCGTCGTTCCGGCACGTGGGACAAGTGCTCGGTCGGTGAGGGAGCGCTACGGTGCCGGCACCACGTGCCGGTTACAACGGGCAAGCTGCCTGGTCGAGTTGTCGTTGCAGGTCCTGGGCGGATTGGTAGATGACCTGTAGTTGCTGAGCTTGGGTGTCGGGCATTGTGTGGTCGTCGTGCAGGATTTCGGCCCAGCCGAGGATTTTGGCGACGGGGTGGCGTAGGTGGTGAGCCAACTCCCGCTGGTGGGGGTCACCGGCGGCGTCGCGCCACAGCATGCTCAAAGGGCTTGACCCGTTTCGACGGACAGGGTATCGGCTGACGTTCTGATCAGTCAGATCGGTACCGGGGGGACAACATCGCGCATCACCATGCTCAGCACGGTCCAGTGTTTCTGGACGCTCGCCGCCACGTCGATCTCGAGCACGAGCCACCGCTCGACCCGCTCCCGCAGCGTCGGCGTCATCGACGGGGAGGCGGCTGAACGATCATGGTCGGATCGAGCGCGGCGTAGACCTCGCTGCTGGTGATCCGGTGATGCCGGGACTCGGCGAGCGTCTTCGCCGCGAGCGCCATATCTGCCCCGGCCCGCGGAACGTGCAGGACTGCCGTCGGCCGGCTCGGCCTGTCCGCCAGCGGACGCGCAACGATGTCTTACGCAATTCGGTCGAAGCCATGGGCAGGGCTTGCCCGTTTTCGGCGGCCCTTGGTGTCCGCTGTGAGGGCGTCAGTCCCCTGATTCTGTCTGCGTAAGTGAGATGACCGATAGAGCCAGTCCTCGAACGGCTGACGCCGCCGGCAGCGCAGGACCTCGGGGCGAGTCCGGCGTTGTGAGGTCAGGAGCGGGGCTCTTGCCCGCCGACGCGATGTCACCGCAATCGCGATGGTGACATAAGGTGCTCGTTCGAATACTTCCGGTTGGTGGCGGTGGTGGTGTGCCCTCAATGCGGCGGTCCCATGCCTCTTCGAAAGCGCAGGGACGCCGTCTACTGCTCGCCGAAATGCCGAACAAGGGACTACCGCAGCCGCCGAGCGACTCTGAAAGACCGACCTCATCGGATTTCATGATCCGCTGCCGGGGGTGCGATCGATGCTGGGGAAGCGACGACCGAGATCCCTCGGCCGAGTTCTGCTCGGCACGATGCCGCGCCCGCCACTGGCGAGACCGCGGACGCGCCGCAGCCGGCCAGCGCCGAAAGCCCTCATCGTTGAGTGGTGTGTGACGACGATCGAGGTTGATCAGTAAGCCTCTTCAACCTGATCTTGCAAGTCAGGGCGGGCTGGTCGGGGGTGGTGATCG